>NZ_JBBMRC010000001.1:0-816794 GCF_038900375.1 Psychroserpens sp. AS72 | reverse complement strand
TGTACTGGATCTGTAATTCTAAAACACGTTATAGTTCTCCTCTTTCTCTCTATAAATATATTTATTACAAACTAAAGAAACACGTTAGCGACAATGCAATTCGCTAATTTTTGCCAGCTTCTTTTCTCGCGATTTTTTTTTAGAATTTTAAGTCAAAAAAAACGAAAAACTAAACTCTTAAAAACCAAGCTTGACGTCGGATCCGTTTCTCATCTGCCAAATTTAGTACTATTACGATCTGTGTTACTCTCCTACTCTACTACATCGGACTTACAAGCAGAACGGCTTATGTTAGCGGTTATTAAAAATACTGTCGCTAACAACACCTATAATTCATTACTGCGGAATTTCCTATCGGAAATTCCCTGCACTTTTACTATCTTTCGGTAAACATAGGAATGACACTGCGTGACATTCCGTAACGAAACTATAGCTTTAACGTTGGGCGTAATGTAAAAATCCTCCGAATATGACAGAGTTATTAATACAAAATATTTTAAACCATATTACGCTTTCCAAAAAAGAGATAGATAGCTTTTGCAACTTATTCGACCAAAAAGAAGTTCAAAAAAA
This sequence comes from Psychroserpens sp. AS72, assembly GCF_038900375.1. Classification (NCBI taxonomy): domain Bacteria; kingdom Pseudomonadati; phylum Bacteroidota; class Flavobacteriia; order Flavobacteriales; family Flavobacteriaceae; genus Psychroserpens; species Psychroserpens sp. AS72. The sequence continues at coordinate 816,221 of NZ_JBBMRC010000001.1, read as the reverse complement.
ACACTTTCTACTGCGAGAAGGTCAAATTTGCAAGTTTGAGGGCTTTGTTACTAAAGGTCTTTTTAGAGTATATCATATAGATAATAATGGCTTTGAACAAGTACTCTATTTTGCACAGGAAAATTGGTGGATAACCGATATCGACAGTTTTACCAATGAAACGCCATCACAACTTTACATACAAGCGTTAGAGGACAGTGAAGTATTATTAATTTCAAAAAAAGACAAAGAGCTTGCTTATGATAACATTCCAAAAATAGAAAAACTGTTTAGAGTAATGACTCAAAAAACGCATATCTCGTTACAACGAAGAATGATAGATAATTTGAGTAAAACTGCCGACCAACGTTATATAGACTTTATTGAAAAATATCCTAACCTCTTTCAACGATTAACCAACTTGCAGATTGCCGCTTACTTGGGCATAAGCCACGAGTTTTTGAGTAAAATAAGACGAAAAATCGCCAGTAAATAATAGTAGAAAATTCATTTATTGAACTTGTTCAATGTTTTGAAGTAGGTAACCGTTGCATCTTTGTACCATCAGTAAAAACAAAACAGAAATGAAATCGATTATTTCAACAGTATTTTTAACAATTTTAATTTTATTCAAAATGAACGCACAAGAACAAAGTTTTAAAACAATAGAAACAAGCAAATTTAAACTTCAAGTTTACAACGCATCAGAAAATAGTTTTGGTGTAGCATCTGTAATTATTTCAGGTAAAAACGATGCCGTATTAATAGATGCACAATTTACCTTGGCGGATGCCGAAATAGTAGCACAACAAATCAAAAACTCAGGAAAAAACTTAACTACAATTTATGTTTCGCATGGCGACCCTGATTTTTATTTCGGATTAGAAGTATTCAAAAAATATTTCCCAGAGGTTACGGCTTATGCATCGCCTGCAACAGTAGAACATATTAAGGCAACAGCTCAAAAGAAATTAGACGTTTGGGGCGAAAAATTAGGCAATAACATCACATCTAATGTTGTCTTACCTCAAGTTCTAAAAGGAAATTCGATTGAGTTAGAAGGCGAAAAACTAGAAATCATTGGATTAGACGAATTCCCAAAAAGAACCTTTGTATGGATACCATCAATTAAAACAGCTTTAGGCGGAATTAATGTTTTTGGCACAACATTTAATGTGTGGATGGCAGATGCACAAACAACAGATGTTCGTAACAACTGGATCTCGATCTTAAATACTATCAGCGAATTAAAACCTGAAATAGTAATCCCTGCACACGCAAATACCAATTCAGATTTCACTATTGATGCTGTAAACCACACGAAAAATTATATTCAATTTTATGAAGAAGCTTTGAGTAGCAATAAAACTTCTGAAGCGATAATAGCAACTATTAAATCAAAATATCCAAATTTAACTTTTGAAACAGCCTTAATGTTAGGAGCAAAAGTGAACACAGGAGAAATGAAATGGTAAGAACTATAATAATCATCAACTTGACAATGCTTTTAGTATTGTCAAGTTGTTCATTTAAACAAGAAGTTATGACAAATCTCGACATAATAAAAAGTACCTATGAAGGTGAAACATCAGAAGAAAACGGCAAAAATTTAGTCAAATATGTAGCCGTAAATATCAGTTGGACAGAAGCCAAAGGCTTTCCTTATGCAGGAACTTATATTGGTTTAGAAAGTGTTACTGAAAATGTTTTTAAACGCTTAGGTAGCGAGTGGATTGATTATAAATTTACACCCGAAGATTATATTGCAAATGAAGACAAAGTAGTTGCTTATGGAACCTATTCGGGTACATATAAAGAAACGAACAAGTATTTTGAAGCAAGAGTTGCCCATATATGGAAACTGAACAATGGCAAGATTATCAGTTTTGAGCAGTTTGTAGATAGTAAATCGGTTGACGAAGCAATACGTTAAAACACTACGCCCAACAATGTATAAAAATAATTGCTACATTAGTGCTTAAACAAAGGTAGTTGCAATTTTGTTACGTCTGATTTTCCTTCGGAAAATCCTCGCACACAAAACCGCAACTATTCTTATACGAGACCGTTAGCAAAAATTTAAAAACCAATCGATATGAACAAAATAATACTTACATCAATTAGCATAATTTTCGCTTGTAATTCAATTTTTGGACAAACTAATAATGACAAATACGCAAAAGACGTAAAATCAGTAGATGCGATAATGAATGCGTATTATGATGTTGTTTCTGGCTCGAGTAGTGAACCTTGGGAGTTTGAAAGAGATAGTTTTATTCATTCAAAAAATGCTTTTATTACAAGAATTGATGAAAATGGAAAAGCGGAAACTCATTCTTTGGAGGCGGAATATATACCAATTGGATTATCACCAAAAGAGGATTTTTATGAAAAGGAACTAAAACGAGTAGTTAGTAAGTTTGGAAATATTGCGCAAGTTTGGAGTGCATTTGAAATACGAACTGACCTAAAAACTGAATCCAATATTAGAGGACTAAATAGCGTTCAACTTCATTATGAAAATGGAAGATGGTTTATAGACAGTTGGACTTGCGAAATGGAATCTGAAAAGAATAATTTAGTAACTGAATTTTTGAATAAGGAATAAAAAACTTTTGCTAACACCGTATATAAAAAATTACTAGTTTTAGCTTAACCAATGTTAGTTGCTTTGTTTTCTAGCTTCTGATTTTCCTTCGGAAAATCCTCGCACACAAAACCGCAACTATTCTTATACGAGACCGTTGTGCATAATGCTGACCCGTCCTGAAATAAGGCTACATAATTTTAAACCTGATGCTTTAATTAATCTTACTTACTCAAATGACCATATATAGAAAGTAATACTTTTTTAAAATATCACAACACACATATAAATTAAAAGTCTAGTTTGCTTTTTTCGGTTTTTTTTTTGAGATTTATAAACAAAAAACCGAAAAATCATCTATCTCCTTTTTTAATTAATATCTTAAATAGCTCATAACACAAATGCTATTTTATAATATTTGTATCACAAAAAAGCAATAGTGTTTTTTTAAGTTCATTGCGGTTAAAGCCCCTAAATATAGACTTTATCATAACATTTGTAATCATAAAAAATGACTCAAACTAAATTATTTTGTCTTGTGATATTATTGTATTACAAAAATATCACATGATTTATCACAAAACTTTTGGCACCTTATTGTAACAGAATATTAGGTTTATGACTCACTCCTTTGTCAATAAAATCTTTAAATACGTTTTCATTCAGCAAAAACTTCTCTACCTCTTCATAGTTGAATTTTTTGTCACCATTATAGGAATTATGAAAATCAAAATAATCTCCATCATAACTCATCTCAGCTCTAACCAAAAGTAAATTATTTAGAACTTTATCAAACTCCCGTACTAAACTTTCAGGAAGATACTTCTCAGTTCTTTTTAGTGTTTTAACATAACGTTCTAAATCATTTTTCTCGACTTCACGCCTGTTGTTTTCTCGTTTTTTATAAATCCAAACTATCAGCTGTAAAAACTCAATTGAGAACAAAAAGTCTTCACGTTCCGATTTCAACTTATCTTGGTTGCAATAACTTCCATTGTGAACTGCTTCCAATAAATCACGCAGATATTTAGAACTAGTTATATTTTCTTTCTCAGCCTTAGCAATAATTGTCGCTTTTAATACTTTCGGTATTCTAAAGTTAAGCGTTGCATCTTCATCCGTGATTGATTTTTTATTGGTCATTTATGTCGATTTAGATTAATATAATTGTACGTTAAATACAGTTTTTAAAAGGAATTTTTCAGCCTCATCTTCTGTAATAAGTATTTTCTTTTTATTCTTTATCGGTTTAGCCAGCTTTTCAAATATAAATTCTACCCGCGACTTGTCACCATTTATCAAATCAGGTATAATAGCTATATCTTGAGTGTTCAATTGAGCATTATCAAAATAATTTTTTAAATGATCTGGAACAGAAAAATGCTTTTGAATATAATCCCAATGTTTAGCAAATGCTTCTTTCTGGATTTTAAATGAATTTATAGTTTCTTCATTACAGCAAGAAATATAGTCATTGACATGCTCTACCATCCAATTAGATACATGTTTGTAAAATGCAACACTTATAGAATATCTTTCGGACAGAAAACAGAATGCTTCAGAGGTTAACTTAACTTTCAAATCTAGGAGCTCATAGATATTTTTATCCAACGACGAAGCTTTCCCTAATAAATATATATTTGAAGCACCATTATTAAGTATATAATTATCTCCATTCTCACGCATTAGAATAACAGTATTGAACACGGTATCAAATTCTTTATCCATCCACTTGCCATCCAAATCAGCCCACATCTTACGAGGCAAGTAAAATATGAGTGGCTTATACAATCTATGTATTAATTCACTGTGCTTATCTTTTAAAGGCTTTTCCAAAATATGAACTTAAGATTTTATTAATTCAGAATAATCAGCAGGAAACTCAGCATCAATATCGCGTAGATATTTCTCAAGGGCTTTCATAGAAGAATGCCCTGTAATCTGCATCAACTTACTTTTAGATTCGAATGGTGAAGACCCCTTGACTAACTCGCGATATAATTTTGTAATATATGTATGTCTAAAGCTATACAACCCATAATCTGCTCCCAAATTAAATGGGTCTTTGACAACACGCTTGAACCGTTTAGAAAAGTAATCACGCTTATTACTTAACTCGGATTCCCAAACCCCTCCTATACCATCAGGAGTAAACAAACTATCTTCTTTGTTTAGCTTAGAGAGATTTGGTAAATCTTTAAGCAATAAATCAGGTATAATTTTAGTCTTTAAAGGACTATTCTTGGCTTTAAATTGAATTCGCTTATTCTTTATGTCTAGATCACCAACTCGTAATCTACAGACTTCTATAGGTCTCAAAAAATTATAGGATATAAATTTTATAAAGAGCAATAAGGTTTTATCAGTTTTCTCCAAATGTTCAAAAATATCCTTTTGCTCCTCCTTTGAATAAGTTTTGTTTCTTTGCGGTACAGATTTTAATACAGTTATCTTTTTTATGAAGTTGGTCGGAATAATATCATTATCCTCCAACGCCTGCATAATACTACTTAAATCAGTTCGATAATTATTACGATTTCTAGGGCTGGTTTTGTCTAAAATATGATTTAAAAAATCCATTACCATTTTCTTGTCTATATCGGTAATCGCTTTTAGGTCTGGATGATGTTTTTCAACCCACAGCAAAAAATTTTTTAAACGATTTTCATAACTACGTCTTGTGGTATCACTTATTAACTTTTCCTTGTATTTCAATCCTTTTACAAAGGCTTCTTTATAAGATAAAACGGAGACTTTTGGACTAATCGTTAATTTAACTTCAGTAACTTCATTCTTGTGCTTTATTGAATTTCGCTTCTTACCCTCACGTTTCTCATAAAGTGCAGTATTATCTTCAAAGGGATTAAAACCCTCTTTTAATAAACTTAAAAGCTTAACTCTATAAATACTCAAAATAGTAAGTCGGTCTTCTTTTGTATTATATCTATTAGCACCACCGTACACATTTTTTATACGTTGGAGTATTCCAGATTCAGGATTTCGAAAAGAGTAGTAAACATACCAACGCTTAGTTAAATTACCGTTAGCTGAATAAATTTTGGGGGCCGTAAATTTTTTCTTGTTTGACAAACTGTGTTCTAAAATGTGTTCGTTTCCGTGTTCATTCGTAAGATAAGAATTTAAATTAAACATAAAAAAAATGGTTTTGTGTAAACAAAACCATTGATTTTAAACAGATAACATTTAGTAGCGGGAACTGGACTCGAACCAGTGACCTTCGGGTTATGAGCCCGACGAGCTACCTACTGCTCTATCCCGCGATATAATCAAAAAATGGTTGTCTTAGCTTTTAACTTTCGGTTCATAATACCGACTCAATCATTTTAGGACTGCAAATATAAAAGCTTTTTTAGATATTACCAATATATTTCGTGAAGATTTTAATAGATTTTATTATTAGTATTTACTTGCTTATTGATTAAGCTATTACGTATTGTAAACCATTTGTTTAAAGACATTTTAATCACCATAAAAAAGCTCCCAACACATTCATGTTGAGAGCTAAATCTAATTTAAAACTATATAAATGTTATTAATCGTCGTCTTCTGAATCAAGTGTTGCAATTGAACTTTGGTTATTAATATCTACAAAATCAAACTGTTTTAAGTTTGGAAGTTTCGCATGAAGTTCAACTAACTCACCTTTAAAATCATTGTTACCAATAAGTAATACTTTTAAATTTGTAAGATTAGCCATTTGATTTGGCAATTTTCCGTAGAATGCATTGTTAGAAATTACTAACTCCTCAAGGTCTGTTAAACTACATATTGAGTTTGGTAACGTACCAAAGAAATTATTTTCAAAAAGACTAAGGATCTTTAACCCTTTTACATTTGAAATGGTTTTAGGTAACTTACCAGACATTTGATTACTACTCAATAATATCTCCTTTAATTTTGTTAATTCACCTATTGATGAAGGCAACTCTCCAGTTAATTGATTATTGTATAATTCTAAAGTATTTAAGTTTGTTAACTGACCAATAGTTGATGGAATCTCTCCTTGAATTGTATTCATAAATAACTTTAAGTATTTTAAAGATTTTAATTCTCCAATCTCTTCTGGTAAAGGATTTGTGAGCATATTAAAAGCGACATTTAAAGTTTCTAATGATTTTAAGTTTTGTATTGATGATGGAATACCTCCTGAAATTTTATTTCTAAAAAGATTAATGTGTTTCAAGTGAACTAAATCTCCTATTTCTTGAGGAATTGTACCTCTTAGATTATTGAATTCTAAATTAAGTCCAATAACTTTACCCCCTTTAACAGTAACACCATGCCATTCTTCAACTGGTTTGTTTAAATCCCAAGTCGTTCTCCATTGTGCACCATTTGTAGAATTGTAAATTGCTTTTAAAGCATCTTTTTCTAGTATTGAAACGTTACCAAAGGACAATAAGGTAACAAAACAGAATAATAATGTAAGTTTAGCGGTTTTCATATTAATAGATTTCGATGAGGGAGGCATTTCTATAACGAATATATAAGAATAACCGATATACGACAATTATTTTCGACGAACTGCAATGTCGTTCATCGAAAATATTTTTAAATATCTGATTTTCAATTATTTAGTAAAAATCTATTGCTCTATGTTTTGGGCATCAAAACTAGAGATTTCATGATTTTCAGCAGAAATCTCTAATTGTATCGGATTGCAACAAATCTCACAATCTTCTATATATTTTTGATAGGTTTGAGAAACATCAATTAACATGGATATGGATTCCCAACAATAAGGACATTGAAAAAAGTACTCTTGCATAGTTGTCTTATTTTCCCTGATTGCCGACAGGCAGGTTCTGAAATTAAAAATCTACATTTAATAGTTCTCCACTTAACTGAAGTACAGTCAACTCGGCTAATTTAGCATCGTATTTGGCTTGATTTCTATTTAACTCAGAGTTAAGTAAATTAAGCTGTGCTTGACGGAATTCTATTGAAGTCACTTGACCAATCTTAAATTTTTCTTGAGTACGTTCAAAATTATTTTGCGAGGTCTTGATATTATCTTCTTGCACTCGAAAAATTACTAGTTTATTTTGATAATCATCCCAAGCATTATTAAAATTACGCTCTATATCAATATTTAATTGTTCTTTTTGAAGTTTTTGGTTCTCTAAAACAATCTTAGCATTTTTAACACGTGTTAAGGTACCTCCTCCATCAAATAGATTCCATGATAAATTTAATCCAGCAGACAATCCAGAGGTTGTACTTTGTATAGTAAATGCTAAAGGATTATCAGTAGAAGATTCATTCCAACCGTAAGACCCAACTAATCCTATTGTAGGTAAAAACTGTGCTTTGTTGGTTTTAATATCAAACTGACTAATATTTATATTACGTTCTGTTTGTAGTAAAGACACATTATTAGCTTTTGTTTTCTCTAAAAGCTCTTCTTTATTTAAAGCTAACAAAAAACTCAAATCTGTATCTACATTATAATCTTCAAGTATTTGATTTCCTAATACAACGTTTAAATCACGTTTTGTATTTCTCAATTGTTGTTTTGCATTTATGAGATTGATACTATCATTATTAATATCTACTTCCGCATTTAAAACACCTAATTTGGTACTTTGACCGTAATCAAATTGATAGCCTGCTCTTGTTAATCTATCTTTTGAAATAATTAATGTTTCTTCTAAAGCTTCTGTGTTTTCAGACAATTGAGCTACTGTATAATATATTGAAAACAACTGTAGCATTGTAGTTTCTATCGTTTCGCGAGCTTCCAGTTCAGACAATTGATATTCTTCTTTTAAACGCTTATAATTATACAAACGTCCTAACCCATCAAACAAAGTATAATTTAAATTTACAGACGCATTGTAACGTCGTGTCTCTATACCTTTAGCAATAATAACATCTCCATCAACTCGCTGACCTTCAGAATCCTGAATATCTAGCGTAGCTCCAGCATTTCCTGTAAGTGTTGGTAAATAACCAGAGTTTAAAATTCCTGTATTATTTTCTGCTACTTCAACAGTATTGTTAGCTATTTTAATTCCGTAGTTATGCTCTAATGCAAGCTTTACAGCTTCATCAGTTGTTAATACTTGTTGCGCATTGACTATTATTCCGAAGAAAAATAAAGCGTAAGCACAATATAATTTAATGTTCATGACTTTCATTTTGCTCTTTTATAGCACGTTCTACTTCTTCTTTTGTTACTTCCTTATTAGTCCATAACCATTTTGCATTTTTCTTAATACTATTGCTAAATGATAAAAATAATGGCAATACTAACAGAGTTAAAATAGTTGCATACGCAATACCAAAGGAAATTGAAATCGCCATTGGTTTTAAAAATTGCGCTTGTCTACTTTTTTCTAAAAGTAATGGCGCTAAACCTGCAACTGTTGTTAATGAGGTTAAGAAAATAGCTCTAAAACGTGATTTACCAGCTTCGGAAATAGCTAAATCAAAGCGCATACCTTCTTTTAAATTGGTGTTAAATTTACCTATAAGTACCAACCCATCATTAACCATAATTCCAATGAGCGCGATAATTCCTAATAAGGATAGTACGTTGACAGGGAAATCAAAAATCCAGTGTCCCCAAGCTACAGCTGTTAAACTAAATGGAACAAGTAAGATTAATAATAATGGCTGACTATAACTTCGGAAAGTAAACGCTATAGTCACATAAATAAGTAACAGTATAGGAATACCTGCTGCTGCTAAAGAACTATTTAATTTTTGTGCCTCTCGGTTTTGACCTTCAAAAGCAGCTGTAATTGTTGGATATTTAGAATGTAAATCTACAATGGCATTTGTTTTAAGGTCATCAAGAATATCTGTTGCACTAGAACTTGGGTCTTTTAAATCTGCAGAGACTCTAATTTCTCGTTGTCCATCTAAGTGATTAATTGCTACATCACCTCTTTCTATCGTGTAAAACGCGATATCTTTTAATGTTACTCGCTCTCCTGTTGGAGTTAAAATTCGCATATCATCTAAATCATTGATCGATGCACGATTACTTCTATCATAACGAACCCAAACTCGAATTTCATCTTGTCCTCTTTGAAAACGCTGTGCTTGAGCACCAAAAAATCCTGAACGTACTTGAGACATTACCGTTCTCAAATCTAGACCAAGCAGATAAGCACTTTCTTTAAGCTCCAACCTAATTTCCTTAATACCTGCAGGATCATTGTCCTCGACATCTTTCAATAACGGATTTTCTTGTAAAATTTGTTTTAATTCGTTTTTGGCTGCTTTTAATTCTTCAATATTATTCCCTAATAATGCTACGGAAACAGGACTTCCTCCAAAATTCCCTCCTGAACCATAAATCAATCGCTCTGCTCCAACTACAGGACCAACTAACTCTCGCAATCTATTAGCAATCATTGAGGATTTAATCTCATCTGGTCGTTCCTCTCCTGGCAACATATTAATTACCAAACGTGCACTTGAACTACTATTTAATGTTAATATGGTGTTTTCAAAAAGCGCTTTGTCGCTACCTTTTAAATACTTCTCAGTAAACTCTTTATTAACGATAAATGATTTTTCTTCAATCATAGAGATGATTGAATCTGTTATCTTTTCATTGGTTCCATTAGGCATATCCAATTCAATAGAAACACGATCACTCGCAATAGAAGGAAATATGGTCACACCAATTATACCTCCACCCATTGCTCCAAATGTTAAGATCAATAGAGCAACAAAAATACCTAAAGACAACATTTTAAATTTGAGGACAAAATCTAATGTTGGAGCATATACTTTATCTCTTAAAAAACTCATTATTTTATCACCAAAGGCATTAATGCCTCTCATTTTAGCGAAAAATTGTTTGAATTTTGATGGATTCTCATCAACTTCCTGTTTCCGAAGCGCTTTAGAATGTGCTAAATGCGCAGGTAAAATAATTAAAGCCTCAACAAGAGAAACCACTAATGTTAAAATAACAATTACTGATACTTCTCCAAAAAACTCACCTATTCTACTATCTAAAAACAAGAATAAAGAGAAGGCTAATATCGTTGTTATGATTGCAGAAATTACTGGAGGAATCACTTCCATTGTTCCATCAATAGCAGCTTCAATTGGTGTTTTACCTTTTTCGTAATGTTGATATATATTTTCTGCAATAACAATACCATCATCCACCAAAATACCAATCACGATTATCATCCCAAAAAGTGACAATACGTTTATCGTGACATCAAATTGACCTGCAAAAATAAACATTCCTAAAAATGAAATAGGCAAGCCAAATGCGACCCAAAATGCGAGACGCGTATTTAAAAATAGTGACAAGAAAATGAGTACCAATATCATCCCAACTATAGCATTTTCAGCAAGCAATGCAGTACGTTGTTCTAATGTAATAGATAAATCTCTAACGACATCTAATCTTACATTCTCATACTTTTGATTATACGCTTCTATATAATCCTTTACTTTTTGAGCAGACGCAACTAAATCTTCATTATTAGTACTTGTTACTGCTATATTTATTGATAATTCTTGATTAAAATAAGTAGCATTAGGTGTTTCAGAAAAACGATCTCTAACAACCGCTACATCTTTTAACCTAACCGTTTTACCGTCTGGAGTTGCACGAATTATTAAGTTAGATAACTCATCTCCATAATATGCACGATTGTTAGCACGAATCAAATATTCTTCGGCATCAGTTTTAATATTACCTCCTGTTACTAGAATATTAGAAGTACTTACCGCCAGAGCAACCTCATTAAAGGTTAAATTATAAGCTAATAAATTAATTTCGTTGACTGCAATTTCAATTTCTTCGGAAGGGTAACCAGACACTTCAACTTGCGAAATCCCATCAATAGCACGTAAATCATTTTCTACTTGACGACCAATCTGTTTTAAAGTAGCCAAAGGAACATTTTTCCCACTCAAAGCAAACGAAATCGTTTCTCTTACTTCCTCACGTTTAGAAACCACTAAAGGCTCCATACCAGTAGGAAATGATGGTACTCGATCTACTGCATTTTTGACTTCAAGCAACATGAAATCAATGTTTTCACCTTTCTCTATCTCAACTGTAATCGTTCCACTATTTTCACTAGATGTGGATGTCACACGATCAATACCTCGAAGTCCTTTGAGGTTATCTTCAATTTGCAATACAATACCTTCTTCAATTTCTTGTGGAGAAGCGCCAGGATATGCAATACTAACATTGATAATTTTAGAATCAACAAGTGGGAAAAATGATGATTTTAAGGACATATATCCCAAAATACCAAAGATAAAAAACGCAATAATGAAAATATTTACTGCAACGTGATAACGAATAAAATAGGCAATTAACTTTCTCATGTCCTATTTTGCTTTTTTAGATTTAGTTACAGCGTCTTTTTTTATATCTTCTTTTTCTTCGGAAATTGGCTGCTCAACTTTTTCGTCTACAAAAGCTTTAACTAGCATTCCTGCATAAGCTCCAGGAACTGGTTTTTCTAGTATTATAGTCCCATTTGGAACATTCTTCAAAACCACTTTTGAATCTGAAAAATAAACAGGCTTCACATCAATAACATCTAAAATACTATCCCTAACCACATAAATTTGATTGCCTTCTAGCACTAAATTTCGATCAATCTCAATGGCATCAGATTCGCTTTTTGCATTAAGATTAGCTTCCAAATACATGCCTTCTTTTAAACTCTTATCATTTACTTCTATAAAAGCTGTAATGGTTTGTGTAGTTGCATCTATACTTCCGTTAACACGTGAAATCACACCAGAAAACTCCTCAGTATTTTCAAGATTATTAAGTTTCACAGTTTCTCCTACATTTAAAAGACTTGCATAAGTTTTACTTAGAGCGACTTCCATTTCATAAGAGGACGGATCAATAAATTCTCCTAATTTTTGTCCGCTTCTAATTAGAGAACCTTCTGTAGCTAGCGCTTCAGTTAAAATGCCATTAAAAGGTGCTCTTATATTATATTTTGCTAGTCGTTGCTCTAAATTTTTGACGTTGTAATAATTAGATACAATACCACGACCAGTTATAAAATAGTTTTCCTTTTCCGAAGTCATTTCAGGTAACTTAGGTGTTGATTTATTTAAATCAAAACCATTGAGGTAGGTTTGCCATTTTGGAAACACATCTGGAAAATCCAGTCGCAAATCTGGCATAATTGCAGCTATAGAATTATACAAATTACTTTTTGAAGATTGAACACTAGCATAATATTCGGCAGCATCAATACGAATTAAATTTTCACCTTGATTATATTCTTGACCTGGTTTAAAAAGTTTACCACTAGTTCTAAATACACCTTGAACTTCAGCATATAATTCTACGCGACGTTTTGCTACCAAACTACCATTTGCAGGAATTACTATTTGTATTGTGCCATTTTGAACAGTATCTGTAAATACTGTCTTTACAACTTTTTCGGGTACAGGTTTAGGCTTTTTCTTATTATCAATTAATCGTTTAGCTATAAAATATGAGCCTACAATTAAAACGACACCAATAATGGAGAGTATTATATTACGCATTGATCTAATTTGGTTGAACTAGTTAGACCGCAAAAATATTAGTAAGTTTAGTGTATGGTTGTTAATTATTCCTTAAAAAAATAAAAACTGGTTGTTTTAACTCAACTCGTCCAGCTCTAGCGTGATCGTTTCCCAATCTGCCATTAACTTTTTTAGTTTATCCTTTTTAGCTTGGTAACGATCAAAAAAACTAGCGTCAGATGCTGTAGCGTCATAATTTGTAGCAAGATCAACATCATCTTTTTTGATATCCTTTTCTAACGCATTAATCTTAGACTCAATATTACTCAATTTATTATTTAAAGATTTCAGTTTTTTCTGGTCTTGGTAAGATTGCTTATTCGTCTCTTTAGGTGTCTCTTTTATGACAGTTCGTTTTTCTACTTCTCTTAAATTTTCAACATTACGCTCTTCTAGGTAGAAATCAATATCACCTAAATATTCTTTTATTTTTTGATCTTTAAATTCGTAAACATTGTTAGTTAATCCCTGTAGAAAATCTCTATCATGTGATACTAAAATTAAAGTGCCTTCAAATTTCTTAAGCGCTTCTTTTAGTACGTTTTTAGATTTAATATCCAAGTGATTTGTTGGCTCATCCATCACTAACATGTTAAGTGGTTGGAGCATTAATTTTGCCAAAGCTAAACGATTTCGTTCGCCTCCAGATAAAACACGCACATACTTTTCGGCCTCGTCACCTCTAAATAAAAATGATCCTAAAATATCACGAACCTTACTTCTATTTGTTTCATTAGCGGCATCAATCATAGTATCTAAAACAGTTTTGCTACCATCTAGATATTCTGCTTGGTTTTGAGCGAAATAACCAATTTGCACATTGTGTCCTAATTTTAAATCGCCTTGATGTTTTAATTCGCCAACTATGATTTTAGCTAGTGTTGATTTTCCTTGACCGTTTTGTCCAACAAATGCTGTTTTACTGTCTCTTTCAATTAATAGATTAACATTAGACAATACATGGTTATCTCCATAGTTTTTAGAGATATTCTTTGCTTCCACAACTACTTTACCTGGTGTTATAGATACAGGAAAGTTTAAAGTCATTACGCTATTATCATCTTCGTCAACTTCAATACGATCCATTCTATCTAACTTTTTGATAAGCGATTGTGCCATTGTTGCCTTACTGGCTTTGGCTCTAAACTTTTCAATAAGTTTCTCAGTTTGTTCTATTTGCTTTTGTTGATTTTTTTGCGATGCTAACTGTTGCGCTTTAATTTCATTTCTAAGTATTAAAAACTTAGAATATGGTTTTGGGTAATCATAAATTCTTCCGAGGGAAATCTCAATAGTACGATTGGTCACATTATCTAAAAACATTTTATCGTGAGAGACTATAACAACTGCACCTGAATACCCTTTTAAAAAATTCTCTAACCAAATAATAGATTCTATATCTAAGTGATTGGTAGGTTCATCTAATAGTAAAATGTCATTATTTTGAAGCAATAGTTTTGCTAATTCGATTCTCATTCTCCATCCACCAGAAAAAGTATCTGTTAGCTTATCAAAATCTTCACGTTTAAATCCTAAACCTTGCAATATCTTTTCGGTTTCACCTTGATAATTATAACCACCTATTATTTCATACTGATGCTGGACCTCGTTTAAATCAATCATTAACTGATGATAACCCTCACTTTCATAGTCGGTACGTTCTGCCAATTCTGTATTGACAAACTCCATTTTTGCTTCTAATTCTTTGATTTCTTTAAATGCCTCATACGATTCCTGGAGTACTGTTCTACCCAAGACAAAATCAATATCTTGTTTCAAAAACCCAAAACTCAGGTTTTTATCTGCTGCAATTTGTCCAGAATCTGGTTCTAGTTCTTTAGACAAAATTTTAAGCATGGTAGATTTACCTGCTCCATTTTTACCGATCAAACCAATACGGTCACCAGGACTTAATTTAAAGGTAATATCTTCAAATAAGAATTCGCCTTGAAATGAAATGGAAAGATTATGAATATTGAGCATTTGCTACTTTTGTTACAGTGAATTATTTATTAAAACGTAAATTTGTATATTATTTACAAAGCGCAAAAGTAATCAAATTTAAATCATGTTAAAAGGCACAAAAATTTATAGCATTTTTACAGGAGCTTGTCCTAAATGCCAACAAGAATCCATGTACAAGACCAAAAATCCTTATGTACTTAGTGATGTCTTAAAAATTAATGACCATTGTTCGCATTGCAAATTTAAATACCGCCTTGAACCTTCATTTTTCTACGGATCTATGTATGTGAGTTATGGTGTAGGGATTGCCTTTGCTGTAGCTGCTTTTATAACAAGTTTTTTGATATTTAATTCGTCTTTAATGACAGCCTTTATCGCAATAGTTGTGACACTCATTGTTTGCGGACCAATAATCATGAGATTATCAAGAAATATTTGGATCAACATGTTTGTGAACTATGATAAAAAAATGGTGAAGAAATAAATCCCATTTCTTTTATTCTGTTTACTTCGGAAATTTGATCCACTCCCTAATTTTTAATTCTATTGATATCTATTTCGGGATCTAATAATTCTCCTTTTTCAATATGGTTGAATAATTGTTCTGCAACATAAGGAGAAATCATAACGCCTCGTGTTCCTAATCCGTTTAGCACATGTACATTTTTATAATCTGAATGTGATCCAACCAAAGGTCGCCTATCTTTAGTAGTTGGTCTTATACCAGCAACTTGTTTTACGATTTTAAAGTCACAATTTATTATCTGTTTTAGTTTATCAACTAATTGTTCTTTGGCATTATCAGTAATGCTATGCGTTTTATCTTCACGTTCATATGTTGCTCCTATCCAAAACAAATGATCTCCCAATGGAACGATAAACACAGATGATTTCATAATAAATTCCATTTTTAAATCTGGAGCTTCTATGGTGAGCATTTCTCCTTTTGTACCATTTAGTGGTAAATGATTAAAGAATGGATTTTTAGTCACTCCAAAGCCTTCTGCAAATACAATATGAGTTGCTTGTATGTTTTTATATTGAATATGATCTTGTTCTATCTTTAATAATTCATACTGAAATTCCTCATCTCTAAGTTTGTCGTTAACATGAAGGTAATTTCTGTAGGTCTTTACAAGTTGTGAGGTGTTAACTCTACCAGAATTTAAAACCTCTCCAAATCCGAAATCTGCATTTATAGTAGCGTTTGTGTTTTTCACTAAATTTGTGGATAAGAAGTCTTCTAAAACAGGTTTATCTGAAGCAGTGAACCAATCATTCTGCTCTTCAACCGAAGTAAATCGTCTGTACACAGGTAATTGATAATCTAATTTTACGTGTAGTAGTTGTTCGAGCACTTTATATTTTGGCAATGCTAAGGCTAACTGTTCTTTTGCATTCCAAACTTTGGTAAATCGCTTTAAAATTACTGGATTATACAATCCTGCTGCAACACTTGATGATTGTTGTGAGTTATTATCAAACACAACAAAATCTTTATTTGCTGTTCTCAACTGTTCACAAAAAGCAATTCCTGCTAATCCATTACCTACTATGATATAATCTACTTCTTTCACACGTTTACCAATTTAAAATAAATAGGAACACAAATGTAAAGAAGTTATAATTACAATGATTTGACTTTATCTAAAAGATTCCTATTTTCCGAAGTTATAAAACAAAAAAAACGCCCACTTTAAAAGTGAGCGTTTCATATTATTTATGTTTTCTTAGTAAGACCACATATCTTGTTCGAAGTTACGAATCTTCTCTTTAATACGATCAGATTCTAAAAGTTGCATAAGCGCATTATCTGCGATATAATCTTTAACTTCTCTATCACCATATACATTTTCTTCTTTGTACATGTAACCATTAAAACGTCTAGAATTAAGTAAGTGATCAAAAGTCAATGGCATCGCACTATTTTTATTGTTAAATGCTTTACCTTCATGTAAGACCTCTCTAGCTTCAGGATAGAATACCCAAAATAATGCATTAGGCATTTTTTGAGCCTCATCTTCAGAATCTAAGAAATTCACATCTGGTGCTGCTGGTGCAATACCAAGAATTCTATACTTTAATTCGCCATGACGTTTATCGAAATACCAAAGGCCTTTAATTAAATAAGCACTAATGTGATACGCTTCGATAGTTGTTGTTGTGATATATTCTGGATCTACATAACCATCAGCATTTAATTGGTCATAACCAATATCTAACGTGTCAACTACAGTTGTTAGGTCTTGAAGTTCCTTTTCAGTTCTTTTCTGAGAAAAGTAAGAATCAGTATAAACATTTGTTATTTTACCATCTTTTACACCTTTAATCAATGTATGATATAAAGAGCGTCTTTCTTTACCGATATTATTGGTATCTACAGGAAAGTATAATGGAAAATTAACACGTTCATCTAAAACTACTTTTTCCCAAGTCATTTTAGAAAACAAAATGTCTCTATCATCAACATAACCATATTCTAACGGCTTGTCATAATCTAATGCTAATTGCGCCTCTGTTTTAACACCAACCTCTGTAGGTTTCTTGGCATTTAAAATGTTAGCTTGAGAACATACACTAGATGTTATACAAACTGTGGCAATGATTGATAATAAAAATTTATAATTCATCTTTTTAATTTTAATTTGGGTTACTCTATTAAGTTGTTTAGTTAGACAACTCGATAACAATTGGTGATGCTGGCTTGATAATAGGACCTGAACTCTTCGATTTGATATCGAAAATTTGGACTTGAGAACCACGCTTAGCACTACTTAAAGCCGACTTTGCAGAACCATTTAATCTGTTACCAGAACATGTTATAGAAGGCTTACCTTCTACTTTAATTTTAAAGCCAGTTACCGTTAATGGTAAGTCAAAATCAAAATCTTCTAAAACAGCTTCCACTCTTCCAACAGCAACATTATTTCTAGGTAATTTAGGATTACTTGAACCTGCCATTTGACCTGAAGGTTTTGGTATATCTTTAATTCTAAATACAGCTTTATCACTTACTTTAGAACCGTCATCAAGTGTTGCAGTTACATTAATTGTAACTTCTCTACCAGATGTTGGTACCATTGTATATTTCCCTGTACCTGAACCTCTTTTTAATCCAGATCCAGAAGCAGATACTTTATTATCTGGTACACCTGCGAAAGAGATTGTCATTGGGTTAACTACACCACGATAAACAACATTCATTTTATCTGCAGAAATAGTAGCAGAGTTTGGACGTGGTACTACCACATAGTTTCCTTTAATTGGAATTTCTAATGGCTTACCGTCTTCTAAGAATGTAAATACACCATCGATTTCATGTTCACCAACTCCACCAACTCCAAAATCTAAACGAGCAGCACCAGTTGAATCAATTGCTTTTTCTAAATCTACAGAAGAACCACCTACGCTTAATCCTGTTGGTGTTACGTTTGCATATTTACCTAATACAACTTTACCTTGAAATTTCTCACCAGCAAAGAATGCCGATTTATCAGCAATTACAATTGCTGTATAGTTTTTAAGAGAAACGGCTTCATCTAAAGTATTCCCTAAGAATACATTAAACATATTTGCCTCAGTAACTTTAACATCATTTTGTAATGCTGTTAACTTAGTATAAGATGCAATTGCAGGAAATCCTTTGAAATGGTAATCTAACCAATCAATTTTCTTTCCATCTTTATTTTCTTCTTGAGCAGTACTAAATCTATTTTCAAAGTTCTCAATGGCTTTAGTATATTTTACATCATTTCCAATAATACTTTTAACCTTAGTTTTGTAAGCGTCGATTTTAGCCATAACAGCCTGACCATCTTTAGTCAATCTATCACCAGTAAACCACATTTCATCAAGAATATCGGTTTTATCCATTGCTTCAAAAGGTAATTTCCCCGTTTTTGGATCAATAGTATAATCACCCTTCTTTAAAAGTTGAACTTTTAAAGTTTCTATATATTTATAGAATTCATCAGATGCAGTGCTTATTTCTTTTGCTTTGTTTGCTGCTGTAGCAAAATCAGCTGGTTTCTCTTCTGCTTTGGCCTCCAAGTTAGCAAGTAACTTTTCGTTCATATCAGTTGTAACCACATTTGCACTTGCAAATTTTGCTTCCATTAAACCGAAAGCGGATAATACCTCTTTCGACATGTTCATAGCCATCATCGCGATGAAGACTAAGTACATTAAGTTAATCATTTTCTGCCTTGCAGATAATTTTCCTCCTGCCATGTTAATTAGTTTTTTTAGTTGTTAATGTTTTAGTTAAAAAACTAATTAGTTTTTGTTCATTGCAGATAACATACCTCCATAAACACCATTTAATGATGATAAGTTAGCAGCTAATGATTGCATTTGTTCTTTCAACTTCTCTGCATTCACAAGAGATTCTTCGTTAATTGTAGCCTGACGACTAGCGCTTTCCATTTGCACTTTATAAAGACTATTTAAAGATTCCATTTGAGCAGCAGCTAAAGACATTTCTTCACCATACTTCTTTTGAGATGCCATAGCATCAACAGTTGGGCTTATTCCTTTTGCAGCACCTTCAAAATTCTTGATACTGTTTCCTAAGCTTGCCATTAACTCACCGTCAATTTTAGCATCTTTTAATAAGTTGTCTAATTTTTTAGATAATAAACCTTCTGCATCTTTAGGCTCTTCTTTTTTAGCTTTTTTAGAAGTTAATGCTCCTCCAGCTAATTCAGGATATACTAAAGACCAATCTAAATCTGACTGTTGTCTTTCAAATGCAGAATAGGTAAATACTAAGGCCTCAACAATCATCCCTATGGTTAAAATCAACGAACCTCCTGGCCAGTGTTGAATTTTAAATAAAGCTCCAAGTATAACGATTGCAGCTCCTAGTCCGTAGACCATATTAGCGATTGTGATTTTTCCTTTCTGTGCCATAATTTTGTGTTTTTAGTTTTTTAAGTCAGTTGATAACTTAAGTAGATTAATATTTAGTTTAGTTAATTGTATAAATGTTTAGTTGTTGGTTGCAGCGTTCTTAGTTACCTCAGTTCCCATATAATCTTGAACGGTTCTAAAACCAATGTAACTTCTTGCAGAATCTGCATATTCGTAATCTCTTGAACTAACTTGTAAGAAGTAAGCAACATCTTTCCAAGATCCTCCACGAACTACTTTACGTTCGTTTTCTGGATTGTTCACACTTGGATTAAACGATGCCATATATTCATAAGAAGCAGCATCATAAGATCCTTGTACCCATTCAGAAACGTTACCAGCCATATTATATAGGTTGAAATCGTTTGGCTCATAAGCATCTGCCTCTACAGTATATAAAGCTTGATCTGCAGCGTAATCACCACGTAATGGTTTAAAGTTTGCCATGAAGCATCCTCTATCATTTTTAGCATATGGTCCACCCCAAGGATACGTTGCTCCTTGTAAACCACCTCTAGCAGCATATTCCCATTCTGCTTCAGACGGTAATCTATAAGAATTCACAAAATGATTTCCTTTTGATTTTCTATAAGCGTTGTGATATAGTGTTCTCCATTGACAGAATGCTTTAGCTTGTTTCCAAGACACTCCTACTACTGGATAATCTCCATAAGCATCATGCCAGAAATAATCATTGTGCATTGGCTCATTATAAGAATAAGAGAAATCTCTAATCCATGCAGTTGTGTCAGGATATACTACAACTTCTTCTGTAATGATAACATCTTTACGACTTAAATCTCTGTTTTTAGCAGCTTTTTGAATGTCCATATACTTATATTGGAATTTGAATTTCTTCACATCCCAAGTACGTTGTCCATTGTAAGACTCTTCAATTGGAAGATACATCGTATCCATAACTTCAGCATAATACTCATCTGGATAATCTGCAGTATCGAAAATCAAATCAACATCTTTGTTTAATTTTCTACCTTCATAGCCTGTAGGTCCAAGGCCACTATAGTTATTATCCATATATTTTTCGTAAACGGTCATATTATCAGGATCTGCATCGTTAAATGCAAATTCTCCAATACCTCCATTTCCTGGAGCTTCACCAATTTCATCAGCTAGAATAGCCAATTTGGTTCTAAGAGTTGAATCTCTTACCCATTCTACGAATTGACGATACTCACTATTTGTGATTTCGGTCTCATCCATATAAAAGGCTCTTACTGTTACAGTTCTAGTTGGAGCATCTTGTACTCCTGCTAAATCGTCATCAGATTTACCCATTATAAATGCACCACCTGGTATAAGTGTCATACCATAAGGTTTTTCTGGGTGCCATTTCTTTCCTTTAACACCTACGAGCTGTCCTCTGTCTCCAGAGTTGCAACTTACCATTAGGGCTAAAACAGTTGTTAATAAAGCAAACTTCTTAATATTCATAGAAACTTGAGGTTAAATTATTTAGTTGTAATTATGTATTAATTCTTGTTCTTAATTATTTTAAGGATGTAAACATATTTATATATATTGATAAATCCAATTTTTTTTCAATATTTTTTGCACTTTATCCCAAAAAGTTAACATTTCGTCGATTAAAGATATGTTAAATTTATCATGTTTACGACATTATACGCCATTCTTTTTATACGCTTTAAACCAACGTTCAGGTATTTTACCATGACTTGCCTCTATATAATCTTCATGCGTGCAAGGTAATAACGTATGCTTTTTTAATTTATTATTAACATTTGGTAAAAAAGGAATTTCTATCCACCAACGTCCCGTTTTTATGCTCTTATAAAATATCAACTCTTCATCTTCAATTAATACATTATATTTTTGATGTGTGTTAGTATTACTAAAATCATCATCATTTACTCTACAATTATAGCCTTCTATAAAATACCATATCATTTGTGATATGAGCATTGGTGTTGCATCTAACTCATTGGTTGATTTAAATTCATAAATACCAAAAGAAGACACTTTGTTACTTATACCAGCATATCTTGTAATTGCACAAATCTCCTTACCATTAAAACCATTAGGAGAAAATTTTTGTTTAGCTCCAACTTCAGATGCTCTTACAGATTTTAAATCTACAGTTACAATATGAGCATCTCTCATGACTGGTTCAACCAAATTAATAGCATGAGTTACATCTCCTAATCTATAAGATTCAAAGTACAACTTCTCCATCAAATCAATTTCCTCCTGAGAATTAAAATAAGTTTGATAACCTACAACAGAATAATTAAATAGATTATAAGGTTGTTCTAATATCACTTTTCCGAGGAAACTATTATTTTTCATTTCCACGGAAGCGTCACCAAGATCAAAATTAGAATCTACATTGACGATATTTACCATAGGTGACATTGTATCGTAAGCACGATAATTGGCATATGTTAAATCTTGACTACCTCCTATAATTATAGGTATGACTTTTTGTTCTAGTAATACTGAAATTATAGTACGCAACGCATAATAGGTATCTTCAATAGTTGCACCAGCTGGAATATCACCTAAATCGGCTACTGAAGTATGCCAATTCCCAGGAAATAATGCATATAATGATGTTCTAATGGTATCGAAATTTAATTCTTCACCCATATAATTAACATCGTTACGATTTTCCCTTACACCTATGATGGCAAGTTTAACACCATTTAAATCTGGAATACCGTTTTTAGCAGAATGTATTTTTATTTTTTTACCTAGTGCTTGCTCAGATAATAACTCGTTATGAGCTAAAACCGTATCTGAAACAGGAGATAAAAAATTAAAATTCATGTTTTACTTATTTTTTTGTCGTTGTTTTTTTCTTTGCAGTTGCTTTCTTTTTAGGAGCAGCCTTTTTCTTAGGCGCTTTTTTCTTTGGCGCTTTCTTTTCTATTTCTGCTTTAGCTTCTTCTAAGGTCATGTCTGTAACATCAACCGTTTTTGGAAGCTCAACTTTTATTTTACCTTTAATAATATTGTGTCTTCCCCATCTTGCTTTCTCTACACGAATGCCTTCGTCTTCCCAATTGTGAATGACTTTATCTATTTCCTTCTGAATTTTAGTTTCAATCAACTCTACAATTTCATCATCAGATAAGTTATCCCAATCGTATTTTTTATTGACATTAATAAACATGTTGTTCCATTTTATAAATGGTCCAAAACGTCCTTTACCTTTTTGAACTGGTAAATCCTTATACATATATATAGGTGCATCTGCTTTTTGCTTTTCTTTAATAAGCTCAATCGCCTGATCCATTTCTACATCTAAAGGATTAGTTCCTTTTGGAAGCGATACAAATGCTTCTCCAAACTTAACATATGGTCCAAAACGACCGTTATTAACTTCAACAGCTTCACCTTCATATGTTCCTAAACTTTTAGGCAACTGAAACAAATCCATTGCTTCATCATATGTAATAGATGTCAATTGTTGATCTGGTGATAAACTTGCAAATGTTGGCTTTTCTTCATCGTCAACTGTTCCTATTTGAACCATTGGTCCAAATTTACCTAAACGTACACTAACTTGTTTACCCGTTTTTGGATCTTTACCTAAAATACGTTCTCCAGATTCTCTATCTGCATTTTCCTGAACATCAACAACTACAGGATGAAAGCGTTTGTAAAAATCTTTCATCATTTTTTTCCAATCCTCTTTACCTTCTGCGATTTCATCAAAATCTGCTTCCACCTTAGCGGTAAAATTGTAATCTAGGATATTTCCGAAGTGAGTCACTAAAAAGTCGGTCACAATCATACCAATATCTGTTGGTATTAACTTCCCTTTATCGCTATTTACTTTTTCTGTTAATTTATTATCAGTCAGTTTTCCATCTTGAAGTAATAGTTGTGTATAATCTCTCTCAACACCTTCATTAGTACCTTTTTCAACGTAATTTCTATTTTGAATTGTAGAAATTGTTGGCGCATAAGTAGATGGTCTACCAATACCAAGCTCTTCTAATTGTTTTACCAAAGAGGCTTCTGTAAAACGGTATGGAGCGCGAGAAAAACGCTCTGTTGCAGTAATGTAACTATTTAACAAAGTCTCATTAACTTTCATTGCTGGCAACATACCTTCCTGCTCAGTATCTTCATCATCTGTACCTTCTAAATAAACTTTTAAAAACCCTTCAAAAGTGATGACTTCTCCATTTGCCGTAAATATTTCGTTATGAGTTGAAGCGTCAATTTTCACGTTGGTACGTTCTAATTGTGCATCGCTCATTTGAGAAGCAATGGCACGTTTCCAAATTAAATCATATAATTTAGCTTGGTCGCGTTCTATATTTACTGAATGTTTTTTAAAATCTGTTGGTCTAATCGCTTCGTGAGCTTCTTGAGCACCTTTTGATTTCCCTTTATATTGTCTTGATTTACTAAATTTTTCACCGTAAGCATCTTCAATTTCTGCTTTTGCACCTTTTCGTGCATCATCAGATAAATTTACACTATCGGTTCTCATATAAGTTATCAAACCAGCTTCATATAAACGCTGAGCATTTTGCATCGTTCTACTAACCGAGTAGCCTAATTTTCTAGAAGCTTCTTGTTGTAACGTTGATGTTGTAAATGGTGCAGCTGGTGATTTTTTTGCTGGTTTTTTTTGAAGATCTGCGACTTTAAAATCTGCATTAGCATTAGATTCTAAAAATTTATAGGCTTCTTCTTTAGTTTTAAAGTTCTTCGGAAGTTTTGCTTTGAAGGTTTGTCCGTCTTCATTAGAAAATTCTGCATCAATTCTATAAGATGCTTCTGGTTTGAAGTCTAAAATATCACGTTCTCTCTCAACAATTAATCGCACAGAAACAGATTGTACTCGTCCTGCAGACAAACCACCTTTTACTTTTCTCCATAATACAGGAGACAATTCATAACCTACAATTCTATCTAAAACGCGACGTGCTTGCTGTGCATCTACCAAATCATAATCAATATCTCTTGGATTTTCAATTGCTTTTAAGATAGCACTTTTAGTAATCTCATGAAAAACGATTCGTTTAGTCTTTGCTTTATCAAGACCTAGGGTTTCGGCTAAATGCCATGCAATTGCTTCTCCTTCTCGATCCTCATCACTAGCTAACCAAACAATATCTGCTTTTTTTGCAAGATCTTTTAATTTTTTAACGACATCTTTTTTGTCTTTTGATACTTGATATTTTGGATCAAAATCACCTTCTACATCAACTCCTAACTCTTTTGAAGGCAAGTCTGCAATATGCCCAAAACTAGATTCTACTTTGAAATCTTTACCAAGAAATTTTTCTATGGTTTTGGCTTTTGCTGGTGACTCGACAATGACTAAATTCTTCGGCATATATGATTTTTTGAAGCTACAAATGTATGAGAAAAATAAGTTATGTTCCTAATTTATGTGCATTTCGATTGTAATTTGTCTTAAAAAAGCGTTGTTTCATCTAACAAATAAAATAAAAAAAGCCTGAATTAAATTCAAGCTTTTTAATAATTCTATTAGAAGATTTACTATTAATAGGTATAAATTAATGGTTCTTCAAAACCTTCAATATTTAATATAATTTCGTTACTACCCTCAACTTGGATTGGTGTTATATCAAACGAACGCTCTTGTGTAAATACTGCCAAACATAATTCATCATTGGTTAACACAAATTTTAAATAACGTTGTTCTGGAGAAGATTCTGCAACATTTCCTGAATCTACTAACACCATACTCCATGTTTCACCATCACAACCACTAGCTCCAATATTAATAGATAAACAGTTATCTATAATCACTGCTTCTATAAGATTATAAACATCAGACTCTGCTGTTTCATAAAACCCATTATCAATAATAACAGTTTGATCACAAGGCGAAGCACTATTTTGATCGTCATCATCACATTGTGTATTCAGTAATAATAATGTAAAACAAAAACAGGCGGTTATAATTTTAGATAATTTCATGATGTATTATTTTTTATTAGATGCAAAACTATTTAATTGGTTGCGTCAAAATTTTCATTATTTCCTATTTGCTTAAGTTCATTAACATCTTCATTGAACCCAAACACTTCTTTATAGATAAAATATAAAGGAATAACTGCAAATGATGCAGTCACAAAAATTCCAATTCCACACATTAAGATACCCACCATTTGTGCTAACCATCCTGCAACTAGAGTAATCCCAAAAGTGATTAACCATTTTTTATTTCCTAATTCAAAACTTGCTTTGATTAGATTAGAACTAGATATATCGGGATTAAAAGCATATATAACTACGAGTAAATTAAGTGGAACCATCACATAAATTATTGGAAACACACATAATAGCATTGCTAATACACTTATTCCAAAATAAGCTAGTGACAAGTTGATGGTTTTTGAGAGATACGGTTTTCGAAGAAAAAAGAAATAATCATCTGCTCCTATTTCATTCAAATCCTTTTGTCTCATGATTCTAAACAATCCTGCTTTTAAACCAAAAGAAATAACAATCATTGCAAAAATAAATAGTAGATATGCAACACCAACAAATATTAAGGCAATTGGAGCTAAACCATTATAAGCACCTGGATTTGTCGAATCTACTACACCAAATATAAGCAACGGAAAGTATACAATAAATACAAACGGAATCATAAAAGCAAACATAATTAACAGCATCAACAAGCCTTGAAGCCAAACCTTCTTAAATAATTCTATACTATCATTTAAAAGATTACCAAAATCGAGCTGTTTAGCATGATTTATTTTGTGCTGAATTTCTGCAAATAACATAAGTCAAGGAGTTAGTTAGTTTTTCCAAATAAAGTGAAATAAAACGCATCTTCAAAACAAAATCTGCTATGACACTTTGTCACAATCCTTCAAATTATAGTATCTTTGCATGCTTATTGACAACTAAAATTTAAATTGATTCCTCCCAAATTTTTGGGATTGTACACGATATATGGACAAAACAATTGACGAAAGCAAACAAGGTAACAATCTTGTTTTAGAACAAAAAGAAGGAAACAAACGAAAACTTTTTATAGAAAGTTACGGTTGTGCTATGAATTTTAGCGACAGTGAAATTGTAGCTTCCATACTTTCAGATCAAGGTTTCAATACCACTCAAAGTCTCGAAGAAGCAGACTTGGTATTGGTAAACACCTGTTCCATTAGAGATAAAGCAGAACAAACCGTTAGAAAACGTTTAGAAAAATATAATGCAGTAAAACGTATTAACCCAAAAATGAAAGTTGGCGTTCTTGGCTGTATGGCTGAGCGTTTAAAAACTAAATTTTTAGAAGAAGAAAAAATAGTAGACCTCGTTGTTGGTCCAGATGCGTATAAAGATTTACCAAACCTTTTAGCAGAAGTTGATCAAGGTAGAGATGCCATCAACGTTATTCTATCTAAAGAAGAAACCTATGGAGATATTTCTCCTGTGCGATTAAACACTAATGGAGTTAGTGCGTATGTATCTATTACACGTGGTTGCGATAATATGTGCACCTTTTGTGTAGTCCCTTTTACAAGAGGTCGTGAGCGTAGTCGTGATCCTCAAAGCATTATTGAAGAAGTCAATGATTTATGGAACAAAGGCTATAAAGAAATCACACTTTTAGGTCAAAATGTGGATAGCTATTTGTGGTATGGAGGCGGACTCAAAAAAGATTTCGTTAAAGCCAGTGATATGCAAAAGGCAACTGCTGTTCACTTTCCGCAATTGTTGGAGATGTGTGCCATAACACAACCTGAAATGCGCATTCGTTTTTCGACGTCTAACCCTCAAGATTTAACGTTAGATGTAATTCATACCATGGCAAAATATGATAACATTTGTAAACACATTCACTTACCGGTTCAAAGTGGTAGTAACCGTATTTTAAAAGAAATGAACCGTTTACACACACGAGAAGAATATTTTGAATTGATTGATAATATTAGACGAATTCTCCCAGAATGTTCTATTAGCCAAGATATGATTGCTGGTTTTCCTACGGAAACAGAACAAGACCATCAAGACACGTTAAGTTTAATGCAATACGTAAAGTATAACTTTGGATTTATGTATATGTATTCTGAACGTCCAGGAACCATGGCTGAGCGTAAATTGGAAGATGATGTTCCTGAAGCTATTAAAAAAAGACGCCTAGCAGAAATTGTACAATTACAAAGAGAGCTTGGTGCTGAACAAATTGAAAAATATATAAATACCGAAGTTGAAGTTCTCATTGAACGTGAGTCTAAAAAATCAAACGAGCAATGGTCAGGCAAAACATCACAGAATATTGTTGCTGTTTTTCCGAAGGAAAATTACAAGATTGGAGAATTAGTAAAAGTCAAGGTGTTAGATTGTACTAGTGCTACTTTGATTGGTGAGGTCATTGGGTATTCAAAACATAATTAATGTCGCATCGAGCACAGTCGAGAGGTTTTAATTAGGTCTCGACTGCGTTCGACCAAACAATATATAAAAAAAAATTAATGGAAAGCATACAAGCCATAAAACAACGTTTCGGAATTATTGGAAACGATCCTAAACTCAACAGAGCGATTGAAAAAGCAATCCAAGTTGCACCAACAGATATTTCGGTATTAGTTACTGGTGAAAGTGGAGTTGGTAAAGAGAGCATCCCTAAAATCATACATCAATTATCCCATCGTAAGCATGGTAAATATATTGCAGTAAACTGTGGTGCTATCCCAGAAGGAACGATTGATAGTGAACTTTTTGGTCATGAAAAAGGAGCATTTACAGGTGCTACAGGAACACGTTCTGGATATTTTGAAGTTGCAGATGGTGGTACAATTTTTTTAGATGAAGTTGGAGAATTACCATTAACAACACAAGTGCGTTTATTACGTGTTTTAGAAAATGGAGAATTTATAAAAGTTGGATCAAGTAAAGTTCAAAAGACTGATGTAAGAATTGTAGCTGCAACAAACGTAAATATGTTTGATGCGATTAAAAAAGAAAAATTTAGAGAAGATCTATACTATAGATTAAGTACTGTAGATATTAATATTCCACCACTTCGAGAACGTAAAGAAGACATTCATTTATTGTTTAGAAAATTTGCTAGTGATTTTGCTTTGAAATATAAAATGCCAACCATCAAACTAGAAGATGATGCTGTTCCTATTTTACAAAAACACCGTTGGAATGGTAATATTCGTCAGTTGCGAAATGTAGCTGAGCAAATTTCGGTATTAGAACAAAACCGTACCATTAGCGCATCAACACTTCAAGGATATTTACCTGACGGAAGTAATAATCTTCCTGCAGTTATCAATAAAACAAAGTCTGATAGTGATTTCAGTAATGAAAGAGAAATTCTCTACAAAGTGCTTTTTGATATGAAAAGTGATTTGAATGATCTCAAAAAACTTACGATGGAACTCATGAAAAGTGGTAACGTTTCTCAAGTAGAAAAAGATAACGAAAGCTTAATTGAGAAAATATACGGTGAACCTCAAAAAGATAATTATACTGATGAGTTTGAGGATCTAGAAGTCATGAGAATTCCTGAGAAAACAGAAGATCATTTTGATCCTGATGATAAAAACCAAACTATCGATAAATATCATTTTGCTGAAGAAATTGAAGAGGAAGAAACCTTATCTTTACATGACAAAGAACTAGAATTAATTAAAAAATCTCTAGAACGTCATCAAGGAAAACGTAAACTTGCTGCTGCCGAATTAGGGATTAGCGAACGAACGTTGTATAGAAAGATTAAACAGTATGATTTATAAGCCTTAGTTCAATTTAAGATTTAAGAAAAGTTTAAGCAACCAACAATTCTAAAATATTATCTTTCATGTTCTATTTTAGTTATGGTTGATTCTATAAAAAAATCATACATAAATAATTAACGAATGAAAGCCATAGAAATATTTATGATTAAGAAATCGTTTACACGAAAAAGTTCTGAAGCTATAAGACAAGAAGCTGAAGATTTAGTAAACGAAAAACACTACCAAGGCTATCGTGTCATTAATATAGATTTTGATGTTGCAGATAACGCAGGCTATATCTATGCCTTTATAACAATGAAAAAACCTAACACGTATTAATACATGAAAAGTATCAAACACCTTATTATTTTTTCGGTTGCACTACTCCTATTGGGTTGTGGACCGTATTCTTTTACAGGAGTTCAGGATTTAAAGGCTGAAACATTTCAGGTTAATTATTTTCAAAATAACGCAGACTTAATTGAACCTGGTTTAGATAGAGATTTTACGCTCGCATTACAAGATTTAATAGTTAATCAAACTAATTTAAATCTAACAACATCAAATGGTGATTTAGTATATGAAGGTGAAATCACAGAATACCGCATCTCTCCAACAACTGCTCAAGCCAATAGTACTGCTGCACAAAACAGATTAACGATTGGTGTAAATGTAAGAATGTATGACAAAGACAATCCAGATGAAGAATTTGAACAACGCTTTTCATTCTTTTATGACTTTGGTGGAAGCTCACAGTTAATTGGTGCTCAAAAAGATACTGCTCATGAAGAAATTTTTGAACGTTTAACACAAGATATTTTTAATGCAACATTGGCAAAGTGGTAAATGAATAGGTCAGATTTCACATATATACTTCAAAATCCGCAGCACATCACAGATGAGCAAACAAGCCAATTGCATGATTTGAGTATTAAATATCCATACTTTCAATCTGCAAGAGCTTTATACCTCAAAGGATTAAAAAATAATGACAGCTATAAGTATAATCAAGAATTAAAAACGACTGCAGCTTACACCACAGATCGCAGTATTTTATTTGATTTCATTACTTCGGAAATTTTCAATCAAAACGAAATATCTCAAGTCATTAAACAAAATTCAGAGCACCTAAAAGACATAACTGTTAATGATTTGGATGATATATCGGTTAATAAAAGTGTTACTATTGACGATGCTTTAAAACAACACATTAAAAATACCGAAGGTGTTCTAGACCCAAACTTGTTTGAACAAAAGATAAACACCGACAATGTTGCTCACTTTTTATCACTACCAAAAACAACACCAGAGCAAGTTATCATAGATATTGATGCCAAACATATAGAAGAAAATCCTGAAGATATATTACAAATAGGGAAACCTTTAGAATTTGAAAAAACAGAAACACACTCATTTACAGAATGGCTTAAAATCACAAGTTTTAAACCAATTCAAAGAGACAAAAATGAGATAAACACTACTATTTCAGATACTTCTACTGGGCTCAGCACAAGCGAAAAAACAGAAGAGGTTAAAGAGTCTCAAAAAGAAGATAAATCGGCATTAATCAACAAAAAATTTGAGCTCATTGATAAATTTTTAGAGAATAATCCAAAAATTGTTCCTCCAAAAGAATTAAAAATAAACACTATAGATACAAGCGATAAAGTACCTCATGACGGATTGATGACAGAGACTTTAGCCAGAATTTACTTAGAACAAAACAACTATGCAAAGGCAATTCAATCTTATAAAATATTAAGTTTGAAATATCCAGAAAAAAGTGGTTTCTTTGCAGACCAAATTAAAGCAGTAAAAGAATTACAAGAAAATAATACTCAAAAATAATGAATACGTTTACAATCTTTTTAATCTTAATTATACTAGTATCATTTTTACTAGTTGTAGTCGTTATGGTTCAAAACCCTAAAGGAGGAGGATTATCTTCTTCGTTTGGAGGTGGTGGTACACAACAATTAGGAGGTGTTAAAAAAACAACAGACTTTTTAGACAAAAGTACTTGGGCTTTAGCAACTTTATTATTAGCATTAATTTTAGCATCTAACTTTGCTATTCCTGGTGCAGGAGGCGTTGAAGATTCTAAAATAATTAATGGTAGTGAAACTACGACAACTGTTCCTGCTACAACTCCTGTTGATACTGCAACAGATAATATTGCAACACCTGGAGATTCTTTATAAGAGTAACCATTTACATATCATATAAAATGCCAGCTATTTAGTTGGCATTTTTTTTTGCTTTTTTTCTACCGAAATTGGAACCTCTGCAACTTTGTCAGTTATACACTAATGGCACATTTTTAGCATAACGCTTATGCGTTGATAATTATCAACATCTAAATATTTAATTAAAAAACTTACATAACAATGAGCTTAAACATTAAACCATTAGCAGACAGAGTTCTTATTGAGCCTGTACAAGCTGAAACTAAAACAGCTTCAGGAATCATCATTCCAGACAACGCTAAAGAAAAACCACAAAAAGGAAAAGTTGTCGCTGTTGGTAAAGGCACAAAAGATGAACCAATGACAGTAAAATCTGGTGATACTGTTCTCTACGGAAAATATGCTGGTACAGAATTAAAACTAGACGGTAAAGATTACCTCATCATGCGTGAGAGTGATATTTTAGCGATTGTATAATTCGCTATGATTTCCTATAGACACTGAGCGTAGTCGAAGTGTGATGCGAAATCTTATACAACAACAATTAATTAACTAAATAGAGATTCCCATTTTCATGGGAACTTTAAAATTAAAATTTCAAAATGGCAAAAGATATAAAATTTGATATTGAAGCACGTGACGGATTAAAACGTGGTGTTGATGCATTAGCAAATGCAGTAAAAGTAACATTAGGACCAAAAGGACGTAACGTTATTATTGGTCGTTCATTTGGAGCACCTCAAGTGACTAAAGATGGTGTTTCTGTTGCAAAGGAAATAGAATTAGAAAATGAGCTCGAAAACATGGGAGCTCAAATGGTAAAAGAAGTCGCTTCTAAAACCAACGATTTAGCTGGTGATGGTACAACAACAGCAACTGTTTTAGCACAAGCCATCGTAAAAGAAGGTATAAAAAATGTTGCTGCAGGTGCTAACCCAATGGATTTAAAACGTGGGATTGACAAAGCAGTACTAGCAATTGTAAAAGATTTAGAAAAGCAATCTAAAAAAGTAGGTAGCGATTCTGAAATGATTAAGCAAGTGGCTGCAATATCAGCTAACAACGATGACACTATTGGTGAATTAATCGCTAAAGCGTTTAGTAAAGTTGGCAAAGAAGGCGTAATTACTGTTGAAGAAGCAAAAGGTATGGAAACATACGTTGATGTTGTAGAAGGTATGCAATTTGACAGAGGATATTTATCACCTTACTTCGTAACAGATTCTGATAAAATGATTGCTGATTTAGAGAATCCGTACATATTATTATTTGATAAAAAGATTTCTAACTTACAAGAAATCCTTCCAATATTAGAACCAGTTGCGCAATCTGGTCGTCCGTTATTAATTATTGCCGAAGACGTAGAAGGTCAAGCCTTAGCAACTTTAGTTGTAAATAAATTACGTGGTGGATTAAAAATTGCTGCTGTAAAAGCACCTGGATTTGGAGATCGTCGCAAAGCTATGCTTGAAGATATCGCTATATTAACTGGAGGTGTTGTTATTTCTGAAGAAAGAGGATTCTCTTTAGAAAACGCAGACTTAACTATGCTAGGTACAGCAGAATCTGTAATGATTGATAAAGACAATACAACTATTGTTAATGGTTCTGGAAAGTCTTCAGATATCAAAGCAAGAGTAAATCAAATCAAAGCTCAAATAGAAACAACTACAAGTGATTACGATAAAGAAAAACTTCAAGAACGTTTAGCTAAATTAGCTGGAGGTGTTGCAGTACTTTATGTTGGAGCAGCTAGTGAAGTTGAAATGAAAGAGAAGAAAGATCGTGTTGATGATGCTTTAAATGCAACAAGAGCTGCTGTAGAAGAAGGTATCGTTGCTGGAGGTGGTGTTGCTTTAGTAAGAGCAAAATCTGTTTTAGGAAAAATCACAACAGAGAATCTTGATGAAACAACAGGAATTCAAATTGTAGCAAAAGCAATAGAAGCACCATTAAGAACCATTGTAGAAAATGCAGGTGGAGAAGCATCTGTAGTTATCAACAAAGTATTAGAAGGAAAGAAAGACTTCGGTTTTGATGCCAAAACTGAGACGTATGTTGATATGCTAAAAGCAGGAATCATTGATCCTAAAAAAGTAACACGTATTGCATTAGAAAATGCTGCATCTGTTGCAGGAATGATTTTAACTACAGAATGTGCTTTAGTGGATATTAAGGAAGAATCTGCTGGAGGCGGAATGCCACCAATGGGTGGAGGAATGCCAGGAATGATGTAGTCGAGAACCTAGATATACACAAGCACTGACTAATATCAGTTATTTATAAAACAGCCTTTGATGAGAATCAAAGGCTGTTTTTATATGAAGTAGTTCCTTTTATAATTTAAACTTTATTACTCGTACTCATAAGTAATTATAGTAATATATGCTAGGCTATTATCTGAACTATTTTTTGTTTGAGTCTGACTAAGTAAAAGATTATCACCATTAAACTCGTAGCTAAAATTTGTTACATAACTTGTCGATTGAGATTCATTATTATAACTATAGCTCAAACTAGAAAGATAATTTAAACTCACATCATCTAAATTTTCTGTTCCTAATGTAGAAGAGTCTTTACTCAAAAGTGTATTAATTCTCCATTGATTACCAAACTTGAATCTCCCAATAGAATATGCATCTGCTGCAATTTCGTTTACGTACTCAAAATTAGAAATAACTAAGAGGTCTCCTGAAAAATAAGAATTAAGAGTCAAA
Source organism: Psychroserpens sp. AS72 (assembly GCF_038900375.1). Taxonomy (NCBI): domain Bacteria; kingdom Pseudomonadati; phylum Bacteroidota; class Flavobacteriia; order Flavobacteriales; family Flavobacteriaceae; genus Psychroserpens; species Psychroserpens sp. AS72. The sequence continues at coordinate 781,615 of NZ_JBBMRC010000001.1, read as the reverse complement.
GGTCCATTATTACCATATGTTGCCTCATCTCTACTACCATTAGCTAGAAACGCTGGATAATAGGATTTTACAATATTATTTTGGTTTAACTCAAGATGACTTACTTGAGTATCTCCTGACTGTACATCATCAAAATCAAAAATTTTATATTCAACGATTATTAAATCAGTATCATAAGTATACTCATGACTTACATAATAATCAAATGGTGTTAAATCTGGATTAGGCGTATTAATTCTATATGTTAGTCTACCATTACTATCATAACTATATGATTTAGTATAAAGAATATTATCATTTGCATCATATTCGGTAATTTGAGATACTTTATCACCAGAATAAGTATAAAGATGATATGAACCATCATTATATTGTATATCTGTAATTTTATCGTTATCTAAATTAATAGTTTCAACATAAGCAACCCAAGTAGAATTGATAGTTATTGACGTTAATACTTCAGAATTATTAGGTTCTCCAGATGTAGGTTCATTATTATTTTCAGAATCATTATCGCAAGAAACAAGTCCAAAAGTTAAATAAACAAAAGCGAAAATTTTTATAAGGTTTTTCATAAAATAGGTATTTATTGATATAGTCAAAATGACTTCTCTTTCTTTATAGTCTCTTATAATTCAAAAAGGTTGCGTCAAATCGTAAAAAAAGCCTAAATTTTAATTTAGGCTTAATAACTTTTAGTTTTTATGATCATCAACTACATCATCATCTCGATACATACAACATGGATGAACAGATGCATACTCCTCATCTGTAGCCTTTATTATTTTTGTATCATGACCAACAGACGCAATTTTTCTACTAATTGAATCTAAATTTGTTTTACGAGCATCATAAATTAATTTGAGTTCGTGAGTATCTACATTCCATATTGCAGATTTCACACCTTTTGTTCTAATGGCTGCTTTTTCAATACGTTCTTTACACATATTACATACACCATCAACTTCTATAGAAGCACGTTCGTTTTTGTTTTGAGCGAATGTTATTGTGGTTACCAATAACACTATCACTGTAATAACTTTTTTCATAATCTGGTCTGTTTTAATTTTTTAATCCGAATAATAACGGAATTTTTATTTGAAATTGGTTTATTTAATTCTATATCGTAATCCTGCATAATACATACTTCCAAAAATTGGACCATACACAAACGTAGTATCAAAATTTGAACCAAAAGGTTCATCAGCTCCTAAAATAGGATTGTTTTGTCTCACATTGGTAATATTTTCACCACCTAAATATACTTCAAATTTTGGAGAAAACACTTTAGTGACTTGTGCATTTAAAGTACCTACTGTAGGAGATTGCTCTGGCAATCTATACGTTGCTGGATTAGATATTGTAGATGAAAAACGCTGCTCACTCAACCAATTATAGGTAAGGTCAAATTTCCATCTCGCAAATTCTCCTTCCTCAACAGGAGTTTCATAGGATGCATTGGCAAAAAAGCGATGCTTCGGAATTAAGGGTTTAGATAATTTCCCAGAAGTATAGGACGTTTGCACATCATAATATTTATAAGCGGTTCTAAAATCGAAATTCTCAAACACATTATAATTCAATTCTACTTGAAAACTATTTGCAAAACTATCGCCTTCAAGATTATAGAAATTTACTTCCTGAGGATTTTCCCAATCTATGACGACTTGGTTTGTAAAATCGGTTTTATAGTAATCAAAAGTGATGTCTGCTTTTCTTCCGAAGAGATTAAAACCCTGAAGGTATGAAACGCCATAATTCCATGCAATCTCAGGATCTAACCCGTAGATATTTCCGTTGGTATTCAGAATATTGATAGTACGAGATGTAGCAAACATATTTTGATTTTCGGCAAAAATATTAGCACTACGCTTTCCTCTACCAATTGAAGCACGAAATGCAGATTTCTCCCAAGGCGTATATCGAGCATGTAAACGAGGAGTTACAAACTCACCTAATAAATTGTGTGTGTCAAAACGCAAACCAGCAGTTACAGTCAACTTATCTAAATCATCATATGCATATTCAAAAAAGGCACCAGCAGAACGCTCACTGCGCTCAAAATCAAGTCCAATAGCATATTCATCATAATGATCGTAAGTAAATCCTAAACCTGTCTTGACTTTATGTCTAGAATCACTAATAATCGTGTTATAAATTACATTAGAATAGACGCTATTATGGTTTATATCATATTGATTTAATCCAAAATAAGACTCTTGATTATGACTACTAAATGCAAATTGAACACCTAGACTTTGCCACGGAACTTCTGGATTAACATACCCAAGTTTTGCAGAAACTTCAAAACGCTCTGTATCAATTTCACTTCCCCAAGCATTGGTTGTCAAACGATCTGTATCTGGATTAAAATCAAGTTGACCAGATTGTTTTGCATCATTAAGATAACGCACGTTTATAAAACTAACAAACCCTTTTTCTGGATTAGTATACTGCCAACGGTTCATCACATTGATTTGATTATATAATGGCATATCTAAAAATCCGTCATCATTAACATCATGTTTTTCTTGATGTGTATTACCATGTACGTATAAACCTGTGCTCCACTTTTCACTCACTTTGGTATTAAAATGTGTGTTAAGCTCTAAACGTTGGCTACTTGCTCCATATAAATTCAAGAAAAATTTGTCATCTTTTGAAGGCTTTTGAAGTTCTGCATTAATTTGTCCTGCGATACTTTCAAAACCATTAACGACGCTTCCTGCACCTTTAGTAATTTGAATACTTTCTACCCAAGTTCCTGGTATGAAACTTAATCCGTAAGCTTGAGAAGCACCTCTTATAGATGGTATATTTTCTGTTGTTATCAAAATATACTTACTCGTTAAGCCCAACATTTTAATTTGTCGTGTACCTGTTACAGCATCAGAGAAATTAACATCTATGGATGGATTGGTTTCAAAGCTTTCAGATAAATTACAACACGCAGCCTTTAAAAGCTCATCACTACTAATCGTCATAATATTTTGGGCACTCATGTACGATCTTGAAGTCGCTCGTTTTCTTGCTGTTAGTGTAATTTGATCTAAATCACTGGTTGCTTCTAATAAATGTTTGATAAATCTAGGCTTTGTAATTGTTAAAGTATCTGTTTTAAAACCAACATAACTTATCACTAGTTTTGTATAACTTGGTTCATATGCAATACTGAATTTCCCATCAATATCTGTCACTGCACCTATTGATGTGTCGAGCCAAAATACATTGGCTCCTGCTAATGGAAATAGTTTACTTCCATCAACTTTTTCTGTAACAACACCTTCAATTTTCTCCTGAGAGAGCATGATTAAAGGCATCATTAACATGATATATATTATTTTTTTCATTTTAATTGTAGGTTTTAATAAGCATTATAATTGCCATAATAATCATAATACTATTTTCAATAAAAGTCGCTTTGGTCATAGGAAGCTTTAATGCAGTCCCTAAACAAGCACATTGAATTGATTTTTTATTTAGTAAAGTTTTAGTAACTCCAATAGTTGTAATTCCTAGAATAATTAATGTCATAATTAAAGCTATAGGAATTTCAATTCGCATCAGAAATAGAATACCCAACGACAACTCAATAAACGGATAAATCCAACCATAAGCAGGCCATATTTTTGCTAGAGGATCGTACATTTTAAAACTTTCTGGAAATCCTTTTAAATCTAACAGTTTAAAGAAACTAAATACGAGATAGAATAATCCCATAAAATCGAGCATAAAACCTTCGATAGTAAACAGATTATAATTCATCAAAACAGTTCCTAATAAGATATATCCAAAAATCAAAAAGAGCGGAAACAATTGCTTTAACTCACTCTTCTCTTCAGTGTTTTCTTCGGAAACTGAAGCAAAGACATTTTTACTTTCTTTTTCAGAAAGTGAATATTTAGATGGTAAGGCTTGTTTTAAAATTTCCGTTGAAATATGACTTTTCATTGAAATTTCAACTTCCTGAGTATCTAAATTTATAGATACATCATCAACTTTATCTAGAGTTTTTAAAGCATTCTCTACCGAAGCTTTGCAACCATTACAGGTCATTCCTGTAACTATATAAGTGTGTGTCATTATTATGTATTTGTGTAAAATTAATTATTAGACCAAAAATTTGGTCTCTAAAGAATCTTAGAAAATAGATAATATCAAATGAGGAAGACTTGATCGAGAACGTGTATGTCTGCAATCAACTTGGGAGAATTATAATATTGGTGAGGTATTGTATGTTTTTGAACAACTTCAAAAAGGTTATTAAAAGCATGAACATATGCAACCAAAAATTGTTGCTGCTCAAAATCTAAGTCATCAAATGTTTTTACTGTTAGCTGAGTTTGACCTTCAATAACATCTAAAGTATCTTTACAACATGTTTTTTTTGAAACATGCTCTTCTACCATTTCAACAGCATCTGATGCACATTTTTCTATCGTACTAAAAACTGCAACATCTATTAAAACGTCACCACAAAAATGCTTTTCTACAGTAAATGAGACTGTTGACAATAACAGTAAAACTGCCATCATCATAGAAAATACTTTATGTAAAATCTGTTTTAACATGTTGCAAAGTTAAAAAAAAGAAATTAACCCAAATAAAATTATAGTATGATTAACAGTTTATGATTTAAGCTTATAATAATAAAACGCAGGAACGAGGAGCAATAAAAGTATAGGCTGAATTAAAAACCGTCTAAAATTGAAAAACAAATAGTAATCTTCTTGTCTCGGATTAATGACGAAGTATAGAAAAAATAACATCAAAATAATAAAAGCGACGATGTAAACTATTATTGAAAACTTGACAATTGATTTATCTCTAAAAAATAGAAAAATAATACCTAATGAAATAACAGTATTTAGGACAAATCTTAATGTTGTGAAAAGTGATAGTTTTAATATTTCTCGCCGTGGAGAATCCATACTTAAGTAATCGCTTTTAAAAAACGATACATATGGATCGTAAAATAATTCGTTTTCAAAAACTCGAATTAAAACGAGCAGTCCAAACAATACCATAAGTAATATGTAAGTTATTGGATTACGCATGTTGTTTTTTCTTTTTTGAAAATCGATTCACCCAAAACATCCAAAGTAGAAAAACCATACCATAGATAATCATAGGAAATATAACTGTATGTAAAATATGTTCTCGCCAAGGATATTTATATAACCCTATAGATAATATGGCAATTCGTATGAGATTCACCACGTATATTAGCACACTTCCTGTCAGTATATAAATAAAAGTTGCTTTAAATTTATCTGCAAAAGCGATTATAAATGAAATAAATAAAATTATGACACTTATAGAATTACAGCCTTCTACAACTCTAGCTACAAATTTAGAATTTACTAATAACTTCATCGACGGTTCATCTGGATGCGGAATAATATTAGCATCATAACCAAAAGTATCTATAAGAGATTTACTTTGTTTTGCAACAAGATTGGTTAAGTAGTCTGGATAGTATTTTGAACCATCTGAAAAATCCAAATACAATTTATAACACATCGTAAGTACAATGTAAACCGCTAGAAAGGTTAAAATAAACTTTACGACAGATTTATATTTAAGAAGAAGTGCTTTCAAATAAAATGATAAATTACTTTCAGTTAAAATTATACAAAATGAATCTAGAAATAGCACTTTTTAAATACTTTTACCAAAATTATTGAAACCTATGATATTTAAGACCCTTAAACTCCAAGTTGAAAGCCTAATAACCGATGCTACTAAAACAGTTGATGAACGCTTATTATCAATATGCGAACTTCTTGAAAACCACATTGATTATTATAATTGGGTAGGTTTCTATTTTAAAAATGGAGATAAAAACGAGTTAAAATTAGGACCTTACGTTGGAGAACCTACAGATCATATTATTATTCCCTTCGGAAAAGGGATTTGCGGACAAGTAGCACTTTCAAATAAAAATTTCGTCGTACCAGACGTAGCAGCTCAAGATAATTATATTGCTTGTAGCATTACGGTAAAGGCTGAAATTGTGATTCCTATTTTTGTGAATGGTGAAAACATTGGGCAAATTGACATAGATTCTAATACACCTGATCCTTTTACTGAAGAAGATGAACGATTTTTAGAGTTTGTTTGTGAGCAGGTTGCTACTATAATTTAATTAAGAATATCTCGCAAAGGCACAAAGTTTACTTTACTGAGCTTATGTTTATTCTTGAGTAAACACTGAAAACTGCGACCACGACTACAAACTAATCTACATACCAGTTCTAATAGCCTCAACAGGATCTAACTGTGATGCAGAAATTGCTGGTATGATTCCAGAAATTAATCCGATAAATGTTGACAATCCAAATCCTAGAAATATGTTTGATAACGACAATATAAACTCAAATTCTAGAGCTGCATTGGCAATTAACGACACCAGCCAAACCATTACAATTCCTATAAAACCTCCTAACACAGAAAGTATCACAGCCTCAAATAAAAATTGAAATAAGATAAATCTATTCTTTGCACCTAGAGATTTTTGAATCCCAATAAGACTTGTGCGTTCACGAACACTTACAAACATAATATTGGCAATTCCAAATCCTCCAACAAGTAATGAGAAACCACTAATAATCCAGCCTGCAAAATTTAGACCTGAAATAATGCCATCTATAGCATCTTGCATTCCAGACATTTTATTGACAAAAAAGTTATCAGGTTCATCAGCTTTTAATCCTCTGTAAGCACGATATTTTTGTTTTAAAACGGCTTCAAAAGCTCCTATATCAACATCATTTTCTGGTTTAATTATGATTGCTCCCGGAATTCCATCAGAACCACCATTTTGAAAACGACGCACAAAATTTACTGGCACAAAGGCTTTTTCATCTGGAGAATCACCTAAGCCATTACCCATTTTTTTGAGAACACCAATAACAGTCATTTTCCTTCCGTATGCTCTAACCGTTTTACCAATCGGGTTACTATTTCCGAAGAGATTCTCAGCAGTTCCACTTCCAACAACCATGACATTTGCTCCTGATTTAGATTCAGATTCATTGTAAAAACGACCATCACTTAATTTTAAACTTTCAATATCATAAATACCATTAGACACTGGTGTCACATTAACACCAGTAACCGTATTGCCTTCATATTTTATGTTTTGACTACTCCCAAAAATCACATAAGCTATAGCACTTATATCTGGCACGTTACGCTCTATATACTCAAAATCGTCATAATCTGTCTGCGGAAAATTGTCACGTTGCCATCTAGGCACATCTGTTGGCCCAAATGAAAACTTGGTTAAGTACATTGTATTTTTATCTAAACCACTTAATTGATCTTTGATACTTTTATCTAAGGAATCAACAGCTGCCAAAACAGCAATAATGGAAAAAATACCTATAGTAATTCCCAAAAGTGATAAGAATGTTCGCAGTTTATTATTACGTAATGCATTGATAGCAAACGAAAAACTTTCTTTAAATAACCTTAAATAAACAAGCATGTGATGGGTTTGATTTTCCAGTTTAATTCTAGAATTATAAAGATAGGACGTTTTCAACAATTTATTGTTACAAAAAACTCAAACAAACTGCAATTTTGAATCAAATAAGGGTTTGATATTATGTATTTTTGAGCTTTAATTTTTACAACACAACAAAAATTCACAATGAGCAACAACAAAACAATTAAATCTGCCTTAATTTCGGTTTTTAGTAAAGACGGATTAGCACCAATCGTTAAACAACTTGACAAACAAAATGTCACTATTTATTCTACAGGTGGTACAGAAAAATTTATCAAAGATTTAGGCATCAACGTCGTTCCTGTCGAGGACGTAACGTCCTATCCTTCTATACTTGGAGGTCGTGTAAAAACATTACATCCAAAAGTTTTTGGAGGTATATTAAACCGTCAAAATCATGATGGTGACGTTGCAGAAATGGTTGATTTTGAGATTCCACAAATAGATGTTGTCATTGTCGATTTATATCCTTTTGAAAAAACGGTAGCTTCTGGAGCTGCTAACCAAGATATAATAGAAAAAATTGATATTGGAGGTATTTCTCTAATTCGCGCTGCTGCAAAAAATTATGCAGATGTAATTTGCGTATCGTCTGTTGATGATTATTCTGAGTTTTTAGAACTTCTGAAATCGAAAAATGGTGAAACTTCTGAAGCTGATAGAAAACATTTTGCTGCAAAAGCGTTTAACGTATCGTCACATTATGATTCAGCTATTTTTAATTATTTCAATGCAGATCACAGTATTGCGTCATTAAAAATTAGCGAAACTCAAGGTCAAGTTTTACGTTATGGAGAAAACCCTCATCAACGTGGTTTTTTCTTCGGAAATTTTGATGATTTATTCACTAAACTCCACGGAAAAGAATTAAGCTACAACAACCTTCTTGATGTTGATGCAGCTGTAAATTTAATGAATGAATTTAAAGGAGAAGCACCTGCTTTCGCTATCTTAAAACATAATAATGCTTGTGGTTTTGCACAACGTGATACAATTAGTCAAGCTTATACAGATGCATTGGCTGGTGATCCAGTATCTGCATTTGGAGGTGTTTTAATTTCTAATACAGAAATTGATAAAGCGACTGCTGAGCAAATTCACACCTTATTTTGTGAAGTGGTTATAGCACCTTCTTTTTCTGAAGACGCTTTAGAGATTTTGAAAGGCAAAAAGAACAGAATTCTATTAATTTTAAAAGACACAGATTTTGCAGAAACTACTGTAAGAACATGTCTTAACGGAATTTTAGTTCAAGATAAAAACAACAAAACAGATAGTATAGCAGACTTAACATATGCAACAAATACTAAACCAACTCAAAACGAGTTAGATGATTTAATATTTGCTTCAAAAATTTGCAAGCATACCAAATCAAACACAATTGTTTTAGTAAAAAACAAACAACTGTGTGCAAGTGGTACAGGACAAACTAGTCGTGTTGATGCACTTAATCAAGCCATTCATAAAGCACAATCATTCAATTTTGACTTAAAAGGAGCTGTGATGGCGAGTGATGCTTTTTTTCCGTTTCCAGATTGTGTAGAGATTGCAGATAATGCAGGAATTACTGCTGTGATACAACCAGGAGGATCCATAAAAGACCAATTAACCATTGATTACTGTAATGAGCATAACGTTGCTATGGTGATGACTGGAACACGTCATTTTAAACATTAGACAACTGTTTTGTGATTGTTACATTTCTGAAGAAAAAAGAGATCTTAGTCAATTGATTTTTTTTAATCTGAAGCTAACATCCAAAACCAAAAAGCAAACGTTTAACTACTAAAAGTTAATCGCTTAGCTTTCATATAAATTGAAATAGAAATAAAGTGTAAATATTTATTAAGTTTTACTACTTTTACAACACGTCAAAAACTGAATACAATAACACCCTCATAATATTAGAATAACGCATGGGATTTTTTGATTTCTTAACCGAAGAAATAGCCATAGATTTAGGAACCGCAAATACACTAATTATCCACAACGACAAGGTTGTTGTTGATAGTCCATCCATAGTTGCAAGAGATAGAATTTCTGGAAAAATAATAGCAGTTGGAAAAGAAGCCAACATGATGCAAGGTAAAACGCACGAAAATATCAAAACGATTAGACCTTTAAAAGATGGTGTAATTGCAGATTTTGATGCTTCTGAGCAAATGATAAGTATGTTTATCAAAAATATTCCTGCATTAAAAAAGAAATTATTTACGCCTGCTTTACGAATGGTGGTTTGTATTCCTTCTGGAATTACAGAAGTAGAAATGCGAGCAGTAAAAGAATCTTGTGAGCGCGTAAACGGTAAAGAAGTTTATCTAATTCATGAGCCAATGGCAGCAGCTATTGGTATTGGTATTGACATCATGCAACCAAAAGGAAACATGATTGTTGATATTGGAGGTGGTACCACAGAAATTGCTGTAATCGCACTTGGCGGAATTGTTTGTGACAAATCGGTTAAAGTTGCAGGTGACGTTTTCACAAATGATATTATTTATTACATGCGTACGCAACACAACTTATATGTTGGTGATCGTACTGCGGAAAAGATAAAAATTCAAATTGGTGCTGCTACCGAAGATTTAGATATGCCTCCAGAAGAAATGAGCGTTCAAGGACGTGATTTATTAACTGGAAAACCTAAACAAGTTCAGATTTCTTATCGTGAAATTGCAAAAGCATTAGATAAGTCTATTCTTAGAATTGAAGACTCTGTAATGGAAACGTTATCTCAAACGCCTCCAGAACTGGCTGCAGATATCTATAATACTGGAATCTATTTAGCAGGTGGTGGATCTATGTTAAGAGGTTTAGACAAACGTTTATCTCAAAAAACAGATTTACCCGTTTATATCGCTGAAGACCCTTTAAGAGCAGTTGTTCGAGGTACAGGAATTGCGCTAAAAAACCTAGCCAAATTTAAAAGCGTATTGATAAAATAAGAAGAATAGCAATACCTACATAGCATGCAACAAATTATAAACTTTGTCATTAGAAACAAGACCTTCCTTTTGTTTCTGTTGCTGTTTATCATTTCTTTAGGATTAACCATACAATCACATTCTTATCATAAAAGTAAGTTTATAAACTCTGCCAATTTTTTAACTGGTGGTATTTATGAACGTGCAAGTAGTATTTCAGATTATTTTGATTTAGATGACCAAAATGAGGTATTAGTTGAGGAAAACAGAAGATTACGTTCTCAAATTTTTAATTCAGGTGATTCGATTATTTCAACAAACACATCAATTGATAGTGTGACTTTTAATGGACGTTATAAAATTCAATCTGCAAAAATCATCAATAACAATTATGCCTCTACTAAAAATTATTTAACGATTAATAAAGGTGAGAAAGATGCGATTAAAGAAGATTTAGGTGTCATCACCTCAAAAGGTATTGTTGGTATTATAGACAATACGTCTCAAGGCTATGCTAGAATATTATCCATTTTAAATACAAAAAGTAGAATAAACGCACAATTAAAATCATCTAGTCATATTGGGTCGCTAAAATGGGATGGCAAGTCTCCTGCAACAACTGTTCAATTAACAGATATTTCAAAATTTGCTCCAGTAAAAGAAGGTGATACGATTATTACTGGTGGTCAATCTACTATTTTTCCAAAAGGGATTCCAATAGGTTCAATAGATTCTTTTGTTTTAGATATAAGTGGAGACACGTACACTATTCAAGTAAAATTGTTTAATGATATGACAAACCTTTCAAATGTTTACGTCATTGAAAATTTAGATTCCGAAGAAATTAAGCTTTTAGAAAACCCAATTGATGAATAGTTTAAACGTAAATAGCATCATAAGGTTTGTGGTATTAATACTCATTCAGGTTCTGGTATTTAGTAATATCAACTTTATGGGTAATATTAACCCATACCCATATATTCTATTCATCTTACTATTTCCTATTAATAACAATCGTACACTCTTTATCTTTTTAAGTTTCATGTTGGGACTGTTCGTGGATATATTTTCTAATTCTGGAGGAGTTCATGCTGCAGCTTGCGTTACTATTGCATTTATTAGACCTCCTGTTTTAAAATTTGCTTTTGGGATGGTTTATGAGCATCAAACCATTAAATTTAATAATACAGAATTTGGCAACAGAGTCATCTATTTTTCCATCCTAATTTTCATTCATCATTTTATTATGTTTTCGTTGGAAATTTTTAACATTTCAAACATACTTTTAATAGCACAAAAGACGTTATTCTCTAGTATTTTCACTATAATACTCTGCGCACTAATTTCTATACTTTTCAGTACTAAACAACGATGAGAAAAATTTTACTTTTATTGACTGTTATCCTCGTCGGACTTTTATTTATTTCACGTCTTTTTTATCTACAAGTTTATAATAAAGAAGCCTATAGCCTATTTGAAGATAGTGCCATAAAAAAAGAATATGATTACCCTAAGCGTGGCTATGTCTATGACAGAAACGGAAAATTATTAGTAGCCAATCAGCCCTCTTATGATGTAATGATTATTCCAAGAGAAGTTGAGCCTTTAGATACTTTAGAGTTTTGCAAATTATTAAAAATCACAAAAGAAGATTTTATAAAAAAATACAATAGAGCTAAAAACTATTCGCCACGATTGCCTTCGCCATTTGTACCACAATTGTCTAAAAAAGATTACGCAGTACTTCAAGAAAAAATGCGAAAGTTTGATGGTTTCTATATTCAGAAAAGATCATTACGTGACTATCAAACTACGATTGGAGCTAATGTTTTGGGTGATTTAGGTGAAGTCAATCAACGTACCATAGAAAAACAACCTTATTATACTTTAGGTGATCTTATTGGTAAACAAGGTATAGAATTATCTTATGAAGATGTTCTTAAAGGCGTAAAAGGGATTAAGTTTAGTCAAAAGGATAGGTTTAATAAAATCATTGGTCCTTACAAAAATGGACGATTTGACACATTACCTCAACCTGGAAAAGACATCAAAATCACTATTGATGCAGAGCTACAAAAATATGGTGAGCTTTTAATGACCAATAAACGTGGAGGTATTGTTGCAATTGACCCTTCTAATGGCGAAATTTTAGCATTAGTTTCTGGACCTAGTTATAACCCAAATTTATTAGTAGGTCGAGATCGTTCTAAGAATTTCACAACACTTTATCGCGATAGTATCGCCAAACCTTTGTTTGACAGGGGATTGCAAGCGCAATATCCTCCAGGTTCACCTTTTAAAGTTATCAATGCACTTATCGCTTTGCAAGAAGGTGTAATGGATCCTGATGAAAAAGTAACTTGCAGAATGGGTTATTATTATGGTAGCAGAAAACTAACAGGCTGTCACCATCATAAGAGCCCTGTAGATATGAATGCTGGAATTGCACAATCTTGTAACGCTTACTTCGTCACTGCCTACCGTAAAATAGTAGACAAGTATGATGATGCAGGAGAAGGCATGAACATTTGGGCAAATCATGCCAAAAGTTTCGGACTAGGAAATTATTTAGGATATGACTTACCTGTTGGACAAAAAGGTAGAATTCCTGATGGGAATTATTATGATAGAGCTTATGGTGATAATCGTTGGGGCTCAACATATATTGTATCAAATGCTATTGGCCAAGGCGAAGTTGAGGCAACTCCAATTCAATTAGCAAATATGGCAGCTGCCATTGGCAATCGTGGTTATTATTATACACCTCATATCATAAAAGAAATTGAAGGTGACACCATCCCAAGCAAATTTACTACTAAAAGACAGACAACAATAGATAAACGACATTTTGAACCTGTAGTTCAAGGCATGTTTGATGTGTATAATAAAGGAACTGCTGCCTCACTTCGTATTCCTGGAATTGAAATCTGCGGAAAAACAGGAACAGCAGAGAATTTCATAAAAATTGACAGTGTAAAAACACAATTAACAGATCATTCCATTTTTGTAGCTTTTGCTCCAAAAGACAACCCGAAAATTGCAATTGCAGTTTTTGTAGAAAACGGATATTGGGGAAGTCGGTTTGCTGGACGTATGGCTAGTTTAATGATTGAAAAGTATATCAATCGTGAGATAACTAGAACCGATATGGAAAATTGGATTCTCACACATAGTCTAGAAAACGAGTACGCAAAACCATATTCTGGAGAGCCTTTTAAAATTAATGGAGAAACAACGCTTCAAGTTATTGACAAAACACAAGCACCAAAAGATGATGATATTGACAATTCAATCAATATCAATGTTAATAAACCAAAATTATAAACATGCACAGTAGAGAGCATCATAGAGGTTTTGGGTTTGATTGGATTACAATTGTATTATTCTTATTACTTGTTGGTTTTGGTTGGCTCAATATTATGTCTGCCTCTCATGAAGGTGATATTGTAAGTTATTTTGACACGAGTCAATTGTATGGAAAACATGCTGTTTTTATTGGCCTAACATTTGTTCTTATTACTTTAATTCTAGCCGTTGAAGCAAAATTTTATGAGCGTTTTGCTAGTGTTATTTATATTGTCGCCATGTTGGCACTTGTCGGACTTTTTATCTTCGGAAAAGATGTCAATGGTGCACGTTCTTGGTATGGAATTGGTAGTATGACTATACAACCAAGTGAGTTTGCAAAATTTGCTACTGCTCTTGCACTTGCTAAATATATGAGCGATTTACAAACCGATATGAATACCATAAAGCACCAATTAAGAGCTGTTGGAATTATCGTATTGCCTGCCATATTAATCTTACTTCAAAATGATGCAGGAAGTACAATTGTATATGCTTCTTTTTTCTTTGTGTTTTATCGTGAAGGACTACAACAAATATATTTAGCCATTGCAATTTCAGCTATTATTTTAGCTGTTTTGGCGCTAAAATTCGGAATATTAATCACGGCTTTAGTTACAGCTATAATAATTTGTAGCTTGTACTTTTTCCGAAGAAAAAAACGTGCATCAATAATACAATCTGTAGTTATCTTGTTGGTTTGTGTCTCATTTTCTGCAGGTGTACGCATGTTTTACGATCACGTTTTAAAACCGCATCAACAAAATAGAATTAGTCTATGGTTACGCTTGGAAAAAGATCCAGTGAAATTAGAGAAAATGAAAAAAGAAGAAGCTTACAACCTCATCCAATCCGAACAAGCTATTAGCTCTGGTGGTTTAACAGGAAAAGGTTTTATGCAAGGTACGAGAACCACTGGGAAGTTTGTGCCAGAACAAGAAACCGATTATATTTTTAGTACTGTTGGTGAAGAATGGGGATTTTTAGGAAGTAGTTTAGTTGTGGTTTTATTTATGGCTTTAATTTTACGAGTCCTATTTCTTGCTGAATCCCAAAAATCACAATTTAGTCGCGTTTATGGCTATGGAGTTGCAGCTATATTATTTACACATTTTACGATTAATATAGGTATGGTCATGGGATTAATCCCAACTGTTGGGATACCTCTACCCTTTTTTAGTTATGGAGGCTCCGGACTTTGGGGCTTTACTATTTTACTCTTTATTTTTGTGAAGTTAGATAGTAATAAGATTAATGAGTGGTAATTAAACATAAAAAAACCTACAAGGTTTGGACTTCGACTACGCTCAGTCACCAAAAACCTTGTAAGTTTTGTAATTTAATTTTAAGTCTGTCTATTTTAAACTCGCCAAACTAGACTTTATAGTCTCAATCTTAGCTAAAGCATCTGCTTCCTTTTTCTTTTCACTAGCTACTACTTGCTCAGGTGCTCCTGCAACAAAACGCTCGTTTGACAGCTTCTTTTGAACCGATTTCAAAAAGCCTTCAGTATAGTTTAACTCTTCGGTTAATTTAGCAATCTCTGCTTCTACATCAATACTTCCTTCCATTGGGATGAAGTATTCGTTAGATTTCACACGATAGGTCAAAGCACCTTCAACTGGCGCTGTAACATATTCGAAATTGTCAAGGTTACCTAGTTTAGAAATCACCTCATCAAATGTCGAATTAACATTTTCATTATTCACTACTGAAAATCCTATAGCATCTTTAAAGGCAATATTTTTTTGTGTTCTAATATTTCTTATTCCTGTGATGACTTCAGAAGCAAAATCAAATTCTGAAATCAACGTCTCATTAATTGGTTTCGCCTTTGGCCATTTTGCAATAATCAACGCTTCTTCTGGAGAACGTTCTTTGATAGATTGCCAAATTTCTTCAGTTAAGAAAGGCATGAAAGGATGAATTATTTTAAGATTTTCCTCAAAAATAGACATCACTTTATTATACGTTACAGCATCAATTGGTTGTTGATATGCAGGTTTTACCATTTCTAACATCCAACCACAAAAATCATCATAGATTAATTTATAAATAGCCATCAACGCATCACTTAATCTATACTTACTGAAGTGATCTTCTATCTCAACAAGTACTTTTTGAAATCTTGCTTCGTACCATTCTAATGCTATTTTACTAGAATTAGGCTGCTCTATATTTTCATCAACGTCCCAAAGATTGGTAAGATTAAATGCATTCCATATTTTATTAGAGAAACCTTTTCCTTGCTGACATAACGCTTCATCAAACATTAAATCATTACCTGCTGCAGAACTCAATAAAAGTCCGACTCTAACACCATCAGCACTATATTCTTCAATCAACTTTAAAGCATCGGGAGAATTACCTAACGACTTAGACATTTTACGTCTTTGCTTATCTCTCACTAATCCTGTGAGGTATACATTTTCAAAAGGTCTTTCTCCTCTATACTCATAACCAGCAACAATCATTCTTGCTACCCAAAAGAATAAAATATCTGGACCTGTCACCAAATCATTAGTTGGATAGTAATACTTGATTTCTTCGTTTTCCGGATTTCTAATACCATCAAAAACACTCATTGGCCATAACCATGAGCTAAACCATGTATCTAAAGCATCTGTATCTTGTCTCAAGCTTTCAGCAGTTAACTCTTGGTTGTTAGCTTTTACTCTTGCAAGTTTTACAGCGTCCTCAATGTTTTCTGCTACAACATAATCTTCTTTACCGTCACCATAGAAATACGCAGGAATTTGTTGTCCCCAAAGTAATTGACGCGAGATATTCCAATCGCGAATATTCTCCATCCAGTGTCTATACGTGTTTTCAAATTTCTTCGGAAACAGCTTTACTTCACCAGTTTTTAACACAGCATCAATTGCAGGCTTCGCTAAATCTTCCATTTTAAGGAACCATTGATCACTCAAACGAGGTTCTATAACCGCCTTTGTACGTTCTGATGTTCCTACTTTATTGATGTGGTTTTCAGTTTTTATAATCACACCAGAAGCTTCTAATTCTTTAGCAACTGCTTTTCTAACAACAAAGCGATCTTGCCCTTCAAAGTGCATTCCGAAGCTATTCAAACTCGCATCATCATTAAAAATATCAACAACTTCAAGGTTATGCTTATCACCTAACACTTTATCATTTTCATCGTGAGCAGGTGTCACTTTTAAGCAACCTGTCCCGAACTCAATATCAACGTACTCGTCTTCAATGATTGGAATCACTCTTCCGCAGATAGGAACAATTGCTTTCTTCCCTTTGAGATGCGTAAAACGTTCGTCTGTTGGGTTAATACAGATTGCAGTATCTCCAAAAATGGTTTCTGGTCGTGTTGTAGCAATGGTTAATTTCTCATCACTACCTTCTATTTTATATTCTAAATAATAGAGTAATCCTTGCTTTTCTACATGGATAACTTCCTCATCAGACAAGGTTGTTTTAGCTTCAGGATCCCAATTAACCATACGATATCCTCTGTAAATCAACCCTTTGTTATGTAAATCAACAAATACCTTGATAACAGCTTCACTCATATCATCATCCATCGTAAACTTTGTACGATCCCAATCACATGAGCAACCTAATTTTTTTAATTGTTCTAAAATAACACCTCCATACTCTTCTGTCCATTCCCAAGCATGCTCCAAGAAATCTTCACGAGATAAATCATTTTTATCAATCCCTTGAGCTTTTAACTTAGCCACAACTTTGGCTTCTGTAGCAATAGATGCATGATCAGTACCAGGAACCCAACACGCATTTTTACCTTGTAAACGCGCACGACGAATGAGCACATCTTGAATTGTATTATTCAACATGTGTCCCATGTGTAAGACACCTGTCACGTTTGGTGGCGGAATTACAATAGTATATGGTTCTCTCTCATCTGGTGTAGAATGAAAGTAATTATGTGACATCCAGTAGTCGTACCATTTGTTTTCTACTGCTTGTGCTGAATATTTTGATGGAATTTCCATGCTTTGGTATTGTTTTTGCTTTATAACTCACAAAAGTACTTATATTTCTTTTTTAGCGAAATGAATACGAGAAATAATGATCACTTAATTCGTAATTAATGTTAATTAAAAGGTCATACAACTAATTTATTTTGCAGAATGGCAAAAAGTAAGTAGCTTTGATAGTATCAATTTAAAAATTTAAATGATGAAAAAAATAGTAACAATTTTATGTGTAGCGTTTATTAGCTTTGGAGCAATGGCTCAAGAGAAAATCGCAAAAATAGAATTTAAAACAGATGTAATTGATTACGGAACAATAGAAAAAGGTTCTGATGGTGTTAGAATATTTGAATTCACCAATACTGGTAATGCACCTTTAATTATATCTAACGTTAAGTCAACTTGTGGTTGTACTGTACCTAAAAAACCGGATGGCCCTATTTTACCTGGAGAAACTGGAAAGATAGAAGTTAAGTACGATACTAATAGAGTTAACCCAATTAGAAAAACTATTACAGTAACTTCTAATGCTGAAACTCCAACAGTAGCCTTAAAAATTAAAGGTTTGGTTATTGATCCTAGTAAGACTAACGTACTAGAAAAAACTGAAAAAAGTGTAATGGAGCAATAACATCCTTACTTAAAATACAATTTAAAAGAACTCCTCTAATTTGGGAGTTCTTTTTTTTTGAATACATCTTCTAGTCTAAATTCTACACTTAGTATTTGATTACCTCGTTCTACTTTTAATCTCACCATTTTACCTACTTTCCCTCTAAAGTAATGAATAACCTCTTGTAATTTAAGCTCATGAGCTTGCTTACCATTTATAGAAACTATTACATCACCTTTAAGCAAACCTACGTTATCTGCTGGTGAATTCTCTCTAACCTCTATAATTGTATACGCAGGTTTCAAACCTACACTATAAGTTTCTACCGTAGAAATAGTGGTATTATCATCATTTGATCGTCCATAATTATCGAGTGTCTTTTTTTGCACAGCTTCTTTCACTAAACGTAGACCATGTTGTTCTAAAATAATACCGCTTCTGTTATAGTTGAATTTATCTTTGAAATTACTGTTTTTCTTGAGCCGTATTGTTGCTTTTTCATAATCAAAAATAATATTGAAACGTCTCAATATTTCGGCAGATAAACTCCCGTTCCGGTCTTCTATTCTTTTAGCGAATTTAATTGAAGAAGAGTCTGGAAATGCAGCATTCACATTCTTTAAAGTAAAACTTTTAAGTTTAAAAGCACTTATTTTTGAACGTTTACCATGTACATTGCCACTTAATCCTCTACCTAAAAAATCATGAAAATAGTTGTTGTTTTTAGCAGAAATTCCATGACTATCATCTTCAAACAACCACAAGGCATCACTACTTCCAGTATCTATTAATAATTTAACTGGTATTGCCTTTTCACCTAATATAACTTCACCCTCGATATATGGTTTGTTATTATGAAATGAGAGATTAAAATTTTCGCATTTTTTACAGGATTTATAGGTATACCCTTCTCTCTTATTTAGCTTAATGTTTTTTGATTTATAATCAATCTCAACGATAAAATCCTTGAAGAAATCATAACCTATGATACCATGAACAGGAACACCTAACTTAGGTGTAAAATTAATTTCTTGATCAAATACAACATAAATTTCTTGATTAATATTAATCGCATTTCCAATTTTAATAAAATTGTTTTTTGACCTTAGTGCTTTAACTGTTTCTCCTCCTCCAAGTCCACGTAAAAAAATCGTTTCTACATTATTCATTTGAAGCGAATCTGTATTTGTAATATTAAATAAAATGGGTTTACTAACACCAGTATCTAACATAAAAGACAATTTAACACCATTGATTTCAACAGGTAAAACAATAAGATTATTAATAAGTTCAAATCTAATTTTAGCTTTTTGTTTTCCTGGTAACTCAAATTTTCCTTGCCCAAAAGAGAACATTACACTCAATAATAAGAGTGAAGTAAAAGCTACTATTTTTCTATCAAAATCCATAAGTATTAATACCAAGTTACAAATCTTTATTTCATAGTTTGTTTTTTACCTCAGTTTTAAATAAAATTTAAGATTATTTTTCAGAACTTTACATTCTTAAACTCACAAACATGCCAAAAATATCTAAGAAGGGAATCTCAATGCCAGAATCTCCTATTCGTAAACTAGTTCCTTATGCAGAGAAAGCCTACAAACAAGGAAAAACGGTTTATCATTTAAATATCGGTCAACCTGATATCAAGACACCTCAAGTGGCTATGGATGCTGTAAGAGTACACTCATTAGATATTTTGGCTTACACTCGATCTGAAGGTTCTGAAGGTTATCGTACTAAAATTGCCAACTATTATGCTAATAACGATATTCATGTAAAACATGATGATATTATTGTTACAACTGGTGGTAGTGAAGCACTTTTATTTGCCTTCGGAAGCGTTATGGATACAGACGATGAAGTAATTATACCAGAACCTTTCTATGCAAACTATAACGGATTTTCAACAGCATCTGGAGTTAAAGTTGTTCCGGTAATATCAAAAATTGAAGATAATTTCGCTTTACCACCTATTGAAGAATTTGAAAAATTAATTACTCCAAAAACTAAAGCTATTTTAATTTGTAATCCTGGAAATCCAACGGGATATTTATATTCCAAAGAAGAAATAAAAAAATTAGCAAATATTGTAAAGAAACATGATTTGTTTTTGATAGCAGATGAAGTTTATAGAGAATTTGCATATGATGGTGCAAAACATTATTCTATACTTCAAGAAGAAGGCTTAGACGATTACGCTATTGTTATTGACTCTGTATCAAAACGCTATAGTATGTGTGGTGCTCGTATTGGTTGTTTAGTATCAAAAAATAAAGACGTTATAAAAACTGCTTTAAAATTTGCACAAGCACGTTTGAGTCCGCCAACATTGGCACAAATTGCTAGTGAAGCTGCTTTAGAAACACCTCAAAGTTATTTTGATGATGTGATTGAAGAATATGTTGAACGACGTAATGTTTTAATAGAAGAATTAAACAAAATTGAAGGCGTACAAGTTGCTAATCCTAAAGGTGCTTTTTATTGCATTGCACAGTTGCCAATTAAAAACAGTGATGCCTTTGCGCAATGGTTATTAGAATCATTTGATGTGGATGGAGAAACAGTAATGGTTGCTCCTGCTGCAGGTTTTTATAGTACTCCTGGTGTTGGTTTAAACCAAATTAGAATCGCTTATGTGCTTAATACAGATAGTTTAAAAAAAGCTGTACATATTATAAAAGAAGCATTAAAAGTATACAAAGACTAGTGCAGATTCTAAACGACATATCTTTAAAACCATATAACACATTCGGAATCGATGTAAAAGCCAAACATTTTGTTTCGGTTACTACTGTTGAAGAATTGAAAACTATTTTTTCTTCGGAAGAATTTCCGCAGAAATTTATATTAGGAGGTGGCAGTAATATGTTGCTCACCAAAGATATAGATGCTTTAGTGATTCATTTGAATCTCAAAGGAAAAAAAATAATATCACAATCTAATACAGAAGCCTTAATTGAATCTAAAGCTGGAGAAAACTGGCATGAATTTGTTCTATGGACTCTAGAAAAAGATTTTGGAGGTTTAGAAAACCTTTCACTTATTCCTGGTAATGTTGGCACGAGTCCAATACAAAACATTGGTGCTTATGGAGTAGAATTAAAAGATACTTTTCATTCGTGTAATGCCTTAAACTTAGAGACTTTAGAAATTGAGACCTTTACAAAAGAAGACTGTAAATTTGATTATAGAAATTCAATATTCAAACAACACGCTAAAGGCAAATACATAATAATTAGTGTTATTTTCAATTTGAGTGTTGGTGACCATAAATTAAATACTAATTATGGTGCTATTACTTCGGAATTTGAAAATAGGAATATAGATCAACCTACAATTCAAGATGTTTCAAAAGCAGTTATTGCAATTCGTCTAAGCAAACTTCCAAATCCTAAAGAGATTGGTAATTCTGGAAGTTTCTTTAAAAACCCAGTAATTACAAAAGACGCGTTTTCAAAACTTCAAGAAAATTTCCCAAACGCTCCACATTATATAGTTTCTGAAACTGAAATAAAAGTTCCTGCAGGTTGGCTAATAGAACAAGCTGGCTTTAAAGGCAAAACATTTGGTAATTATGGCGTTCATAAAAAACAGGCTTTAGTGCTTGTAAATTATGGAGGCGCGAAAGGAAAGGAAATTTTAGAGCTTTCGAAATTAATTCAAGACACAGTCGCTAGGATTTTTGAAATTCAAATTGAAGCCGAAGTAAATATTATATAAAAAAAGCCTCAACTTAATGAGGCTATTGTTTACTATAGAATAGTCTTGATAATGCTATTAATCAATTTTCTTTTAGGAAGAAAAATTTTCTATTCCACAGAAATTATATGTAAATGGATTAAATTCGTTTTGGTATTATTTTACTAATTTTACTGTCTTATTATTATATACGGTTGAAATTTAATTTTGGACGTTTCAAAATTCATTTTTTTAAATTATTTTAAATTCTAATTTTTTTGAGCACACCTATAGAACAACAAATAGTAGAATTACTTGCAAAAGGTGATAAAAAAGCACTTAATCTTCTTTATGAAAATTATTCAGACAGTCTTTATGGTGTTATTTTAAAAGTCACTATTAACGAAGAAATAGCTCAAGACGCACTTCAAGAAACTTTTATTAAAGTATGGAAAAATGCTAAAAAGTATGATTCCAAAAAAGCAAAACTGTTTACATGGTTATATAGAATTGCAAAAAATACTGCCATTGATAAATTAAGAAGTTTTAACAATAGATTTGAAAAAGAAGTCCAAATCGATAATTCAAACGTATATATCTTACCAACAGCAAATTTAAATCAAGATGTATTAGATTTAAAAGAGCATGTTGCACGACTAGATGAAAAGTATCAAATAGTGTTGAAAGCCTTGTTTTTTGAAGGGATGACTCAACAAGAAGCTAGTGACGAATTAGACATTCCGTTAGGTACTATTAAGTCTAGATTAAAAATTGGATTACGAGAACTTAAAAAGGTTTACGATCCAGAAACAAATTAAAATGGAAAAAAAATTACATACCTTTTTTCAATCTAGATTACTTGATAAGTATGTTCTAGATGAAACTTCTGCTTCAGAAAGTCTGAAAGTAGAACATTACATTGAAACCTATCCAGAAGTGGAAAGCGAGTATTTAAGATTACAAAATAATCTTGAGATACTAGCTAAAGCTAATGCTGTAGAAGCTCCTAAATTCATCTTAGACAATATTCTAAATGACATTAAGGAAGAAGAAACTCCAGTAATTAAAATGGAAACTTCACATCGTAAAACACCTTGGTATAGTATTGCTGCAAGTATTGTAGCGTTATTTTTTGCTGGTGCTTCTTTTATGATGTACGAACAAAACCAAGAATTACTACAAGAAAACCAAGTTGTTGTAGATGAAATATTTGACTTAAGAAGTGATATTGCTATCAATAACAAAAAACTTGATGATGTGATGCGTCAGTTTATGAAACTGAATAATCCTGAAACTGAGAAATATGTTTTAAGAGGAAACGCTCGTGCTAAAAACTTAAAGACTGTTGCTTATATCAATGCTGTTGAAAAAACATCAATGATTGACGTAGTATCCTTACCTCATTTAGAAAAAGGTGAGTTTGTTGAAGTCTATGCTCAAATTGAAGATAAGTTTGTTAGCTTAGGGATCTTAGATCCTTCAGATAAGAAAATGCAAACATTACCATATATGGAAAATGCTCTTGGTTTAAGCCTTAGAATTAGATCTAAGACAGATAAAGAAGCTAATGCAAGTGATGACGAATTAATTGCAGAAATTGAATTGAAAGCTAAAAATAATTAATAACAATCTATTAATTAATAAAAAAAGCCACTTTTGATATATCAAAAGTGGCTTTTTATTTAAAACTCTTATCAGTTATTCTTTGTCAAAAAATGCTTTATTAATAAATCCAGCAACAATTGCACCTGCAATTGGAGCTAACCAAAACAACCATAATTGTGCAGTAAATTCTCCACCAGCAAATAGTGCTTGACTTGTAGAACGTGCAGGATTCACAGATGTATTAGAAATTGGAATACTTATTAAATGTATTAATGTCAAACCAAGACCAATAGCAATTGGAGCAAACCCTTTAGGAGCTCTAACATTTGTACTTCCTAATATAATCAATAAGAAAAACATTGTTAATAAAAATTCTGCTACTAGAACAGATGTCATACTGTAACCACCTGGAGATAACTCACCATAACCATTAGAAGCAAAACCTCCAATATCTACAAAACCAGATTTTCCAGATAAAATCAAATACAAAGCTCCAGCTGCTACACAAGCACCAATTACTTGTACTATAATGTAACCAATTAAGTCTTTTGCTGGAAACTTTCCTGCTGCCCATAATCCTAAAGATACTGCAGGATTAAAATGTCCACCAGAAATATGTCCAACAGCAAAAGCCATTGTTAAAACGGTAAGACCAAACGCCAATGCTACACCAGCAAATCCAATTCCTAATTCTGGGAAAGCAGCAGCAAAAACAGCACTACCACATCCTCCAAATACAAGCCAAAATGTTCCGAAGAACTCTGCCAATAATTTTTTCATAATAAATATTATTAAGTTAGTTAAAAATTTAATTCATTAATTTTAAGACACTTAATCTACTCTAAAAGTCACATTTATTTTTTTAACTAATAATATCACATTAAATAATGTGATTAAAAACATTCAAATATTTATCTTTGCATAAATATTTGAACACAAATGAAACTCTTACTAATTACATTATTTCTTTTAGGTATTGGTGTTGCAGGAATTGCAATTAAAATTTGGGCTAAAAAGGACGGTAAATTTGCTGGTACTTGCGCGAGTCAAAATCCTATGATCAATACAAAAGGTGAGTCTTGTGGTTTCTGCGGAAAAACGCCTGACCAATTTGAAAACTGTGACGAACCTCAACACTCGTCATAATTAATGTTCATTTTTGAGATTCTCTTCTATATTTTTATTGTTATTGTTGCCATTCAAGTTATTTTCTATGGTTTTATCTTCGGAAAATTTGCAACACTAAAACAAAAAAAAGTATCTATTTCCAATCAACCTGTATCTGTCATTATATGTGCAAAAAATGAGGCAGAAAATTTAAAAAAAAATCTACCTTTTATAATATCTCAATCTTATCCAGCTTTTGAAGTTGTTTTGATAAACGATAACTCTTCGGATAAAACTTTGAAAGTCATGGAAGCTTTCAAAAAAGACAATGAAAATATAAAAATTGTAAATATCCAACCCATAGAAAAATTTTGGGGTAACAAAAAGTATGCATTAACATTAGGCATTAAAGCAGCAAAATACAATACATTATTATTTACTGATGCAGATTGCAAACCAGTGTCTAAACATTGGATAAGTGAAATGAGTGCAAGATTTGACTCAGATAAATCACTTGTTCTAGGTTATAGTCCTTATCAAAAAATTAAAGGGTCATTCTTAAATCTCCTCATTAGGTTTGAAACCTTTATGACTGCGGTACAGTATTTTTCATATACAACTATTGGATTACCCTATATGGGTGTTGGTAGAAATCTAGCATATAGAAAAGAACTTTTTTTTGAAGCTAACGGTTTTATGAGCCATATGAATGTAAAATCTGGAGATGATGATTTGTTCGTAAATCAAATAGCAACTTCAAAAAATACAGCAATATGTATTTCAAAAGGTAGTTTTACTGCGTCGATTCCGAAGAAAACATTTAAATCTTGGATTCTACAAAAGAGAAGACATGTAAGTACGGCATCTCATTACAAACTCAAACATAAAATCTTACTTACCATATTTTATATATCACAATTTCTATTTTGGGCCTTGGCAATAGCTTTATTAATTTTCTTGTACCAATGGCAATTCGTTTTAGGTTTAGTAGTGTTGCGGTTTATCATTCAATATACAACGCTATATTCAGCATCTGCTAAGCTTAACGAAAAAAGCTTAATCATTTACACTCCAATCTTAGAATTATTCTTAATTATCATTCAATTCTTTATATTTATAAAAAATCTCACATCAAAACCAAACCATTGGAAGTAAAAGACGCGATAGAAAAAGCTAAACAAAATGATCAAATTGCTTTTAATTTTCTATTAGATAAGTTTTGGAATACTGTTTATGGGTTTCAACTTAAACGAACCCAAAACGAAAATGATGCTGAAGATATTACCATTCAAACCTTTTCTAAGGCTTTTGACAAAATAGAAACCTATAATAACAAATATGAATTTTCAACATGGCTAGTTACTATTTCTAAAAATATTCATATTGATTTAGTACGTCAACAGAAATCGACTATTACCAGTCAGTCTAATTCTGATAAAGACGATGAATATTTTACTATAATAGATGAGTCGCCTACTCCTGAAGATAAAATCATTACAGAACAAAATTTAGCAAAACTACTTAGAGATATCAAAAAACTGAAACCTCATTACCAAGAAGTTATCAATCTTAGATACTTTCAAGAATTGAGTTACAAAGAAATCTCTGAGCATCTAGGTGAGCCTATGAACAATGTGAAGGTCAAACTTTTACGTGCAAAAAAATTATTAGCAGAGATTATTAAGAAAGATTAATGAATTTTAGCCTTAAAAAAATAGGTCCAGGTTTATTATTTGCAGGTGCTGCTATTGGTGTTTCACACCTCGTTCAATCTACAAGAGCTGGTGCTGATTTTGGTTTTGGACTCATTTGGGCTTTGCTACTCGTAAACATTTTTAAATACCCTTTTTTTCAGTTTGGACCTCGTTACGCAATGGCAACTGGTGAAACACTTTTAGATGGTTACAAAAGATTAGGTAAAGGGGTTTTAGTATCTTATTTCATATTGACTTCTGCAACAATGTTTACCATCCAAACAGCAGTTACAATAGTTACAGCCGGTTTGGCTAAATCTATTTTTGACAGTTATTTTTCTATTTCTATTGAATTATGGACAGTCATTATTTTAACCATATGTTTTTGCATACTTATCATTGGTAAGTATACTTTTTTAGATAAACTAATGAAGTTTATTATCATCACATTAACTATTAGCACTGTAGTTGCTGTTGGTTTTGCTTTTCAAGGACCTATGCAAGCACCATCATTGACTCAGGTATTTCCAAACGTATTAGAATTCGGGTTTCTTATAGCTTTTATGGGTTGGATGCCAGCACCTTTAGACATTTCAGTTTGGCACTCCATTTGGGCTATAGAAAAGCAAAAAACTGAAAAAGACTACAATGTAAATTCTACATTGTTTGATTTCAACGTTGGCTATTTTACCACTATCATTTTAGGCTTAGGTTTTTTATCATTAGGAGCTCTAGTGATGTTTAAAAGTGGAGAAATATTTAGTAGTAAAGCAGGTGAGTTTTCTAATCAGTTAATTTCTATGTATACCAAAAGTTTAGGTAGTTGGTCATATATTCTAATTGCTATTGCTGCTTTCACAACCATGTTTAGTACAACACTTACAACTCTAGATGCATCTCCAAGAGCTTTAGCTAAAACGACAGAACTACTTTTTGGTAACATTTTAAAGAGACCATATTTACTATGGATTCTGATCTTAATTTTAGGGACTGTCCTAATTTTCTTTTACTTCCAGTCTGATATGATTTTACTCATTAAAATTGCTACAGTATTATCCTTTTTAACTGCGCCTTTTTATGCCATAATTAATTATAGATTGATTAGTAGTCATCATACACCTAAAAAATGGCAACCAAGTACTATGCTTCATATAATGAGCTGGTTAGGGATTCTTTTTCTAATAGGTTTTAGCATCTGGTATCTCACGATATTATAAGCATAAAATTAATTTTATACTTCGTATCTTTGTCAACTATAAAATATGTAGATGGATACAAAAATTGCATCAAAACCCGTTGTTACTCGCCAGCCAAAACCAAAATGGCTACGTGTTAAATTACCAACTGGAAAAAAATACACAGAGTTAAGAGGACTTGTAGACAAGTACAAATTAAATACAATTTGCACATCTGGAAGTTGCCCTAATATGGGTGAATGTTGGGGAGAAGGCACAGCAACCTTTATGATATTAGGAAATGTATGTACACGTTCTTGCGGATTTTGTGGTGTTAAAACAGGACGTCCAGAAACTGTTGATTGGGCAGAACCAGAAAAAGTAGCTCGATCAATTAAAATTATGGGTATTAAACATGCTGTTTTAACTAGTGTAGATAGAGATGACCTTAAAGATATGGGAAGTATCATGTGGAGCGAAACTGTAAAAGCAGTGAGACGAATGAATCCTGAAACAACATTAGAAACCTTAATTCCAGACTTTCAAGGTATAGAACAACATATAGATAGAATTATTGATGTAGCACCAGAAGTCGTATCTCATAATATTGAAACCGTAAGACGATTAACTCGTGAGGTTCGTATTCAAGCAAAATATGATAAAAGTTTAGGTGTGCTTAAATATTTAAAGCAACAAGGTCAACGTAGAACTAAATCTGGTATTATGTTAGGTTTAGGTGAAACTCGCGAAGAAGTCATTGAAACACTTCATGATTTGAGAGCCAATGACGTTGATGTAGTTACTATTGGTCAATATTTACAACCTTCAAAAAAACATTTACCTGTAAAACTATTTATCCAACCAGATCAATTTGAAGAGTATAAAGAAATTGGTCTTAATTTAGGATTTAGACATGTAGAAAGTAGCGCTTTAGTAAGATCTTCTTATAAAGCTCAAAAACATATCAACTAATGATTCGTGTTGCAATTAATGGTTTTGGACGTATTGGACGTCGCGTTTTTAGATTAATCCAAGAGAGAGAAGACATGCAAGTTGTCGCCATTAATGATCTTGCAGATGCTAGAACACTTAGCCATTTGTTAAAATATGATAGCATCCATGGTGTTTCAAAACATATGATTTCTTCTTCGGAAGATGCCATCATCATAAACAGCAGATCCATCAAACTTCTAAATCATAACCATCCAAGCTTAATCGATTGGTCTCCATATGATGTCGATTTTGTAATTGAATCTACCGGAAAATTTAAAACTTCCGAAGAACTAAAACATCACATTACCAATGGAGCTAAAAGAGTCATTCTATCTGTTCCACCTATAGAAGATGATATTAAAACAGTTGTTATAGGCGTTAATGATAAAGATATTGATGGCACCGAATTAATAATCTCCAATGCATCGTGTACTACTAACAATGCAGCTCCAATGATTTCTGTTATAAAAGATTTGTGTGGAATAAAACAAGCCTATATAACTACCATTCATTCCTATACTACAGATCAAAGTTTACATGACCAACCTCATAAAGATTTACGTCGTGCTAGAGCTGCTGGACAATCTATAGTACCAACAACAACTGGTGCTGCAAAAGCACTGACTAAAATTTTTCCTGAATTATCTAATGTTATAGGTGGTTGTGGTATTAGAGTACCTGTTGCAAATGGTTCATTGACTGATATTACATTTAATGTTGAAAAAACAGTAACTATTGAAGATATCAACCAAGCTTTTCAAAAAGCAGCCAACACACATTTAAAACATATTCTTGAATATACCGAAGACCCAATTGTATCCATAGATATTGTTGGAAACACA
The DNA here is from genome assembly GCF_038900375.1 of Psychroserpens sp. AS72. Taxonomy (NCBI): domain Bacteria; kingdom Pseudomonadati; phylum Bacteroidota; class Flavobacteriia; order Flavobacteriales; family Flavobacteriaceae; genus Psychroserpens; species Psychroserpens sp. AS72. The sequence goes on along the minus strand of NZ_JBBMRC010000001.1, from coordinate 752,152 downwards.
CATTCTTGCATCTTTGATTCTCAAATGACATCTGTCATTGGAAACATGGTCAAAATTGTTGGTTGGTATGATAATGAAACTGGCTATTCAAGTAGAATTTTGGATTTAATATGCAATTTATCGATGAAATAGTGTATTTTATCGAATAAATATTTATATTTGTCCAAATGAAAGTGGTCTAATATGTCCCAAACTAAATATTACATACTTGCTTTTTTCCTATTATTTACTTGTGCAATAGTTGCGCAAAATAATGATATTGAGGATATTGATGTCTTAAATCTTCGTGTTAAAAATATAATTACACAATCGGAATTTGATCTAAAAAGAGGCGATTTTTTTAATTCTAAAGAGAATCTTGAAAAGGCTTTAGAGCTAGCAATAAAAATTGAAGATAAAAAAAGTCAAGGTATTATCTTAGCTAAAATTGGTGAATTAGAATTTACAGTTAATGAGTTTGATAAATCATTAGCATCACTTATCAAAGCTGCTGAAATTCAAAGAGAAATAGAAGATATTGAAAATTTAGCTGTCACGTACAGTATAAAAGGTGCGCTTCATGCAGGAAAAGAAGAGTATAATGATGCCTTAGAATATTTGAACTCTGCAAAAACGTTATTTGAAGAAAAACGTTTAGAAGCTAAAATCCCAGAAGTCACCCTTAACCAAGGTAAAGTATATCTTAAATTAGAAGACTACAAGACTGCTAAATCTCTATTTGAAAAAACAATTGTTTTAGCTAAAAAGAATAATCAAACAAACATACTATCTAAAGCTTTAATCTATAATGGTAAAACGTTAGTTAAACTTGGTAATAATGAACAGGGAATTACATCTTCGCTTGAAGGTTTAAACGTTGCAAGATCAAACAATCAAATAAACAATATTGATGAAGCTTATATTAGTCTAAGTGATATTTATAAAAAAAATGGAGATTTTAAGCAAGCTCACGACTACCTTCAAAAGCATGCACAAATTTCAGATTCAATCCTAACTGTTGAGCGCGCAAATATTACTCCAACTGGACAAACAGATTATATTGAAGCTCATAATGCAGCCGAATTTCAGAAGCTAAAAAAACAAGTTGAAGATCAAGAATCTGAAAGTAATCTAGCCAAAATTACAACCATTCTTAGTATCGCTTTAATCACAATTTTATCACTGCTAACCTTAGCACTTTATAAAAACAATAATATTAGACTCAAATCTAATAATATGCTTCAAGAAAAGAATGATGATTTAATTGAAGCGATGAAAAGAGCAGAATTAGCATCAAAAACTAAAGCAAACTTTTTGTCGACTGTTACCCACGAGCTAAGAACACCTTTGTATGCTGTTACAGGTTTAACTAACATGTTACTAGAAGAAGAACCTAGTGAAAAGCAAATACCGCATTTAAAATCTTTGAAATTCTCTGGAGATTATTTATTGACTTTCATTAATGATATCCTCCAAATCAATAAAATTGAAGCTAATAAAGTAGAATTAGACCCAATACTTTTCAATCTTAAAACTAAGGTAGAAAATGTATGTTCTGCTTTAAATAATTCGGCATTAGATAATAATATCAAAATGCACTATAATTTTCAAACAGATTTACCACAAACCTTTGTTGGTGACAATCTTAAGATCTCTCAAATACTTATCAATTTAATAGGCAACTCTATTAAATTCACAAAAGATGGTGATATATGGGTTAGAGTGTATAGTATTGACCAAAAAGGAAACGATCACATGATTCGTTTTGAGATTGAAGATAATGGTATTGGTATTTCTAAAGAAAAGCAAGATAATATGTTTGAGAGCTTCTCCCAAGGCTCCATACAAATCAATAGAAAATATGGTGGTACAGGTTTAGGTCTGTCTATCGTTAAAGGTTTAATTGAAATTTTAAAAGGAAAAATCTACTTAAAAAGTGAACTCGGAAAAGGAACAACCTTCTTCTTCGAAATTCCATTAACCTACGCTCCAGAAACTGTTAAAATAGTAAAAGAAGATTACTCTAAAAACATTAGTAAATTGGACATAAGCAACATTAAAATCTTAATTGTCGAGGACAATAAGATTAACCAAATGATTACCAAAAAGATTCTTAATAAGATGAATTTACAATGCGAGGTTGTGGATAATGGTGAGGCAGCTGTAGAAAAAGTTAAACAAAATAATTACAATATTGTTTTGATGGATATTCACATGCCTGGAATTAGCGGACTAGAAGCCACAAAAATTATTAGAACTTTTGACAAAGAACTTACAATTTTTGCACTTACTGCTGTAACTCTAGAAGATAAAATGCATGAATTTGACGAAGCTGGATTTGATGATATTATATCAAAACCATTTAAGCAAGAAGACTTTGAGAAAAAATTGTACGAAGTATTATCTGCTAATCAAAACTCAACGGCTTCATATCAATAATCATAAATTATTTACATGTGATACTATTTGAGTATCAAACCCAACATGGTCATCAATTTTAAATGAAATTGGCACATACCATAACTGCTTAGATTGTGTTTTAAAACCTGCTTTTAATCTCACAAAATCCTTTTCTGTTGTTAAAACGATGTCCTTTTGTTTCAATAGTTCCATTTCCGAAGTAGAAAACTCATGATGATCTTTAAAATTTAAATGTTCAAAATCTATTGACTTCGACTTTAAATACTCTAAAAACGGCAACGGATTAGCAATACCAGTAACCACAGTTATTTTTTCACCTTCAAATTGTTTTAGTGTTGATGCTTCATTTAAACTGAAAACAGTTTCAGAATACGAAATCGAACTAAAATAAACCTCCTGCTCTTTCAAAGGTTGAAGCTTTTTCTTAATGATTTCTTTTTCCGAAGATGATAAACTCACTGGACATTTTGTGACCAATATAATTTGTGCACGTTTAGCGCCAGATCTAGGCTCTCTAAGATTTCCTGTAGGTAAAACGATATCATCACTATATAAATCGTTATAACTCGTCAACAGGATATTAAAACTCGCTTTTACTTTTCTATGCTGAAAAGCGTCGTCTAAAAGAATAACGTCTGGCTGTTTTAATTTCAAAAGCTGCTCAATCCCATGTTGTCTATTTGCATCAACACTTACCGTAACATCTTTAAATTTACTATAAAACTGAAACGGTTCATCTCCTATCGATGTTGCAGTAGCCTTCTCATTTGCAATAATAAATCCAGAAGTCTCTCGCTTATAACCACGACTTAATGTTGCAACTTCAAATTGCGTTTTCAACAAACATATCAAATACTCAATCGTAGGTGTTTTTCCTGTACCACCTGTACTTAAATTACCAACACAAATAACCGGAAGTGAATAAGATTTAGAAGATTTCCAACCCAAATCATAGCATTTATTTCGTAGCCAAGTCACGAAATAGTAAATAGGAACGATTGGAAAAAGTATTTTTCTGAGTAGCTTCATTAGAACGAAGTTAATGAACTCATTTATATTTTTTGAATTATGGTGAAAATTAGCATTTTTTTTACCAATTGAAAAAGTTTAAATGAGTTCAATCATTTATATTTGTTTTTAAACTCAACACAAAAAATCATATGGTAGTTCAAGATGTCATAAATCACTTAGAAGCTTTAGCGCCTTTATATTATGCCGAAGATTTTGATAACGTTGGATTGCTCGTTGGTGATATAAACACAACGGTTTCTGGTGTTTTAGTAACTCTAGACACTATAGAATCTGTCGTAGATGAAGCCATTGAGAAAAATTGCAACCTTATCGTAAGTTTTCATCCTATCATTTTTAAAGGTTTAAAATCGCTTACTGGAAAAGATTATGTGGAGAGAACCGTTTTAAAAGCCATAAAAAACGATATAGCAATTTATGCTATTCACACGGCTTTAGACAATGCAATTAAAGGTGTAAACGATATTATTTGCAACACACTTGGTTTAGAAAACAAGAAAATACTAATTCCGCAAAAAGGCACTATAAAAAAATTAACGACTTATGTTCCCCTCGGAAATGCAAACACTCTAAGATCTCAACTTTTTAAAGCTGGTGCTGGCAACATTGGCAATTATGACAACTGTAGTTTTAATACAGAAGGTGTTGGAACATACAGAGGAAATGAAAATTCTAATCCAACCCTTGGCAAAAAAGGAGAGCTACATGAAGAGAAAGAGATTCAAATCTCTGTAACTTTTAATACACATATTGAGTCAAAATTACTCAAAACACTTTTTGAACATCATCCTTATGAAGAAGTAGCTTTTGAAGTCACTACACTAGATAATTATAATCAAAATATAGGCATGGGAATGGTTGGAGAACTTAAGAATGCTCAAGACACGGTGAAATTCTTAGCATTTGTAAAAGAAAAAATGAATGTACCCTTTATTAAACATTCCGAAATTTCAAAAAATAAAATAAAAAAAGTTGCAGTTCTTGGAGGCTCTGGAAGTTTTGCTATTTCTGCTGCCAAACGAGCAGGAGCAGATGTTTTTATAACTGCCGACTTAAAATATCATGATTTCTTTTCCGCAGAAAAAGAGATAATTCTGGCAGATATAGGACATTATGAAAGTGAACAGTTCACAAAAAACTTTTTAGTTGAGTATCTCTCAAAAAAAATCACTAATTTTGCAGTCGTTTTATCAACGACGAATTCAAATCCGGTAAAGTATTTATAATTATGGCAAAAAAAGCTGAAGCATCTGTAGAAGATAGATTAAGAGCATTGTATGATTTACAATTAATCGACTCAAGAGTGGATGAAATAAGAAACGTTAGAGGAGAACTTCCTTTGGAGGTTCAAGATTTAGAAGATGAAGTTGAAGGTTTAAATACAAGACTTGAAAAACTATCTGTAAACCTTGATTTAATTGATGATCAAATTAAATCAAAAAAGAACTTAATGGAAGAAGCGAAAGCTTTAATTAAGAAATATAGTGAGCAACAAAAAAATGTTAGAAATAACAGAGAATTTAACTCTTTAACTAAAGAAGTTGAATTTCAAGAATTAGAAATTCAATTGGCTGAAAAGCATATTAAAGAATTTAAAGTTCAAATTGATCAGAAAAAAGTTGTTATCGATGAGACTAAAGGTCGTCTTAAAGATCGTAAAACACACTTAAAGCACAAGCGTAGTGAGTTAGATGCTATCTTAGCTGAAACGCAAAAAGAAGAAGAAGCATTATTAAAGAAATCTGAAGATTTTCAAAAGAAATTAGATGACCGTTTAGTAAAAGCTTACTTACGAATTAGAAATAATGTAAAAAACGGATTAGCTGTTGTACCAATTGAAAGAGGTGCAGCTGGTGGTTCTTTCTTTACAATTCCACCACAAGTTCAAGTAGAAATTGGTTCTCGTAAAAAAGTCATTACAGATGAACATAGTGGAAGAATTCTTGTTGATGCTCAATTAGCAGAAGAAGAAAGAACTAAAATGGAAAAAATGTTTGCAAAACTGTAAGACATTAAAACATATTTCTTAAAAGCCTTTATCTCATTGATAAAGGCTTTTTTATTTTAGTAAAACTTTCACATTTTAATTTTTAAGGTTTATTAGTTTTAAACGACTATTTGAAAAAGAAAAACAATCTATGAAAAATATAATACCCACTTTAGCCATTGCACTTTTATTTAGTTGTCAAAATAATGCCCAAACTAATGACAAACAACAAGCTGTCATTAATGCAGACCCAATAGAAGTCCCTATAAAAAACGGAAAAGCTAAAGCCTACTTTGCAAGTGGTTGTTTTTGGTGTGTAGAAGCTGTTTTTGAAAGCGTTAAAGGTGTTGACGAATCTATAAGTGGTTATGCAGGCGGACATACAAAAAACCCAACTTATGAAACTAACAGTTATGGTCGCATAAAAGACCATGCAGAAGCTGTAGAAATCATATACGATCCTAAAGTAGTAAGTTTTGAAACATTGGTTGATGTATATTTTGCATCACAAAACCCAACACAAGTCAATGGTCAAGGTCCTGATAAAGGGTACCAATATCGTTCAATCATTTTTTATCAAAATGACGCTCAGAAAAAAATCATTGAAGAAAAAAAGGCTGCTCTAACTAAACAATTAAATGCCACTATAGCTGCAGAGGTATATCCTTTTCAAAAATTCTGGGTTGGAGAAGATTATCACCAAAACTATGAACGCCTTCATCCAAACCAAAGCTATATTAGAAATGTTTCTATCCCAAGATTAAATAGGTTTAAAGCAAAAATGCCAGAAGTACTTAAAAATAATCATTAAAGCTTAGTTGCCTTAATTTCAAAAATCAAAGGATATAATTTATCTTTAGTAACATAATTGCCAGATGTAGTTTCTACTAGATTTGGTAATACGTTATAAGGACTTTCGTCATATTCATTTAAATAGTCTATTTGTAATCCGGCTTCAACGAGTGCATTGATGACTTCACTCAAACCGTGATTCCAGCCATATTCTTTAGTTATCATTTTTGAGTTTTGGTCTGCATAAGTACCTTCATATTCTTCATAAATAGCGTCATCTTGCATGTAACCGTATCTCATAATAGGTGTATCGTCTAGGTAATCAAACATCCAAACTATAGGATGAAACTCTGCCATATAAAACGTACCTCCTTTTTTTAAACGTTCTGAAATCATTTTTCCCCAAGGTTTTAAATCAGGTAACCAACCAATCACACCATAACTTGTAAAAACAATATCAAAAGTATCTTTTACATGTTGCGAAGTATCAAGCACATTGCAACGAATAAAATCGGCATCTAAATTCAACTCTTCATTTAAAGACTTGGCTAAAGCAATCCCTTCATCACTCAAATCCACTCCAACACACTGTGCTCCCATTCTGCTCCAACTCAATGTATCCTGACCAAAATGACATTGTAAATGTAACAAAGATTTCCCTTTCACATCGCCAAGTGCTTTGAGTTCATATGACATTAACGATGATTTTCCATTTTTAAATTCTTCTAAATCATACATCTCACTTTTAGAGTGAACTTTCACTTTTTCATTCCAAGTTTCTCTATTAACTTCAAAATAATCTTTGCTCATAACTTTATATTTAAAACTCTAAAGTAATAATATCTTCGGAAACATGAAGACTTTCATACCTTTGCAAAAAAAACAAATGACACGATTACTAACTACCATTTGCTTCATTACACTTTTGGTATCTTGCAAATCTGATTCTAAAGACCAGAATAATGTAACAAATCCAATTTCCGAAGAGAAAAATAACACATCCCAAGAAGAAGAAAAATTGACTGTTGCCCAAGAAATTGGTTTTGCATACGGACTAGAAAACTGGGTTGAAGTAACGCAAGTTGATTTCACTTTCAATGTCGATAATGATGGGAAACATTTTGAACGTTCATGGAGTTGGAATCCAAAAACCGACGATGTAAAATTAACTTCAGGCAAAGACATTATTACATATAATAGAAAATCTTTGGATAGTGTATCATTACAAGCAGATAAAAGCTTCATCAACGATAAATTCTGGCTTTTGGCACCTTATCAAATTGTTTGGGATGAAGGGACAACAATTTCTGAGTTAACAAAAGAAATCGCACCTATAAGCAAAACTGAACTCAACAAAATCACCGTATTATACGCTAATGAAGGTGGCTACACACCAGGTGATGCATACGATTTTTATTTTGACAAAAGACACGAAGTAAAAGAATGGATCTTTAGAAAAGGAAACTCAAAAGAACCTACTATGATTACTACTTTTGAAAACTATGCCCATTTTAACGGAATCAAAATTGCAAAAGATCACATCAAACCACAAGGCAACTGGAAACTCTATTTTACTAATATCACTGTAAAATAAGCAACGCTTAAAAAAGTATTAAAATTGGCCGTTTTTTGTAATTAAAACATCCAAATATAGACTTACAGACGTATATATGATATAAAGAATATTCCGCATTATGCGTCTATATATATTCAAAGCGCTTCATCTACTTAGTTGAAGCGCTTTATTTTTTTTGTGAAACTCTTTTTAATCTTTATTAAAAAGTTTAGTTAAGCTTATCACGTTGAAGAACGGGATCTTATTTTTTTATAGATTTAAGCAACTGGTTTATTCAAATAAAAATACACTTTCATCACTTTAATTCCTCATTAATAATCCTTATTTTTATACACATATTCTAAAATCATAAGACATTGTCCAACTATAAATTAGGTCAAGAATTTGCACAACAATTAGACCAAAATGATGAGCTTTCAGTATACAGAACCCAGTTTCATATGCCAAAAGACGCAAACGGAAACGAACTCATCTACATGACAGGAAACTCTTTAGGTCTCCAGCCAAAAATCACAAAAGACTACATAAATCAAGAATTAGAAGATTGGGCAAATCTTGGTGTAGATGGTCATACACATGGTAAAAACCCATGGTTACATTATCACGAATTTCTCACCAAAAACATGGCTAATATTGTTGGTGCTAAACCAATAGAAGTTGTTGTGATGAATTCCCTCACAGCAAATCTTCATTTTATGATGGTGAGCTTTTACAAACCAACACCTAAGCGCTATAAAATTTTAATAGAAGCAGATGCTTTTCCTAGTGATAAATATGCTGTAGAATCGCAATTGCGTCATCATGGTTATGACGATAAAGAAGGTTTAATTCTTTGGAAAGCTCGCGAAGGCGAAGAATTAGCGAACTACGAAGATTTAGAAAACATCTTACAAGAACATGGTGACGAGATTGCTCTTGTCATGATTGGTGGTGTTAATTATTACACAGGTCAGTTTTTTGATTTAAAACGGATTGCAACACTTGGTCACAAACATGGTTGTGTTGTAGGTTTTGATTGTGCACATGGCGCAGGAAATGTAAAACTAAACCTTCACGATAGTGGAGCAGATTTTGCAGTTTGGTGCAGTTACAAATATTTAAACTCTGGACCAGGAAGTTTATCTGGCGCATTTGTTCATGAACGTCATGCACACAATAAATATCTAAACCGTTTTACGGGTTGGTGGTCACACAATAAGCAAACACGTTTTAGAATGCGTGATGATTTTGATCAATTACCAGGAGCAGAAGGTTGGCAACTTAGTAATCCGCCAATATTATCTATGGCAGCAATAAGAGCATCATTAGATGTCTTTGAAAAAGCCGGATTTGATAAACTTTGCGAAAAATCGAAACAACTAACTGGTTACTTTGAGTTTTTAATAAACGAATTAAACAACTCAGATATAAAAATCATAACACCTAGCAATCCAAAAGAACGTGGATGCCAACTCTCTATACAAGTTCAAAATGCAGATAAAAGCCTACATGACAAACTTACAGAAGCAGGAATTATAACAGATTGGAGAGAACCTGACGTCATTAGATGCGCTCCTGTCCCACTCTATAATTCATTTATGGATGTGTATGAATTTGTAGAACGATTGAAGAAGGTATTAGCAGTAAGCAGAAAATAAAAATCACATTGGGAACAACAAAAAAATCGAAAGAGTTCATCTCCCAAATCAATTCGGAGAATTGAAAACAGGTAAAACCACCTCGTCTTCATTCTAATAAGTGAGAATGAATCCACTCCTCCTTGATACTGAAACAAGTTCAGCACAACAGGAGGTGAATTAAAAATATCGCAATGACAAATAACATATGAGTAACAAAAAACAAAACATACTAATAATAGGTGCAGGACTCTGCGGAAGCCTCCTCGCATTACGACTAGGCCAAAGAGGTTACAACGTCACAGTGTATGAAATGCGTCCTGATTTACGTAAAACGGATATTTCCGCAGGAAGATCAATAAACTTAGCATTTTCAGATCGTGGAAATAAAGCGATCAAACTCGTTGGTTTAGAACAAAAAGTCAATGAACTTTGTATTCCTATGAATGGGAGAATGCTTCACGATAGAGAAGGCAATACGTTTTTATCAAATTATAGTGGTCGCGATTACGAGTATATCAATTCAATTTCTAGAGGCGAACTCAATAGCCTACTTTTAACCGAAGCCGAAAAACATGATAATGTTACGATCTATTTTAATAAAAAATGTAAGTCGGTAGATTTTGAAAACACTACAGCGCTTTTTCAAGATTATTCAACAAAAGATGAATTTGTAGAAGATGCAGATTGTATCATCGCAACAGATGGTGCAGGCTCTGCATTGCGTAAAAGTTATTACTTAGGTAAGAAATTCTTATTTAGTTTTTCTCAAGAATATTTAACTCATGGTTATAAGGAACTTTCTATTTTACCTTCGGAAACTGGAGACTACAAAACCTATAAAAATGCATTGCACATTTGGCCAAGAGGAGACTTTATGGTCATTGCGCTTCCAAATTTAGATGGCAGTTTTACAGTCACCTTATTTTTAAGTTATGAGGAAGGCGAATACAATTTCAACAACCTTACAACTCCAGAAATTGTAACCGAATTTTTCCAGAAGGAATTTCCTGATGCTTTAGAGTTGATGCCTAATTTAGTTGAAGACTTTTTTGAAAACCCAACAGCTCCCTTAGGCACAGTAAAATGTTCACCTTGGCATTATAAGGGAAACACCTTGTTGATGGGAGATTCTGCGCATGCAATTGTGCCATTTTACGGACAAGGGATGAACGCATCCTTTGAAGATGTTGTAGAGTTTGATCAGGTTCTAGATTCGCATAAAGATGCCGATTGGGAAACCATTTTTACAGCATACGAAAAAACGAGAAAAAAAGACACAGACGCTATAGCAGATTTAGCGATAGATAATTTTCATGAAATGAAAGACCATGTTGGTCAAGCCATTTTTCAAGAAAAACGAAAAATTGAAATGGCTTTAGAAAAGGAATTTCCTGAAGACTACTCCTCAAAATATAGTTTAGTTACCTTTAATGAAGACATAGGTTACAGAGAAGCGATGTTAAGAGGTAGAGCACAAGATAAAGCCATATTAAACATGTTAGCAGATGGAGTGATTTCTACTGAAGATGATATAAAAGATATTTTAGACAAAGTAAAAACAGAAACCGAAGCTATTTTAGAAGACGATAAAATTGCAGGACTGCGTTAATTTGTCATTCCTACTTTAACAGGAATAACAGAAAAATTAATTTATGAGATCCTGAATCAAGTTCAGGATGACAAAAAATAAAAAAATAATGAACGAAGGAACTAAAGTAACACCAAGAGGAGCCTATCCACACGTTAAACAAGTTGGCGATTTCATTTTCGTTTCAGGCACAAGTTCTCGTAGAGCAGACAACACCATTGCAGGTGTTGACATCATTGACGAGATGGGTACAAAACGTCTTGATGCTGAAGTACAAACTCGAGAAGTCTTAAAAAATATTGATACCAATCTTAAAAAAGTTGGAGCAAGCATAAAAGACGTCGTAGATGTGACTTCTTTTTTAGTAAACATGAATGATTTTGCAGGTTACAATAAAGCATATGCTGAGTTTTTTGATAAAGCAACAGGACCTACAAGAACAACAGTAGCAGTGCACCAATTACCACATCCAGATTTAGTGGTTGAGATTAAAGTGATGGCTTATAAGAAACAAAATAATTGATTAAATTTTTCAGACATATTCGCAAATCACTACTTTCTGAAAACAAATTCAGTAAATACCTACTTTATGCTATTGGAGAAATTATTCTTGTGTTTATTGGGATTGCAATGGCATTGCAGTTTAATAACTGGAATGAAACTAAAAAAATAAAAGAAAAAGAGCAACAAATTTTAACAGAGATAATTTCAGATTTAGAGTACACTTTAGAAGATTTAGATAGAGTCGTTAATACAAGAACAAACAATTTAAAAAGAACAATTAATTCTATTCAAACATTAATTAACGTTTTAGAAACAGATAAACCTTATCATGATTCTCTAGCATATCATTTTAGAGCTTCAAACGCATACGATGAGATTGATTTTAAAACCAGTGGTTATCAGTCGTTAGTTTCAATAGGCACAGACCTTATTGAAGACCCAGAACTTCGTTCAGCAATTGGAAAATTTCATACCTCATCTATAAACGACACTAAAGGTGGTTTTCAAGAAATTCATTTAGATTTCTACAGCTATATGTTAGACTATTACAGAAAAAAATTTACGTCAGTTTTTGATGAAAATTCTGTAGACAAATTAGTGCCCAATGATTTTGAAGCTTTAAAAAAAGACAAAGAATACATACAATCATTAAAAACCTTTTTGGGAGTAAACTTGCCTTATCTAGAAACCCTAAATAGGGTTACCACTGAAGCAAAGCAATTAAAAAAAGACATAGAAAATTATTTACCAAAGTGAATATAAAAAACTGCATCAATAGAATTTCACTCAACTCTTTAAACAATGATTAAATTTTTTAGACATGTTCGTAAATCTTTAATCGAAGACAACAAAATGAGCAAATACTTTAAATACGCTATTGGAGAAATCATTCTTGTCATTATTGGAATTCTGATGGCACTTCAAATCAATAACTGGAACGAAAATAGAAAAACCAAGCTCGATTTACACAACTCAATTTATGCAATGGTGAATGAACTGAATGAAAATATTCAATTTATGACCACAGAAAAAAACAATTTCCAAAATCGCGTAGATGGACTACAGAGAATTTTAGGTAATTCTGAAAGTGAAAATGATCTAAAATTTATGCTCAACTATTTTGCTCTAGATCTGAACTCCAAATCGTTTTCGAAAGTTTTTGAATTAATAAAAGAAAACAAACAGCTACAGTTTATTGACAATAAAGACTTGATTAAAAAAATAAATCAGTTTTACGAATACACATTACCAGACATGGAAGAATATACAAGTTGGCATGATGGCTTTGTAAGCAATAATATTGATCCTTACATATTAGAAAATATCCCTATTAAAAAAAATGGTGTTGAGCCTAGTATAGCAAAACGTCTATTAACAGAAGTAAAATTTAAAAATATTTTGTCCTACCAAAAGATATTTTATCAAGATTATATAGACTTCAATACAAGCAACATCAATGAAGCTGAGATATTAAAAAATGCAATTGAGTCTTATTTAGAAGAAATAAATTATGATCAAACTCAGTAAACATTAAATTAAAAATTACATCAAATAACCTTTAACTTGTCGTCAAGTAATAAAAGTTCAAATATGAACATTCAAAACTACATCAACGGAAATTTCCTTAATCCAATCCAAGACAATTGGATAGATAATTACAACCCTTCAAACGGTAAAATTTACGGACAAATTCCAGACTCAACCACTGAAGATGTTGAGAACGCATATATCGCAGCAAAGTATGCTTTTCCTAATTGGTCTCAAACCACTTTAGAAGAACGTAGTAGGATTCTCATTAAAATTTCCGAATTACTAGAAGCTAATTTACAGCGTTTTGCAGAAGCCGAAAGTAAAGATAATGGTAAACCAATCTCTTTAGCAAAGGCGGTTGATATCCCAAGAGCAGCGAGTAATTTTCGTTTCTTCGGAAATGCAATCACTCAATTTGCTAGTGAATCTCATGAAAGCGTTGGCCAACAAGCCATAAATTACACTTTGCGTCAACCTATTGGAGTTGTAGGCTGTATTTCTCCTTGGAACCTTCCACTCTATTTATTTACTTGGAAAATTGCTCCTGCGCTTGCTGCAGGAAATTGTGTTGTTGCAAAACCTAGCGAAGTTACACCAGTGACAGCTTACCTTTTAGGTGAAATTTGTAATGAAGCTGGCTTACCAAAAGGCGTTTTAAATATTGTTCATGGTCTTGGTGGCTCAACTGGTCAAGCAATTATTGAACATCCAGATATCAAAGCCATTTCATTCACAGGTGGAACAGCAACAGGAGCACATATTGCTAAAGTAGCAGCACCAATGTTTAAAAAATTATCTTTAGAATTAGGTGGTAAAAACCCAAACATCATTTTTGCAGATTGTGATTATGATGATATGTTAGCAACAACGGTTCGTTCTTCATTTGCTAATCAAGGTCAGATTTGTCTCTGCGGAAGTCGGATTTTTGTAGAACAGTCTATTTACAATAAATTTAAATCTGATTTCGTCGGAAAAGTAAAAGCCTTAAAAGTTGGTCATCCATCTGAAAAAGACACCAATATTGGAGCCTTGGTCTCTAAACCACATTTAGAAAAAGTAAAAGAATACATCCAAATCGCAAAAGACGAAAACGGAACCGTTTTATGTGGCGGAAATGAAGTTACGATAACAGATTATGAAAACGGATATTATTTAGAACCAACCGTTATAGAAGTACAAAGTGATGAGTGTAGAGTGAACCAAGAAGAGATTTTTGGACCAGTAGTTACCATTATGCCATTTACTGATGAAGATCAAGTATTACAAATGGCAAACAAAGTCAAATACGGACTCTCTGCAACCCTCTGGACAAACGACCTCAAACGCACCATGCGAATGAGCAACCAATTACAAGCAGGAATTGTTTGGGTAAACACGTGGATGATGCGAGATTTACGCACGCCTTTTGGAGGTGTAAAAGCTTCTGGAGTTGGACGTGAAGGTGGTTTTGAAGCCTTACGCTTTTTTACTGAGGCTAAAAATGTTTGTATTAAATATTAATAAAAAGAACCTAGAGTATAGATAAAAGAAAATAAACGTATTCGAACCTTCTATTTTCTATATTATTTTCTCTTACATCTCAAAAATATGAATCTAGAACTAAACAACAAACACGCATTAGTTTGCGGAAGCACAGCAGGAATAGGAAAAGCAACAGCTTTAGCATTAGCAGAAGAAGGCGCAATAATCACTTTAATCGCAAGAAACGAAGAGAAACTTAAAGCAACACTTGCTGAGTTACCTCAGCATAGAAACCACGATTATATTGTTGCTGATTTTTCTAAACCTATGGAATTGAAAGCAAAAGTAGAAGCTTACATAAAAGCTAATCATGGTTTTCATATTTTAGTAAACAATACAGGTGGACCAAAAGGAGGACCAGTTTTTTCTGCTGAAATCGACGAGTTTGAAAATGCGTTTACGCAACATTTAAAATGTAATCATGTGTTGGCACAAGCGGTTGTTCCGTTTATGAAAAGTGAAGGTTATGGTCGTATTATCAATGTGATTTCAACATCGGTTAAGCAACCTTTAGATGGATTAGGTGTAAGTAATACTATTAGAGGTGCTGTTGCCAATTGGAGCAAAACTTTGGCTAATGAACTTGGACAATTTGGAATTACAGTAAACAATGTGCTTCCTGGAGCAACTGGAACAGATCGTTTAGCAGAAATTATTAAAAACAAATCGGCTAAATCTGGAAACACAGAAGAAGAATCTGCAAATGCTATGAAAAGTGCAGTACCTGCAAAACGTTTTGCAAAACCAGAAGAATTGGCTGATGCTATCACATTTTTAGCGAGTGAGCGTGCTGGATATATAAATGGTATTAATTTACCCGTTGATGGAGGAAGAACAAAGAGTTTGTAAACATCAAAAAAATATAATTGAAAGCCTTTTGTCATCCTGAACTTGATTCTGGATCTCATTAAAGAAGATTCTTCATTAAGTGCGGAATGACAGATGCCGAAAATTCATTTATTATTCTTAATTTTATTGAATTGACGAATTTGCGTTAAGGATTGCAACGACATCCTTTTTTTGCTGCCATATATGGCAAAAAAAGATATAGTGAAAAGCCTGACCCTTTTTAGGGTAACGCCCAAAATATTAAACTATGAGTAAATTATTTCCGCCTATAAATTTTAAAGCTTGGATTGAAGAAAATCGTCATTTATTAAAACCACCTGTTGGAAATAAAGTGGTTTGGAAAGATGGTGATTTTATAGTTATGGTCGTTGGTGGACCCAACAATAGAAAAGACTATCACTATAACGAAACGCCAGAATTTTTCTATCAAGTGGAAGGCGATATGGTTCTAAAAGTGATTGATAAAGGCACTCCTAAAGACATTCATATCAAAGAAGGTGACATCTTTTTATTACCTCCTAAAGTACCGCATTCTCCTCAACGTGGCGCAAATACTGTTGGTTTGGTAATTGAATATCCAAGAGAAAAAGGTGTACAAGATGCGTTACTATGGTTTTGCGAAAATTGCACAACTAAATTATACGAGGAGGATTTTACTGTGAAAAATATTGAAACTGATATGCCAAAAATATTTGATAAATATTATGGAGATCAAGATAAACGTACTTGTCCAAATTGTGGTGAAATTATGCAACCGCCTCAAAAAGTGCAGATTGAGTAAGCTGTTAGCTGTTAGCTGTTAGCTGTTAGCTGTTAGCTGTTAGCTGTTAGCTGTTAGCGAAAATAAATTAACATTGGGATAATAGTTAAACATTATAAACATTCATGTCCCAAATCAATTCGGAGAATTGAACGCCAAGGCGAAGAATAGATAAAGAAAAGTTCCGAGAACAGGAGAATAATGTTCGACGCGGAATTTTCAAATCGGTTTTCAGTTTAAAAAACCGCAAAATTCCTTGGCTTGGTCTTGATTTTTTGGTTCGTTTTGCATCAAGGCAAAATGAACAGAAATTAATATAAACAACTAAATATTGCTACGTCTAAAGGCTGGCAATTACGCACACATGGAAAAACGTAAACTTAGAATAAATGGTCACTCTCACTTACTTCCTTATCCTGAGGAAATCCCACAATTTATGCAAGATAAAGGGATTTTTTGGGTTGATAAAGACAGGAAGTTTATGCTTCAAAAAGATTGGAATCGTCCTATTACTGATTCTAGTTTTTTCTTAAATGAAAAACTAGCTTGGATGGAACGTTTTAAAATTGACCATGCCGTTGTTCTCAATTTATCACAACTTTACGGAAATGGTTTACGTGTTGAAGAAATGAAGCAAGCATTACGTTTTCAGAATGATTTTAACGCTAAAGTACAACGAGAAAACCCTAGTAAGTTCACCTGTGGTTTTGTGGTACATCCTGGTTTTGTAAGAGGTGCTTGTTGGGAAATTGAGCGTTGTGTTGAAGAGTTAGGCATGCAACTCCTATGTTTACCAACCCATTATATGGATACTATTGGTACTTGGCGTTGTATTTTTGATGAGGAAAATGAACCAATTTTCGAATTAGCTAATAAATATAATTTAGCAGTTGAGATTCATCCTTATGATGGTGAGAAATTTATCAAATTAGAAAATACATCATGGCGTTTTCATCTCATATGGATGCTAGCACAATGTGCAGATGCTTATCACTTTTTAACTTTAAATGGTTATCAAGATAAATATCCAAATATGCGTACTTGCTTTGCTCATGGCGGACAATTAGCACAAATAAATTTAGGACGACGTATTCAAGGTTTTGATGGGAGACCAGATTTATTTGAAGGCAAAAGTCACCCAAGAAAAGCGGTTGGTCATAAAAACATATTTTTTGATACTTTAGTTCATGATACAGGTGGTTTAGAATTACTGATAAGAAATCAAGGTTCAAAACAAGTATTAATGGGACTGGATGACCCTTATCCTTTAGGTGAAATGGAAAGCGAAAAACAATCATCTTATCCTGGTAAAATATTAGACTTAGCAATTGAGCGTAAAATTATTACAGAAACCGAACGTGATGCGATCTGGGAAGACAATGTAATACAATGGCTCTGTGGTGATGACCAAGCAGCTAAAGATAAATTAGTAAAACGTATATTGGGATAATGAAAAAAGATTCCTTTTGGGATAGCTTTACAAATTACATGAAATTTAGAGCCATTGTTCCAGTTATTATTTTAATAGTATTGGCCATTGCTCTTATAGCTAAAACTCTATTTAATAAAATTATAGGTTAAACATTCTTTATGTACTTTTTACCTGAAAAACTAGATGATTATGTTGTTGCTCATTCTGAAGAAGAACCTGAGTTATTACAACAACTTACAAGAGAAACATATCAAAAGATATTGCAACCAATTATGCTTAGTGGACCATACCAAGGTCGTGTATTAAGTATGATTTCAAAGTTAATTCGTCCAAAAACTATTTTAGAACTTGGCACTTTTACTGGTTATGCAACACTATGCTTAGCTGAAGGATTACAAAGTGATGGAGAAATACACACTATTGATGTCAATGAAGAATTAGAAGATTTTCAGCGCAAATATTTTGATAAATCTGGATACGGATTACAAATCTATCAACATTTAGGAAGTGCTTTGGATATCATCCCTAAGCTTAATCAAACTTTTGATTTAGTATTTATTGATGCTGATAAGCCTAATTATGTTAACTACTTTAATTTAATCATTGATAAACTAAATCCTGGAGGTATTATTCTATCTGATAATGTATTATGGTATGGAAAAGTCATTGAACCTTTAGACGAGAAAGACAATTCTACAAAAGCAGTTTTAGAATTTAATACGCTATTAAAAAATGATAAGCGCATTGAAACAGTTTTACTTCCAATTAGAGACGGTCTTACAATTAGCAGAAAAATTTAATTCTAAGATACTTTTTCTAATTTAAAATCTGGAGTTTTTTTGTTTGATATAGCTCTCTGAATATGCTGAGAAATCGTTTGAAAAAACTCGTAGTTATCAAATGGCTTCGTAATTATATCATCATAACCAATAATTTTATAATCCACCTTTACTTGTTCAATATCTGCAGCTGTAAGTGCTATAATTGGTGTTTGAGTATCAAACTCACGAATAGCTTTTGTTGATTCATTACCACCCATTATTGGCATATTAATATCCATTAAGATCAAATCAAAACCTCCATCTTTATGAGCCTCTAAAGCTTCTTGTCCGTTTTTAGCAATCACACATTCATAATTTTCACGTTGCAATAAGTTTTGAGTTACGATTTGGTTAATCTTATTATCTTCTGCAACTAAAATTTTATATTTTTTGTTTAACGAGATTGCTTCACCTTTAGCTTTTGTAGTTTTTATAATTACAGTTTTTGTATCTCTATCTATATCAAAAGTTAAATCAAAACTAAATGTAGACCCCAAATCTATTTCACTCTCTACTTCTAACTGACTACCAAATAATTCTACAAGGTTCTTTGTAATTGGCAATCCTAAACCTGTGCCTTGATAATTTGTATTATTATTTTCATCTAATTGAGAAAAGTTTTCAAAAATCATTTTCTGTTTTTCTTTCGCAATTCCAGGACCATTATCTTCAATTTCAAAATGTAGGCTTACTTTATCATTAATGATATTTATTAGCTTCACTCTAACATCAATTTTTCCGTCTTCAGTAAATTTAATACTGTTGCCAATTAAATTAATAAGTACTTGAGATAATCTAACATTATCACATTTTATAAATTCTGGAATGTTCTTATCAACTGTAATTTGAATTTGATTATTTGTTTCTTCTAATCTATAATCAAAAGAATTAACTAAATTTTCAAGAAGAACTCTAATGTTTACTGAGACATTTTTAAGTTCTATTTTTTTAGACTCTATTTTACCAATCTGTAAAATATCATTTACAAGATTTAATAAATAATCTCCCGAATATTTTAAAGATTTGAGGAACTTACTATCTTTTTCACTTAAGTCATTATTTTTTAAAAGTAATGATGTTAAGCCAACAACACCATATAAAGGTGTTCTTAATTCATGAGTGACATTAGAAATAAAGTTACTTTTTAACTCAGAAGATTTTTCAGCATTATTCTTCGCTATTTCTAATTGTTCATTTTTAGCTTTAAGAATAGTACTTAACTTGCTTTTAGAATTATAACTCTTATACGTTGTTATTAAAGACACAAACAACAATATTAAAATGATTGATATAATGTAATTTATATTTTGAATTTTATTAGAAGCTTCTACTTGACGTAATCTATCACTATTTGCTATCTGTGCTGCATTTTTATAGTTTTCAATAGAAAACTTTGATTGCATAATCAGATTTTGAGTTGTTTTTTGCTCATTGAAAAACTCATCTTTATAATTATTATGAGTCAATAACGCATTGTATGCTTGACTGTCTTTTTCAAGCAACATGTATGTTGTTGAAAGATCTTTATAAATCTCAGTTAAAAGAGCATTTTTATCTTTAATATCTATTGAATTTCGGTTTTCTAACAATTTAGCAGCTTCTTCAAATTTAATACTTGCTGTACTGTATAATTCTTTAGCTACAAAGTATTTTCCTTGAACAGATTTCAATTTAGCAGTATAATAACCTTGATCAATAATATTATTTAGGTTCTCTTCTGCTCTCGATAAATAGATATGTGCTTGTCTAATATTATTAATATCTAAATATAATTGGGACAAGCTAATTCTAGTTTCAAATAATATTAGGTCTCTCTGATCAGTATTAAATTGATCACGAACATTGTCTTTATTTGCATATTTTAAAGCTTCTGTAAAATAGGGTATCGCAGCTGTAGGAGGCTCTTTATCCATTAATATTTTACCCAAATTCAAATTAGAACTAGCAATAAAATAATTATCTCCTATTTTTTCTGATACTGAAATAACATTTAAAAAACTTTCTTTAGCCTTATTTGGTTCATTCATGAAATCGTAAATTTTACCTAAAGTAAAATTAGCTTCAGAATTACCATAAATATCACCTACAGAGTCTGATAGTTTAATTGCTTGATTAAACAAATTGAAGGATTGTGCGATGTCATTATCATTATAATGACTTAAAGCTATAGAGTTTAAACTATCAATTTTATTGATAATTGCTCTTTCTGTTTGACTGAATGACAGGAGGGAACAAAACAGAAAACAGATGTGTAGGTTTGTTTTCATATTTGGTTTATGCTTATTTGGGATTACTAATGTATTCGTTACACTTTAACATGTGTTAATATTATCGTCTAAAAACCAATTTTTCAGGTTGAAACATCAAATCCACAAACAAATATCGTTAAAATACACCTTTAAACTAATTTATAAACCAGTAATTTTCAAAATAATTCTTAGTTAAAACTCTCAAAAGAAGATAAATACATAAATTTTGAACTATTATTACAATTGATTAAATACTCAAAATAAGAGCATACAATTGAATAAAAAAATGCAAATAAAAAATCCTCTCCATATCATGAAGAGGATTTTTAAATCAAAGACTATTTAATATTTATTGTACTGCTTGCCAAGCATCTATATTACCATAACCAAAATTACTATTTTTATAAGGATAGAATTCTGCAGATTGTTTCAATCTATTTAAAACTTGTGTTCTACTCCAACTAGGATGTCTTGCCCAAACTAGTGCAGCAATACCAGCTGTGGTTGCTGTTGCAACAGATGATCCTCCTGTATAACGTCTATCTCCATTATAAAACCCTAAAACTGGAGGCGCTTTACTCGTATTATTGTCACCTTCCATAATGATTGTGAAGTCTATCTTACTACCACTATGGCACGTTTCACAACGATCATAATTGCTACCATCATCAACTCCAGTTACAGCAACAGTTTCACTCATTGTTGCTGGAAAAATCACTCCAAAACCATTTGTAAAACTTGTTGAAGTACCTCCTGCAGCAAAGATTAGCTTATTTTTACTGTAAGCATATCTAACTGCATCTTTAATATTACCAATTGACCATATATAACCAATAGACATTGAAATAATTTTCACATCACTCCTATTACCTAATTGAGTTAAGGCTTTAGAAACACCTTTACGTTCATGATAATCATTTAGTAAAACATCTTCTGTAGCTCTATAAGCAACTAAATTAGAATTATAAGCAACACCTACTGGCATGCTATTATCATTTCTAGGAGAAGCCATTGTTGAAGCCATAGCTGTACCATGACCACATTTATCATGTGGACCATCATAATTACTTGACCACCACCAATTAGAATCTATGAATGTGCCATATTTTTGAACATAACGACCAGAAGAATACCCATCATTAAATCCAGATGAATTTAATAAGGTTTGTGAAGCAGAAACTCCAGTATCAATTAACCCAATAGTTACTCCAGACCCTGTAGTTAATCCCCAAGCTTGTTGAATATTGTGTTCATCAAAATTCCAAGATACTTGAGCATTGTTAGGACTTATAGTACTATAATGTGATGAATTTATATAATCTCCATTTTTATCACAGCCAGAACTTGAACGAGCATTTCCTTCATTATAAGTAAATAAGTTATACCCATTTGGCTCTAAATATCGAATACCATCACTTTTCCTTAAGGCTATGATTGTTTCAATATTTTCAACACCAACATCAATAACAGTTAAAATGTCTTGTTCAACAATTTTGAGATCACTTTTATCAATTTTCTCATTTTCTAAAACTAAACTTAGTATGCTATTTTTTTTAGCCTCTAATTCTGGATCTCTTGATTCACTAAAACTTTGACCTTCGTCACCATAGCCTATAGTCAATACATTTTGACCATGTACAACTGCGCTCCATAAAAAATGAGCATCTTCTTTACTCCAATCAAAATCACCAGTGGCTCTTATAGTTTCACTGATCCGATTATTGATTTCTTGGACTGTTAATGGGGCTTTAGGAAATTGAATCTCTTGAGATTCTGTTTCAATTATAGCATCTTCTTTAGAACAAGATACCATGGTAATTGCAAGAAGTAGCAATACCTTTAAGTACATTTTTTTCATTTAATATGATTTAGAATGGTTATTAATACTAAATGAACTTTAAAAAACTGTGTAAAATTTGTTTCTATTTCCTTTATATATCAATATAAAAAATAAGCGTAACTAAAGCTATGCATAGATTTTCTATCTCATCTAAAGAAAATATAATTCAAATTTATAACTCAACATTTTGAAATTCATTTAGTATGATTTTCTAAATATATTAAATTATTAAAAAATAATCGCAGTCAAATCTACCATTTTATCAAAATAAGTAGTTAAAATATAGGAATATTACAATTTAGGGCCTCTACTCACAGAACCAGTAAAGTCTTCTAAGTCGTCTTTGACTTTGTTGATTTCTTTTTTGATGTCTTTGGTAACATCTGTATCAATACCTTGTTTTTCTGCAGTTTTAGAAATCTCAGATTTAATATCACTTGTTGCATCTCTAAGCATACGCATTCCTTTACCCATACCACGAGCAATTTCTGGAATTTTATCTGCACCAAAAACCATAACCACGATGAGGAGTATAAATATCACCTCTGGAGTACCAATGAATAAAAATGTTGCTAACTGTATCACGATGCAAATATAACGAGTTGTTTACTATTAGTGATTATATTTTTTTATTTCTTGAGCTTGTCATGCTTTTTTCTTTTGATATAAACAAAATTTTGTAGGTGTTTAGACTGAAAAGAGCCGATATTTCTATCAGCTCTTTTGTTTTCAATACAGGCAATCATTACCCTTTTATTTTATTTTTGAATTTATCAAAATCACTTTCTTTAACTTCTTTTGGCCAAGAGTTATTTGATGTATCAATATCTGCAGTTTCTAATTTAGGATCAACTGTTATAGCTACAATTTCTTTTTCTGAAGCGATTGCTTTACTCACTTCATTATCATTAAATCTCCAAATTTGTGCTGGATAAGTTTCAGTTTTTGTTGTACCATCTGCATATGTAAATTCTACAATGATTGGCATCACTAAACCACCTGGTTTTTCAAATGTAATGTTATAGAAATACTTTGGTTGTTTGATTGTTTTACGTTCTTCCGCAGAAAAATTATCCATCATATATTCTTTTAAAGTAGGAGAATTATCAGCAGATGTACCTTGACGTAACTTTTCATCAAATTCATCACTACCTTCTTCAACAAGATAGACCCAATTTAAATCTTCTAAACTGCGATTATTAGTTGCCGCATAGTTTTTAGCATATTGGTTTGGTACTGATGACACATAATATTTTTTCACATCTTTTAATCCGATGTCAACCCAATCTGTAGTATAAAACCATCCTCTCCAATACCAATCTAAGTCAAATGCTGATGCATCTTCCATGGTACGGAAAAAATCTTCAGGTGTTGGGTGCTTAAACATCCAACGATGTGTATATTCTTTAAAGGCGTAATCAAACAACTCACGTCCCATTACCGTTTCTCTCAATATATTTAATGCAGTCGCTGGTTTTCCGTAGGCATTATTACCAAATTGATAGGTATTTAAACCCTTTGTCATAATTGGAGCAATACGATCTTGGTTTCCACCCATATATCTTGTGATATTCTTAGCTGGACCACGACGTGACGGATATGTTGCATCTCCTGTTGACAATGCATCAGGATACCACTCACCAAAATCCTGCTCAGCAACATACTGCATAAAAGTATTTAAACCTTCATCCATCCAAGTCCATTGACGCTCATCACTATTTACGATCATTGGGAAGAAGTTATGCCCTACTTCATGAATAATCACACTCATCATACCATATTTTGTACGATCGTCATATTTTCCATTCTCGTCTGGTCGTCCATAGTTCCAACAAATCATTGGATACTCCATTCCTTGACGTTTTGCATGTACCGAAATAGCTTTATGGTAAGGATAATCAAACGTCATACGAGAATACGTTTTTAATGTACTTGCTACTGCTTTTGTTGACCATTGTTCCCATAATGGGTTTCCTTCTTTAGAATATAACGATACAGCCATAACGTCTCGATCACCAAGCTTAACAGCCATCATATCCCAAATATATTTTCTTGAAGTTGCGAATCCAAAATCTCTTACGTTCTCAGCATAGAGCTTCCACGTGTTTTTCTTTTTAGAACGTCCTTTTTCTCTAATCTCTGCTTCTGCTTGTGTTGATATTACGACAGGTTCATCAAACGATTTTTTTGCTTTTTCGTAGCGTTTCATCATTTCGCTAGAAAACACGTCTTTTCTGTTCATTAATTTTCCTGTACCATCTAAAAGGTGATCTGCAGGAACTGTGATGTTCACTTCAAAATTTCCGAATGGTAATGCAAATTCATCTCGTCCCCAAAACTGAGAATTTTGCCAACCTTCTACATCATTATAGACTGCCATTCTTGGATAGAACTGAGCGATCACGTAATTTCTATTTCCGTCAGGAAATAATTCATAACCAGAACGTCCACCATCTGTAACATGATTATTAATTTGGTACCACCATTTGATGTTAAAAGAGAATTTATCTCCTGTTTTCATTGCTTTAGGCAGATCAACACGCATCATGGTTTGATTAATCGTGTGTGATAACGCTTTACCGTCTGTACTGGTAACACTTTCTATATTAAATCCTCCATCAAAACTTTCACTCATGTAAGATGATGCGAATCTACTAGCAGATTGTGCAGGTGTTATACGACTTGTATTAATGTCTTTTGAGGGTGAATCTTTTTGTCTCACATTTTGATCCAACTGAACCCATAAATATGTTAATTCATCTGGAGAATTGTTTGTGTATGTAATGGTTTCATAACCACTTAAAACCGCAGTTTCATCATTAATTTCAAGGTCCATTTTATAATCTGCTTGCTGTTGATAGTAAGCAGGTCCTGGCGCTCCAGATCCTGTTCTAAACATATTAGGCGTTGCAAATTCATCATAAAGTTGTTTAAACTTGTTTTGATTAGTGTGACCAGGCTTTCGTACTTCTTGCTCTTGAGCCACTACATTTAAAGATATAAATGCAATTGATAAACAAAGGAATTTTAGTATTCTCATAGCTATAATTAAAAGGGGAATTTATTTAAAATTTAAGTGTTGATTTTTATCTTCTGTAGTAAATATTAAGTTACTTGCTTTAGAATTTATTTTTGTCTTTACGACGTTTTTTTGCTTCGGAAATAGATCAAATAGAACCGTATTGCTAATTTCAATAGTATTAATAGCATCTACATTTTCAATTTCTAAGTAACACGCAACTTGATCGTTCTCATAGTCTTTACCAATAAAAATAAAAGAGACTTCTTTGGTATTGATTTTAATTTTAAGTTTTTGCTTTAAATACGTTTTTATAAAGTCATCAACTGTTGATTTTTCATCAATTGCAGTTAAATTTATGTCTTTATCAAAACGCTCTTGTAAGGTTAACTCAAGGTCATCAACATCTATTCTTGTAATTATCTGAACAGATTTTTTCTCCTTAACATATTCTATTTGTGTTACACTCACATAATATTTATGAGCAACAGATATAAAAAATGGGAAAATAATAGCTAATAAAGTGACCTTTATAGAATTCATATCAATCAATAAGCTGTAAATGTAGCTATTTCGTGAAAATTTTAATTCTTAAAAAATGTTAATTAATCCTAAATTACTAATCTTGAGATTCTATACCTTCATTAGGATTCATATAGAGCTTTTGCAATAGAAACTCATAGATTTCGAAATTATTATCTGTTTTACAAAGCGCTTCAAATTTAGGATCTTCGGCTACGTAATAGAAAAATTCGGTTTTTAGATGCTCTTCTATCTCGTAATCTTCAAAAAGCATTTTTGAAAATTCAGATTTAACTTTGTTCATACACTCTGTTTGCTCTTCTAACTTTACTGCATTTTTTAGCATTTTAGTTCGACCAGAAATCTTATTCAATATTTTATGAATATTAATGCCAATAAATAATGGAGCAATAACAATACTCTTCCCTGCATCTGCTTCATATAGTTTTCGTTCTTTTTGAGTTTTAGGTTTTCCCGTGTAACCAGGAATTCCAACATCATAAAAATTAATGTCACGTTTAGCATCACTATTTCCAATATCTAAGAGTAAATCTCCGGTTAAGACTTTACCCACAATCACCTCATCTAATTCATTTACTCTGTCTTCTAGTTGTATAGAAAGAAAGTCTAGTTTTAAAATAGTTTCAGTTATAATAATATTTTGGGGTATGTATTGTATACTAGAAATAAGAATAGTATCATTTAATCTTGCTGGCACAACAAACTGGCCTTTATCGTTAGTAATTGTAAATTCTTGAGCAGTGATATTGAGAATATGAATGCTCCCAAGATCTGAACTTGCAGTCACCTGACCTTTTAAATCAATAGTTTGTGCATCACAGAAGACGCAATTTAAAAGTATGAAACCTAATGTTAATATGTCTTTAATCGTTTTCAAGGTGTAGTTTGAAGGCTTCTAATTTGTCTTTTAAAAACTGTAGCGTAATCATATCATTACCTAAATCATATATATCTTTAAAAGTAGGATCATCTCCACAAAATAAAAAATATTCATTTTGCATTATTTCGCTATACATATCATCTTCAAAAATTAACTTAGAATATTTGGCTTTAGCTTCTTCAATAGCAATTGCTAACTCTTCTCTTGCAATTTGCGTTTTTAATTGTTTGGTGCGACCACTAATCCAGTTTAATAATGGGTTTAAAGGCACGATTCCGCCTCCTGTTTGTGCTTCATACAAACGTCTTTCTGTTTGCGTCTTTTTTGGACCTGTATAACCAGGAATACCTAAGTCATAAAAATTCATCTCTCTTTTAGCATCACTATTTTCAATATCTGTCATCAAACTTCCGGTTAACACCTTACCTACTACAACTTCATCTAGTACGTTAATGTTTTCTTCAAGATTAATAGTTACCGCTTTAGTCTGCATTATAATATCTGTAATCAAAATTTCTTTTGGCACATATTGAACTCCTGAAATCACTAGCGTATCATTGATTTTTGCTGGAATCGTAAACTCTCCTAAACTGTTAGTAATTGTAAATTTACTTGCTGTTTTGTTGATAACATGAATCCTATCAAGATCGCCATCTGCAATAATCTTTCCATTGACATCTTTGGTTTGAGCTAATATTTCCGAAGAAAAAACAATAATTAAAAAAAGAAGAAAACACTTAATTCTTATCACTATTCATTTTTAAAAATTCTTTACTCTTTGTATTTAGAACCTCTAAAAACTCTAATTCTTTACCGTAGTTTAAATGAGAGTAATCAAAATCTACATCATCTTGTACAAATCTTATAAACTCTTCAACTCGATGCTCAGGAATATTAAAATTATCTATGATAAACTCAGATCCAAAGTAATATTTAATGGCACTTACGGGAACATCTGGCACACCTGCAGTCTTTTTGTCTTTAACTTTAGACCTAAATAAAGGCAATAATAATTGATCAACAACATTTACAATATTTAAGCCATTAACCATTGTTGTAGACTGTGAGTGCATCGTTTTATTTTCAATCCCAGAACGTGGATCATCTACAAACTCATACTCATCACTTTTTTTAATCCCGAAGTAAAGCGCATCTAATTTTGGATTAAACGTTTTTACTGTAGCGACATCTTTATCTAACTCGCCAGACAATCCTTTAGTTAAAACCAATATTTCATCAAGCTTATTAATTTCTTCAATTAAAAAAACGCGCAAACGTTTAGATTGCATGATGGCTTCTGTAATTTTTAAATCAAAGTTTTGATATTGTAAGGCTCTAAATTCTATGAGGTCATTTAAACCAATCTCAATCGTAAATTCGCCAATTTCATTTGTAATCACACCTTTGTTTGTGGTAGTATTAAATACTGTAATCGCATCTACATCCTGACCTTCTACAATGATTTTACCATCAACTTTTATGCGTTTAGATATTTGTGAAGTCATCGTAAATGACACAGAAAGCAAAAGTAATAGTAGTAGTTTTTTCATAGTTTTTAGTTTAGATATGTAAATAAAAGATTTGAAACCTTAATTTTGTAATAAAGCCTTTTTAAACTTTTGTTAAATTAAGTTTTATACTATTTACCAATTAAAATTACAATAATAAAATGCGTCTTTTTACTTTATATTTTAGTTAAAAAAGAAACCGTAACTTAAGCTATGCTTTAATTTTCAATTTCATCTAAAGAAAAAATTCATCGTTTTTTTTACAATAATTTTAAATGATAACTGGTATTACATAAATTTACAAAAAATCGCCACCAATGAGAAATATTATTATAGCAAGTACATCAACAATTCATGGAGGAGAATCACTAGATTATTTATTGGATGAACTTCGTGTTTTTTTTAAACATACTTCGGAAATTTTATTCATCCCATACGCAAGACCTAGTGGAATAACTCACGATGAATATACTGCCAAAGCAAACGTCGCTTTTAATAAAATTGATAAAAAAGTCATTGGTATTCATGAGTTTGAAAATCCAAAAGAAGCTATAAAAAACGCCAAAGGAATTTTTACTGGAGGCGGAAACACCTTTGTTT
This sequence comes from Psychroserpens sp. AS72, assembly GCF_038900375.1. Classification (NCBI taxonomy): domain Bacteria; kingdom Pseudomonadati; phylum Bacteroidota; class Flavobacteriia; order Flavobacteriales; family Flavobacteriaceae; genus Psychroserpens; species Psychroserpens sp. AS72. Next base: position 723,105 of record NZ_JBBMRC010000001.1, on the reverse strand, counting down.
TAGTCAATCAACTCTACAAAAACGATTTAATTGACACCATAAAAACCGAAGTTAAAAATGGAACGCCATACCTTGGCACAAGTGCAGGGAGCAATATTTGCGGACTCACAATGAACACGACCAACGATATGCCAATTGTGTATCCTCCAAGTTTTAAAACTCTTGGGTTTGTACCTTTTAATATTAATCCGCATTATTTAGATCCAGATCCTACTAGTAAACACATGGGAGAAACACGCGAAACTAGAATTAAAGAGTTTCATAAATTTAACACACAACCTGTTGTTGGCATTAGAGAAGGAAGTTGGTTAGAAGTAAAAGGGGATGCCATAACTTTAAAAGGCACTTTAGATGCTCGTATTTTTGAATATGATAAAGCTCCTTATGAGATTGAGACAGGAAGTTTATTGAGTGGATTGAAATAAAAGATATAAGTCAAATTGATAAAATCATTCTATAAACTCTTAAAACAAATTGAACATAGACCAGCATTGTATACTGGTCAAAGCACATTAAAAAGTTTACACACATATTTAAGTGGCTACAAACAAGCATTAATAGATAATAATCTGACTCAATATGATGACCAACATGATCCATTCTTCGATTGGGTTGCAAATAAGTTAGGATTTTATGAATCTACAGCTGGATGGGCAAACATGATTTTAGCAGTAACCATTGGTTTAGATTCAAAACGTGTTGATTGGAATAACTTCGACTCCAAAGTCACAAGAGAACAACATGAATTGTCATTTAAGAAGTTTTATGAATTACTTGAAGAATATATTAATGAGTAAATACATCCATAAAAAAAGCCTCATCTATTAAGATAAGGCTTTAAGAGCGAGAGACCAGGTTCGAACTGGCGACATTCAGCTTGGAAGGCTGACGCTCTACCAACTGAGCTACTCTCGCATTCTGGGCGCAAATATAAAATAACTTTACACTTTTACAAACCCTCACGCAGATTTAAATTAAAACTTCTTTAAAAAATGATAGCCTAAAGCTCCAAAGCCTTTATTATAGTAAAATTTATGTGAAACGTTCATTTAATAATTCTTCGGAAACGTTATAACTCGTAAGCTCTTGCACCAAAGGAATAATCTCATTAATTCGAGATTTTTCGAGAATCTGAAATTGGAATGACATCACTATTAATTTCGAGTGAAGATAAATAATTTTGATTAAGTTTGATTCGTTCAATCACTAAGTACGCTGAGAACCTAACAAAGCTGGCACACATTGTGTAATTATAAAACTATCATGAAAAGACGTAAATTTTTAAAAGGCACTTTAGCATTTGGATTGGGATTGGCCATATTTCCGCAGCTATCATTTCAAGGCTCTAATTCTGCTATATTATATGATGAATTAATTGGCAAAGGTAACCCAGACTTATATGGAAATGGTTACAAATTGCGACGAGAAGCTTATGATTCGTTTTTGGAAATGAGTAAAGAAGCACTAAAAAGTGACATTATAATACAAGTTGTGTCTAGTTATAGAAGCTTTGCGCATCAAAATAGAATTTGGGAACGTAAGTACAAACAAAATATTAATAACGGATTAAGTCCTCAAGAAAGCATAAAAAAGATCATAGAATACTCAACCATACCAGGAACATCAAGACATCATTGGGCAACAGATATTGATCTAATAGATGGAAATGTATCGCAACCTAGTAATGTTTTAAATCCTAAGCATTTTGATGGCAATGGTTGTTTTTCAAAATTTAAAATCTGGATGGATGAACATGCAAATACCTTTGGTTTCTATTTAGTGTACACAAACGAAGCTAATAGAAAAGGTTTTAAATATGAGCCTTGGCATTATAGCTATAAACCATTGTCGCAAGGCTATTTACAAGCCTATCAAAAGCTTGATTTGAGAGATATTATCATTTCTGAGCAATTAATAGGGTGTGATCATTTTTCCGAAGAATTCATAACAAATTACCAACACGAAAATATTTTGGATATAAATCCAGAACTTTTGTAAATTTATAAACACTAATTATCACAATCATGAGAGGAAAGAATTTCAAAATAAGACTACTTATAGGTGCTGCAATCGCCTTGTTTTTTATTGTAAAACGATGTAGTCAAAGGGAAGAAAACCCATATACAGGACGTATGCAAACCATATCTATGACGTCTACTGAAGAAATTAATATTGGTCTTGCGAGTGCTCCAAAAATGGCACAACAGCATGGTGGATTACATCCTAACAACCAATATCAAGCTATGGTTGATGATATTGGTAACAAACTAGTTAACAATAGTATTGCCAGAGAAACACCGTATAAATATGAGTTTCATCTATTAGCAGATCCCAATACGATAAATGCTTTCGCTTTACCTGGCGGACAAGTTTTTATCACCTATGCATTATTTTCTAAACTAGAAAACGAAGATCAACTCGCAGGTGTTTTAGGTCATGAAATTGGTCACGTTCTTGGACGTCATAGTGCAGAGCGTATTGCAGAAAGTGAATACTGGCAAGGTCTAGCTACAGCAGGTTCTGTTGGAGCAGATGCAGGAGGTTTAGTAAGTGGTATTGGTCAAAATACGTTATTAACCAATGGTCGTGATGATGAATTAGAAAGTGATGATTTGGGCGTTAAATTTATGCTTAAAGCTGGTTTTGACCCAGAAGAAATGATTGGTGTCATGGAAATCTTAAAAGCTGCAGCTGGCCCAAATCGTGTACCAGAAATGCAAAGTACCCATCCAGATCCAGAAAATAGAATAGAAAAAATTAGAGAATCTATCCAAAAATATAAAAACGCATCCTAATAAGATGCGTTTTAAACTAACTAACTCAAATAATTGCTTCTTAATTGAAGCTTTTTTTGTTAAGAATCTAAACCTTTAATATAGGCTAAAGCGTCTTTTGCATTAGAAGCTTCAGCATATTTTTGTGCTGTCATACCTTTTGCAGACTTCACGTCTAGTTTAGCTCCTTTTTCTACTAACAGTTTTAAAATATCTAATCTATTGTACTTTGCTGCATACATAGCTGGTGTTAAACCATTAGATTTTTTGTTGACGTCTTGACCTAACTCAATAAGTTTTGTAACTGTTTCTAAATCTCCTTTTACGATAGAGATGCAAAATGGGTCAACTGCTCTTTTTGTTACAGTTTCATAAGTTGAAGTTGTTACAATGTCATTTGTAGCATGTAAGGTTGTAAATGAAAACCCTAATGCGATTGCGATAATTACTGCTGATTTTTTCATGATGAAAGATTTTTAAATTAATTGATTGTTTTTTGATTTTGAACTAGTTTACCTGAGTTCATATTTAAAAGACGACATAAAACTCAAAGTGTTACACAAAAAAATTTTAATAACATTTATTTAACTGTTTACTTACAAATGTGTTAATAGTTTCTTAAACAAATACTTACAAGTAAAATCAGGTTAATTACAAGACTATTAATTATTACTTTATCATATTTTGTAATCTTAATTTATAGATAAGAACTATTAAACTTTTATCTTTGATTCACATAAAACTCTTATAATGAACAAGAAAGTTATTTTAATGATTCTTGATGGTTGGGGAATGTCTCCTGACCCAAAAGTCTCTGCTATTGACAACGCACAAACACCTTTTATAGACTCACTCTATCACAAATATTCTCATGCCACTTTAAGAACCGATGGCTTACACGTAGGTTTACCTGAAGGACAAATGGGAAATAGCGAAGTTGGACACATGAATCTTGGAGCTGGTCGTATTGTGTATCAAGATTTAGTGAAAATTAATCTAGCGGTTAAAAATGACACATTAAAGGATGAGCAAACACTTATTGATGCCTTCCAATACGCAAAAGACAATAATAAACCTGTTCATTTTTTAGGTCTTGTAAGTGATGGAGGCGTTCACTCTCATATCAATCATTTATTTGGTTTGGTGGATGCTGCTAATAACTTCGGAATAAAAAACTCTTACGTTCATGCTTTTACAGATGGTAGAGATGTTGATCCTAAATCTGGATTTGGATTTATTTCATCCCTTGAAACTCACATCCAAAACACGAATACTAAGTTAGCAACTGTTTCTGGACGCTATTATGCAATGGATAGAGATAAACGTTGGGAACGTATCAAATTTGTATATGATGCTTTGGTAAATGGTCAAGGTGAACAGTCTAAAAATTTGACACAAAGTATAGAGAACAACTACAAAAATGGTATAACCGATGAGTTCATTAAACCTATCATTAAAGTTGGTGATGATAATCAACCGCTTGCAAAAATAAAAGATGGCGATGTGGTTATATTTTTTAACTTTAGAACAGATCGTGGTCGAGAATTAACTGAAGCATTAACACAAACCGACTTTCATGAGCAAAACATGCACAAGTTAGATTTACATTATGTGACTCTAACTAACTATGATGCTTCTTATAAAGGAATTAAAACGGTATTTGATAAAGATAATCTTACCGATACACTTGGTGAGGTATTAGAACGAAACAATAAAACCCAAATTAGAATTGCAGAAACTGAAAAATATCCTCACGTCACATTTTTCTTTTCTGGTGGACGAGAAAAACCATTTAAAGGTGAAACCAGATTATTAAGAAATTCTCCAAAAGTAGCCACATACGATTTAAAACCAGAAATGAGTGCTTTTGAATTAACAGATGCGCTAGTTCCCGAACTTAAAAAAGGAGATGTAGATTTTGTTTGTTTAAATTTTGCAAATGGAGATATGGTTGGTCATACAGGAGTTATGGAAGCTGCAATAAAAGCTTGTGAAGCTGTTGACACTTGTGTAAAACAAGTTATTGAAACTGCTTTAGATAATAATTATACAACTATCTTAATTGCAGATCATGGTAACTGCGAGACTATGATAAATCCCGATGGATCTCCTAATACAGCGCATACAACTAATCCTGTTCCTGTGATTTTAATTGATAACGAAAAGCTAACAATTAAAGATGGTATTTTAGGTGATATTGCTCCAACGATTTTAAAACTTATGGGTATTGAACAGCCAAAAGCGATGACGCAACACGCTTTGGTCTAAATACTATCTAAAAATTGTATTTTTGCACCTAACAAAAACTCACTAATGAATTTTCAAGATAAACTTGTCATAGCCATTGATTTTGATGGAACTATAGTTGAAGATGCTTATCCTAAAATAGGCAAGCCTCGTATTTTTGCATTTGAAACTATGAAACGTCTCCAACAAGATGGTCATAGAATCATTCTTTGGACCTACAGATGTGGTTCTAAACTAGAAGAAGCTGTCGCTTTTTGTAAAGAAAATGACATTACATTTTATGCAGTAAATCAAAGTTTTCCTGAGGAGCAATATGACAATTCTGTGAGTAGAAAAATCTATGCAGATATTTACATAGATGATAGAAACATTGGTGGCATCTTAGGTTGGGGTGAAGTATATCAACTTATCACTAACGAAGAACCAAACATGAATATTCCAAAACAAAAAAAGGGATTCTTTTCATTTTTAAAGAAATAACATGATAATAGTTAAAACAAAAGAAGAAATTGAGTTAATGCGCCAAAGCGCACTCGTAGTTTCTAAAACTTTAGGTATGCTTGCAAAAGAAACCAAAGAAGGTGTGACAACAATGCAATTAGATAAACTCGCTGAAGATTTCATAAGAGCTCAAGGTGCATTACCTGGCTTTTTAGGATTGTATGATTGTCCGTCAACATTATTATGCAGTGTTAATGAAGCTGTAGTTCATGGATTACCAACAGAAACACCACTCAAAAATGGAGACATCGTTTCTATAGATTGTGGTGCATTAATGAATGGTTTCTATGGAGATCATGCCTATACTTTTGAAATTGGAGAAGTTGCACCCGAAACTAAGAAACTAGTACAAATAACCAAAGAGTCCTTATACGTTGGAATAAGAGAATTTAAAGTTGGTAACCGTGTTGGTGATGTTGGTTTTGCAATACAACAATATTGTGAAGCACAAGGTTATGGTGTAGTTAGAGAACTTGTTGGTCATGGATTAGGTCGTAAAATGCACGAAGATCCCGAAATGCCAAACTATGGTCGTAGAGGTCGTGGTAAAAAATTTATTGATGGTATGGTCGTGGCAATTGAGCCAATGATTAATGGTGGTACACACAAAGTAAGACAACTCAAAGATGGTTGGACTATCGTTACTCAAGATGGTAAACCTAGTGTGCACTTTGAACATGATATCGCTCTAATAGACGGTAAACCAGAAATTTTATCTACGTTTGATTACATACATGAAGCTCTTGGTATTACAAGTGATGAGGAAGCTGAATTTAAAAATCATGTACCATCTCATACCTAGTTTAAAAACCCTTGAAAAAGCTCTTTAAGTTTATTCTAAATACAATACCAAGACCTTTACTTATAAGGTTAAGTTATTTTGCTCGACCTATTCTAGTATTTTTTTTAAGAGGAGATAAGTTTACAGATCCAATTGACGGCAAGAGTTTTAAATCGTTTTTACCTTATGGCTACGGAAATCAGCGTAATAACGTCCTATCGCCTTCTACATTAAGTTTAGAGCGTCATAGATTGTTATGGTTATACTTACAAAATGAAACTAATTTTTTGTCTTCGGAAATTTTAACTGATAGGAAAAAAGTGCTTCACTTTGCACCAGAACAGTGTTTTTTGAAACGTTTTAGAGCACTTAAACATATAGATTATACTACAACAGATTTACTCTCTCCAATTGCAGATGTAAAAGCAGATATCTGCAATTTACCTTTTGAAGATAATAGCTATGATATTATTTTTTGCAATCATGTTTTAGAGCATATTCCTGATGACACTAAAGCCATGCAAGAACTATATCGTGTTATGAAACCAGGAGGTGTAGGAGTTTTTCAAATTCCACAAGATTTATCAAGAGCAGAAACCTTTGAAGATAATAGCATTACAGATCAAAAAGAGCGCGCAAAAATATTCGGTCAATATGATCATGTTCGTGTCTATGGTCGTGATTATTTTGATAAACTTCGAAGTGTAGGTTTTAAAGTTGACGAAGTGGATTATACTTCTAAACTTTCCGAAGAAAACATTGAAAAATATTGTTTAGCAAAAGGTGAGATTTTACCTGTGGTTTATAAATAGAACAACGACTATAATGACACAACAAATTATAATTGCTACAGGCGCCTTTTTTGGTATGTTATCTGTAATATTTGGTGCTTTTGGAGCTCATGCTTTAAAGAAAATCTTATCTAACGATCAATTACATAGTTTTGAAGTTGGTGTTAAATATCAAATGTATCATGCTATAGTATTACTCGCTATAGGTTTTAACTCGTACAGTATAAGCTCAGTAATTTATTGGTGTTTTACCATAGGAATTGTATTATTCTCTTTTAGTATTTACGGTTTAATCTTATCTGATGCTAAAGGGAAAAAATTGCGTTTTTTAGGCCCTATTACTCCAATTGGTGGTTTGCTTTTGGTTGTTGGCTGGTTACTATTACTAATTAATGCTTTATAAAATTTAGATTGTATTTTGAGTAGATGTTTCCGAAGTAAAACAAAAAAAAGCCGAGCTAAATCTAATTTTAGAACGACTTTTTATAACAACTGATTAATAGCATTTATTGGACACCATCAGTTTTAAAAAGTCACAAAATTATTCAGGAAAATTATTCAAATTTAAAGTCTCTAACGCATTGTTATCATTTTCAAAAATGATATATACTTTTAGTTCAGTGTGTGATTTTAAAAACTCGGTCACTTTATCGATTCCCATAGCTTGAAACGCAGTTGCATAAGCATCTGCAATCATACATTCTTTTGCAATTACAGATACACTCAAAATATTCGTTTTTGAAGGATAACCAGTTTTAGTATTGATAATATGTGCATAACGATTTCCATTCTCATCAATTTTAAACTTCCTGTAAGTTCCTGAGGTTGCCATAGCTTCATCTTTTAAACTTATAGCTTTATAAACAGATTGTTCGCCATCAAAACGAGGCTCATCTAAACCTACTCGCCATGCCGATTTTTTATCAATATTTTCACCTTTTGCTCTAATCTCTCCTCCTATTTCTACTAGATAATTTTCTATTGACTTACTTTCAAGAAATTCTCCTATGACATCTACTCCATAACCTTTTGCTATGGCATTAAATTCTAGATAGGTATCTAAAGGTTTATTAATTTTGAAACCATCTTTATAAGGAGCGATTTGAACTTTCTGAAATCCTACATTTAACATTAAGTTATTTATCGTAACACTATCTGTTAAAAACTTATTTTTATCTGCTCCAAAACTCCAAGCATTTACAACATTACCAATTGTAGGATCAAATGCACCTTGCGTAACAGCAAATACGTTTCTTGATGCTCGAAATACTTTATTAAAATGTTGGTCTAAAATCACATCTTCATTTCGATTTAATTTTGAAATATCAGAATCTGGAATATACGTGGACATTGATTGATTTACGATAGTAAACAAACTATCAAATTGCTTGGTGTAGTCGATTTCCGAAGCATAAATAACAGAATAGGATGTACCAAAAACTGGTCCAGATAGAGTTGTGTTACTGTTTTGACTGCCTGCCTTTTTCTCATTTTCACATGAGATAGCTATAAGTAGAATCGCAATTATTAAAAGTCGTTTCATTTAATTTAGATTGTGTTCTAAAACTTGTATTCCGTTGTATTCTATAAGATACTCTTCGTTTAAATAAATGGGTAGATCTTCACCATTTGGGTTCCCCAATCCAACTCCTGCGTATAATACTTTTGCGTCTTTTTCAAAGGCATGTTTTTTGAAAGTTTCCATCCAAATAACATCATAATTATTAGGGTTTTCTGGAAGTTTCACTGCTCTCACAATCACAAAAAAGTACTGACTATTTTTATCAATACACACAAATTGTGGATGTTTTTTCAGCTTACTATTAATTGCTATAAACTCAAAACCACGTTTTTCTAAATCTTTTCCAACATGGTTCATTGCCAAGTTGTGAAGTTCTTGTTTTGTTAAGATTTTACTCATGTTGCAAAGATACGAAGTTGAGTTCAAAATCTTCCGAAGAAAAAATTATGATGACATATTTCTAATGTATCGATGTACTAGTAAATAATCATAAATCATTATAGATGAAAAAGCATTTTTACATTTTAACACTACTCTTATTGGTTTTTAATTGTACTTCGGAAAATGATAGTAATGATCCAAATAATCTTAATCCATGTCCATTTTCGGTCACTATTTCATAAAATCGAAAGGATGACACATCTCTTGAATGGACAGAATTTATTGATATTGATGATGATGATGATGATGCAATAACTTCTAGATTAGGTAAAGCCCAAATCATTTTAACATTTGGAGATAATTAGAAACTTAGACTTTTAATAAAAAATAATTTAAACTATATAGTTATGAACTCAAAAATTATACCTCTTGCAATTACAGTAATTGGAGCTCTATGCTTTGGTGGTAGTTTCTTTTTATCTAATTCTTCGTCTGGAGATTTAGATGTAGAAATAGACAAAACTGCTTTTATAATGCCTGCTGTACATCGAGTGTATGCCAATGAAGATGCACTTAATGGTAAGTACTATCTTTTTAAAGCTAAAATCACTAATAATAGCGATGCAACTTTAGAAGATGTAACTGTTAAATATCGTATACCAGATTATATCGATTGGACAGAACTCACCGTTTCTGGAGAGATGTTTCCTGGTCAAACAATAGTCATCCCATGTTATCCGAAATTTAAAGATGAGATTACTCAAAAAACGACAGAATCTATTGAAAAAACAGAAATAGAAATCACTTGGGATGGTGCAGATGAAGATGATATCATTGAAGAAGAATTTTCTTTTAAACTCACCAATAGGAACGAATACGTTTATACAGGAATCAAAAAAGAAGAAATTAGTACAGGAGCAGATTTATTTGATAATGATGATTTGTTAGCGTGTTTTGTTACTCCAAATGATCCAATTGTGAAGTATTACACTCAAAACCTTCAGGAAAAGCTAATGAAAGGTGAGCAAGCAACTGTTAGCAAAGACCCAAAAGATGGTGTGAAATTTCTAGGTGGCATCTATGAAGCTACAGTAAAATCTCACATGGTATATAGTGGTACAAAAGGCATCCCACAATCGACTGAAGATATTAGCTCTATCGTACAACAAGTAAGATTACCTAGAGAAGTTATTACAGGTAATACTGGACTGTGTATTGAGTTAAGTTGTTTCTATGCTAGTGTATTATCTGCTGCAGGAATAGATCCTATTATTTATTTAATTCCTGGTCATGCATATCCTGGATTTAAAATGAATGGTCAATATTTTGCTATTGAAGCGACAGGAATTGGTGGTGAAAGCATAGGAGGTGTTTCTTCCGTAGAAAAAGCTTTTGAACAAGGCCAAAAACAGTTACAAGAATTTATACAACGTAAAAATGCTGGTGATTCTCGTTATGTTGCTGTAGATATCCATGCTTTAAATCAAGATGGTGCAACTGCGATGGATTTAAAAGACAATGACTTTATGCGTAAAAAAGTAGATGATATTGTTGCATCATGGTCTGGAGGCAAGCCTGTTAGAACTATAGATAACAACAGACAGAAAAACAATGACATCACGATACCAAATACACCTTTGGTTGCTAACAACACATTGTCATTTCCAGTGCCAAGTGGTTGGTCAACAATGATGCGTCCTGTACCTCAAATACCAATTCTTACTGCTCAAGTAGTAGCACCAGATCAATTAACAACAGTTAGTATTTATGATATTCCTGTTGCTAATTCACAGCAAGCGCTGTCTACTCTTAATCAATATTTTCTTGGATTTGGGTTAGAAATGCAATATCAAATTAACGGTAATTCTATATCTGGCCAAACGTTTTCTATGGATGGCGTTTTTAATTGGGTAGGAAAAACGATTAGAGTAAATAACGGAATTAGAATTGTTGCGGTTGGAGCTCCAGATTATGCCTATAATCAAAACTCAAATATTATAAACCAAGTGTACAATAGCATTAGATAATTAAAAAATAGCAATATGAAAACGATAACAACTTTTATAATAGTCATTGCAATGTCATGGATTGGACATTCACAGCAATTAAGTCAAAAAATTGAAATGAAACTTGATGAAATAGGCAACGCAACTCTTAATATTTCATCGACAATGAATGCATCTCAATGGCAACAGTGGAATGGCACTTATGGTTCAAATCCTTCGGCATTAAAAAGAGACATGGAACGCAGTATGCCAGCTTTTATAGTTGATGACTTTAAATTAGAGAAAGATGATATGAACCGTTCATTTAACTTGAGCTTAAAAGCCTTTGGTGTTTGTAAAATTGATAAACGTGGACGATGGATTATGGATACAGACAAAAAAGAGGTGCAATTGACAGAGCTTAGTGATCGCAAATATATGATTGTTGCTAGTCCACCAGAATTTGGAGGCAATTTGCAACAAACTACTATTATTGAGTTTCCTGAAACTGCCAATAATATTAAGGTTGATAAGGATTCCTTCGGAAAAACAATATTTGAATTTAAAATGGATAATCCTTCTTCTTCATTTAATCTATTGCGTTGGTCCGGACTAGCACTAATGATTGTTGGTGGAGGATGGTTAGGAAAAAATGCATTAGCAAAATAGTTTTGATGACATAATTTAAATAAAACGATGCTAAAGTAATAAAGGTAGTTTGACGTTTAAAACTTGATTTAATAGTGTAGTATTTGTAGAAAAACAAAATAGTCGTATATTCCTGTTGACTAGCTATTAACATGAGGGAAGCCTATAATATTGATCACCAACTACAACTTATAACCGCTATTAAAGACAATAATTCTATTGCTTTGAAAGCGTTCTACACGTCTAATTATCCAAAAATAGAAGCACTAATTTTAAAAAATAGTGGTTCGCAAGATCATGCTAAAGACATTTATCAAGATGCGTTTATCAGCATGTGGAATAACATAAGAAATGAGTCTTTTGTACCTCAAAATGATACAGCTTTGCAAGGTTATTTATATCAAATCGCAAAGAATAAATGGATGGATGTTTTACGATCAAAACGTTTTAAAACTACACAATCGTTAACTGAAGAACGTACATTATTTTTAAAACAAGATGACACTATTGAAGATGACGATCATGACAAAAAATTAAACATAACAATGACTGCTTTTAAGGACTTAGGTCAGCCTTGTAAAGATTTATTAAAGACCTTTTATTTTGATAAGAAATCATTACGAGAAATCGCTTCAGATTTAAACATTGAAGAGACTTCTGTTCGTAACAAAAAGTACAGATGTATGGAAAAATTAAGAGCAACTGTATTAGCCTTTAAATCATAAAAATTGAAAAATAATAGCAACATATCACAAGAATTATTAGAAACCATTGAGCGTTACTACAAAGGAACAATGCCTAAAGATGAACGTACTTCTTTTGAATTAAAACTTGCCGAAGATCAAGAGTTCAAAGTATTAGTTGAAGACATCAAAACTTTAATTTTAGGTATTGAAAACCAATCTCTAAAAGAACAACTGGACGTTTTTCATGAGGATTTGCCTAAAAAGATTTCCGTAGAAAAAAGAAGAGTTGGCGCTTTTCCACATTTAGGAAAATATGCAGCAGCTGCAGCTATTTTATTAGCAATAGCTTTTTTATGGGTTTATAGTGTACCTCAAAACGAACGTTTATATGCTAAATATTTCACTCCAGATCCTGGTTTACCAACTGTAATGAGTAGCAATTCTAATTTTGAATTTTATGATGCTATGGTAAATTATAAGCAAGGTGAGTATAAAATGGCTATTGATAAATGGGACGTTTTAAAAACAAAAACTCCAAATAATGATACACTTAATTACTTTTTAGGTGTGGCGCATTTGGCTAACAAAAATGAAACAACTGCTATTGATTTATTAAAACAAGTAACTCAAAATTCTAATTTCGCTTTATCTGATGAAGCCTTTTATTATTTAGGTTTAGCTCAATTAAAACAAGGCAACATAGATGATGCCAAAAAGAATTTAAAACATTCTAAAACAGATAACAGTAAAGCCCTTTTATCTAAACTTAACGATTAAAAATACTTATTAGTTAATGTGTTGATTATGAAACAATTTAAACATTGTATTAGGATAGCTATATCTATATCTATGCTTATCGGGTTACATTTAAAGGGATCCTCTCAAAATAATGAGATCTCTAAAACTAACGTATTAGACTCACTGATAGCTAAAAAAGAATTTATTAAAGCCGAAGCTGTACTTGTAAAAAACATCAAGCAACTAAAACAAAAAGAACACTTTCAAGAGCTTACTAGTTACATCTACTATGTTGGAAAAATTAGTTTGAATCTCGATGGTAAGGATACAGCTGTAAAAAAAACAAAGGACTTTGCGAATAGCATTACCGAAGCTACAGACTCCTTAACAGTTTCCAGACAAAAACATCTTATTTTGTCTAGATTTTATGCTCATTTACGTGATTACAGAAGCGCTTCAGAAGAAAACATGTTAGCGCTTGAAGACACAAATAAAATGACTGATGCGACTGGAGATTTATTCGGGATAATTCATCATAATTTAAGTATTGATTTTAGGCGTTTAGGAGAGATAAAAAAAGCAACATGGCACAGTAAAAAATCACTTGAATACTACTTATCATACCCTAAAACCGACAAAATTAAAATTTTAGATGCTTATAATTCTTTAGGAGGCAGAATGTGGGATATCTATAAAATAGATAGCGCTTTATACTATTTTAAAAAAGGAGACAAAATAATTGATGACCTTGAGAAAACTCCTATGAATACTTATTATCATAAAGCAAAAACACAATCTAATATTAGTTCAATCTATTCGCTTCTAGGTCAACCAACAGAAGCATTAAACTACAATGAAAAAGCCATAAAAAATTACATGAATTTTATTAGAGCTGATTCAAAAGGAAATGATTTTTACAAAGAAGAAGCTCGACTATTCTTATTTATGACCATTGAAAATTATGCAGATGACTTTACTAAGCAAGGTAATTACAAAAAAGCAAAAGATTTAATAGAATATGTTTATGAGCAAAAGCTAAAATTTTTACCTGCAAATGATACCGAAATCGCATATACAAGTTTGCAATTAGGTCATATTTATTTACAATTAAAAGACTATAAAATTGCTGAAGATTTATTTGATAAAGGTTTAGAGATTTACACTAACAATGAGCAAAAGAATGATTTAGGAATCGCAGATGCTTACTTTTATAAAGGTAAAGTAAACGATTTTTATAAAAACATAAATCTCGCTAGGGAGTATTATGAAAAAAGTAAACGGTATTATGAAAAAGTCTTTGGGGATGATTACGATGAATTTTATCTAAATGCCATGTTAACCTACTCTAACTTTTATTCAAAAAATGGGTATACAGATAAAGCCATTGAAATAGCTAAACAAACGTACACATATGTTGTAAATAACCAAGGCGAAACAACCACTTTAGAATACTCACAATTGGTAAACTTAGCAAATATTTATTATGATTCTAAAAACTATAGTGAAGCTTCAATTCAAATACATAAAGCCTTAGATTTAATAGAGAACTCAAATTCTTCACAATCAAACAAATTAAATGCTTTAAATGTTAGTTTAAAAAAACCAATGGCTTTATTGCTTAAATCTAAGGTAGAACTACAATTACAAACTAAGAAAGATTCTATATTTCTAAAAGAACAATATTTAAATCTTAAAGAAGCAATTTCCATTTTAGAACAACAAAAAACTATTGTAACAGAAGATCAAAATGTATCAATAATTGTAGAAGATAACAACCAGTTATTTGAGTTTTCAAAGAAAATCACCTTAATGCTCTACAAAGAAACTAAAAACCCTAAATACTTAAACGACATATTAAGTCTTCATGAATCTAAACTTTACAATAAAATAAGGCAACAACTTAATATAAAATCTAACTTTTCTTCTACCAATATTCCTAATGAAGTTATAGAACAAGAAAAACAGTTAAAAGAGGCTCTCAATTCTGCATTAAAAATTGAAAACGGTTTAGAATCTTTCTTTAAAGCAAATACAGATTGGACTCATTTTCTAGAGACCATTAAAATAAATTACCCAAAGTATTACGCTTTAAGATATGCTTCAATATCAAAGTCCATAAGTGATTTCAATTCAGATTTCCCTAAAAATACATCTGTAATACGATATGTATTTATAGATGATTTATTGTATGCTTTTAATATAGAAAAAGACAAAATCAAAGTACATGATATCGATGTTGTGGCATTAAATAAAATATTAATAGCTAAAGAAAATGAAACAGGACTTATTGAAAATAACTTGAATTCTAACCATCACTTATACCAAATATTATGGCAACCATTTGCAGATGAAATCACTAATGAAAATTTAATTATTGTACCAGATGGCGAACTATTTAATTTAAGTTTTGAAGTCTTAACTCCTACTAAAACAAAAACATTTAAAGATTTAGCTCAACATAGTTTACTTAATACATACAACATATCATACAATTACAGCTTACTACTAATTAACAAAAACAAAACACCAAAATTCTTCGAAAACAATTTTATAGCTTTTTCACCAGAGTTCAATGATCAAATGAAATCCAATTACAAAACTGCCATTACAGATTCGGTATTTCTAGATAAAACATATTTAACATTATTACCTCAACCTTTTAGTAAAGACCTAGCACAATCCTCATCTAAAATTTTTAACGGCACATCTTTTATTAACGAAACTGCCTCTAAACAAGTATTTTCAAAAGAAGCCAAGGAGCATAAAATTATTCATATTGGTACACATGCAGAATCTAATAACGTATCTCCAGAATTATCGCGACTCATATTTGCAAAAACTATAAATGATACTATTTCTTCGGAAGACAATTCGCTTTATACCTATGAAATCTATAACCAAAATTTAGCGTCTAACTTAGCAATTCTCACAGCTTGCGAAACTGGAAAACCAACATATCAAGCTGGTGAAGGTATGATCTCATTGGCACATGCATTTAATTATGCAGGAAGCGAAAGTATCTTAACGAGCTTATGGAAAATAGATGAAAAATCAAGTGCTGAAATTACAGCACACTTTTATGGTTATCTCAAAAATGGCTTGGCTAAAGATGAAGCCTTACGCAAAGCCAAATTAGATTATTTAGCTACAGCACAAGGCAGAACGTTAGCTCCTCAATATTGGGCTGGTTTGGTGTTAATTGGAGATACTAATCCTATCGAGTTAGATAGTTCTTCTAACTTAATCTTCTGGTTAAGCATTTCTGCTGTGTTCCTAATTTTATTGGTAGTTATAATAAGAAAAAAACGTAAGGCATAAAAAAGAGTTTTCAGTGAACTGAAAACTCCTTTTTAAAAATAAACCTGCATTAAAATTCCCTAAAAATTAATAGCAATCAAGCTTATTAACTAATCATCGAGATACATTTAAAATGTGAGCATAAAAAAACCATCATTTTCATGATGGTTATATTTTACTATCTCTTTTTAGTTAGAAATCATAACTTTTTTAATAATGGTTTGATTTGATGTTTTGTTATTAATATTTAAAAAATACATACCAGATGTTAAGTTGCTCGTTTTAATCACTGTATCTGTAGATGTAAACTCGCCTTTTTTAACAGTTTGACCTAATTGATTGATCAAATTCCATTCTGCATCAAGCGTATATTCAGTTTTTATATGTAATACATCTTTAGCTGGATTAGGGTAAATGCTTAACATTTCCAAAGCGATAAAATCATCATCACTCAACGTAGCTCCAGGACCAAGAAGGTAGATGGATTCATCTTTTATTTCTACGGAAAAGATAACGAAATTACCACCATATTCTGCTGCAATAGTTTCTGGTAAATTACTAGTATTAAGCGACGTAGAAGATAGAATTTCAAATACGGCATCATTAGCTGGTAAATAGCCTAAAATCACATTAAAATCGCCATCAATAACAGCATTACTTTGTACGACTACTCTATCATATTGTGTACCAACGGTTGGTCCATCAATCTCAATATTAATGGTTGCATCTGCTCCTGTAGTGAGATTTCCTGCAATAGTCAAAATACCTGGAGAACTGCCTGGAGACATTTCAGAATTAACGATAAAACCATCTGGCAAATCAATACTACCACTACCTCCAATATTAGAAAAAGGACCTTGAATGTAACTTTGATTTATTGCCAATGTTCCTATTTCACTAATAATATCTGAATTATTAGTGAGACCTGTTAAATCTATTGTTGAAGTACCTGTGCCAGCTGTTTTTGTAATACCGTTAACACCTTGAATATTAAATAAATGATTTGTTCCGCTATCATAACCTATCGTAATATTATCTGCATTAATATTATAATTGACAAAATTAAAAATTCTAATTCTACCATTATTGATATTCAAATTACCTTGATTGTGATCTATATTTGATTGAAATGCCCAAATCTCAAAGTCATCTTCCATTTCTTTTAAACCTGGACCATCTAAAACTAAACTACCATAATTAATTAATAGCGATTGCACATTGGTATCTTGTTTAGAAATCTCTCCTGCATTCCAAATTATTGTTCCACCAATATTATTATTTATTGAAGAGTACATTGACAAATCTCCATTAATAATTAGTGTATTTCCACCTCCAACTATAATTTCTTTTGCACTTGTTGTTCCTGCTCCATTAGTATATACGATATCTCCAGCTCCAGGCATATTGATATACACAATATCATTTGCTGTTGGAACACCAAAAGGATCCCAATTTGAAGGATTATCCCAAGCACCATTACCTGCTTCGCCATCCCAAGATTTAGCAGACGAGTAATTAACATCTGTTACTGTGTAATAAATACCATCTGCTTCACATTCTACACCAAATGAAACTTCAATACCACCAGCTTGATTTTCTGGCACAAAAACGGTTGTTGCTGTACCACATGAACCTTGAGCACCTTCAATAAGTTGAAATGAATCTCCAATTTGAGGTCCAAAACCATTCATGTAAATAGTCATAAAACCGTTAAAATAATAATTCTCACCACAACTAATTTTGTCAAATATGCTAATTTCATTGATTGACAATTCAATTGTACTTGTAACATCTACAATAAAATCACCAGATAGAGAAATATCGCCTTGAGCAAAGAGCGTCGCAAAATTTCTAAGTTCTAATGTACCGTAAGTATCAAATGACGTCCCTTGATAATAGACAAAGCCACCATCAATTAAAATATCATCTCCAAATTGAGGCACATCAAAATAAGACCAATTATAGGGATCTTCCCAACTGTAACCATCACCATTACCAGTAAATTCGTTTTGCGTAAGAGCAGTCATTGAGACACAAAAAAGTGTCATAATAAGTAAAATTCGTTTCATAATTAATAGCATTTATATGTTTGTATATAGCTACATCGAAACGATTTTAAAATGTGAGCAAGGTTTTAGAAATTATTTAAATCGCACAAACTTTGCACGATCAAACGTATAATTAGAAACAGGAATCACAGCATCATTTTCTAATTCATACCAAGGTGAAATTGTAGCGTCTTCTAGATTTTTAACTAAATGCACACTTTGAGCAGGTGTATTGCCTTGAAATAACACATACAGTTTATCACCATGCTCATTTACAACTTCATCACCTATCATTACAATATGGCCTGGAGAACCACCTTTAATAAGCATATCTCCTATTTGTAAATCATTAGCGTCTATAGATTGGAGTTCATTATAAAGAGATAATGTACCTGAATACATGTAGATTAAATTAAGGTATTTGTAGAAGTTTTCTTCGGAATGACTTGCGCTTGCGGTTTTATGAAAGCTTACTTTATTGCCATTAATTTTTGGTCGATAACCTTCAGCATATTTTTGCCATGAGCAATAATGTCCAGACGTAAAATTGAAGCCTATTTCGTCTTTTCGGTTATTTTCCCAAAGGTATTCACTTCTAATTCTAATGAGTGCATCTGCACATTGTTGCAATCCGTTTTTTGGCACTGGGATTTCTAAAATCCCAATGTGACCTCCTTGCCAGAAATATTCAGAATTATCATAATTTATAATTTTACTACCAAAAGATTTCAGTTTATAGTTCCGAAGATAATCTTCATAACTCCCTTTTTCATAAATAACACGTTTATACCCTTCTGGAATATTAACTCTAGACGCTATTGTTACACTATCTTTATTTATAAGGTTTGGAGTTTCTATACTTGCTTTGACACTATTTACTGCTTTTTTCACAGGTTTAAACTGAAATACTAATACTACAAGTGATGATAAAATTAGGAGGACAAGTACGGTTTTCTTCATAATTAGAATAACGCAAAAACTAATGATTTTCGTATTTAGACTTTTAATTAAAGCTCGTTATTATAAGATTTTTTAATCAATTCTGCCTTACTATTAATTTCTAACGCTTTGTAGATATTTTTAATATGACTACGAACTGTGTCAAGGGACACAAACAAATCATTGGCAATCATTTTATAACTTTTACCGTCTACGATACCAGCAACAATATCCTTTTGCCTTGGTGTCAATACATCACTGTGATTGTGTTTTGGCGCAAAACTGTTTATAATTTTTCGAGCAATTGAAGGTGACATATAGGATCCTCCATTATTAACGACTTCTACAGCTTCAAGAATTTTTTTGAGTGGTGTTTTTTTAGATAAATAAGAACATGCTCCAGCACACAACGCTTTATAAATACTATCATGATCTTCAAATGTGGTTAACATGATGATATCTACTTTTGGTAGTTCGTTTAAGATAAGCGGAATGCCTTTTATTCCAGACATTCCTAATAAATTTATATCCAGAAGTATAATGTCTGGCACGTTTTCCGAAGACAAAATAACTTTAATAAAATCTTCTACTGAAGCCGAAATTTGCAAACAATCTATATGAGGTTGCGCATCAAAGAAGTCGTTCAGACTTTCCTGAATCAATTTATCATCTTCTATAATTGCTAACTTTATGGTATTCATGTTTGACATAATCGTTCCCATGTAAAGTTAAAACAATTATGTAGCTTGGGCAATCACATTAAAATGTGGTTTTAAAATTGAAATGGTAAATGTAGCTGTACTCCAAATCCATTTTCTTTTTGAAAATCCAAATTTCCTTTTAATTTTTCGGCACGCATTGCCATATTAGACAATCCCAAACCAGTGGATTTGTAGGAGTCTTTTTCACTTCCATTATCTTTAATAACTATTTGACATCCCTTTGCTTGATTACTAATGGTAATGTTAACATTTGAAGCGTCAGAATGTCGCAACACATTAGTTATCGCCTCTTTATAAATTAAAAATATATTTTGTTTGGTTTGCGCTGGCAATTTTTTGTTAGGATTTTTAATATTAGAACTATCTATTTGAAAAGAAATTTCTTTTGGTAATAACAACTCTTCTGCAAGTTCATGCATGCGCTCAATTAAATCTTTAATTGTTTCTCTTCTACTATCAATACTCCAAACCAAATCACGCATTTGTGAAATGGCATTTCTACTAATACCTGCAATTTTTTGAAGTTTAAATTTATCACTTTCGCTAGCATTAATTTCCATGAGTTCGGTTTGCATCGCAAGACCAGAAAGCAATGAACCAACATCATCGTGTAAATCGCTTGAAATTTTAGTACGCAATCGCTCCATGGCCAACGCTTGTTGAAACCGATATCTAAAAATGGAATACATCACAGCTATTATAGCTAACATAACAAGCAATATAAACCACCACTTTTTATAAAATATTTGACGCACTTCAATTGGAATCGATAATATTGAGGCGCTTTCATTCCCATGAGAATCTGTCCCTTTGACTTTTAATACATAATCACCTGCTGGCAATTGGTTATACCTAATTGATGAAGTATTACCTTGATAAAACCATCGGTCTTCTAAACCTTCTAATTTTGTGCTGTAGGTGTTTTTGTTATTCTGAAAATAGCTTGGCATTGTCCAGTTGATCTCAAAATACTGATCGTAAGGGGATGCTATAAACTCCTTTAATTCTGTTTGAGCATAATCATTAACATAACTTTGCTTTGTAATACTGTTATATCCAGAAATTCCTAAAACCTGAATATCTGGTGGTCTTACAGATTCTTGAAGCATTATAGGATTGAAAACGTTAATACCATTCATACCACCAAAATAATACAAGCCTTGGCTATCCTTAAAAAAGGATGAATAATTAAATTCGTTGTGTGATAAACCATCTTCGGTATAAAAATTCTGAAATTCCTTGGTTGTTTTATTAAACAATGACAATCCGTTATAGGTGCTAATCCATAGTTTATCATCTCCATCTGGTATAATACTAACTACGTTATCATCTGATAAACCTTCGGTTTTGGTATAACTTGTTAACGTCTTTCCATCTGCCGCAATATGTTTTAGTCCGCCTCCATAAGTGCCAACCCATAAACTGCCATCAACATCCTCTTCAAGGCATAATACAGGATGCTTACCAAATTGAGGTGTTGAACTCATATTATATGATTTCAATATATTTCCGTTAAGGTCAATCTTTAATACACCATCATTTCTTGTTCCTATCCAAACGTGATTTTGATCTTTGTTTTCTTCAAAAAACATAAGATTCCTGATGTTATCATTTTCTGATAAATTATTAAAAACAGAATAGCTTTGTTGAGTTATAGGATTAAAAACAGTTAAATACTCTAAAGTAAAACCAAACAATAAACGTCCATCACTTAATTTCAATAGCGCATTTGGTCCATGAATATTATTTTTATTATTAAACTGGTCATAAATTTGAGTAACTCCTGTTTTTAAGTCTATTTCACAAATACCATTACCTATAGCATACGCATGAGTTTTTGCATTATTAGTAACCAAAAAACTTGCATCGTACTTTAATGAAAGAGGGGTTCCTGATTTGGTTTTTAACGACAAGGAATCTATCTGACCGTTTTTGGTTTTATACCACAATTGATGTTTGTTCTCACAGAGTGAAAATATGCGTTGATTAGCATCTTCAAAAATTCCACGCATTGAATTTCCCCAACCATCATTTTTTGATTTAAAAAAAGTTAAAAATAACTGTTTCTGAGTTTTTACCTTAAATAAACCATTGTCTGTAGCTATCCAAAGCAAACTATTTTTATCTATATATAGATTTTTAATTTTAGAATAGTCTAGTTTAGATTTCAACAAGTTTGTATAATCTGTGAAATTACCTTCAGTATCCATACGATACAACGCATCATCGCCTGCAAACCAAATATTTCCTTCATCATCTTCTATAGCGCGACGTATAATCTCGCTTGTTTCAAAAATAATTTTAGAGATTTTTTCATCTGCATTGAAAATATAAATTCCACCACTTGATGGCGGGAAATAGTATTGTATGTTGTTGCGATCAAAAAAATGTTGCACATAATGTATAAAGTCACCATTCCAATCGTAGGTATCCAACACATGATGTTCTAATAATTTGCCTTCAGGTGTATATTTATTTGTACCTCTTGTAGTTGTCCACCAAACAAATCCTTTGCCATCAAAAGTTAAGTTGTTAAAAATGTATTTATATCTATCAACCGAAGCAATGAGATTAAATTTTCCGTTTTCAAATTTTTTCAAATACAGTTTTGACAAATTCTTTTCCACCTTCCAATAGTCATCGGTTACTATCCAAATAGTCTTGTCTGGCGCTTTATAAATATCTAGAACACGCTCTTCTACATTATGTTTTTCATTATAGGATATAATAGAATCTTTAGTGATTTTAAGTTGAAATAATTTGTCATTTGCTAAGTACCATATCGAATTGTCAACATCATCATAAAGCATATTTGATGTTATAAAATCTTCTTCAAGAAAAAAGGGATTTTGAGCATTACTAGTGTATGCCTTAAACTGATGACCATCATATCGGTTGAGACCCTGTGTGGTACCAAACCACATCAATCCTTTTTGGTCTTGGATAATATTAGACACATCTCTAAACAAGAGACCATCTTCGGTAGTAAGAATATCTATTTGAGATGGATTTTGGGTATAGACACTGTAGCATACCAAGAGCACGCACATTTGCATAACAAAAGTAGACAGTGATTTAATAAGTTCCAATTGAAATTAAATTAATAGCTGTCTCAAATATACAAAAAGTTAGATGCCAATACCACATCAACATGTGATTGACAATTAGTGATTACAATCTTAACTTAGCTAAAGTTAAATAACACACTTTTTATAGGTGTTTTATTAGACGAATTCCTTTCTCCCTAGAATTGAATTTTTTTTAATTGACATGATTAATAGCAACTCATATAACAGATTTCATTATTGCAATGGATTTGAAACATAGCAATGATTATCAATATATAATTATATCAATTTTTAAAATCAATTTTCATGAAAAAAATAGGCGTTATTGGTGGTTCTGGTTTTATAGGAAGCCATATTACCAAACAGTTTTTAGACAATGGATATGAAGTCAAGGTCTCTACTAGAGATTTATCAAATCTTAAAAATTACCAACATTTAAGTGAGTTGAATAATGCAGAAAACTTAAGTTTTTACGAGTTAGATGTTACAGATAAAAGCCGATTAGAAAACTTTGTAAAAGATTGTGATATTGTTATTCATTCAGGAACTCCTTTTCAGTTAGATGTAGAGGATCCGCAAAGAGATTTGTTTGAACCTACAATAAAAGGAACAGAGAATTTCCTAGAGGTTATTCAAAATTCATCACAAGTAAAAAAGGTGGTACTTATTGCTTCAGTTGCTGCTTGGAACACTAATTTCCCTTTACCAGCAGGACATAAATCTGCATCAGATCAATTTAGCGAAAATGATACGCCTTTTACAAGTGAAGACAGTCATCCTTATGCACAAGCTAAATTTATTGCTAACCAAACGGTCAACGATTTTATTAAAAAACACCCAAATCTAGACACAGAAATCGTAAGTGTTTCTCCAGTTATGGTTATGGGTAAATCACTTTCAAAAAGAGAAGATTCTACATCAACAGGTATCCAATTTTTGTTCAAAAATAAGATTGCGCCAAATCCTTTTATTCAAATGTTTTATGATGAAGATGTTACTATGGCAATTGTAAATGTAAAGGATGTAGCAATTAGCGTTTATAAAGCGGCTACAATTTCTGGATTGCATGGCAAAAATTATTTGTTGTCTAGTGAAACGTATCCAGTATCTGATGTGACCTTGATGTTAAATAATGAGTTGCCAAAGCATGCGGCAGAAATCATATATCAAAACCAATTAGCAGAACGACAATTGGGTGTTCCGTTTCAATCTGTACAATCCACTTTAAAAGAATACAACACATAAATATTAAATCATGAAAAACGAATTAAAAAAATGGTCAAAACCTGAATTGAAGATTTATATCCTTTTGCTCTGTGCAAAGATAGATCAAGAGGAATCTGAAGAGGAAATCGCTTTAATTAAGTCTAAAACTGATATAGAAACCTTCAACAACATATACAATGAATTTTGTTGTGATGAAGAAGATGGTTGTTTCGAGAAGATAGAAGATGCGATCAACGAACATGAATATTCACCAATAGAAATTCATGAACTTAAAAAAGAAATTCTGGCTGTCTTCCATGCTGACCACAAATTTGGAGCAAGAGAACAGTACTTAGAAAAAGTATTTGATAATATTTTATACTGAAATTTTAAAGATTCAAAATATTTAAAACAACCAACATGAGTAAATCAAATAACAATAACACAATTGGCAAAACCGCTTTAATAGCCTTATCAATACTTACAGGCTTATTGATATGTTATTACGTCATCAAAAGTGCATTCCCAATGCTAATACCAACCGAAGAAGTTTACGGATCGTATTACTTCACTAGAGTATTTTGGGTGTTTCCTCATATTGTTTTAGGCATCGTCGCTACTATTATTGGACCTTTTCAATTTATACCAAAAATTCGAAATAAATATTTAAAAATACATCGACAATTAGGACGTATTTATATCATATCTACAGTTTTATCAGGAATATCTGGTATGTATATGGCAGCTACTTCTGGTGTTAATTTACCATATACAGTTGGTTTATTTGTGTTAGGTGCCGTTTGGTCAACATCTTCAATATTGGCATTGATATCAATAAAAAATAAAAAAGTGAACTTACATAAAGATTGGATGATTCGTAGTTATGTGATCACATTTGCTTTCGTCACATTTAGGTTTGTAGAAGATATTTTACACGCATTGGAAGTTGGAACTGACGAAGAAATCTTAGTCTTAATGAGTTGGGCATGTTGGGCAATTCCATTATTTATTGCTGAGGTTTTTATACAAGGAAGAAAGATTAATAACAAATAAACACTAAACAAAATGAACACATCAAAAATTTTCACTCTTCTACTAATATTTATTATTTCTACATCATTTTTTAATTGTGAAGAAAAAGTCAAAACAGAAATCACAAAAGAAAAACCTGACACTACTGAACATAAACAAGTAAATGAAACACCAGAATACTTCCTACTTCGTCCAGAAGTTGAAAAAGCCTATGGTTATTCTCATGCAGTAAAAATTGGTAATTCAATTAAGGTTTCTGGAGCTGTTAGTATGGATGACGAAGGCAATCCAACTGCTGTTGGTGATTTTGAACAGCAAATGAAAAATTGCTATTCAGATTTAGATAAAGTTCTAAAACATTACGGATGCACTTTTGACGATGTTGTGGTAGAAAATGTATTTACAACAGATATGTCTAAATTTTTAGAGTTTGCTGGTTACCGAACTGAAATCTATAAAAAGCAATTCCCAACGGGTTCTTGGCTTGGAGTGACAGAATTAGCTGTTCCAGAATTTATGATAGAGATAGAATTGGAAGTACATAAAAGCAATTAAAATCTAAAAAATAAAAAGTATGAATTTTTCGAATAAAAATGACAAACATAAAACAGAAAACAAAAACTCTGTAGGTATACCAAATAAATTATTAGTCACACTTGTTCTAGTGTTTATGATAAACTTGGTGTGTATTGGTCAAAACAAAAACATCGATAACAATATCATCTACAAAACTGGAAATCCAGCAGATTGGCCAGCTGAATTAGATGCGGTAATTGCAGCACCAGATAATCATAATATTCTATTAGAAAATGACCAAGTGCGAGTTTTAGAAGTTACTTTGGCACCAGGAGAAGTAGAAAAGTTACATCATCACAAATGGCCAAGCACGCTTTATATACAAGAAGCTGGCGATTTTATAGATTCTGATGGCGAAGGCAATATTATTTTTGATTCTCGTAAACTACCTGAGCCTTTACCAATGCCTTTTGTCATGTATAAAAACCCAGAAGCACCACATACAGTGACTAATTTAAGTAAAACTGCAACGATAAGACTTATTAGAGTTGAAATGAAAACCGCAACAACTAATCAAAATTCTCAAATCATTGACGGACTTTACAAAGCCTTTGAAAAAGGTGATATTCCTGCAGCACTTGGAGCAATGGATGAAAATATCGTTTGGAATGAAGCCGAAGGAAATGCACTTGCAAGTGGCAACCCTTATATTGGTCCAGATGCCGTTTTAAATGGTGTCTTTGCAAAACTACCAAATGACTTTGATAATTTTAGGTTAGAAAATATTGTTTTAACCGAAATGAGCAACAACCAAGTACTCGCCACATTACGTTATAAAGCGACTTCTAAACACAATGGTAAAAAATTGGATGCTCAAGTGGCTCATTTATGGACGGTTTCTAACGGAAAAATTACAGCATTCCAACAATATGTAGACACCAAACAGCTTGATGAAATGATGAAAAAATAAATAATTTCACAAAAGTTAACTCTTAAAAAGGTTGACTTTTTTTTAAGTTTTAAACCAATGATTAAATTCTTTAGACATATTCGTAGAAGTGTCATTTCCGAAGGAAAAACAAAAAAGTATCTGCTTTATGCTATTGGCGAAATTATCCTTGTGGTTATTGGTATTCTCATAGCCTTACAAATTAACAATTGGAATGAGGATAAAAAAAATTCTAAACAGGAAAAGGAAATTTTATCGCAATTATTGTCTGAGTATGAAAGCAACTTTAAACAAATAGAAACTAAAATAAGTTTAAGAAATGGTATGATGAAATCTTGTTTTACCCTTCTAAATTACATTCAAAACCGTCGAGAAAATTTAAGTGTTGATAGTATTGATTATCACTTATCTAATATTCTACTAAGACCTACTTTTGATCCTCAATTGGGTGTTAGTAATGAACTCATAAACTCTGGTAAACTTTATTTACTTAAAAACTCTACATTACGAAATAGGCTATCATCATATTCAAGTTTTTTAGAGGAACTTAAGGAAGAAGAAGACGTTTTATTACAAATTACCGAAGAACAATTCTTCCCTTTCTTAATAAAGCACTATCAAATTGGTGGTATAAGTAAACAATTTTTATTTGATGACAACTTAAGGTCGAAACTAATAATTGGTGATAAGCTAGGTGATTTTTCGGAAATTAAGAAGTATTTCAAATCAGACGGAAATTTTGACACTCTTTTAGCGCATCCAGATTTTGAAGATGAAGTCATTAGAATCTTAGGACTAACGCCTTACACTAACGAGCAAGCTATTGGTGTTAAAGATAAAACTGCTGAAATTATTCAACTCATTAAATCTGAAAAGAAGAAAGACCAATGATTAAATTCTTTAGACATATTCGTAGAAGTTATATTTCCGAAGGAAAAACAAAAAAGTATCTGCTTTATGCCATTGGCGAAATCATTCTCGTAGTTATTGGTATTTTAATTGCCTTGCAGATTAACAATTGGAATGAAAACAAAAAAGGAAAACAATTAGAAGATAGTTTCTTTAGTAATATTCTTTTAGATCTCGAAAAAGACGAGCAAAAACTGAATTATTATAAAAAATTCCATACCCAAAGAATGACACTTTTAGACACGTTGTTGACCTACGTAAGAAATCCACAAAACAAAATGGGTATCGAAAAATTTGGAATGTATATAGAACCGCTCTACTATAACGAAAATGCAACTAACTATTCTGCTACGTTTGAGTCTGCTAAAACCTTGGGAGCTTTTAACTCTTTTAATAAAAAAGAATTACTAAAAAGTTTGGCGCAATACTACGCAGATTTCATATTAATTAAGGCGCAATTCGATTCATCACGACGCTTTGTAGAAAGTCAGTTAGAGCCTTTCATGGCAACGATACCAGAAAGTTATATCACAACAAATACTGGAAATCTGGTAATACAAGAAGAAGATGTTCAAGGTTTTTATGACAAAATAGCTGCAATTAAAGATACTCGTAACCTTACTATAGATTATGAAAGCTTAATGCAAGATCCAAGATTTGAAAATTATCTTATTGGTGATATGGGAAGAACTTCTAATACCTTAGGAAAAATAGGACAAAGACTTACAGCTTTAAAGCAGATTAAAAAACAACTGACTGATAATGATTAAATTTTTCAGACATATTAGAAAAACCATGGTAAAAGAAAACAAGACAAAAAAGTATCTGCTTTATGCCAGTGGCGAAATCATCCTCGTTGTTATTGGGATTTTAATTGCATTGCAGATTAACAATTGGAATGAGAACAGAAAGAATAGAAGTTTAGAACATATATTTATATCGAGACTTCTGGATGATATTAAGGAGGAGGAATCATTCATTCTAACTTATATTGATTACAATAACAAAGTTAGGGATTTCACAAAAAGAGTTAATGAGCATTTTATAAATCCAGAATTAGCTCTTAAGACACCCAAACAAAGTCTGATTGATTTTTACCAAGCCAGTCAATATTCTGATGTTAGACAGACAGCTTCAACTTACAAAGAACTTAACACTTCTGGACAAATAAATCTCATAAGGAATGACGATTTAAGAACAGCCTTAATCAGTTTTTACGAATTAGATTGGTCAAACTCGAACATCTTTAACCATCCAAAAAAATACAGAGAAAATTTAAGAAGCCTTATGCCAAGTGACATTCAAAATAAAATTAGAGCAAATTGTGGTGACATATACATTAAAACAAAAAGTAGTATCGCTGTTAAACTACCAAATAATTGTCAAATAGAGCTTAATGATGACATTGCTAAAATTGCATTAAAAAATTTATTAAATGATTCTGAACTTAAAAAAAATCTGAATTTTCTTATTGGAAACATACATTCAAAACTTGGATTAGTAAAAAACATTAAAGGAAAATTAAAAGAATTAAAGATTGAATTAGAAGAAAATAAGCAATGATAAAGTTCTTAGACATATTCGTAAAAGTGTTATTTCCGAAGGAAAAACAAAAAAGTATTTACTTTATGCTATTGGTGAAATCATTCTCGTAGTTATTGGAATTTTAATTGCATTACAGATAAATAATTGGAATGAAAATAGAAAAGCAAATGCAGAGTTACAGCAGATAAAACAAAATCTAGTTCAGGAATTTGAAGCTAATCGCGAAGCATTAAAAAGCACGTTGGGTCAAGTGTTATTTACAAAAGATGGAAGTTTAGAGAATCTATCACATATAGGTTTAAAAGACACTTCGTTTTCTGAACAACAAATCAATATAATGATTGAAAAGGCATTATACTTTCCGACTTGGAAACCAAGTAATTTCACAATGAATGAGCTAAAAAATACGGGAAAGCTCTCATTGCTGAAAAACGAAAACTTAAAGCAATTACTTTTTGAATGGGAAACTGAAATAGAAAAGATTGAAGAGTGGAATCGAAGGGTTGAAAAAAGCTCGCAAGATATTATAGATTACATAAAGTTAAAGGGTTCATTACGAAACCTAAATTTCAAAAGAATTAAAACGAAGCCATCAAATTTAGACATTAATAATAGGGATTTATTGCATGACATAACCTTTGAAAATCTATTAGATGAAAAAGCATTATATTCTCAATTTATGGAAAGTCAACTTAAAAACACCAGTGTTATAATTGAAAACATTATAAGAGAGACGATAAGCCAATGATTAATTTTTTTAGACACATAAGACAATCAATGATAAAAGAAAACAAGACAACTAAATATTTACTCTATGCCATTGGTGAAATCATACTTGTGGTTATTGGGATTATAATTATGCTTCAAATTAATAATTAGAATGAACAACACAATGAAATAAAAACAGAAAAGCAATACGTTTCAGGATTAGTTGAAAATCTTAAAACTGAGTAATACAATAACAAAAAACGCCATCCCAAAACTCAAATTATTAATCTATGATACTAATGAAATCATTATCTTGCGCGAAAATGATTTGAATGAAAATTAGTATTTTAATTCTCACAATATTACTTATAAGTTGTAAAAATCAAAACACATTACCAGACCCTCTAGAAGCTGGCTGGAATAATGAAGCTGTATGTGAAGTGGTTGAAGACAATGATAATTTAAGGGTTCTAAAATGTACTTTTGCACCTAATGTAGGTCATGAGAAGCATTATCATAATCCGCATTTTGGTTTTACACTAGCAGGAAGTAAATTTAGAATAAAAGATACCACAGGAACCAGAGAAGTTAATGTCCCAACCGGTTATAGCTTTAGTAACGCTGAAATTTCAACTCACGAAGTACTCAATATTGGAGATAGTACAGCAGTCTTTTTAATTATGGAATACAAATAACGCTATGGACGGATTTAACATTATAATGGTTATTGCCATAATCCTTTTTGCACGATTAGGTGTGAGACTAGTGACTGGTTATATTAAAATGAAAAAGGAAGACAAAAAAGATGCTGAAGAAGATGTATAAATCTGTTACAACAAGATTTTAGTTAAAACACAAAAACCAACTCTAATTGAGTTGGTTTTTGTGTTTTATATGACTTAAATATATTAGTAATATGTATACTCATATCGAGTCGCTTGTCCAGAAGTACCATCTGCATCTGTATAGGTACGTTCTAAAGATGTTGGAAAATTACTTGAATTAAACTCGTAGCTATAGGCAATTGTTCCGATTAATTCATCTGTTTCTGCATTATACTCATTAGCAGTATTGATATTATTAATCGTTGAAAAACCATATAATTTTCTAAACGCATCAGGCTTAATATTAGCATATGAATGATTCTTATCATCATAAGTATACGTCAAATAACTAGGCGTCCAGAAGTAATCACTATTCTCGTAGCGAATCATATTTCCGTTAGCATCATATTCTAATTCTTCAGTGTTTGAAAAACTTGATACATCTTCACAAGTATTAAATTCTGCATCTTCTTCATAATAATGAGTAAACATACTTACGTATTGCGAGCTGTTATATTCAAACTCAATTTTATCTACTTCAGGATCATCAAATGATGATGTTTCATTATCATACGTAATATCTTGACATATACCAACTATGACATTATTTTCATATTCTAGATAATCCACTTCTGTTCTAATATCGTTGAATGGATCTGTTTTTACTTCAGTAAACGAGATCATTCTATCATTAGAATCATAATCAAACGTTGTAATTGTCATACCATAAATAGTCACAGATGTCAATTTTGTTACATTTCCGAGTGTATTATATTCGTAATCAAATTGTTCGTCAACAGTTCCTGCTGCTGTTAATTTTGTAACTGTTTTAATAAGTGTTCCGCTTCCACCTCCTCCTGGTGAACCTCCATCACTACTATCATCTGATGAGCAAGAAAAAACAGCAAGTGCTAGGGCAATTATAAGTACATGTTTCATAAAGTAAATTAAGTTAAATTTTAACAAATATAGACTAATGATTGAATAAGACAAATACTACAAAATAAATCTTTGTTTTGCCTTAAATCAAAAAACCAACTCATATTGAGTTGGCTTTTTCTTTTTATAATTATTTGAAGTCTATCCTCCAAAGTCATCAAATCTAATGTGCTCATCTGGTATCCCAAAATCTTCACCCATTTTTTGTACCGCTTGGTTCATTAATGGAGGACCACAGAAATATAATTCGATATCTTCTGGTGCTTCATGCTTAGATAGGTATTGATCTATTACAACTTGGTGAATAAACCCTGTAAAACCATCTCCTGATTCATCATTAATATCTGATTTAACTTTCCAATTATCTTGTTCCATTGGTTCTGATAAGGCCAAATAGAATTTAAAGTTTGGAAAATCTTTTTCTAAAGCTCTAAAGTAATGGATATAGAATAACTCTGCTTTAGAACGTCCACCATACCAATATGTTACTTTACGATTCGTTTTTAAGGTTCTAAATAACTCATATAAATGAGAACGCATAGGTGCCATTCCTGCTCCACCACCAACGTATAACATTTCACTATCAGACTCATTAATGAAGAATTCTCCATAAGGTCCAGAAATAGTTACTTTGTCACCAATTTTTTGGTTGAAAATATAAGATGAAGCAACTCCAGGATTTACATCCATCCAACCGCCTTTAGCGCGATCAAAAGGTGGTGTTGCGACACGTACATTAAGCATAATTTTTCTTCCTTCGGCAGGATATGAAGCCATAGAATAAGCTCTTTCAACTAGTTCTTCGTTCTTCATTACTAAAGGCCATAAACCAAACTTCTCCCAGTCTGCTTTAAATTTATCTGGTTCTCCAGGATGATCTTCTGGGTGAGCTGAAACATCCATATCAGAATACTTAATTTCACAATTAGGTATTTCAATTTGAATATATCCACCAGCTTTATAGTTCATATCCTCAGGGATTTCAACTACAAATTCTTTAATAAACGTTGCTACGTTATAATTTGAAACTACAGTTGCTTCCCATTTCTTGATACCAAATACTTCTTCAGGTATGGTAATTTCCATGTCCTGCTTTACTTTCACTTGGCAAGATAAACGAGCACCTTGTGCTAATTCTTTTCTACTAAAATGAGGTGTTTCTGTTGGTAATGCTTCACCACCACCAGAAAGGACGTGACATTCACATTGAATACATGTTCCACCACCACCACAAGCAGATGGTAAGAATATTTTTTCTGCTCCTAAAGTAGATAGTAATGTACTTCCTGATGCAACTTCTATTTCACGTTCACCATTAATCTTAATCTTTACTGGACCAGATGGTGATAATTTTTGTTTTACAAACAATAACAAACTAACAAGTATCAATGTTACAAGTAAAAACGCTGCTACTGTTGCTAAAACTGTTCCTAATGTTCCTGCTGCTAAAATCATACTACTCTTCTCTTTTAGTGTTATTAGCTAATTCTGAATTATTATCAGTTGATTTTACTTGAACTTCAACTGTTTTTTCTTCTGTTGTTTCTTCATCACCACCAGTTAACATACCTCCAAAACTCATAAATCCGATAGCCATTAAACCTGTAATAATAAACGTAATTCCTAAACCTCTTAATGCAGGTGGTACATTAGAATATCTAATTTTCTCACGAATAGCTGCAATAGCTAAAATAGCTAAGAACCACCCTATACCAGAACCTATCCCGTAAGTTGTAGCCAATCCTAAAGTTGCAATTTCTCTAGATTGCATAAACAATGAACCACCAAGAATGGCACAGTTTACAGCAATTAATGGTAAGAAAATCCCAAGAGAATTATATAATGAAGGAGAAAACTTTTCTACTACTATTTCTACTAATTGTACCATCGTTGCAATAGTTGCAATAAACATGATAAATGATAGGAAACTTAAATCATAATCTACATATTCAGCTCCTAGCCAAGATAAGGCACCTGGTTGTAACACATATTGATCTAATAACCAGTTTAGAGGTACTGTAATTGCTAATACAAATATTACAGCAGCACCAAGACCTACTGCAGTAGATACTTTTTTAGATACAGCAAGGTAAGAACACATCCCAAGGAACGTGGCAAACACCATGTTGTCTATAAATATTGATTTGAAAAATAATTCTAAATGTTCCATATTTTTATATCTTCAGTTTGCAGTTATCAGCATATTATCAAATAAGTACTGATTTACTGCACACTAATTTTTAGTCTTCTATTAAGTCTTTATTTCTACTACGTTGAACCCAAATAATGATTCCTACTACTATTAATGCCATTGGTGATAATAACATAAACCCGTTATTTTCATAACCAAAAGCATATAAACCTGTAGGTCCAGTTTCTGGACTACCAATTGGATCTCCTAATACCTGAATACCTAATAATGTTCCAGATCCTAATAGTTCTCTAAAGAATCCTACTATAATAAGTATAACTGCATATCCTAAAGCGTTACCAATACCATCTAAAAATGATCTCCATGGTCCATTACCTAAAGCAAAAGCTTCAAAACGTCCCATAATGATACAGTTGGTAATAATTAACCCAACAAATACAGATAGTGTTTTACTTAATTCATAAGCAAAAGCTTTTAGTACTAAATCCACAATAATTACTAAAGTTGCAACAACAATTAATTGCACGATAATTCTAATTTTTGAAGGAATTATATTTCTCATTAAAGAGATTACTACGTTACCAACACCTAATACAAATAATACAGATATTGACATTACTATAGAAGCTTCGAGCTCTGCAGTAATTGCTAAAGCAGAACAGATACCTAATACTTGAATAGTAATTGGGTTATTATCTGCTAATGGATCTTTTATTAGAGCTGCGTCTTTTTTTGAAAGTAGTCCCATATTAGTTAGCTTGTTTTTTTAAGTTATCAAAATAAGGCTTATAAAGTTTCAAGTCACTTTTAATCATTGCTGAAACTCCATCACCAGTAATAGTAGCACCTGCAATAGCATCTACTTCATTATCAGTTTTATCATTATTTACAGGATCTGCATTTCCTTTAGCAACTGTGATACCTTTAAAAGCACCAGACTCAGTTAACAAATGCTCACCGTAGAAATCATCCATAAAGTAACGTTGCTTGATATTAGCTCCTAAACCAGGTGTTTCTCCTTTATGGTCAAAATATGCGCCTTGTACAACCATGTTTTCATCAATAGCAACATATCCCCAAATCGCATCCCAAAGTCCTTTTCCGTAAATTGGAGCGACATACACTGTTTTGCCTTCTTTATTTTTACCAATAAATAAAGGTAATTTTCTAGCTTGACCACTTTTAGCATTTGATTTTTGCTTTTTTACATCAATCAAATAAGGCTCTTGTCCGTTATTAGCATCCATATACTCTTGTCTGGTCAATTGACTTGTTATCTTACCATTTTCAACTTCGAGTACCATTTGCTCAGAAACATTATCTAAAAACAATTTAGGAGCTTCTTCCGTAGATACAAAAACCGCACTACTCTCATCATTATTATTTACACCCATTGCATAGAGAATATTTTGTTGTTTCTCCAAACGTTGGTTTTCAGCGATTGTAGGTTTTAAAGATGACGCTAAGTATGCCAACAATGAACCAACAACTAATACCATTACTATGGCAAATATTATGGTGTATGAATTTTTATCTGTTCTCTTTTCCATCGTTAAGCAGTTTTAACTTTTAGACGTTTTAATCTTTTCTTTACATTTCCTTGTACCACATAGTGATCTATTGTTGGTGCAAACACATTCATTAATAGAATGGCTAACATCACACCTTCTGGATATGCTGGATTAAATACACGAATCATAATTGAAATAAATCCAACTAAAAATCCATAAATCCATTTTCCTTTATTGGTTTGTGAAGCTGTCACAGGATCTGTAGCCATAAACACAGTACCAAAAGCAAAACCACCAATAAGTAAGTGATGCCAAAATTCTGTACTCATTAATCCGTAAAACTTACTAGATTCTGTAATCCATCCAGAACTCACAACAGCATTAAATATTAATCCCATTGCTAAAGCTCCTAATACAGAAGATAACATGATTCTCCAACTTCCTATCTTAGTAAAGATTAAGAATACACCTGCAAGTAATATTAACAGTACTGAAGTTTCTCCAACTGAACCAGGAATTAGACCATAAAACATATCCATGATGTCATATCCTACTTCTTTATTTTGTGCTAAACTACCTAAAATAGTTTCTCCAGAAATAGCATCTAAATTTTCTCCAGCTGCAATTGCTTTATCTCTAGCTACTGCACCATGAACCCAAACTTTATCTCCAGACATCCATGTTGGATAAGCGAAGAATAAAAAGGCTCTAATAGTTAATGCTGGATTTAAAATATTCATTCCTGTACCACCAAAAACCTCTTTACCAATTACTACACCAAATGCTACAGCTACTGCAAGCATCCATAATGGCGTGTCAATTGGCACGATTAAAGGCACTAACATTCCTGTTACTAAATATCCTTCTTCTACTTCGTGTTTATTTTTCATAGCAAAGAGAATCTCAATTGCTAAACCTACTCCATAGGATACGATTACTAGTGGAAGCACTTTCCAGAAACCAACCATAAAGTTATCCATAGTCCAAAAGGTTGAATCTAAACTAAAGAAACCTCCTGTTGCTTGTTGAATTTCTCCAAAAGCTAAGTGATGTTGATAACCAGCGTTAAACATACCAAAAAGCAAACATGGTATCATTGCCATGATCACAATATTCATTGTACGTTTTAAATCATCGGCTGCTTTAATGTGAGTTCCATTGTGAGTGGTCTCATTAGGTAAGTATAAAAACGTGTGTATTGCTGAAAATGCAGGCAACCACTTTTTGTCCTTATTCTTTTCTCTAAAATTATGTAAGTTATTTTTTAAACCCATCTTTTATTTGTTTCATTTTACTTCGGAAATAGGACAATTTTGAAGTCTCGTCTATTTCCGTAGAAAATTTAATAATTATCCAATTTCTTTAAGCATTAAGTCTAATCCTTTTCTAATAATATCTTGATGTGGTTGTTTAGACACACAAATAAATTCTGTTAATGCGAAATCTTCTGGTGCAACTTCGTACATTCCTAAAGCTTCCATTTCATCTAAATCTTCATATTTACAAGCTTTAAGAATTTGCATTGGATAAATATCTAATGGAAATACTTTTTCATAAGATCCTGTAACTACAAAAGCACGATGCTCACCATTAGTATTGGTGTTTAATGCATATTTTTTGTTTGGGTTCAACCATGAAAATGTTAATGCTCTAGATGTCGAAATTTTATTAAAAACTGGTTTGTTCCAACCAAAAAATTCGTAATCATCACCTTCAGGAATTATTGAGATAAGGTTGTCATAAAAACCTAAACTTCCATCTGGTTTTAACTGTTTTCCTGACAGCACATTTCCGGAGATAATACGATCATTCCCATCTTTATCAACACCATTATCATAAACCATAGTAGCAACTTCACTACCAATAATCGTTTTGAAATATCTTGGTTTTTTCACTGAAGATCCTGCAAGCGCAACAATACGCTCTGCATTAAATTTACCAGTAAGCAACAATTCTCCAATAATCACTAGATCTTGTGCATTAACCGTCCAAACTGTTTCTCCTTTATTAACAGGATCTAATTTGTTGATATGTGTACCAACATTACCTGCTGGATGTGGTCCAGATACGTTATGAATTGTAGCGTCATTCATATTTGCTAATGGAGAGTTGTTAGACCCAACACCAATATGAACTTGGCCTTCTGTTAATTTTGATAAAGCAGATACTGCTGCTTGTAACGCTTCCTCTTTTCCTGTAAGTACAAAATCTAAATCTGCAGCCAATGGCGCAGTAGAAATACCAGAAATAAAAATCGCTTTTGGAGATTTCTCTGGGTTTGCAATCACATCATAAGGTCTTTGCTTTATAAAAGCCCAACATCCTGAAGCTAACAAATGTGCTTTAGTTGTTGCTGCATCAGAATTCATGTCAAATTTCCCAAAGTCTTTATGAGACTGAGGTTTATCTGCTTGAATTTTAATAGCATCAATACGACGTCTTGGTCCTCTTTGAACTTCAATTATTTCTCCAGAAACAGGTGAAACAAATTTCATAGCTTCTACATCCTTATTATGAAAAAGTATATCTCCTGCTTTTACACGAGTACCTTCTTTGGCAATAAGTTTTGGAATAACGCTATGAAAATCTTCAGGTCTGATAGTGCAGAAATTACTTATAATAGCTTGTTCTACTGTTTTATCAGCTTCGCCTACAAGTTTTATATCCAGACCTTTTTTAATCTTAATGTCTTTTGACATACGCTTTATATTGAAATTAGTTGTCTAAAAATCGGTGCAAAAATACGAATAAATTGAGTAATATGATAATGAGGTTTTTTAAGTTTATTATTTTTAAGGATTCTAAATAAGTGAAACAATATTAAGGCATAGATTTTGTTTATCTTTACGTATCAAACTATGATTAATGATTAAGAATATCTATTTTTTTCTACTAGCGACTTTAATTTCTGTTCAAGGTTTTTCTCAAACTGCAGAAATCAATCCACCAGATTATATAAAAACTGTCACTTTTAAAAGTCGCACCTCTTCTCAAGGTCAATTACCTATCATTCGTTTAGGTGAAGCTTTTAATTTAGAATTTGATGTGCTCTCAACAGATGAACCAGATTTTTATTATACGATTGAACATTATAATTATGATTGGACACAATCTAATCTGGTTAAAATGGAATACATGAAAGGCTTTGATAATTATAGAATTGTCAATTATGAAAACTCATTTAATGCGTATCAACTCTATTCTCATTATAATTTACAAATCCCAAATGAGCAAACTCGTGGTTTAACAAAATCTGGAAACTATATTATCTCTATATATAATGAAGATGAAGAGATTGTTTTTACTAGAAAATTTATGATTTACAAAGAGCAAGTAACCGTTGGTGTAGCTGTAAAACGTCTTAGAGATGTAAAACATATTGAAAGCAAGCAAAGTGTTGATATTGTTATTAATTCTGGAAGTTTAAATT
This sequence comes from Psychroserpens sp. AS72, assembly GCF_038900375.1. Taxonomy (NCBI): domain Bacteria; kingdom Pseudomonadati; phylum Bacteroidota; class Flavobacteriia; order Flavobacteriales; family Flavobacteriaceae; genus Psychroserpens; species Psychroserpens sp. AS72. Next base: position 684,256 of record NZ_JBBMRC010000001.1, on the reverse strand, counting down.
TAAACAACCCAAAACAAAACGTTAAGACATTAATTATTCAAAACAATAACCTCAACACTGCCATTACAAATGTGAAACCTCAATACACCATTGGTAAAGAGCTCATTTATAAATACACGAACGAGACCGCATTTTGGGCCAGTAATGAATACCGGTTTTTTGAAACTAAAGATGTACGTGGTGCAAATGTTGGTGTTCAGTTTATTGATTTAAAAGACATCTACGAAAGTTATCTATATATTAATAGTCCACGAGACAAGAGACCATATACCTACAATCCAGATATTAATGGTAACTTTTTAATCACTGCATTAGACACCGAAAACGTTAATATAGAAGCAGATTATACTAATGTTCATTTTGCATTACGTCAACCACAATTAACAGATGGCAGCTCTATTTATGTCTACGGAAATTTTAACAACTACGCACTCAACGACCAAAACAAACTCACTTTTGATACCTCTGAAAGGCTTTACCAAACCACAATAAAGCTCAAACAAGGTTTTTACAACTACAAATATGTTGTTGTTGATGCTAAAGGACATTTAGATGAAGGTAGAATTAGTGGTAATTTTTGGCAAACCGAAAACAACTACAAAGTGCTTGTGTATTATAGAGATTTAGGAGCTCGTTATGATGAACTTATAGGATTTGGAGAAGCATCATCGGTAAATATTTCTAATTAATCTTTAACGATTAACTCCTTAAACGTATCATAAGTCAATTCTCTTTCAATAAAAGATTGAGAGGTTTCATCAAAAGACACACAATTCTCAATTGGTTTTGCATACAAGTGTAAACTCATAGATGCACCTTGACTACTATTTTTTAATTTATGAAATCCAATTTTATCATTCATGAATGTGAGTTGATTTGGCTTTATGTTACGAGCACCAACTTCACGCAAATACTGGTTAGCATCTAAAGTAAAATAAATTTCTTCCATTTCCCCTTCTAATAAATACACCCAACAGTCCTCACCATCATGACCATGAACAGCTGTTTCTTGTCCTTGATCCCAACACAATAAGATAAGTTCAAAATTTTCATCTCTAAATAAACAATTTCTTGTGTAGCTTTTGCTAGACCAACTCTCAAAAGGTGAAAAATCTATGGTTTCAAAATCAAAAGCATTTAGAATAGCGTTGTAATCTTCAATAGAAGATTGCGACAATAATTGTATTAAATTTTGAATGGTCTCAGAAGATTTCAATAGATATAATTGATTTTTAAAGGGATTATAATAATTTGTCGAGAAAATAAGGATAAATTTACAAAAGCCAAAATTAAAGAATTACGTTAACACATGCTTAAAGATCTTAAATTGTTCTCAGAACTTGTGGAATATCTCATTTCCGAAGAAAAAAACAATCCTGTTGCTACGCCAATTGACACGACATCTTTATATGAAACATTAGATCTTAGTTTAAATGACGATCCAATTATTGACGAAGATTTTACAAAGACATTAAAAGACATCATAAAAAGCACGCCAAAAACGGCTTCCACTTCCTTTTTTAACCAATTATTTGGTGGTCGAATTGACAGAGCTACGCTTGGTGATTTATTGGCAGTGATGCTCAATAATAGTATGTACACTTATAAAGTTGCAGGTCCACAGGTTGGTATTGAAAAAATCATTCTCAAAACCATTTGTGAGATGATTGACTATCCAGAAACTGCAGATGGCACCTTTGCTCCAGGAGGCTCAATGAGTAATTACATGGCTGTTTTGATGGCTAGAGACAACTACAATCCTAAAGCTAGAAATGAAGGTGTCACAAATAAAATGACTCTTTACACGTCTCAAGCTTCACACTACTCCATCGCTAAAAACGCATCGTTTATTGGTGTTGGTAGAAATCAAGTAAGAGCTATAAAAACAAATGACAAAGGCGAAATGCTGGCAACAGATTTAGACCAGCAAATCTCTAAAGATATTGAACAAGGTTACCAACCATTTTTTGTAAACGCAACTGCAGGCACAACAGTTTTAGGTGCTTTTGACAATGTCATACAAATTAGCAAAATATGTAAAAAACATGATGTGTGGCTGCATTTGGATGGTGCATATTGTGGTGCAGTAATTTTTAGTGATGACTACAAACATTTAGTAAAAGGGATAGAACACACCAATTCTTTTAGCGTCAATGCTCACAAAATGTTAGGCACACCTCTTGGTTGTTCTATTATTGTAACGAGAGATAAAAAACATTTATACCAATCGTTCTCCAATGAGGCAGAATACCTATATCAAACAAACGATGATGATTTTAACTTAGGAAAAACCTCTTTACAATGCGGTCGTAGAAATGACGCGTTGAAACTGTGGACCTTATGGAAATCTGTTGGAAATAAAGGACTAAAAACCATCGTAAACCATCAATTTAATATGGCCAATGTTGCAAGAAATTATATCAATCAACATCCAGATTACACCTTATATAGTTTTGATAATTCTATTTCTGTGTGTTTTAATTACAAAAACATACCTGCTAATAAATTATGTACAGGTTTATATGAAAATGCGGAACTAATGGTTGGTTTCGGAAATTTTAAAAATCAAGAATTTGTACGAATGGTTACCATTAATAGCCTTTTACAAGAAAAAGATATCATCAACTTCTTTACTAGAATCGAAAAATTTGCGAGCTCATCCGATTTTTAAAACAATTTATCGATAGTAGACTCTAAAAGTGTTAAAAATTTGCATTATTCTGAAAAAGTAGCCATTTTAGTAGAAAAATTACCCTATTTTTGTAGGCTATTGCTCAAATTGAATGGTACAACAAGTTACAAGTGGAATTAAAATATCTGTCGAAACATCTTTCGAAGGCACATTTTATAAAAATTATAAAGTGCATTTCGCCTTTGGTTATAAAGTAACGATAGAAAACCAAAGTAAAGATTCTGTTCAATTAAATTCTAGACATTGGAAAATCCTTGACGCTTTAAATAATGAAGAAATTGTTGATGGTGAAGGTGTCATTGGTAAGAAACCAGTTTTAAAACCTGGCGAATCTCACACCTATAATTCTGGTTGTCTTTTAACATCTCCTTTTGGTGCTATGCAAGGTCATTATAATATGATAAACTTCACAAACACCAATAAATTTAAGGTGATTATTCCTTCTTTTAAATTGAGTGCTCCTTTTGCTCTAAACTAGTAAGCTCAGTTCAAAATTTGATTGTATTTCTTTGTAGTTTCTAAAAAGATTTAGTCCATTATATTCAAACTGAATAACAATTATTAGGGTGTTCTCAGATTAGAACCTTCAAACACTTTTAAGTAGTTAAATTTATAGACAACATTATGCTGTTCAATTTTAAAAAACAGACAGTTAGAATCATGGCAAAACGTATAATCTTGTTGGGTATCAAATCCTGATCTTGAAATTTCATAGATACCATCTACATCAATAGTTCCGTAGGGAGAAATTCGCCTGTAACGATATTGAGTAGCATGATTAATGTTGTGCAACTCAAACCACGCTCCAGAACCAATTCCTGGCAACCATTGCGCATTAGAACTTAGCATGTCTAATGACTTAGGATGCAGGTTCCCAATTAAATTTGGTTCATACGATTTTAAACGATCTAAAAAACAACGTAAATTCTCAGATTTTGGAGAGCCTTTAAATTTTGATATATCACCTTTCTCACTAATACAATACGCTCGTTTTTCAGTATCAGAAAGCAACACATTGCCTACAGTACTTGGTGTAAACCATTTCGATTTAATTAATTTTTTACGTATCCTATCATCAGTCACCGAAGCAATTAAGGTCTCAGTCACAAAACGTGAACAATTGCTAGTCTCTTTCTGAAACACTGCATACTTAACGAAATATTGTTCTTGTAATGTATTAATATAAGCTTTAGCTTTTTGGTAGTTTACTGTCTTACATACTGACGCAACCAATTTACCTTCACCATGCGTCAACCTAGAATTGGTTGCTAAAAACTTTAGAATGTCATCAAGGTTTTTAATGTTGTTATTTTCAATTTGAGCACGTAAAGGAAAGTCTAATTCAAAATCTGTTTGCTTACTTCTAACTCTTCCGCTAGACATTGGCGACACATAACGTCCAAAATCATAATATTCTAAAACACCAGTATCTTTATCAATAAGAACTAAAGCTGCATGACCAGCACGCACATACCCTTTTTTACCAATACCAATATACCTCAAATAAGACAAAAACCGTTCATCAGGAATTTTGACAATCGTGTCAGGATAAGCTAAGCTAATTATAATACCGCTATTCATACGAGATTTAAAGTTGACTTTGTCTATTTTACAAAGGGCAACTTACAAAAAATTACTCATTTTTTTAACCTTGTTTTAATACTTGGCAATTCATTAGTCGCCAAAAAATCGTAACTTTGCAGCTTCAAAATAATAACCAAATTATAAATATATATTAAGATGGGAAAAGGATTTTTCAATGTACCAGTAGCTATAAATGAACCTGTTAAATCGTATGCTCCAGGATCTCCTGAGCGTGATGCAGTTTTAAAAGCTTATAAAAAAATGTTTAATGAGACTATTGATGTACCAATGTATATCAATGGAAAAGATGTAAAGACAGGAAACACAAAAACCATGTCTGCACCTCACGATCATCAACATGTTGTTGGAACTTACCATTTAGCCGAAAAGTCTAATATCGACGATGCTATTGCTACAGCTTTAGAAGCACGAAAAGAATGGTCTCAATTACCTTGGGAACAACGTGCAGGTATTTTCTTGAAAGCTGCCGAGCTAATCGCTGGTCCTTACAGAGCAAAAATAAATGCAGCAACTATGATTGCGCAATCTAAAACGGTTCATCAAGCAGAAATTGATGCGTCTTGTGAGTTGATAGATTTTTTAAGATTCAACGTACAATTCATGACAGACATTTATCATGAGCAACCAGATAGTACAAGTGATGCATGGAATAGATTAGAATATCGTCCGTTAGAAGGATTCGTATATGCTGTTACACCATTTAATTTTACTGCTATTGCCGGAAACCTTCCTGCTTGTATGGCAATGATGGGTAATGTTGTTGTTTGGAAACCTAGTGATAGTCAGATATTTTCAGCAAAAATCATTATGGATGTTTTTAAAGAGGCTGGAGTTCCTGATGGAGTTATTAATGTTGTATTTGGTGACCCAGTAATGATTACAGATACAATAATGGATAGTCCAGATTTTTCTGGATTACATTTCACAGGTTCGACTTACATCTTTAAAGAACTTTGGAAAAAAATTGGAAATAACATTCACAACTACAAAACATATCCAAGAATAGTTGGAGAAACTGGTGGTAAAGATTTTATTGTAGCTCATAAAAGCGCAAACCCAATTCAAGTAGCAACTGCTATTTCTAGAGGTGCTTTTGAATTTCAAGGTCAAAAATGTAGTGCAGCCTCAAGAGCATACGTTCCTTCAAATATGTGGGACACTGTAAAGAAACGTGTTATAGAAGATGTGAAGTCTTTTAAAATGGGTTCTCCAGAAGATTTAAGTAACTTTATCACTGCAGTAATTCATGAAGAATCTTTTGATAAATTGGCAAAGTTTATTGACCAAGCTAAAAAAGATAACGATGCCGAAATTATCGTTGGTGGAAATTACGACAAAAGCAAAGGATACTTTATTGAGCCTACAGTTATTGTAACAAGTAATCCTAAGTACACAACAATGTGTACAGAATTATTTGGACCTGTAATGACGATTTACGTTTATGATGAAGACAACTATTCTGAAACATTAAAACTCGTAGATAAAACAAGTGAATACGCATTAACAGGAGCCATTTTATCAACAGATAGATACGCTATACAGGAAGCTACAAAAGCATTACAAAACTGTGCTGGAAACTTCTATATTAATGATAAACCAACAGGAGCAGTTGTTGGTCAACAACCATTTGGAGGCGCAAGAGCTTCTGGAACAAATGACAAAGCAGGAAGTGCTCTTAACTTATTACGTTGGGTATCTCCTAGAATGATAAAAGAAACATTTGTAACTCCTACAGATTATCGTTATCCGTTTTTAGGTTAATTGATAACTAATTTATTTAAAAATCCTCAAACTTAACAGTTTGAGGATTTTTTTTGCCTTTCAACCTAAAACATTAAATAACATATAATTAACTAAATCAAACTTTGTATATTGTTAACCAATATTATTTAAATTAATCCACTATGAAAAAACATTACATTTTACTTTTATTAGTATTCCCTTTTCTAATTCAAGCTCAAACTGTTGAGTTTGAATCCACACTTACAGCTGATTTATCTGGCTATGCTGGAATTCCTCAATTTGCAGGTTTAGGTGAGTATGAAATATTTTTAGACACAGATAATGGTGTTCTTGACAAACCAATAATTCTGTTAGATGGTTTTGATCCAGGAGATACGAGAACCATACCTGGTATCTACAGTTTATTAGATTTTAATGGCACTAGTGGTGCACAAAATCTTGCAGACCTTGTAAGAGCAGAAGGCTTTGACCTTGTCATTTTAAACTTTCCTCAGTATTTTAAGTTAGCAGATAACTCATTGTTAAATATTGATGATGCTACAGATGTTAACTTAGACTTAGTTATTGACGAAGCAGATTATCCAGGAAGTACTTTGGTTGATGGTGGTGCAGACTTTATGGAACGTAATGCAATGCTATTAGTCGATTTAATTAACACACTAAACACAGACAAAGTTGGTGATGAAGACTTGGTTATAATTGGCCCAAGTATGGGTGGATTAATTTCTAGATTTGCATTAAACTATATGGAAGCGAATTCTCAAGACCACGAAACAAGACTTTGGATTTCTTTTGATTCTCCACATCTTGGAGCTAATGTTCCTCTAGGATTTCAACATCAATTTAATTTTCTAGCATTTGGGTTAGGTGACGACTTAAATATTGTTGAATTACAACCAATCGTTAACGGACTTTTAAAATCTCCAGCTGCAAGACAATTGCTAATAGATCATTTTGAATCACATTTAGCTTCTGGTAGTGATGTAGAATTTGATCCTACAAAACTGTTACCTGAATCACATCCTTACAGAGCAACTTTCCTAGGAAACATAGGAGGATATCCTCAAAACACGCGTAATGTATCTATGATTAATGGTAGTGGTATTGGTACACCTTATCAATCTACTGCTAGCACACCTGTAACTCCAGGATTTGTTGTTATTGCCGACACGTTTGATGTTCCCGACTCACCATTGCCAACGACAGCTCAAATAGGTATCAATTTGACACCTGCAACCGTAGACAATAGTCAACTAATAAGTAAAATATTAGTACAAGTTAATTTCTTCGGAACTATAGACCTTGTTGATGTAGAAGTAAATGCTCAAGCACCTTCTTTTTCTGATGGTGTTGATGCCGCTTCTGGTGGGCTTTTTGACCTTGGTGGATTTACTGAAGATCTAGGAACAGAAGGATTAATTGGAGACTTTTTAACCGCAATACAACTTGATAAATTTAGCTTTATTCCTTCTGTAAGTGGTATGGCATTAGAGATTACTAATAGCGAAGTTGATTGGTATCATGATATCAATTTAGGAACTCCTGGAAGCTCTGGAGACACAACCAATAATACACCATTTGTAAATTGGTATATGCCAGATGATAATGAAAATCATGTAGAGTTAACAGAGCAAAATGTGGCTTTCGCTTTAAGTGAAATTATGCCAGAAACATTATCTAATGTTGACTTTGAAAATTTTGCTACTCTTAAAATTGAGAAAAACCCAATTGATAACGAGTTAACTATACTAAGTAATAAGGTTGTTGACAATGCTACAATTTCATTAGTTGACATCACAGGTAAAATGGTATATCAATCTATTCAAACTTTAGATAGACGATTAACTGTACCATTACATTTAGATTCTGGGATGTACATACTTAATATTGAAACACAAAATAACCTTAAATATAGAACTAAGGTTATTGTGAGGTAAATCACATTTAATTATAAATCATAAAAAAGAGACTGGAATTATTCTAGTCTCTTTTTTTTTCTGAAATGTTCTATTCTGAAATAGGCCTACTCTAAAACTCAAGGATACTAAAACTAATACAATTAATCTAGGTTAAACGTGCCTTAAAGAATTACTATCATTTATTAACTAGCAACCATTTAACCTAAGTGTAATCAACAAAAAGAAGATAAGCTACGTTAGGTTAACTTTAATCTAATCACGACAATTGATAAACACAATCTTTTCTAAAAATAAGAATTGGTTAGAACGAAGAACTTTCAGCAAAATTCAAAATAAGAACATAAAAAAAACCTGAACTATATCAATATAGTTCAGGTTTTTAAATATTTATTTTAATCCTTTAATAATCTGTTAAGATTAATTAGAATTAGATATTAGTCAAAATCTTTAACTTCTCCTAAATCTGCTTTTTGAACATTTAATACTTTATTATCAGTTCCCACTACAAAAGCAACAAGCTCTAAATTAGCAGTATTTTGAACACTTGCCGGAACGGTTACAGAATAATTAGCAACAAAAGTACTTCCTGTAGCTGCATCAGCAAAAGGTATAGGATCACCATATACATCTGTAAATGTTGTTCTAGCAGTATTATCATGTACAAAATCCTGTATAGGATTTCCTTGTTGGTAATAAGGACTAGAAGGATCTCCATTGTAAAAATTAATTTGAGGATATACTAATCCATCTTCTAATAGATACACTACAATTCTGTTTTCTGAAGTGATTTTTAAATCATAATGTACTTTTACTTCAGCAGTTATTGTATTACCAGAAATAGATGAGCTTATTGCTAGTCCCATATTTTGTCTATTATTTAATAAAGCTGCTGGTTGAGCTGTAGATTCATTCCAATTAATGGTTCTATTAACTCTTCCTGAAGGAAAACCAGTAATATTAAAAGTATTTAATAAAGAAGTAATATTTGGAAATGGCATATCATTATCATCATGTAATGCTACAGGTATAATGTTACTATTTGATGCAACTGCTTGTTCTAAAGCGTATGCCAATCTAGGGCAATATTGACACCAAGTACCAGTATAATCTTCAACCATTACTTTAGTAGTATGTGTTGACTCAACAGCTTTTAATTCAATCGTATTAGATGTTAATGTGCTTCCGTCTTCTAATTCATAAGTTGCTACAACATTATAAGTTCCAGGATTTGCAAAAGTAACTGGGTTTGTTACTACTCCTGTATCTGCAGTTAATGTTGAATTAACAGTGACTTCGTTACCTAAATTTGTAACTACCAATAATGATGCTTGACCATCATCATACCAAAAAGAATCGGTAGTAGATGACAATGTTATAGAAGTTGGTACTGGTATTGGTTGTACAGTAATTGTAGTTGTACTTGTTAAACCACCACTTGTTGCAGTAACCTCAAAGCTACCTGCAGTACTAAATGCATAAGGATTAGAAATTACAGTTCCTCCAACTTTTAACTCAGAACTTGTTGTTACATTAGCTCCTAAATTGTTTGTCACTGTAAAAGTAACAGATTCTCCCGCAAAAACAGTAGAAGGATTTCCAGTTACTGTTATTGAAGATGCAGCACCTCCATCATCTGAGCCTCCACAAGCAAAAGCAAAAACCACAAAGGTTACTACTGCTAATTGTTTTAAAATACTTTTAATTTTCATTTCGGAATGTTTTTTGATTTAGTTAATTTAAAGTCAGACTGTCTCACCTTTTTTTTAATAGCCAGCAATTTATGATTTTATTCTTAAAATTTTTAAGAATAAAACACTAATTTTAACAAATAATTAAAAATCCACCTAATGAAACAACTTCTCTATTTACTACTATTTACTTTGAGTTTTAATCTTTCAGCTCAAGAAAATTTACCTACCGCAGAAATCAAAACCTTAGACGGTAACACCACAACACTAGAAAAAATAAGCAAAGACAACGACCTAATCGTAGTTTCTCTTTGGGCAACTTGGTGTGTACCTTGTAAAAACGAATTAGATGCAATAAGCGAAGTCTATGTTGATTGGCAAGACGAAACTGATGTTAAATTATACGCGATTTCTGTAGACGACTCTAGAACAGTTAGTCGAGTAAAACCTTTAGTAAATGGAAAAGCATGGGATTTTACCATATTATTAGATACAAATAACGATTTAAAAAGAGAATTAGGAGCAGCTACAGTTCCACTCACATTAATAATTAAGAACGGCAAAATTGTTTACAGACATTCAGGATACACTCCAGGCTCTGAAGACGAACTTTTTGAAGAAATCAAAAAACACTCCTAAACCTAACTCTAATCTAATCAACCCTTAACATGAAAAAAACTACGGTTTTATTTTTGCTAATACTTCCTATATTAAGTTTTGCACAAGAAACAGAAAACGAAAAAAAAACTAAATTTGATCAATTTTTAAATAACTTAACAGGTAGTTTTGAGACTAATGCTCAATGGTATGTTAATGATGATGTTTTAGGAGACTTTAGTGATCCTATTCCAGAATTTGACTTAGAAAACAAACATTTAAGAGCAAATAGTTATTTAAGATTAGATTATAATTTTTTAAAGAACTTCACAATTGGCTTACAAGTAGAAAGCTATGAACCTTTACCCTTATTAAGTTACTTTCCAGAATACAAAGGAACAGAGTTATCTAATTATTACATCAATTTTAGAAATGAGAAACTAGATATTACAGCAGGTCATTTTTATGAGCAATTTGGTAGTGGTTTATTATTAAGGGCTTTTGAAGAAAGACAATTAGGACTAAATAATGCTTTAAGAGGTGGACGTATAAAATACATGCCAACCAACTACTTAAATTTTACAGCCTTATATGGAAAGAACAGAATTGGTTTTGAACATTCTGAAGGCGATGTATTTGGCTTAGATGCTAATGTAGATTTAAAAGAAGTATTAGATATTGAAAGCTTATCTAGATTTAACTTTGGAGCAAGTTACGTTGGTAAGAGTGAAGATTTCACGCCTCCTATTGATGAGTTTGACCCAGAAAACACGTTTGACGACAGCGACTTTCCAGAATTAATTAATTCTTTTGCATTTAGATTTGATGTTGACTTTGGTAAATTATTTGTAAACACAGAATATTCTTTAAAAGGCAAAGACATCTCTTATACGTCTGCATCTGTAGGTCAACCTGAAATTATAGAAGGCAAATATTTTGATGGTAGTGCATTATTGTTCACCACAGGATATACAGTTAAAGGTTTTGGAATTTCTAGTACGTTTAGACGATTAGAAAATATGGCGTTTTTCTCTGATAGAAATTTAGTAAAACCAGGAAATAACCCTTTTGGAATGGGTAGTATTAACTTCACTCCTGCTTTAACCAAACAGCAAGATTACTCATTGTCTAATATTTATTTATATCAAGCACAAGCACCTCTTACTATTCAAAATTATGGAGGACAAGCTGGAGAAATTGGCGGACAAGTAGATATGTATTATTCTTTTAAAAAGGGATCAACAATTGGCGGTAAATATGGTACAAAATTAACAATGAACATGTCGTACTGGTCACTTTTAGACGCTACTTTTGACCAAGACAATTCGGCTTACACTAGTGAGTTTTTAAAATTTGGTGAGAAGCTTTACAGAGATATTAATTTTGAAGTTAAGAAAAAGTGGTCAAAAGACTGGAGCACTGTATTCTTTTACCAAAACCTGTCAATAAACAAAAACTTAGCCATTGAAGGATCTTATATTCCTGATGATAAACAAATAAAATCTAATATCATTGTTGCAGAAGCTACAAGGAAATTTAGCAAAGGACGATCAGTGCGACTCGAATTACAACATTTATCAACTAAAGAAGATAGAAAAAATTGGGCAGGAGGTACATTAGAATATGTTGTAAATCGAAACCTATCTTTTTACGCAGCAGATATTTATAATTATGGTAACGATATTGACGAAGAGCAACTACACTACTATAATTTTGGAGGAAGTTACACAAAAGGAGCAACTAGAGTAGCACTTAACTACGGTAGACAACGTGGAGGATTATTTTGCGTTGGAGGTGTATGTAGAATTGTACCAGAAAACGTAGGTTTATCTTTAAACTTAACAACAGCATTCTAATTGATAACAACATAAAATCAAAAAAGCTTCATGAGATTCATGAAGCTTTTTTTATCCGCGATATTTTATTGGTAAATGCACCACCTTTTTAGTCTCAAAGAATTCTTCTTTAAAATAATCTTCAAGATTATAAATTGTTGCTGTTTGGTATGGTTGTAATTCTTCAGTAAGATCTCCACCTTTGAGGTATAAAATACCGTTTTTAAGCTCGTGTTTTTGAGTTTTTGCAATTTTACCTTTTACCCAATGAACAAAAGTTGGCATTGCAGCCACTGCTCTACTTACTATAAAATCAAACTGCTCATCAATCTCCTCTACTCTACTATGTGTTGTCTTAACATTTGTGAGACCTAAACCTTCAACAACTTCATTAACAACCTTTAATTTTTTAGCAATACTATCCACCAAATGAAATTGACATTCTGGATGTAAAATAGCTAATGGTATTCCTGGAAAACCACCACCTGTTCCAACATCTAAAATATTAGAACCAGGTTTAAACCTAATCACTTTAGCAATACCCAAAGAATGTAATACATGACGCAAATACAACTCGTCAATATCTTTACGAGAGACCACATTAATTTTTAAATTCCAGTCTTTATAAAGGTCTTCTAATTTTTTAAACTGAAGGATTTGTTCTTCGGTTAAATCAGGAAAATAATGTTGGATTAGCTTCATTTTTTAAGATTTTGACAAAAGTATGTATTTTTAAGTGGATATTTTTAAGATTTAATTATACTTCACACAGCTTTTATTATTTATCTTTGTAAGTAATATGAAAATGTGATTTATCACGTTATATTGAAAATTAATAGCATGAGTAAACAAACTTTAACCTTCTCTAGAACAGATTCTGCAAAATTCTTCAGAACACTAAACAAACGTGTTAATGACTATTTTAAAGAAAATAATATAAAAAAAACAGGAAACTGGAAGCTTTACATCAAAGCTATAGTAATGTTCACATTGTTACTTGGTCCTTTAGTGCTCTTATTGACAGTTGAACTACCTATTTGGTTACAAATCATCAGTATGATGGTTATTGGTATTGGTATGGCAGGTGTTGGTATGAATGTTATGCACGATGCTAATCATGGTTCTTTTTCTAGTAAAAAATGGGTAAATAAATTAATGGGAAGCAGCATACATATATTAGCTGGTAACGATTATAACTGGAAAGTACAACATAATGTATTACACCACACATATACTAATATTCAAGGACACGATGAAGACATTGATGCTGGAAGAATAATTCGTTTTTCTAAACACTCTAAATGGTTGAAAATTCATCAATATCAAAAATATTATGCCTTCTTATTATATGGTTTGTTAACTGTAAATTGGGCAATCACAACAGATTTTAAACAAACGTATCAATATCTTAAAAGAAAACTCTCTTATGGAGAATTTCCTAATCCTGCTACACAATGGACTAAATTAATTATAGGTAAAATACTATATTATTCTATTTGGGTAGTATTACCTATAGCTTTAGGTTACGCTTGGTGGCAAGTTTTAATAGGATTTCTAATTATGCATTATACAGCTGGTATTATTTTAAGTGTCGTTTTTCAATTAGCACATGTGATGCCAAATACCGAAATGCCTTTACCAGACGAAAATGGTACCATGAAAAATACTTGGGCTATACATCAATTATTTACCACATCTAATTTTTCTCCTAAAAGCTGGATAGTAGAATTTTACACTGGAGGATTAAATAGACAAGTAGAACACCATTTATTCTCAAATATAAGTCATGTTCATTATAAAAATATTGCAAAAATTGTAAGAGAAACAGCTCACGAGTTCAGTTTACCTTATAACGAATACAATTCTATTTGGACAGCTATTGGAGAGCATTACCAACAACTAAAAGAATTAGGTAAAAAGCCTAGCATGGCTTAATACAATTTCTAGCTTAAAATCAACTAATCACATACAATGACACAACTTTCAGAGAGAGTTCTCAACATGGCAACATCTGCAACATTAGCAATGGCTGCCAAAACTAGAGAGCTAAAAGCAGAAGGAAAAGATATTATTGGCTTAAGCCTGGGAGAACCAGACTTCAATACACCTGATTACATTAAAGACGCAGCTATTCAAGCAATACATGACAACTATAATTCATACACTCCTGTTGATGGTTATGTAGAATTAAAAGATGCCATAATCAACAAATTTAAACGAGATAACCATCTTAATTATAAGCACTCGCAAATAGTAGTATCTACAGGAGCTAAACAATCATTAGCCAATATTGCTGCGGTTATGCTTAATAAAGGAGATGAAGTAATTTTACCTTGTCCATATTGGGTGAGTTATAGTGACATCGTTAAACTTAACGAAGGTGTTCCTGTAGAAGTAAAAACATCTATAGAAAACGATTTTAAACTCACACCTCAACAATTAGAAGCTGCAATCACACCAAAAACGAAAATGATTTGGTATAGCTCTCCTTGTAACCCAAGTGGATCAGTTTACAGTAAAGACGAGTTAAGAGCATTAGCAGATGTACTTCAAAAACACCCAAATATTGTAGTTGTTTCAGATGAAATTTATGAGCATATCAATTTTATTGGTGGTCATGCAAGTATGGCGCAATTTGATGATATGTTTGATAGAACTGTAACGGTTAATGGTGTTTCAAAAGCCTTTGCTATGACAGGTTGGAGAATTGGATATATTGGAGCTCCCGAAACTATTGCAAGAGCTTGTACTAAAATGCAAGGTCAAATTACAAGTGGTGCAAATTGTATTGCACAACGCGCTGTAATTACGGCTTTAAATGAGTCGCCATCTCGAGTACAATTCATGATTGATGAGTTTAAAGTAAGACGAGAATTAATTCTTGGTTTATTGAGCGACATCGAAGGATTTAAAACAAACGTACCAGAAGGTGCATTTTATGTGTTTCCTGATGTGTCGCATTTCTTCGGAAAAACGCTCAAAGGACAAAAAATAGAAAATGCTACCGATTTTTCGCTCTATTTATTAGAACATGCAAATGTAGCAACTGTAACAGGTGTTGCTTTTGGTAATCCAGACTGTATTCGTATTTCTTATGCAGCATCGCAAGAACAAATTATTGAAGCGATAAAGAGGATTAAAGATGCTGTGAGTTAAACAGACATACAATCTAAAAACTATAATAAGACCTTTCAGAAATTAAAAATCTGAAAGGTCTTTTCTTTTCATCCATACTGGATTCTATAAAACCAATACAAAACAATTGATCCTACAATAATCCCAATAATTATTTTCTTGATGAGTAGTCGTCTATTTCCTCTTTTCGTTTTTATTCTAATACGTCTCAAAACATGAGGTGATACTTTAGGCATAACATATTGTTTATACCCTAAAGGTTTACTAGAGACTCCATTCATTTTTGTAAATGGTTTGCGTTTTCCGTTTTTTAATAATTTTCTATTATTATTAATTGTAGTATTCATTGATCCTATTGAGCTCATAATATCTTTTTTTTATGCCGAAATATCTTCCAGCAGTCCAACCGTTAAAATTGAAGTATATCAAACCTTTCGAGATAAAAAATATGCCGAAAACGTATTGAATAAAAATGTAAAAGATAATATGAGGAAACGCTCAGTAATATCAGTTAAAAAGGTCATTTATAGTCTAACTATAATATAAAGCCAAGAACTATGGCAAAAACAGACAATTTTAAAAGTGTTTCGATACTTGAAGTGAATTGATATTGTCTGCCTTTTATGCGTTGCTTAATACCAAAGATTGATTTTGAATTTGCATGATGTAAATTACATGCTACAATAGACTTGTAATTAGAATTTAATAAACCTTGAGGTCTAACAAATTCGGTTTCTAATCTAGGTTTAGGTGAAGGCTCTAATTTTTGTGATGTTAATACTAATTCCATGATTGATTGATTTAATTGGTTATACAAATAAGACGCACATTCAAACAAAATGTTACAAGCTATTCATTTTATAACCCCTTAAAAACCAATGTGAAATTCTCGAAATACCTATAAATATTAATATTTCCGAAGAAAAAATATTTTAAAAAAAAATTAAAATCTTATCTATTTCTCCAGAAAAAAGGAGTCAATAAAATCAAAACTGTGAAGAGTTCTAAACGACCAATAAGCATCAAAAATGCAGACCACCATTTTCCTAAAGCTGGCAACTCAGCATAATTATTAACTGGCCCAAAATTACCTAGAGCAGGACCAACATTACCCAAACTTGAAGCCGATAAACCAATTGCAGATTCAAAATCTATATGCATCATAGAAAACACCAATGCGCCAACTATAAAAGATAACATATATAGAATAAAGAATCCCAAAATATTAAATACAATGTCTCCATTTACCGCTTTTTTATTATAACGAACAGGCAATATAGCATTTGGATGTAATGCACGTTTAAATTCTAGAAATCCATTTTTTATCATAATCATGTGACGCACAACTTTTACTCCACCTGATGTACTTCCTGCTGAACCTCCTAAAAACATGAGCCCAAAAAAGAACACAACCAAAAATGGTGTCCATAATGTGAAATCTGCAGTGACAAAACCAGTGGTTGTTATCACAGAAATTACTTGAAAAAGTGCATGTCTAAAAGATGCTTCGGCTTTTCCTAAAACCATAGGATGATCAATTGTTGAGATTGAGAAATCTGCTCTAAAGTAGATAATAAAAGCAGCGATAATTGTAAATAATGCTATGAATTTAAAATACAATTTAAACTCTTCATCGAAGATTGCTTTCTGTATTTTCCCTTTGAAAGCAAAGTAACTTAGTACAAAGTTTGTTCCTGCTAAAAACATAAATACGATGATAATATATTGTATTACCGGTTGTCCGTTCCAGTAGGCTACACTTGCGTTTTTGGTTGAAAACCCACCAGTTGACAACGTACAGAGTGAATGATTTATAGCATCAAAAAATGTCATTCCCGCAACTTGAAGCAAAATAGTTTCGGCTGCTGTATAACCAAAATAGATAAGCCAAAGACGTTTTGCAGTATCTGTAATTCTAGGATGTAATTTATCTGCGTTAGGTCCTGGAGCTTCAGCTGCAAAAAGCTGCATACCTCCAATCCCTAGTAATGGTAAAATAGCAATGGCAAGAACGATAATTCCCATACCACCAATCCAATGTGTCATACTACGCCAAAACAAAATCCCTTTTGGTATGGCCTCAATATCATTTAAAATAGTAGATCCTGTTGTCGTATAACCAGACATCGTTTCAAAAAACGCATTTGTAAATCCAGGAATAGATCCAGAAATTAAATAAGGTAATGTACCAGTCAATGTCATGACAATCCAACCAAAAGCTACTACAAGATAACCATCTCTTTTATTGAGAACTTTTTTATGCTTTTTAGTTGAAAACATTAAAGCAACACCCATCAAAACAACGATAAGACCCGAAGACAAGAGTTCTAATGTTACGCCATCTTCATAAATAAGACTTATGATAGTAGACAATAACATGAATCCTCCATTGAAAAGACATAACAACCCGAAAAAATGAAAAATGATTTTGTAGTTAAGTTTCATGTGTTCGTTTATAATTTTTATTAAAAGTCACATGGTTCATTCAAAGAAAATTTATCTTTATCCTTACAAATATAGAATGAATGGTTCATATGGTCGTTAATAATTTTTTTTGATGGTCATAAGAAACATTCAAAGAATAGGCAAATAGATCATTTATAATATGGATTGAATGTTTCATGTCTTAAAATTAGAAAAAGAAACGTTCTACTTGAGTTATAGATCTAGGTAAAGAACATACAACGACCTTATCTCCCATTTGGATCTGAAAATCTCCTAACGGAATAAGTCCAACATCATCACGAATCACACCTCCAATAATTGCTGATCGTGGAAAATCTAAATCTTTAATTTTCTTTTTGGTAATTTTAGATTGAGAATTAACATCAAACTCCAATAACTCGGCATTCATATTGGTTAGTTTAGTCATCGCAACAACTTCACCACGTCTTATGTATCTAAATATATTATTTGCTGCAAGAAGTTTTTTGTTGATTAACGTATCAATACCTATAGATTGAGATAATTGATAGTAATCCATATTTTCAACCAATGCGATTGTTTTTTTAACGCCTTTTGATTTTGCTACAAGGCAG
This sequence comes from Psychroserpens sp. AS72, assembly GCF_038900375.1. Taxonomy (NCBI): domain Bacteria; kingdom Pseudomonadati; phylum Bacteroidota; class Flavobacteriia; order Flavobacteriales; family Flavobacteriaceae; genus Psychroserpens; species Psychroserpens sp. AS72. The sequence goes on along the minus strand of NZ_JBBMRC010000001.1, from coordinate 666,004 downwards.
GACATGATATTGGTTTCAGAATTTCCTGTAACCGAAATAAACGCATCCATACCTGAAATATTTTCTTCATCAAGCAACTCTACATTTCTACCATCACCATTTATCACTAAAGCGTTTGATAAATCATCTGCACATTCAAAAGCAACTTCACTATCTTTTTCTATAAGCTTAACTCTAAATTTACTTTCGCAAAGGTCCTTGGCTGTTTTATAGCCAATTTTACTTCCGCCTAAAATCATGATATTTTTAAGCTCTGTTTTTACTTTTCCCGAAAGTTCAAATAACTCTTCATCACCACCTTTAGAGGTCATAAAAACAACTTTATCACCTTCTTTGAACTCTGTATCTCCTCTAGGAATAATTGTATATTGAGTCCCAAAACGTTGTATAGCTATAGGTAAAAAGTGTAACTCTGGAAACACTTCTGCAGCTTCTCTTACCGTTTTACCTACAAAACTTGCAGTTCTTGATAATCGCAAACTAAGCATCGTTAGCTTGCCTTCTTCAAATTCATAGGTATCATTAAATCCATATTGATTTAGAAGTAATTCTATTTCTGAGGCTGCTAAAATTTCTGGTGAGATTAATTCATCAATTCCAAATTTTGCAAATCCTATATCGTCCGTTTCATCTAAAAATTCAGAATTTGATATTCGAGCAATGGTTTGTTTGGCTCCTAATTGTTTTGCAAGTACACAAGCTGTAATGTTTGTAGTTTCCGAAGATGTTACAGCGATAAATAAAGCAGCTGTATTAATTCTAGCATCTCTTAAAATTGCAATTGAAGTCACATCACCTTTAATAACTCTAATATCTAAGTGATCGCTTGCATAAGCTAAACTATTTTTGTCTGTATCGATTAATGTAATCTCTTGAGACTCGTATGATAAAAGCTTAGCTAAATGAAATCCTACTTCACCAGCACCTGCAATAATTATTTTCATAGAAAATTGTATTCAAAAAAAATATAAACCTGAGTTCGATCTAAGGTTGCAAATATACTACTTTATTATGTCATTGATATCCTTGTAAATTAATGCAGATATTATTTTAAGCTATTTGATTTAAGTATATTTGCAAAAAAAGAAATGTCCTCAAAAGTAACTCCATACAAGGATAGTGATTTGAATAAAAAGCAACAAGTCGCTCAAATGTTTGATAATATATCAAAAGAATACGATGGTTTAAATCGTGTTATTTCTTTTGGAATAGACATCAAGTGGCGAAATAAAGTTGTTGATATTGTATCGAAAACTAATCCTGAACGTATTTTAGACATTGCAACAGGAACTGGCGATTTAGCCATTAGCCTTGCAAAAACTAATGCTAAAGAAATCATTGGATTAGACATTAGTGATGGGATGTTAGAAGTGGGTAGACAAAAAATAAAACATAAAAATTTAGACAACCTCATCTCTATGGTTGTTGGAGATTCTGAAGACTTACCTTTTGAAGACAATAGCTTTGATGCCATTACTGTTGCTTTTGGTGTTAGAAATTTTGAAACGCTAGAAAAAGGACTTGCAGAAATTCTTAGAGTCTTAAAACCTAACGGAACATTTGTCATCCTAGAAACTTCTGTACCTACAAAAACACCTTTTAAACAAGGTTATAAATTCTATACAAAATATGTGATGTCAACGATTGGAAAACTCTTTTCAAAAGACCAATCTGCTTACTCATATTTATGTGAATCTGCATCTGTTTTTCCTTATGGTGAGGTTTTAAACAATATTTTACGTAAAATTGGGTTTATTAACGTGCAAGACAATCCTCAAACTTTAGGTGTTGCAACAATTTATACAGCATCTAAAGCGTAAACGTTTTAAAGTCATTATCGTAATTTATGAAGAGAGTACTTATCATTTTAACTTTATTAATAGCATCGCAAACTGCATTTGCTCAACTTTTTAGTAAAGAAAAAATAAAGAATATTGAAAATTTTGATAAACAAAGAGTGTCTTGGGGTTTTTACCTTGGACTCAATAGTTATGATTATCAATTTAATTACGAACAAGACAAACCAGATATATTAGTAGAAACCAGTATGGGATTTAGTGTTGGTTTAGTATCTAACCTAAGGCTTAACGACTATTTTGATCTGCGTTTTGAGCCTGGTTTATTTATAACCACAAGAAATTTGCAATATGATCCTGCTTATTTTGCAGGTTTAGAATCTACAAATTCTGATTTATTACGTGAAGTCAAATCTACCTATGTTCATTTTCCTTTATTACTAAAAGTATCAACCAAACGATTTAATAATATTAAACCTTTTATTATTGGCGGATTTTCTATGGCTTTAAACTTATCTAGTAACGAAGAAAACCCAGATGATAATGCTGCTGGACAATTTAGAACTAAGAAAAACGTGTTGTTTTATGAGTTAGGCTTTGGAGTAGATTTATACAATCAATGGTTTAAATTCACACCTTCTATTCGTGGTGTATTTGCTCTAAATGATGAATTAGTGAGAGATGAAGATCCTAATAGTCCTTGGACAAGTAATGTAACGACTATGAAAACGCGTGGTGTTTTCTTGAACTTTACGTTTCAGTAATTTTAGTTTTCAGTCTCAGTCTCAGTCTCAGTTCTTACTCACACTTACAAAAAGCGCACTACTAGACACAAATTAATAGTTCACAAATCGTTCTCTTTTTTTCTTCGGAAAGTTGAAACCTTCAAGTTTTAGCAATAACAAACTATTATAGCTTACCAGTTAAATACTTTAAAGTACAATGACATAACAATTCTCTTTTCAGAAAAATGACAACTGCGACTGTAACTGAAAACTAATACTTAAAAAACATAAATCAACCGCTTTGCCTTTCTAAATTAAAGACCAAAACTGAGACTGAGACTGAGACTGAAAACTATTCCCTTTTAAACTCACTCAATACAATTGAAGTCGCAGTGGCTACATTTAAACTTTCTGTTGCTTTTAAATCTCCAAATCGTGGAATACATAGTTTTTTAGTAACTAATTTTTCAATCTCTTCAGAAATGCCGTTTGCTTCATTACCCATAACAATGATTCCTTTGTCTGGTAATGTTTCAGAATATATGTTGTTTCCATCCATAAATGTTCCGAAGACATCATTTTTATAATCACTTAAATACGCTTGTAAATCAACATACTGAATATCAATTCTAGCTAACGATCCCATAGTTGCCTGTACCACTTTAGAATTATAACAATCTACGGTTGCATTACTACAAACCAATTTTTTAATTCCAAACCAATCGCAAAGTCTTATGATAGTCCCTAAGTTTCCTGGATCACGAACATCGTCCAAGGCTAAAATCAATCCGTTGGGTTCTACATGTTTTTTCTTCGGAATATAAAATACAGCAAGAGCCCTATTTGGAGATTTTAAATTACTGATCTTTTGAAGTTCTTTTTCTGAAATAATTATTGTTTCTGCATTAAAAATAGCTTCCGTAGAAAATAATAGATGTAGTTTAAAACTTGAGTTTAAAAACTCATTAATGCCTTTTATGCCTTCAACAACAAATAATTGTTCCTGCTGTCTAAACTTTTTTTGACTTAGGCTCGTAATTAATTTTATATGACTCTTGGTTAGCATTAAATGGTGTGTATTTTTGTGATTTTATTACTAAAATACAAAGTAATACTTTTTTGGCTTATTATTTGTTATCCTAACATCTTTAGAAGATAATAAAATCAGTAAATTTGGATAGATTTTAAATGCAAACATCCACACCTTTGAAATATACCGTTTTAAGACTATTAATCTTTAGTTTGATATGCACGACATTCTCATGCGATGTTATGAAGCGTGTTAAAAAAGATGAGCACTTATTAGTAAATAATACGGTCTTAGTGAATGAAAAAACCACATCTACAGAGACTATAGAAAATCTACAATATCAAAAACCTAACGGCACACTTTTAGGAATCCCGTTACGTATCCATATTTATAATTTAGCGAGACCAAATATAGATTCTATTTTAAAAGCTAAAGTATTAGACAATCCACGAAAAGTGGCTTGGAAAACAAAATTACTTTCAGAAAAACAGTTTTACAGAGAATTGCAATCTAGAAAAAACTTCAATAATTGGCTTAAAAAAACTGGAGAAGCTCCTACAATTTATAATGAGACCAAAGCAGAAAAAACAGCTCTAGCTCTTAAAAAATATTATTTTAGTAAAGGATGGTTTGATGTAGAAACGTCTTTTGACACGAAAAAAGACAGCTCTCAAAAAGCAAGAGTTACTTATAATGTTAAAACAGGTAAGCCTTATATTTTAGATTCGATGAAATCTAGTATTAAAACACCTGCAATAGACTCATTATATAATTCTAAATTAAAAAAAGGTTCTTTAATCGCAACAGGACAGCAATATGATGAAACAAATTATGCTAATGAACGTGACAGACTAACAACGTTGCTTAGAAATTCTGGGTATTATTATTTTGGTCAAGACTATATCACCTTTGATATTGACACTGTTCGCACTAAAAGAAAAATAAATACCGATTTAATCATTGCCAATAGAGCAATAAGAAATGAAGATTCTGTAGCTCGCATCCCTTTTAAGGTCTATAAAATAAAAGATGTTAATATTTATACAGATTATAAAAATGAATATAGAGACTCTACAATCACAGATTCTGTAACATTTAAAAACTACAATTTATACAGTTATAATAAATTAAAATACAGACCAAAAGCTATTACAGATGCCGTTTTTATTACTAAAGACGATGTATTTAAAGATATAGACAGAACGAGAACGTATCGTTATTTAAGCGAGTTACAAGCATTTAGATATCCAAGAATTGACTACATCCCAAACGAGCAAGACTCGACATTAACTGCTAATGTGTATCTTATTCCGAAGAAAAAATTTGAGCTCACTAGTAGTTTTGAGGTGTTTAAAAGTAATATCCAACAAGTTGGTTTTTCTTTTAATGCTGGACTGTTAATTAGAAATATTTTTAGAGGTGCCGAAACTTTAGAAATCTCAGGAATTGGTTCTATTGGAGCTTCTGACGATGCTTCAAACACTAAAGATCAGTTTTTTGATATCAATGAGCTTGGTGGAAATATACGACTAAGTATCCCTCGATTTTTCCTTCCGTTTAAAACAGAAAAAATAGTTCCAAAATACATGTCACCAAGTACTAGATTTAATTTAAGTGCTACTAGTCAACGTAATATTGGATTAGACAAGCAAGCGTTTACAGGATCTTTAAATTACAATTGGTATCCATCGAGTAAAGTCACCAATAGTTTTGATTTATTAAATGTACAGTATGTAAAAAATCTTAATGTTGGTAATTATTTTGGTGTCTATCAAAATTCATTTTCAAGTTTAAATACGATAGCTCAAAATCTTGGAGTCATTGGTGAAGATGAAGAGCTGAGTGAAAGCGGCTCATTTGCTCCTGCAGATCTATTTATAGAAAATGTGGTAAGTGGTAATACCTCACTCTCACCAACAGATGATGATTATATCACAGTTAACAACATTAAACAACGTAAAGACCGACTTACAGAAGACAACCTTATTTTCTCATCAAGCTTTAATTTTGTAAAAAACAGGCGAGAAAATTTATTTGATAAAAACTTCTCTATTGTCAGATTACGATTAGAACTTGCAGGAAACTTGCTATCTAATCTATCAAATGTTTTTGGTCTTGAAAAAAATCAAGATGATAAATATGAAGTATTTGGTGTCCCATTTTCACAATATGTAAAAGCAGAAGTTGATTACGTAAAGCACTGGGATTTAGGTCGTAAAAATGAATTTGCTGTACGTAGTTATCTTGGAATTGCTATTCCTTATGGCAATTCAGAAAATATACCATTTGCTAAGAGTTTCTTTGCAGGTGGACCAAATGATATTAGAGCTTGGACTGCCTATAATTTGGGACCAGGAAGTTCATTATCAACAAATGAATTTAACGAAGCGAATTTAAAAATTACGCTGAGTGCAGAACAACGTTTCAATCTATTAGGACGTTTTAATGGTGCAGTGTTTGTTGATGCAGGTAACATTTGGAATGTATTTGACAATGTAGAAGACGAAGCAGCAACATTTGATGGGTTTTCTTCTTTAAAAGATATTGCTGTAGGCTCTGGTTTTGGAATTCGTTATGACTTTAGCTTCTTCGTATTAAGAGGCGATATTGGTTTTAAAACATATGATCCTTCTAGAACTTTGGGAGATCGTTGGTTTAAAGATTATAACTTTGGTAATGCCGTTTATAACATTGGAGTCAACTACCCTTTTTAACACCATTAGTTCTACATTTTTTTTCTCTTGTACTGAGCCTAATCAAAGTATCAAAAACGATAACGTTTGCGTAAATTTCTATGCCATGAAACTCTTAAAAACATCTGATTTTATGCAAAAATTACGTACTTTTGAAACTTAACATTCAACTAAAATAATCATGGGTCACAACATAAAACCAGGAGTTGCAACAGGAAAAGAAGTTCAAGCAATTTTTAAACTAGCAAAAGAAAAAGGGTTTGCTTTACCAGCAGTTAACGTTATTGGTTCTAATACCATTAATGCCGTTTTAGAAACAGCAAAAGCATTAAACGCACCAGTAATTATTCAATTTTCAAATGGTGGTGCTCAATTTAACGCAGGTAAAGGGTTAAGTAACGAAAACCAAAAAGCAGCCATTGCTGGTTCTATTGCAGGAGCAAAACACATTCACTTAATGGCAGAAGCTTATGGTGTTCCCGTAATTTTACATACAGACCATTGTGCCAAAAAATTATTACCTTGGATTGACGGTTTACTAGATGCTAGTGAGCAACATTTCAAAGAGACTGGTAAGTCACTTTACAGTTCTCACATGATTGATCTTTCCGAAGAACCAATAGAAGAAAATATAGAAATTTGCAAAACGTATCTCGAACGTATGAGCAAAATGGGAATGACTTTAGAAATAGAATTAGGTATCACAGGTGGTGAAGAAGATGGTGTAGATAATAGTGATGTTGATGAGTCTAAATTATACACACAACCAGAAGAAGTTGCTTACGCTTATGAAGAATTAAGTAAAATAAGTGATCAGTTTACTATTGCTGCTGCTTTTGGAAATGTTCATGGTGTTTACAAGCCAGGAAATGTGAAATTGACACCAAAAATTCTTAAAAATTCTCAAGAGTTTTTATCTAAAAAACACAATTTACCACACAACCATATTGATTTTGTATTTCATGGTGGATCTGGTTCTACAGAAGAAGAAATCCAAGAAGCAATTGGTTACGGAGTGATTAAAATGAATATCGATACAGATATGCAATATGCATTTATGAGTGGTATTCGTGATTACATGGGAGAAAAGAGCGAGTATTTAAAAACGCAGTTAGGCTCACCAGACGGTCCAGCATCACCAAACAAAAAATATTATGATCCTCGAGTTTGGTTGCGTAAAGGTGAAGAAGCATTTGTTGAGCGACTTAAAAAAGCGTTTGAAGATCTTAATAATGTAAATACTTTATAATCAAATCATTTATACTTTTGCAAAGCGCTAAAGTATATTGAATTCAATATTTTTTTGGGCGTTACCACAAAATTAAACTTTTTGTGTTTAATTTTGTGGTCAGGCTTTCCGCTATATCTTTTTTTAAAATTGGTTTTTAAATACAAAACCACCTTCAAAAAAAGGATGTCGCTTTAATCCTTAACGCATTACCGATTTAGAACACTTCTAATTTCGTATATTTAATATCGAAAATTAAAACTATGTCTTGGTTTAAAAGAAAAGAAAAAGGAATAACAACCTCTACCGAAGAGAAAAAAGACACACCCAAAGGGCTGTGGTACAAATCTCCTACAGGAAAAATAATAGATACTGAAGAACTTGAAAAAAACTTTTACGTAAGCCCAGAAGATGGTTATCACGTAAGAATTGGTAGTAAAGAATACTTTGAAATTCTATTTGATGACAATAAATTTAAAGAATTAGATGCAGGTCTTACATCTAAAGACCCATTAAAATTTGAGGATACTAAAAAATATCCAGACCGTTTAAAAGCGGCTCAAGAAAAAACAAAGCTTAAAGATGCTGTACGATGTGCTGTAGGTAAATCTAAAGGTAAAGATTTAGTGATTGCTTGTATGGATTTTTCTTTCATTGGTGGATCTATGGGAAGTGTTGTAGGTGAAAAAATTGCAAGAGCAGCAGATTACTCACTTAAAAAGAAAATCCCATTTATGATAATCTCCAAATCTGGAGGTGCTCGTATGATGGAAGCTGCATTATCTTTAATGCAATTAGCAAAAACATCCGTTAGATTAGCACAATTAGCAGATGCAGGAATTCCTTATATTTCTCTATGTACAGATCCAACAACTGGTGGAACAACAGCATCATTTGCGATGTTAGGAGATATTAACATTGCAGAACCTGGAGCATTAATTGGTTTTGCAGGACCTCGTGTTGTAAAAGATACAACAGGTCAAGAATTACCAGAAGGTTTTCAAACCTCTGAGTTTTTATTAGAACATGGTTTCTTAGATTTTATCACACAACGAAGTAAATTAAAAGATAAAGTCAATTTGTATATTGATTTGATTACAAATCAACCTTTACGTGGAGAGCCAGTAATTGAAGTGGCTACGAAATAAATATTAACCTCATACTTTTTTTTAAGTTTGAGGTTTTTTTATGCCTTCAACAAATAAATAGAAAAACAAGTCCCAACACCAACTTCACTCTCTACTTCAATCTTACCTCCTATGCTTTCGATATGGTTTTTTGTAATATACAAACCTACTCCTCTAGAATCATGGTGTTTGTGAAACGTACCATTGAGTGTAAATAATTTATTTTTATTCTTTTCTAAATTAATACCCTGACCATTATCTTTAATTTTTAAAATTACAAAGGCGTCTTTAGTAGTTGTAGTAATTTCAATTATAGGTGTCTGATTTGGAGATTTATATTTAATAGCATTAGTAATAAAATTTAGAATAATACTATCTAGATAGGCTTCAATTCCTAATATTAAAACATCTTTATCAACACGATTTACAATCTCACATTGTTCCTTTTTTGCAATAGCACTAATATTGTATAATGCCTTTTTGACGTAATCATAAAGACGTAATGTGTTTAAAGAATTGTATTTTTTAGGCTCATCTAATCTAATATCATTAAGATGCTGGATGGTCTCATCTAAATTAGAAATAGACTCCTTTAGCATTTTATAATTTTCATTGTTTTTAATAGCGGTAATATCTTCCTCTAAAAACTCAGTAAGCGAGCTTAAGTTACCAACGTGAGTTCTAATATCATGTGTCGCAATACGAGCAAAATCATTTAACTTTTCATTTTGCCCTTTCACAACATTCATTAAAAACTGTAAATGCCAATTTGCAGATTTCTGAGCAGATATATCAATGATTTGAGACACAAAATATAATGGCTTTCCTTCCAGGTCCTTAACTAATGACACAGATAAAAGCGTCCAAATAACATGTCCTTTTTTGTGGAAATAACGTTTTTCAGTTTGATAGTTATCAATCTCTCCTTCAGTTAATTGATGCATTGATTCCAAATCTGCATCTAAATCATCACGATGTGTGAGTGCCTGAAACGAAAAACTATAAAGTTCATCTTCAGTATAACCAAATAGTTCACAAATACTTTTATTTACTTTTAACCATTTTCCTTCTAGACTAACAATAGCAATTCCACCATGAGCATGGGTGAATATATTTTCAAAGAGCTTGTCTTTGACTAAACTCATTTTTTTAGGCATAAGTCATGAAGATCAATGTATTAATCTCAATAAAGTTACCAAATATATACGATTTTCCCTATAATTTAAGCTAAATAATAGCACTACAAAAAGTTTCAATTTTACTGTATTAGATATTATAAAAATTACTATATTTGCAGCCTGAAAGAACGACTTTCAGCGTACATAAAAATCATTTACAACAATATTAGCATGTATTTAGATCAAAAAGAAAAAGAAGCCATCTTTAAAAAACATGGCAAAAATGCACAAGACACTGGAACTGCAGAAGGTCAAATCGCATTATTTACTTACAGAATTAACCACTTAACTGAGCACTTAAAACAAAATCGTAAAGATTATAACACTGAGCGTTCATTAGTAAAGTTAGTAGGTAAAAGAAGAAGCTTACTAGATTACTTAACTAAGAAAGATGTCTTAAGATATCGTGCAATAGTTAAAGAATTAAATTTAAGAAAATAACATCAAAGAGGCTTCGTGCCTCTTTTTTTTTATACAATAAACTCTTGCGATTGAGTATAATAATCGTAAATAAGAAGCTTGATCCTGAATCTCGATAGCTATCGGGACGGGACAAATAGTTTTTCATTGGTCACACGACATCACATGTCACACAACAACTACAACAACACAACGACCATTGTTTAACAGTATTCTAGCGAGCAATAATGCGTTAGAATTAGAATTAAAAAATTTATGATTCCAAAGGTATTTAGAGAGGTCATTGACCTTGGTGACGGTAGAGAGATTTCTATCGAAACTGGAAAATTAGCAAAACAAGCTCATGGTAGCGTTGTTGTGCAATCGGGAAAATGTATGTTATTATGTACAGTTGTTTCCAATTACGAACAGAAGGATTTAAACTTCCTTCCGTTAACAGTAGATTACAGAGAAAAATTTGCTGCAGCAGGTCGTTATCCTGGAGGTTTCTTTAAAAGAGAAGCTAGACCAAGTGATGGTGAAGTTTTAACAATGCGTTTAGTGGATCGTGTTTTACGTCCATTATTCCCAAAAGATTATCATTCTGAAACTCAGGTGATGATTCAATTAATGTCTCACGATGAGAACGTTATGCCAGATGCTATGGCAGGATTAGCAGCTTCGGCAGCTATTCAATTATCAGATTTCCCTTTTGAATGTCCAATCTCTGAAGCTAGAGTTGGTCGTGTAAACGGTGAATTCATTATCAATCCAACATTTGCTCAATTAGCAGAATCTGACATCGACATGATGATTGGAGCTTCTGCAGATTCTGTAATGATGGTAGAAGGTGAAATGGATGAGATTTCTGAAGAAGAAATGGCAGAAGCTATTAAGTTTGCTCATGAAGCTATCAAAGTACAATGTGCTGCTCAAGTAAGATTAGCAGAAGCATTTGGAAAGAAAGACACTCGTGAATACGAACCAGAAAGAGAAGACAAAGATTTAGAGAAGAAAGTGCATGACTTGGCATATGATAAAGTGTATGCTATTGCAAAAGCTGGATCATCTAAACATGAAAGAAGCGCTGCTTTTCAACAAATTAAAGAAGATATAAAGGCGACGTTTTCCGAAGAAGAATTAGAAGATTACGGTGGATTAGTATCTGATTACTATAGAAAAGCTGAAAAAGCTGCCATTAGAGATTTAACCTTAAACGAAGGGTTGCGTTTAGATGGCCGTCAAACTGACGAGATTAGACCAATTTGGTGTGAGGTTGATTATTTACCATCAACACATGGTTCTGCAGTTTTTACACGTGGAGAAACTCAAGCTTTAGCGACGGTAACTTTAGGTACTTCTAGAGATGCTAACCAAATAGATATGCCATCTCAAGAAGGTGAAGAGCGTTTCTATTTACATTATAACTTCCCTCCTTTTTGTACTGGAGAAGCTAGACCAATTCGTGGAACATCTCGTAGAGAGGTAGGTCATGGTAACTTAGCGCAACGTGCATTAAAAGGAATGGTGCCAGATGATAGTCCTTACACAGTAAGAATTGTATCTGAAGTTTTAGAATCTAACGGTTCGTCTTCTATGGCAACTGTTTGTGCTGGAACAATGGCATTAATGGATGCTGGAGTTCAAATGACTAAGCCAGTTTCTGGTATTGCAATGGGATTAATTTCTGATGTAGAATCTGGAAAATACGCTGTATTATCTGATATTTTAGGTGATGAAGATCATTTAGGAGATATGGATTTTAAAGTCACTGGTACTGCAGATGGTATCACAGCTTGTCAAATGGATATTAAAGTTAAAGGATTATCATACGAGATTTTAGTAAATGCTCTAAAACAAGCTCGTGCTGGTCGTTTACATATCTTAGAGAAATTGACAGATACTATTGCTACACCTAATGCAGATGTAAAAGAACATGCTCCTACTATGGTTACAAGACGTGTTCCTAACGAATTTATTGGAGCCTTAATTGGACCTGGTGGAAAAGTAATACAAGAAATGCAAAAAGAAACTGAGACGACTATCGTTATTAACGAAGATCCAGTGACTGAAGAAGGTATAGTTGAAATTTTAGGTGTTGGTAAAAAAGGTATCGAAGCTGTAATGGCAAAAATAGATGCTATATTATTTAAGCCTGAAGTTGGTAGTGTATACGAAGTAAAAGTGATCAAAATGTTAGATTTTGGTGCTGTTGTTGAGTATGTTGAAGCTCCTGGAAATGAAGTATTATTACATGTTTCTGAATTAGCTTGGGAACGTACAGAAAATGTTAGCGATGTTGTTAATATGGGAGACGTTTTTGATGTAAAATACTTTGGTATAGACAAACGTACGCGTAAAGAGAAAGTATCTCGTAAAGCTATTTTACCAAAACCAGAAGGTTATGTAGAAAGACCACCAAGAGATGATAAACGTTCTGGTGGACGTGATAACAGAGGAAGAGATAATCGTGGACGTGATAATCGTCGTGATGATCGTAAACCTAGAGAAGATAAGAAGGAAGATTAATTTCTTTTCATCATAATTTAAAACCTCAAATGGAAGCAATTCTGTTTGAGGTTTTTTTATGTTTTTTTCTTCGGAAACGTTAAAACGTACCTGATTATCATAATTAAATATTAAAAAAAATCTAAACACATAGAGCAAACGTAAATCTAGAAACATAATAAAAATAAACATCTAGATAACTACATGAAATCTAAAAAAATTACACCTATAACAGTAGAGCTAGCTACTGATAAAAAAACTGGTCTATTATCAAATAAGTTCCAATCCATCCAAAATCGATTTAATATTGATTTACATGAGCGCTCAACACGTCATAATTTGAGTGTAATTGTCAGTTCATTTATATTAATGAGTATTGGAGTTTATTTTTTTAGTGTATTTCGCAGTGATTTTAATATTCTAAATACTGTTCAACTAACTTCTTTTTGGGGAACTGCTTTTGTTATAAGCACTGCTACCCTATTTATTTATAAAGCATTAGTGTTTTTATTTATGTTTTATAAATTTTTAAAATATAAACCAGTAGCATCAGTTACCGACAAAGAATTACCATCCATAACTGTGATTGTACCTGCTTATAATGAAGGTAAACAAGTTTGGGATACATTAATGAGTTTAGCAGAAAGTGATTATCCGCATCACAAAATAGAACTGTTATCTATTGATGATGGTAGTGTAGATGATACTTGGGAATGGATGCAAAAAGCGAAACAACAATTAGGAGAACGTCTAGTCATTTTGCAACAACCAGAAAACAAAGGTAAGCGTCATGCACTTTATAGAGGTTTCAATTTAGGGTTGGGAGACATCTTTGTTACTGTAGATAGTGATTCTATTGTTAATAAGGACACGTTGAGACATTTGGTGAGTCCTTTTGTTACAAATGAAGATTGTGGTGCAGTTGCAGGAAATATTAGAGTTTTAAATAATAAAAAGGCAATGCTTCCAAAAATGCTGGATGTTAGCTTTGTACTGAGTTTTGAATTTGTACGATCTGCCGAGAGCAGTCTAAACTCTGTACTTTGTACACCTGGAGCTCTAGCAGCTTATCGCAGTACAGCTGTTCACAAGTGTTTACCAGAATGGATCAACCAAACGTTTATGGGAAAACCATCAGATATTGGTGAGGATCGTGCCATGACCAATATGATTTTAAAACAAGGTAAGCATGTCCTTTTTCAAAAAAACGCGGTTGCGTATACTAATGTGCCAGAAGAATTTACTGGACTTTATAAAATGTTTATAAGATGGGGACGAAGCAATGTTAGAGAAAATCTAGCAATGGCAAAATACGTATTTACTAATTTTAGAGAAGGTAAGACATCTGGAATTAGATTGTTATTTGTAAGTCAGTTTTTAGAAATGTTAATGTGTTATCCGTTTTTATTAATCATGCTATTTTTTATTGCTACACATCCTCTATTATTTTTTGGATCTACATTTATGAGTATCTTAATTCTTTCTAGTTTTTCAGTGATTTTCTATTCTAATAGTTATAAAATTTCAGAATCTATTTGGGCATATTCATATAGTATACTTTATACATTTGGATTATTTTGGATTACGCCTTATGCTATTGCTACTGCAAGCAGAAGAGGTTGGTTAACACGTGGATTACCAGAACAAAAATTAGCATAAATCATTTTGATTTGTGACATCTCTAAAGTATTCACATTTCCGAAGAAAACAATTGAAGCCTATTGAATCTTATAAATTCGATAGGCTTTTTTTTATATATTAAAATTTTTATTCATTTGAACGCAACCTTTTTCGAGTATCAAAGACTATAGGGAAACAAGACGATATGAGAACCTTTCATTTTTCCCTTTTTGCGCTACTGATTTTAGTAACTTCTTGTTCGTATGATCTAGATGATAACCTTTCTGCAGATATAGATATTAATACTGTAGAAGTTATACGATCAGATTCTGACCTGTATGATTATATAGAAGACATCACAAATGATGAAGCACGACCAGACCAAAGCATTGCGTGTATTGATTTTACCTATCCATTAACGCTTTTTGTTTTTGATGATACAGATGTGTATGTATCGACCAATTACATTATTGATGATGAGCAATTTAGTTCGATACTTGATGATTTAGGCACAGACTATTCTATAAGTATAAGTTTTCCTATTACAAGTACTTTAGAGTCTGGTGAAGAACTTATCATCAACACTACAGATGAATTAAAAGTCGCTATTGACAATTGTCTTAACGAAGAAGAAATAGTAGAGTGCAATGCATTTATTCAAAGCTGTACATTGAAAATTGGTTATAGCTATAATTATGAAAACCCTTATTTAGGTGGTTATTTTTATGAAAATGATGGTTTTACGACATTAAATATTGGAGAAGACCTTTTATTTGGTTCATGGTCACCTTTAATTATTGAAAACGAATTACATATTAATATCAATTTAATTGACGATACCGAAATTGGCACGTTTTTCAATTTTGACTGGAAAGTGACATTTGTAGACGAAAACACATTATCATTATCTTTTGAAGATAGAGAACTCATTCTAAATAGGAGATGTGATACCAATTTCACTGACTGCGGAAATTTTATTTTTGAAGCATGTGAACTTAATGAAAACGAAGGCATTTCAGAATTTATACTAAATGACTATACCGAATGTATTTTTGATACTTTAGAATTAGATGAGGAGTTACCAATATCTTTTTACGAAACCGAAGAAGATGCTCAACAAGAAATAAACGCAATTATCGCTGATGACGTGTATTTAAATTCCGAAGCACATCAAATCATCTACGTGAGAATTAATGAAATACTTGAAGTAAACGAAGATGAAGAAACTAATGAAGAAGATCCAATATCATATTTTGTAATGATTACTTTATCTTCGACTAACTGTGACTAATCATCATAGAAATAACAACCAAACCAATAAATGAACAATATTAATATGAAAAGAAATTAAATTATAAATGTTGGTAGAAGACTATTTTATACATTGTCAACTTAACTACATCAAATAATTTAGAACAAAAGAATCTATTTGGATTTAGAAGAAATTATAAAAGCCTGCAAACGCAATAAACTAAAGGCACAAAGTCAATTATACAAACGGTATAAGGATGACCTGTATATCTTATGTTTAAAATATTGCAAAAACAAAGAAGAGGCGCAAGACAATCTTCAAGATTCTTTTCTTGACATCTTTGATAATATTAAAGCCTATAAAGGTACTGGCTCTTTTGAAGGTTGGATGAAACGGATTACAATTTACAAAGCCATAGATAAGTATAAAAAAACACAACCTATCAATATAGAAATTAATGATGCTATTTTAGAAGATACGTCTATTGATAGTGAGATTATAGAAGTGATTCCGTTAGATGATATTTTAAAATACATACAAGAATTACCAACACAATATCGTATGGTATTTAATCTCTATGAATTAGATCAATATAGTCATAAAGAAATTGCTCAAATGCTAAATATTAGTGAAAACACATCAAAATCAAACCTACATCGAGCAAAGCATATATTAAAACAAAAAATATTAAATGTCAACCCTTTAATATCAAAAACAACAATTAACAAATGAAAACTAATCAAGACATAGGATCTGCTTTTAAAAAGAAACTAGAAGACTTACATAATAGTCCTGATGATTTCGTTTGGGATGACATAGAAAAGAAACTTAAAAAGAAAAGAAGACGCTTGTTATTTTGGTATTTTACTTTTGGTTTAGGAATCCTGATAGTATCCTTATTTATATTTAACCCTTTCAACTCTTTAAATGAAAGTCAACATCATAATCTAAATACTCAGGAGCAACCTCTAGAATTAGTAGAGCAAGAGACTGAAATTAAAACTTCAGCTAATGCGAATTTTAAAGTCGAAAATAATGAAGATGCAAACATTATAAGTGACACAAATTCAACGTCTAATTCAAATTTAGAACATAATAATTCTAATCAACAAACTCATACAAATTCAAGTACTAAAAATCAATCATCAACCACTAATGTATCTGCAACTATAAATTCTAAAACACAAGATAATGTGTCAAAACAATATAATTCGAATTCTAAAAACGCACTTCAAAATCGTGTTACTTCAGAAAAGCAACAACTAGATAATGTAGTAGTAAACAAGAACAAAATTGATACAATCTCACAACCTTCTATGGTGTCTATTACAGAAACTAAAGCTTCTAATAGTTTAAACGGTTCAATTTCTAATAATCAAACAGCTTTAAAATCATCACAATCAACTACTCCAACAAGAGACAAAAATGCTTTAGCAGAAAGCAGTATAGAAAGAGCAAAAGATTCTTTATTGAATATTGACAATGAGGTTTTAGCAATTTCCGAAGACAAAGAAAAAATAGAAGAGGCTCTAGAAAAAGACGAAAAAGTAAAAGATAGCTTACCAGAAAGAAAGGTGAGATGGAGTATTAATCCGCAATTAATTCAATCCAACTATGGTGCTTTTAAAACAAAGACAACAGATAATACATCCACAAATTATGGGATTTTGTTAGGTGTTAGAATGACCAAAAATACGTTCTTAAGGTTTGGTGTAAAAAAACTAGACTTAATGCAAACTGTTGATGATGTCCCCAATTCTGTGAGCTTTTTAGAAATTCCGTTGGAAGTCAAATATTTTTTTAGAGATAAAAATTTCAATCCATATCTAACAGGAGGTATTAGCTATTTTATGTTTGAAAGCAGCAGTTCTGACAATCCAGTTAATCTAGAATATGGTGATCATTTTTCTTTAAATTTAGGATTAGGTTTGGAGCACAAATTATTTGACAGGTTTTATATCAATTTAGAGTCTAATTTCAACTATCAAATCAAACCAATAACTTCAAATATTAATTATACACCTTACATTTTCTCAATAGGTACTGGGATTGATTATAGATTTTAACTTAAAATAAGACGCATTCACTTGCATATATCACAGATTTTCAGTATATTATCCGTTATGATACATGCAGACAAAGAGAAGTACAAAGACATTTTAGAAGATTCAGTAACGTATTTAGAACAACACGGTTTTGAAAACATCAAAGCAGATAGCGAAGGCTATGAATCACCAAAGTCATACTCAAAAAAAGGGAGTGATATTTCAATAACACCAGATATTGTAGCGACAAAAGAAGGTGCGAAACACTATTTTGATATTAGCTTAAAAAGCGAAGAGCCAAAACTTCTTAAATCTAAATGGCTATTTCTTAATACGTTATCAGCTTTAAAGTCTTCACATTTCAGATTAATAACCACAAGAGGTCATTATAAGTTTACTGAAGAAATGCTTGATGACATCAATCTCAACAACAAAAAATTAATCAAAATTTAATTTATTTTACTTTTTTTGTAACATTTTACGTACTTAGTACGTATAACTATGTAGTACATTACTTTTACCCAAATTTAAAAGCACATAATTAAATGAGACAACTTAAGATTACAAAGCAGGTTACCAATAGAGAAACCGCGTCTTTAGATAAATATTTACAAGAAATTGGAAAAGTTGATTTAATAACTGCAGATGAAGAAGTTGAATTAGCTCAACGTATTAAGGCAGGAGATCAATTAGCATTAGAGAAATTAACTAAAGCAAATTTACGTTTTGTAGTTTCTGTTGCTAAACAGTATCAAAATCAAGGCTTAACACTACCAGATTTAATTAATGAAGGTAATTTAGGTTTAATTAAAGCTGCGCAACGTTTTGATGAAACTCGTGGATTTAAATTTATTTCTTATGCTGTATGGTGGATTCGTCAATCGATTCTTCAAGCTTTAGCTGAGCAATCACGTATAGTTCGTTTACCATTAAACAAAATTGGAGCTATTAATAAAATTAATAAAACCTTTGCTTTTTTAGAGCAAAGTCATGAACGTCCTCCAAGTCCAGAAGAGATTGCTAAAGAATTAGATATGACCATTAACGATGTTAAAGAGTCATTAAAAAATTCTGGACGTCACGTCTCAATGGATGCGCCTTTAGTACAAGGTGAAGATTCAAACCTTTATGATGTATTACGCAGTGGTGAGTCTCCTAATCCAGATAGAGAATTATTACATGAATCTTTACGTACGGAAATTGAACGTGCATTAGAAACGCTAACACCTCGTGAAGCTGACGTTATTAGATTATATTTCGGTCTTGGTAATCAACATCCAATGACTTTAGAAGAAATAGGAGAAACGTTTGAATTAACTCGTGAGCGTGTAAGACAGATTAAAGAAAAAGCAATTCGCAGATTAAAACACACATCTCGAAGTAAAATATTAAAAACTTATTTAGGTTAATTTCTATAAGCTCAGTTACCGAGCTTTAATAGTAGAATTTAATTTAAATCCATATATTTGGTATGTAATTTTATGATTGAAATTACGACTAAATTACGACAACAACAGTTACAAAACATAACTGTTCGTTTTTTGATTGATGAAAGAACCCAGAGCTGATTACTCTGGGTTCACTCATTTTATAACTTTTCTAACTATTTAATAATGCGTTTTTGCATTTCGTAACAGTTCATGACTTTTTGAATAATAGTGTTACATTTGACACATGCTAAAAACTATTTGTTATAAGAGTAAGGTAAAGTCTACTCTGGATATTATGGATTTCGAAACGTTATTCTTTGAAACACAAACTAAGAATGATAGTCATAACATTAAAGGTGTTTTAGTCAAACAAGAGAATACCTTTTTTCAGATAATAGAAGGTGAGTCAATAATCTTGGATGCGCTGTATCTAAAAATAAAAAATGACTTTAGACACACCAATATTATAGAAATATTAAATACACCAATCTCTCAGTTAAGTTTTGAGGGATTTGACACAGGTTATGTAGTAATAGACCATGTTGATGCACTATATGGTTTACAAACATATATAGATAGTTTGAAACAAAATAATGTTGAAAACAGTGCTCTCTTTTTGGAAATTATTGAAGACCTATTGACTACTCAATAATAAAAACATTAGCTTTGTAGATACAACACAAAAATTAAAAAAAATGTCTTCAAAATTAATTGCACCCTCAATGTTAGCTGCCGATTTTGGCAACCTCCAACGTGATGTAGAAATGGTTAATAATAGTGAAGCAGATTGGTTTCATATAGATGTTATGGATGGTCATTTTGTACCAAATATCTCTTATGGATTCCCAGTTATTGCAGCTATGAAAAAATATGCAACAAAACCATTTGATGTACATTTAATGATCGAAAAACCTGAGCGTTATATTGAAGAATTTGCAAAAGTTGGAGCAAATATCATTACAGTACACCATGAATCTACTGTACACCTTCATAGAACATTAAGACAAATTAAAGATGCAGGTTGTAAAGCTGGTATTGTACTTAACTTAACAACACCTGTTTCTGTTCTTGAAGACATATTACCTGAGTGTTATATGGTTTTATTAATGTCTATCAATCCTGGTTTTGGTGGACAAAAATTTGAAGACATCACTTATAAACGTGTTAAAAAGCTTCGTGCGATGATTAATGAACAAGGCTTAGACACTAAAATAGAAATAGATGGTGGTGTAACAGACAAAAACATCAAACAATTAGTAGATGCTGGTGCAGATGTATTTGTAGCTGGTAGTCATGTGTTTAAAAGTGATAACCAAACAGAAACTATAAAGCGTTTAAAAGTATTAGCTAATAGTTAATCTATTCTTCAGAACTTCCATAACCATAACCATAGCCATAGTTATACGAATAACCGTAAGACCTGCTTGCTCCTACTCCATTAATCACATAAGCCATATTCTTAATCTTACCAGAATCTGATAAATTCTTAGAAAAATCCAATAAATTTTTCTCAGTATGCTCTGCTCTTAAAAGGTAAATTGTGGCATCAGCATGTTTCGAAATTAATAGTGTATCTGTTACCAAAATAGTTGGAGCTGTATCAATGATGATATAATCATAAAGATGTTTAGCTTCTTCGAGTAGTTTTTCAAATCTACCGTTGGTCAATAATTGAGTTGGATTTGGAGGTATATCACCAGATAACAAAATCTCATGATTCACATGCTTTTCAAAACCTTTAATAACTAAGTTTTTCCAATCAATTGATTCATCGTGTAAATAATTAGATAAGCCTTTACGATTTTTATCTTCAGAAATATAAGTATGTATCTGAGGGTTTCTTAAATCTGCTCCTACAAGAAGTACTTTTTTATTAATACTAGATAACGCTAATGATAAATTGATCCCAACATAAGTCTTTCCTTCTCCTTTAATTGTAGACGTACAGTAAATGACTTTACCAACATGGTCTTCACCTGTTGGAATAATATAGTTAACATTTGCACTTAATATTCTGAAAGCTTCAGATTGCACAGATCGATCTGTAGGATTATCAAATACTAGGTTTTTATCTTTTTTAATTTTAGGTAGTTCAGCTAGAATCGGAATATTACCAACTCTTGATGTGACATCATCCTTACCTTTAATTTTAGTATCAAGAAGATTTCTAGTGTAGATAGCACCAAATGGCAAGAATAATCCGGCAACTATAGCAAATAGATATATATTTTTAGAACTAGGAGAAATTGGTACACCACTTGATAAAGCATCTTCAACAACCTTAATAGAAGGCTCTGTAATTGCTAAATTAATTGCAGATTCCTCTCTCTTTTGTAATAAAAACAGGTATAGAGTTTGTTTAATTGCTTGTTGACGTTCACGTGATCTTAATAACTTTTCTTTTTGAGGTAAACTTGAAACTTGATACGCATACTTTTGGTTTTTCCTTACTAATTGTGACTTAGTTGCTTTCAATTGGGATTGATAAGCATCCATTGACAAGTTTATATTTTGCTTAATATTGGAAATCTTATCATTTAAAATTTGAACAGTAGGATTATTTTCACCTGCACTTATTACAAATTTATCGCGTTCAACAACAAGGTTATTGTATTGATCTATAAGGCCGTTGACGTTTGAATTATTCAAACCAATATTTTGAGGAAGCAAATCTGATTCTGAATTAGTTTCGTTAATCGTCTCATCAAGCATTGAGGATAACGTTAATTGGTTCTCAATCTCAAACACTTGATTCTCTGAAATTATTTTTTCACCAATTCCTGAAGCTGCATCAGATTCTATATTAATAAAATTATTAGACTTCTTAAAATCTTTAATTCCTACTTCTATTGAGTCTAATTCTAATGCTAAAAACTTAAATCGTTCATCAATAAAATCAATAGTTCGTTCAGACACCTGTTGTCTATCTTTAACACCATCTTCATTAAAAATCGCAACAACATTGTTAACTATTTTACTAGCTAATGCCCTGCTTTGGCTAGAATAACTCAATGTCAATAAATCACTATCTTTTCCTAACTTACCTACATTAATTTGCGACTTTAATTTTCTGGTAGCACTTGATACTGGCATTAACCTAAGTATAAAAGTCTTTCCTATCAACGATGAAACATTAGATTTGTTTTCTAATTGTAATTCAAAAGGCAAATTGTGATTAATACCATATGAATTAAATTGTGGAATGGAAACAGCACTGTCAGATTGCCCTTTAAAAATTTTAAAACCATTCTTCTCAATAAGTATTCGATAGCTCATAAAATTTGTTATGCTATCGTTTGGTATTGTTTTTACAAATTTAAAAGGAAATTGATCCAATTGTGTTGTGAGCACATTTCCTTCTTCATAATACTCTGCTGTAAGGTTTAAAGATTTTACGACTTCTTCAATTATACGGTAAGACTTTATAATTTCAATCTCATTATCCAAATTTATATTTGATCTATTAAATATAAAAGCAGAAGATGGTAACTCTAAGCCTTTGGTTTTATTAAGAATCTTAATTTTAGCAGCCGAAGAGTATATTTTAGGAGTATATCTCAAATATAAATAGGCACCTAATAAAGCAAGTAAAACCCCTAATGCAAACCAATACCAATACCGAAAATATTTTCTAATTTCGTATTTTATAGTTTCACCTTGGTCATTCTTTTTAGGGATGAGGATATTTGATTCTTGACTCATAATTTATCTTGTAATAAGAACGACAGTTGTTAAAAGAATAGACACTACAGAAATAACTGTAGCTGTATTACCAACAAATCCTGCACTTTTCACTTTAGGATTATTAGGGTTAACCACAATGACATCATTAGGTTTAATTTGATAAAACTCACTATTTAAAAACTCTCCTGAAGTTAAATCAACAGTTGATATAATTCTATTTCCATCTACTTCTCGGATAATCTTAATATCTTCTCTTTTACCATTTATCGTTAAATCTCCTGCATATCCTAGAGCTTGTAAAAACGTAACACTAGTCTCTGTAAAGTCATAAACTCCTGGCGCACTTACTTCTCCTAAAACTGTTACTTTAGCATTTAACAAACGAACATTTACTGTTGGATTTTTTAAATGACCTCCTTCTTCCAATACAGATTTAATATGTTGTTCTAATTCAAAAACTGTTTTATTTTTTGTTGAAATAAGTCCAAGTTCAGGAAAATTAATAGTGTTTTCCTCAGTCACTAAATAGCCATTTAATTTCATAAGATCTATTGTAGCTCCAACTGATGATGACTTATTGTAAGGTAATGCTGTTTCTTCTATTAAAGCACCAACAGAAATCTTCAATATATCATTAGGTTGAATTTTTGGGCTAGAAAAATTTATTGAAGTATTATTGAAATCTTCCAAATCTTGTAAATACAAAACTTCCTTTTTAGATGCACAAGAGCTAAAAAATAATAAAATTAAACACAAACGTAGAATAGACTTCATTAACATGGTTTTAATAAGGTACAAATATAAGCTCAAATATAGGAAAGACAAAAGTTAGCAAATAATAAGTTAATCTAGCTTATTATTCAAAGATTCTGGAATCCATTTTTTCATAATTAACCAATTATAAATAAAGAGTGAAGAATATAAAAACGTTCCAACCAAAACCATTAAAAGAAACTGTAATATGGTATCTAAATGACCAATATGATATACAAAAGCAATTAATAATAAGTTTAGTATAACAATGTAAATTGTAGTTTGAGCATGAGAAAACCCTAATTTTAAAAATCTATGATGAATATGATTTTGATCTGCAGTAAATGGACTTTTCTTCATCAGCACTGGTCGTATAATAAAGACTCTTAAGGTATCTAAAAGCGGAAAAAATGCGATAGCCAATGCTAATACTGGTGCAGATTCAAAAAATACTGATTTAGGGTTAAGCTCTGTAGTATTAATGAAACGCACAGAACAAAATGCAATTAAAAACCCAACGATCATAGAACCCGTATCTCCCATAAATATTTTTTTACGCTTAGAAAAATTCAAACGTAAAAACGGAATTATAGCACCAATACCTCCAACAGTTAATGTTGACATTGTAATATCACCAGTTTTAATAAACAAAAAAGCAAACGAAGCAAAACCTGCAACAGCCAAACAACCTGCAAGTCCATCTACTCCATCAATAAGATTATAAGCATTGATAATTAAAACGTAAACAAAAAGAGTAAATAATACTGAGAACCAATATGGTAGAATTGTAATTCCAAAAACTCCAGACAAACCCAATATTCGAGTATCTGTAAAAAGAATAAGTAAAGAAGCAGCCAGTAGTTGTCCAATAAACTTTTTTCGAGGTGACAGTATTAATAAATCATCTTTCAAACCTAAAAAGAATAGTATCGTCATACTCCCTAATACTAACAATAAAATTTTCGTATCTAATAATGCTCCTATAGATGTAATAACAACAGCAAGACTTATAAAAATCCCAACACCACCAAGGGTTGCTGTTTTTCTATCATGGACACTCCTATGATCTGGCTCGTCCATTAATTCCTTTGCAATTGCCACATTAAAAATGGCAGGAAAACTAGTAAGAGACACTATAAAAGCAATTGAAAAAGCTAAAAGAAGCCAGAGCTCCAAATAGTCTATTGGATTAAAATTCTTGAGTAATTCTTGTATCATAATTAAAAAATAGCTCTCTTATATTGACTTATAAACATAAATGAGAGCGTGCAAATATACATTATACGGATTTGTTATTAGTAAAAAAACGCCAAAAACCAATAAGCTAGGGACTAAATACGAACATAAATACTATAGAATTGAAATAAGATTAATCTCACAAATCATAAATCTATCAATAAGTTGAGAACTTATTTTTTAAACCACTGTGGGATTTTAGACAAATTCTTCATGACGATTACACTCAAAGGAAATGATAAGTGATTCGTTCTCGCTGCTTTCAAATCTTCTTTTGTTTTCCTGATCAGATTTTTAAGACTTTTATTACTAGCACCTCCAACTCGCATTTTTACTACTGTCTTAGGCAAGTAGTGAAATGAGTATTTAGAACTAGTAAAAATTCTTAGTATAAAATCATAATCTGCTGCAATTTTATATGCTAAATTAAAATTCCCAAGAGTTTCATAAACTTTTCGATTTAAAAACAAAGTAGGATGTGCTGGCATCCATCCACGTTTTAAAAGCTTAGGCTGAAATGGTTGACTCGTCCAGTTTCTGATCACAACATCTGGATTCTCAAAAGACACGTAATGTAAGTTTCCGTAGACACCATCTACTTTATGATTTTTAAAAGCTTGTACAATTTGTGAGATACACTCATCATCTGCTAGAAAATCATCTGAATGTACAAAACCAACAATATCACCTGTAGCTTTCTCGATTCCTTTATTTAAGGCATCATAAATCCCTTTATCTGGCTCTGATGTCCATGTAATGTTTGGAGAGTCTTTAGCTTTTGATTTTATGAGATCAACAGTGTTATCGCTTGAATTTCCATCTACAACAATGTATTCAATATCTGTATAAGTCTGGCTTAACACAGAATTCATACAAAACTCCAATGTCTTTTCGCTATTGTAGGTCGCAGTAATTAAAGATACTTTCATTTATTTTGTAATCGTTTTAATTCCTTAAATTTAGTATCAATCATCCATTCGTAAGTCTTTCTAAGCTTACAAAATGTATAACCTGCTCTTCCATTCAGAAATCCACCTCTAAGAATATAAAATGCAATAAATACTAGTGTTGGCCTAAAAGGCAATCTATAACTTAATCGCTTTTGAGCCTTTCGTTTTAAGATAGGGTCTTTAGAAAATAAATTTTTAATATGCAAAGGCTCTGTTATTTCTCCTATCATTTTTTGAGCTTCCATTTCAGAGTAGCGATTATGCTTATCAAACCACCAGGTCAAACCTTTGTTGAAAGGGTAATGTATAAGATGTTCTTGTAATAAACCTTCAGAACCTGTTGTGATGTATTCTTCATTAATCTCTCTAGCAACTGTGACACATCCATTTTTAAACAAACGAGGAAACCAAGTTGGATAACCACTACTCTGCTTTATCCATTTATCCTGAAACATATCTTTACGTCTCACGCGATACATGGTATTTTCATTACCAATTGCAACCGCATTTAAAATTTCAGCTTGTAAATCTGAAGTCACAATTTCATCTGCATCCACCATTAAAATCCAATCACAAAATTCTGAAACAGTTGCTAACGCAGCATTACGCTGACTTGCATAATTATCAAATTTACGTTGTATTATAGTTGCATTAAATGATTTAGCGATTTCTAAGGTTTGATCTGAACTATAAGAATCAAATACGATTATAGCATCCACAAAACTGAGTGCTTCTAAGCATTTTGCTAGAATATTTTCTTCGTTGTATGTTAAGATAACTGCACTAATCATTAAAAACCCTGTCTTTTAAGAATTTAGCTGGATTACCTCCAACGATAGTCCAAGGCTTTACATCTTTAAAAACGCAAGCTCTTGCACCAACAACAGCACCTTGACCAATGGTTACTCCCATCCCAATATAAGCATCTGCACCAACCCAAGCCTGATCCTCAATGATTATGGGCTCAAATATTAAAGGGTTGCTTTTTAGTGTTATATTATGAGATGCACTACACAAATAAGCTTTCTGAGAGATAGTGGTATGTGCTCCAATGCTAATGACAGCTACATTATAACAATCAACATCAGGAGCTAAGCAAGCATATTCTTTCATAATTAAATTCCATGGTGCCCAAATTTTCACAGAAGAATAGACATGAGCTTTTGGATGTAGTTTAGCTCCAAAACATCTTAGTAAAAATAATCGCCAAGGATTAAAGATACTAAGAAAAAAAGGTTTGAATAGAATGAGATTAACCAAAATCCATGCAGCTCTACCTATTTTATTTTTTCGGCCTAACCAATTCTCATATTTAGAAAGGTCTACTTTTAATTCACTCATTACTTACTTATTTTAAATGCACAAAGGACGGTAATTCTTTAGTTTTAGAAAGAATCCATTCATAAAAAATTGTCATCATTTCACTCACTGCTTTCTTAGAGTATTTATTTTCTACTAAAGCCCTTCCGTTTTTGCCCATTTCTAAACGTTTGGTTTCATCTAAACTTAAAGCCTCAGCAATTGTATGACTTAAAATTGATAACTCACTATCTATCCACCATCCACAATGTTCAGTATTTAATTCTTCCCAAGGTGTCCCTTTGGATGCAATTACAGGAATTTCTCTTGCTAAAGCTTCTGGTACTACCATTCCAAAATTTTCACTTTTACTAGGTAATACTAAATAACTTAATTGCTGCATAACCTTTTCTTGAGCTTTACCAGATAAAAATCCCGTAAATGTAATATTATCTATGTTGTGAACTTTAATTAAGTTTTTGAGTTGTTCAACATACACCTCATCACCATCTCCAATGATTACTAATTCTGCATTTTGTGTTGTTTCTTTTGATTTCGCCCAAGCTTCAATCAATAATTCTAAATTTTTTATTGGAGCTAATCGACCTAAAAAGCCAATTTTACGATGGGTTTGTTTAGATTCTATTTTACTAAACGCATTAACATCTATCGCGTTAGGAATCACAGCTACAGGTTGTGTTAGCCCAAATTCTCTTAAATACATCATTTCTTTAGCACTAGTAGCATGAAATACTGTGGCTTTTACTAAATCTTTTTTCTGAAATAAGCCTAATGCCAATTTTTTAAACCATTTAGATTTTTTTAGGCCTTCAGGATATAACATACCATGAGCTGATATTACATAAGGCTTACCTTGTTTTTGTGCGCTTACTGCTGCTGCATGTGACGCATATTGCCAAAGTGCGTTTGTGTGATATAAATCATAATCGCTATGTGTTTCTAACCACTCTTTTAGCTCCTTAGAATAGCCATATCTTGGGCTTTTAGGAGGTGTTAGAATCTTCATGAAGGATTCTCTACTTATAATCTCATCATCAGCCTCTGCATCAAAGGTTAGTAAATCTGCTTCAACATTATTGTCTTGCAATCCTTTTAGTAAATTATAGGTACAGGTTGTTGGACCTCCAGATTTTAATCCCATTCCTGATATGACTTGGAGCACCTTCATTAATTCTCTAATTTTAAAATGTAACGTTTCACAATCATCTACCTATTTTCATCAGGATTAACATATTGTTTTCTTTTGTACCACCCAAAAAACGGACTCATAGCTCCATTTATGATAGCTTTAAATTCTGAAGGTGACGAAAACTGCACTAAATTTCTATACACAAGACCATCATTACGTTTATTATAATAATTTCCTGGTATTGAACTGTAAAGTATTTTATATCCTGCATTATCACAAAATTGTAGTACACGATCTGAAAAATAACCAATCGGGAAACATATTTCATTAACCTCTTTTTTCAGAAAGTCTTCTAAATATGTTTTAGACGCTATTAGTTCATAGTTTAAATCTTCATCATTGAAAGACGTTAAATTTTCGTGTGCATAAGCATGTGATTCAAAAATAAAGCCCAAATCTTGGAGTTCTAAAATTTCCGAAGTACTCATATAACCTTCTTGACCAATTAAGCTAATGGCCAAAAAAATGGTTGGTCTTAAGTTGTGTTCTATAAAATAATCTTTGTTGTCATAAATACCTTTAAAACCATCATCAAAATTAATCTGAATTTCCTTAGTCTTATTCTCAATTTTTGCAACAGGTGAATACCCTTCGGCTTTTAAGATTTGGATATGTTGCTTAAACACGTCCATTGAAGTAGACATATCTGTATACCGTTTTTTAGGCGAATGCACATCATGGTAAAACACAATTTTGCTTTGCTTGTTAGCATTTAACTTTCCGCTTAAAACAAAAGCAAGCTCTTTAATTTTGTGTAGCATGTCTTAATTAACTGAATTTTGAGTATTAATATTCTTCTCTAACTGAAATTTCTCCCAAGGCGGTAATGGTCTGCTACCTTTATTTTTATAATGAAAATTGATAATGTCAATTAAATATTGTGCTACTTTATCACCTTTTAGATAATTACTATACTCTAAAATATAGTCTCTATCTATAGTATTTTTATCTGTTATAGTTTGCTCTATTATATTTGTGAGTGATTGCGATTTATTGACGTTAAACACATGTCCAATCTTATCGTTAATAATCAAAATTGATGCACCACATCTATCACTACAAATCACTTTTAACCCAGAAGCTATTGCTTCATTAATTACTGCTCCCCAGCCATCCCATCGACTAGGCAAAACTAACATGTGATACTGCTGTAATAAATTTCTTAATTCTAGATTGGATTTAACACCTTTAAATTCAACATTATTATTTAAATTTAAATCGTTTACCAGTTTTTTAAAAAACACATCTTCCACAAGATCTCCATAAATATCTAATTTAAATTTTCCCTTATCCGAAGATTTTAGAGCTTCTAAAAGCACATCTAAGCCTTTTGCTTTTTCGACACGACCCACAAATACTAATTTCAAAAGTTCATTATCTAAATTCTTGATAATTTTAGTTTCAGTATCTTGAACCGCATATAAAAACGGATAAAAATTCTTAATTTCTAAACCACATTCTACATACCACTTTTGAGTACTTGCTCCAGATCCCAAAACAAGGTCATAATTTTTTAGAAACTTTCGTTCTATAAAAAATGAAGCCAACCTCCTAGAAATTGCTCGTAAACCTAACGTATTTACAGATTCGGTTAATAAAATTCTATTGACATTAAGATTTAAACTTTCTTGAAATGCTGAGAAAACCATTGGTATTGATCGTATACCAGAAAAAACATGAAAGCTATTACTTTGGTTTTCAAGTAAAATCTCATTTATTGTTTTATTACTGGGATTAACAACGAGGGAAAAATTGGATAATTTAGGCACTTTTGAATGCCAACCTTGTTCCTTAAGTTGTTGACTTAATTCTTCTTCAACCACCAAAACAAACTCACCAACCTCTTTTGATTTTGCCAAATATTCAAAGTATGGCAATTTATGTTGGCTAATAATGTTCTCCCAATAAACTATCCTCATAATTAATAAATGATTACCTCTTTTTCTTCAATTCTATTTTTCACAACACCTAGTAGTAGCCAAATATAAAAAAACATAAAATTACCAGAAGCCAATATATATCCTTCTACAATCAAATGTATTGTAAAAAAAAACAGCATTGCAAAAAGTAATTTACTTTTATTAGATGCATCATTTTGATTATACAATTTTTTAAAATAAACTAGAAAAAGAAATATTATTGGAATTGCTCCCAAAATTCCTAGTTGTGCAAATAAAACACCCCAACTTGTGCCTGGTTCTATTTGGCCATTTTCAAAATTTATTGACCCTTTATTAGAAGAAGCAAATCCAATCCCAATTACTGGAGATTGCTCAAATTCTTCATAACGATAACCCCATAATTCACTACGAGAAGCAAAGTTATCACCTTCCTCTTGTGCATACTCATTCTTTTTATCAATATTAGCAGTATAAGCACCCCAAAATGGAGCTGTTGACACAAGAAGCAATACAAGAAAAATACCAATTTTAATTAGTTTGCTTAAGTTTCTTCTAAACACAAGTACTAATAATACAAATGAAGAAACTACTCCTCCAATTAGTGAGCTTCTAGAGCCTGTTAACAGTAATGTGTACAAACATATAATTACAATAGCAACACAAATTAAAAACACTTTACGTTTAATATTTTGCTGACTCCCTTTCCATAGAGCCATCAACATCACAACACCTGCTATTGGTCCTAAAAGCATAGAATGAGACGTTAAACCTTGATACATATCTGATCGTCCAATTCCAGGAAATCCTCCTGAGACATTTCCTATAAAAGAAAGTATTACAACAATAATTAACAGTAGATTGGTATATTTAAAAACATAAGTTCTCACCTCTGAAAGTGCGTTACTAAAAAACCACGGACTTAATAAGCAAAAGATTAATAGAAAGGATATAAAGCGTTCTTCTGCTTTAAAATAGGATGGTATGGTATTACCTATAAGACTAAAAATTATAGCAAGTATAAAAAAGCTTAATATCCCATCAAACCTTGGTTGTTCTCTAACTATAGTAATTACAAAAACAAGTCCGAACAATGCATAATACACTGGCATAGGAAGTCCTGGTGTTACAGTAATAATATTATTTACTGCTATAATTCCTAAAATTAGACCTATTTTTTTATACACTATTTAATGGCTTTAAAAAACGTAAATAATCACTTATAAGTGCGTTTATTTCAATTGATTTAACAAGTTGTTGAGATGTTCTATTTTTATAATAGGCATCAATACAGGTTACTAGATCACTAACACTTTTGGGCTTAATAAGCCATTTATCTTTGTCAACTTCTGGTATAAGTTCTGCAATACCTTGATCCTTTACAGCAACAAATGGCACACCACAAGCGTAAGCTTCGGTATAGACACAACCAAATGCTTCATAATAGGATGGCATCACATACAAATCTAAGGTATTATAAAATGTATTTAATTCTTGATGTGTTACTTCTTGCTGAAATGTGACATACGATTCTAATTGATTTGAAACTACATAAGCCTTGCAATCGTCCAAGAGTGCTCCACTACCAATAAATGCAACTTGCAAATTCTCTACACCTTGTGTTATGAGTTGTTGTGTCGCTTTTATTAATGTCATTTGATCTTTTAAAGGCCAAAAATTAGCAATACAACCTATTTTAAAAACTGTATCATCTTTTAAACCTTTAATGGGATAAAATTTATTTACATCCACACCATTATACAAAACATAATGCGACTTGATTTTTATGTCTGAAAAAGCAGACACACAACTCAGCGTTTTTTCACTAACACCTACATGTAAATCTATTTGATTACAAATTGAAACACCATAGTTCTTTACCCAATTTTTGTGCCATGATTGTTGACTTAAAACACCATTTTCTAAACTTAAGACATCAAAACCATGATGTTGTAATACGGTTATAATTTTTGAATTCTTGGATTTTAAAGCGTTTGCATAAAAACCATTTTCAGTCACATGAGCATGAGCTACAGCAACACTATTTAAATCTAAACCTATGCTTTTAAATTTTTTAAAAAAGAAATACTTACTCAAACCTTTAAAAAGACCTGGTAAAATATTTGAAGGTAAAACCACTCTTTTAAAATAATGCACTTTTACACCTTCAAACTCGTAATCTTGTACATTAGAAAATAAAGACTTTGGTTTTAAAACTGTAACGTTGTAATCACCAACAGCCTCAATAGCCTTGACTTGATCCAACACGTAAGGTCCTCTAAAGTTTTCTTTAGATGGAAAAAATGGTGTTATGACTACATATAAAAGTTTCAAAGTTTCTATATTAAAATAAGTTCTTATTAATTAAAATCTACTTGAAAGGGTTTAAAGTATTGTAATACATCCTTAAAACTGACTTCATTCTATTTTTTTTAAAAACCTTATCAGCTTTAATATTTTCAAAATTCACTAAATACGGTTTTAATGATTCCAAATCAATTAACTCATTAAGCTTTGAGTCTGGTTTATAATTTAAATACTCCATCTCAGTTTCCAACAAATATTCAACTTTTTGCAATATCTTAGAAGGTATTTTATCTTTATACGAACCTACAGAGCTTGAATTAATTTTTTTATTTAGGTTTTCATGTGCTGTTTTGGATTCACTATTATTTATTATGAAATTTTTAGTATTTAAATAGGCTTTATCAAAATCTAACCCAAGTTTATTAAAAAATGTGGTTAGTTCTTTTGAAGGATCATTAACTAATTGCTCATATCTTATTTTAATTGTATTCTCATAAGGATTTTGCTCAATCAACTTATAGTAATAAAATTTCAACAATACTGTAACATCTAAAATATACTTCTCGTCTGTAAAATCATTTTTATTCCAACGTTTAATGTAGGACATCAAAACATCTCTAGGATCTCTAATAATCCAAACAATTGTTGCTTCTGGAAATAAATCATAAATTCGTTTGAGTCTCAATGCATGAGCAGGTGTTTTTTCTCCCCAAAACTCTTTGTTATTACTTTTAGCGTATGAATCACCTATTTCCATTAGAACTTGAGATAACTCTTTCCCACTCAAATCCTTATTTGTATTGAAATAATTATTTACTACAGTTTTAGCATTGTCATCATAATCTTTTAAACTATTATATAATTGTTTCCCTAAATATTTGTATTCGAAATTTTTGGGGTAATCCTTAAAATTTAAAAGTTCAACATATGAAAAAATCCATGTTTCTGGCATGATAGCTAAGCTTGGATGATTATTTAATATCCTAGATAACAATGTTGAACCCGACCTACTAGTTCCTACAATTAAAAGTGGTGATGTATTCATACTAGTA
This sequence comes from Psychroserpens sp. AS72, assembly GCF_038900375.1. Classification (NCBI taxonomy): domain Bacteria; kingdom Pseudomonadati; phylum Bacteroidota; class Flavobacteriia; order Flavobacteriales; family Flavobacteriaceae; genus Psychroserpens; species Psychroserpens sp. AS72. Next base: position 632,584 of record NZ_JBBMRC010000001.1, on the reverse strand, counting down.
TTTTTATAAATTTTAAACTTATTCTTGTTTTACAAGAATTTATAATTAAATAAATCTATGTCCTTTTCATACAAAACTTCAACTTTTTCTATCATTTCAGTAGTATACACCTCACGAAAATTAAATATCTTTTTGTCTTTCGTTTTATTTAAATGAATTAGTGTCTGATTCACACCAATATGTTTACTAATGACGTTAAAATCAGTTTCAAAATTCTCAAACCTACCTACAAAATCTACAATTATTTCTCCCTTAGCATTAGTAATATATTTGTACTGCGGAATAAAATGAACCCAAGCATTCACACGCTCAGGAGTTAACCATGTCATTACAAAATCTTCAAATGTATCAACTTGAGACATCACTTCTTCAGAAAATCGTTTGTCTTGATGATTCATACCTCCTTTTTTCAAAAAACCATAAGCAGAATGTAATCGATCCCAAGGGTTTCTCACAAACGTAAATTTGTAATAGGCATCAAATTGTTTTTTACCAAATAATTTTAAAAAACGCATATATGTTGGATGACCAAAACCACCAGCTTGTTCTCCATATAAACTTTTAATAATAGAAATACCTCCTGCTTTTGGGATGTGTACAAAAATACTTTTAGTAGCATCAAAACATTGATAAGTATGACCTTCTTGACGTCTTAACTTTTGATACCCTTGATATTCTTGAAATTCCTTTACTTTTTCTCTTAACTGTACCGGAACAATTGCTCTAAATATCCTTTTCATTCGTTTCTAATTCTATTTCCTTAATTTTTTTTGCAGGAACACCACCATAAACGCAATATGCATCTATATCTTTAGTTACTACAGCTCCTGCACAAATTACAGCACCTTCTCCAATAGTAACACCTTGTAAAATAATTACTCCTGCTCCAATCCAAGCTTTATTTTCAACTGTTATAGGCTTATTTATTGTACCTCTACCTTTAACTTTGTCATGTAACAAACCATGGTTTACCGTTTCAAACGACACATTTGGACCGATGGCCACATCATCACCAATTATAATTTTTGCACCAGGACATGCAAACCTACATGTCATATTAATAAAAGTGTTTTTACCAATAAAAATGTTATTACTTCTACCTGAAGGAGCAACAATAATAGGTGGCAAAATCATAGACTTCCCTTTAATATTTATACCTGCTAATCTTAGAAGCACATATCGTCTATGGTTAAAGAAATTAACTCTAGGTAAAAAATTTGCTATTCCAATAACTAGGATACTGAAAAAGGTTTTCATAATTATTTTTTTGCTGATTTATTAATCAATGATTTTATAAATTGCTTATCTTCTCTAGAGCTAAACACCAAAAATATACTCACAAAAATAAGATAAGTGATGCATAACGCAACAAATAACCATAAAGGTTGTCCTAAATCATCAAGTAATCCAAAACCTAAATAATAGTAAACAAGAGCACTTATAAAAAATATAATCGAAATTTTTAAATACGATGTATTAAAAGGTTGTATTTGTTGCTTAGAGTATAACATAAATACTGCATAAATTCCTTGGAGAGACAATGCTAACAATTTTACAATCCCAATACCTATCAAGCCATATTTTGGAATTAAGAGTAAATATCCAATCATACTTAGGATTGCTATAAATATCGTACTATTACGACTAACACGTTCTAAACCCGTCATGTTCAGCATCATCCCTACAGAACCTGTACTAATATTAATAACTTGTGCAATTAACAATAAAATCAATACTTGACCTCCTAACTTAAACTCTTCTCCAAACACATTAAGTACTGGTTGATTATACACTATTAAAAAAACAATAAGTGGAACAGTTAATACAAATATGTATTTACAACTGGCTTGATAGTACTTTTTAAGTTCCATCATTCTATTTTCAGTATGTAATTGTGAGATAATGGGTGTGAAAATCGCATTAACCGATAATAAAATCGTAGGCACAAAAGCAGTTAATGTTAAGGCTATTGAATACACACCTAAATCTGTAGTAGTTAAATAAATAGCTAGTAATATTTTATCACCTTCACTTCGTAATAAGCCTATAGTATTTATTAAGAGCATATTATTACCAAAAGTGCGCTCTTCTTTATTAATTTTTGAAGTTGATCTTAAAGATAATTTGGGCATTTGTTTTGGAAGCAGCTTTTTAATCAACCAAAAAAACAGAGCTAAGGCAACTATAGCTCCTATAATTTCTGCCCAGATATAACCTTCTAACTGATAACCCATGGTTATAAAACCTACTGCAACAGCAATCTTTAAAGGCAAACGTACAAAATGTCCAATAAGTGTACTTTTTCTAACTTCTTGTAAACCTCTAATGGTTTGATCACAAAGTGTTATGATCGCATTGATGATGAGTAAGATTCCAAAATAAGATAAGTAAGGCGTAAGTTCAGGAGATTTTAAAAGCGTATTAGCAATAAACTCTGGAAATAGAAAAAACAATGATGCACTAATCACAGACATTACAAGCGTAATACCTAATGTTTTACGCAAATAAGTGTGTAACTGTGTATAATTTTCTTGAGCCAAGTATTTAGAGACAAACCGAACTAAACCATTCCCCAAACCTAAACTTAAAAACACTGATAGCACTGAAACCACAGTCATCCCAAGTGCATAAACACCTAACATATCTGCACCTAGTTCTTTAGAAATATAAATTTTAAAGAAAAAACCAATGGCTACAGAAAAGAGTGTGCCTGCAAAATAAATACCTGCTTGTCCTGTTATTTTTTTTGCTATAGACATTAACTATTATATAATTTAAGAATTTCTTCCTCCCAATCTTTAATCAGAATACTCCAATCAAAACGTTTTGCCAAAGCTATTGCGTTTTTAGAATTAAGTTGTAACAACTCTGGATTTTCTTGAAGATGTGTGATTGTTTCAATCATCTGCTCTAATGTGTCAACAACAAAACCGTCATGATTATTAGTGATCCATTCATTAGCACCATAATCTGAATACAATAATGAAGGGACACCTGAAGCAGCTGTCTCTAAAGTTACTTTAGGAAAACCTTCTGATCTTGATGGCAATATATGCAAATCTATATTTTTTAATTTATTGGATAGTTCATCACGGTTTATCGTACCTAAGTAAGTTACATTTGAATAATTTTCGTCATCTATTATTTGTTGGACATCAATTTTTCCGTTTCCTGAACCAGCTATAAAAAAATTGAGAGATGGCATTTGTTTTGCAATCTCCAAGTAATCATAAACACCTTTTCTTATTAATTCGTTACCAATCATTAATATATTTTTTAAGTGCCTAACATGGTTTTCTTCATAAAGAAAAGCTTCGATGTTTGTACCTAAATAGAGTGTTTTCGTTTCGCTTACAATAGAATGTGCTTCTCTATTGTATGTGTTTAAGTAATTTGTGATCGAATATAATTTGTGATATTGCCTGTACGATTTTAACACTTTATCATAACTTCCTGAAGCTTCAATAGCATTTTTAATACCTATATCATCTAGAATACCCTCTATTGTAGCAAAACTTTTTTTATTTAGTAATTTAATCCAAAATGAATTCCAAGAATATATTTCACGTTTTGGAAAGTAGGCCACATCACATTTAAAAATCCCCCATAAATAACCTAAATATTTAGAAATTCTATGTGGATTGAAGCATTTAAAAGTTTCTACACCTTTAATTGGCTTATAGTCTATATTACCAGAAAAAAGTGTTAAGGTATATACTGTGAACCTCTCTTTATCTAAATGATTGGCTATTGCCAAACAATTTAAATTTTGTGCATTAGTAAGGTTAACATATCCACCTAAGAAAATTCTAATTTTCTTATCGCTCATCATATTTAGAATTAAGTAGTTGATTTAATTTTTCAGTATTGAATGGTTCAAAAAAGGAACTTGCCCATTCAACAACAACATCGCTATTATGTTTCCAAGCACTGGAGTCATTCTTATATTTTATATAAAACTCTAACAAAGACATCTTTTGTTGCACGGGATAATTGTAATCTTCAAAAAAGATGTGATACCCTTGCGGAATTTTTTTATTGTATAAAAAATATGTTGGAACTCCTTCTTGTGCCATCTCAAAAGCACCTGTAGAGAAATAGGTTATATGTATTAAAATTTCCGAAGCATTTATAACACTATCATCAGGTAGTATATGTACAAATTCATACTCTTTAAATATTTCTGACAAGTCTAAAATATGATTATGTCTAGGATGATTTTTCAAAATAATTTTTGGACGATCTTCACTTGGAAGCGATTTAAATTGGAGTATCACATCTTTAAGTAGATCCAACATAGCCATATTTTTATCATTTCCTAAACCTGAAATAAATTGTAACATAAAGAGTATACTATTTCTCCCATTAATTGTTACAGGAGTTCTCTGTGTATCTTGAAAATGGCCTAAGACATGTACTTTATTATTATAGTAAGTATCCTGCTCAAACATCTTCTTAAAGTTTCGACCCCAAACCGCTACTTCTTTGTTGTTTGCTGAAATATGCAATGGCGCTTCACCATTATTAAAAAAACCGGTTTGTTTTTTATTAATGAGCCCATGTTGATAATCAATAATTCTTGCTTTCGGGTTGTAACCTCTCCAAAAACCACCTAAAGAATTACTTAAAGTAAATACCACCTCAGCATTATATTTATTAGCCGTAAACCAACGATATAGTTTACCTATAAACTGTTCTCTGATTTCAAAATCTTTGAATAAAAACAATGGTAATATTTTCCGAAGAACCAAAACAATAAACAGATTAAACTTGACTGCTTTAGGATTTGAAGGTTTTATAGTTTTGGCATCTGGCTCTTCAACTAGTTTATAAGCAACATTATGGCTTTCAAAATGCTTTAAAAAAGGTTTCAAATAAGGATTCTCATTATTGGCATCACGATTAAAGTGCTGCGGATAATAAAAAATAACTTTATTTTTTGTTAGTGATGTAGACATTAATTTGCTTATGCTGATTAGAGAATATTTTTCTTTATCAGAAATTCTGCATATTCCCAATCTAAAGGTGTATCAATATCTATAGAAACTTCTTTATCCATAACGTACTTAACAACTTTATTGAAATCTCCAATTGGGCTATTTCGTAAAGACTTTGGATTAATAACATAAATTGCTCCATTTAACTCCCAAACTTTAGGGCAATCTTCTCGTTTTGAGAAGTTTCGCCTCTTAGAATTTTCTAAATAATTATCATCGTTATCTTCAAATAACAAATAATAAGGATTAGCATCTGTTTCTTTGACTGAAACCACCATGTCTAAACTACTATTATATTGTGCTAAGGCCTCTTTAATATGTGTAGCATTTCTAAATGGAGATGTAGGTTGAAGCAAAATAACAACATCAGCTTCTACACCATTATTAGCTGTTTTAAACTCATCCATTTCATGTAGAATCACATCTCTTGATGTTGCTGTATCAATAGCTAAATAATTAGGTCTCAGTTTAGGTATTACAATACCAGTTTGTTCTGCAATATTTTTGATATCATTTGAGTCTGTACTCACATGAATACATTCGTTTGAAAATACAGATTGTGCAGCCTTGATGGAATAATGAATCAAAGGTATTTGGTTTAATAACTTAATATTTTTACCTGGCACTCTTTTAGAACCTCCTCTTGCTGGTATGACGACTAATGACTTCAAATTAAAATTTTATAGTATTTATATCTCTTTGTGCCTTTTCGAAATCCTCATGTTTACCAACATCTAACCAATATCCCATTAATGGATAAGAAATGACTTTCTTATTTTCGGAAATGAGCTTCTCCATTAAATCAGTGGCATTAAAGTGTGAATTTTTTGGTATATACTTTAAAACATCACGTTTCATAAGATAAATACCTCCATTAGAATAATAGGTATATGTTGGCTTTTCTTTAAAATCTAGAACATGGTTGTTAGATGTTTCAAGTACTGCATAAGGTATACTTACATTATATGGAATGGTCGCAACTGCGAAGTCTGCATCTTTTTTTAAAAAATCTAAATAAAAATCTTCGTAGTCTAGATTTGTCAACACATCTGAATTAGAAACTAATATATGATCATGCTCAAAATTGTCAATTTTAGAAACCGAACCTATAGTGCCTAATGGCTCATCCTCCCAAATATAATGGATTGACCTGTTCTTTGATTTACCATCACCAAAATAATCTACAATTTGATCTCCCAAATACTTTACCGAAAACCAAAAATCATCAATCCCATACGAAGCCAACCGATCTACATTGTGTTCCATAATAGGTTTACCTCCAACTTTCAATAATGGTTTGGGAGTTGAATTAGTTAATGGTTTTAATCTAGTCCCTCTACCACCAGCCATAATTATGGCATCTATAGGTAAATAAGACCTCATATATTTGAAATTGACAACATTAATAACCTTATCATTTTTATCTAAGACAGGTAAAATATTAAAGTGTTTATTTCTAAATTCTATGATTTGATGTACATCTCGATTACCTTTTCTAATAAACTTAGGATTGGCTTGAATAACCTTAGTAACAGACTCATCAATAGTTACTTCTTTCAACAAACCTCTACGTACATCACCATCTGTTAAAGATCCTATTAATTTATGATCATTGTCTACTACAAAAAGGATAGCGTCACTAGCCAAAACATTTAACTGTTTTAGCGCTTCTCTAACTGTTGTATCTGATGACACTAAATGATCTCTATAGTTTCTCATATCTCTTTAGTACAATTTTAATTCAATGTATGCGTCTATTATTAACTTAAAAATAGCTTTTACGAATCACAATTTCGAAAACGTTTTTTTATAATTTGAGCTATAGCTTCGTTACTTTTTCCATTACCATATAGTCCTTCTATTTTTGGAGACACCCAATCTACGGACATTCCTTTATCTAAAATAGCATCTATTGATTCTGGATTTGAATTGACATTCCAAACGTTAGTATCTGTATCTCTTCCTTCTTGTCTATGACCAATATTAATCGAAATTTTATTGAAGTAAGGAACTTCTATCACTCCACTACTTGAATTACCAATAACGAATTTTGAATTATAAACTGCGGAATAGTAACCTCGAGCACCTAAGTTTTTTCTTATAATAACATTACTATTGTTTCTATAGGTCTCAATAACTTCCATAATCTCATCAACACCATCATCGTTATTAGGATAAGTAATTAACACTTTTAGTCCTAATTTTAATATTTTAGAGATTGCATAATCCATAACAGAAGCAATTTTGTCATCTGCATTTGTGACACCATGAAAAGTCATAAGCACAAAATTACCGTAATTCAATTCTGATATTAATGAATTAATATCTAATGGTTTTTCTAAAAACTCATAAATAGAATCAATTGCTGTAGAACCAGTAAAAAAAACGTTCTCTGGATTGATAACAGGCAATTTTTTAAGCCTTTCGAACGCTGTTTTTATCGTTGTAAAATGCAAGTAAGACAAATTAGAAATATTATACCTATAGATATTATCTACAGCGCCTTTGGTTATCTGACCTCCAGCATAATGCAATATAGGAATGTTTGAAAAGTGTAATGCCAATGCGACTCCATAGGCCTCTATTCTATCTCCTACTATATATCCTGCATCTAAATTTTCATTCTTAACGACATCATAAACCTTATTAAGAGTTTCAGAAAATTCATTTCTCTTATCTTTAGCTATTTCACTATAGGTGTGAATCTTCTTATAAATTGTAAGACCATCATCAAGAATTTCAGTATAGGTATTACCATAAGTATCTAAAAGATGCATCCCAGACACAAAAATCTTAACCTCAAAATCATTATCGTTGACCAACTTTTTGATCAATTTCTTCGTGACTCCATAATCTGATCTTGCACCAGTAAAAAAACCTATTTTAATTTTCATTCAATGTGGCTACTAGTAATTACTCTATCTTTTTCAATTCTTTGGATTACTTTTTTTCCAATAAGTTCTTCTTTTTGATTCGGTAAAAAACCTGTACCAGGTCTTTTATAGCAAAAATCTTCTGCTTTCAATATATTTCCTACTTCAAGATCTTTTGCACTCACAATACTTTTACGAGCAACGTTTTTAGTTTCTAGTTCTTTTTCAGAAATCACTCTTTCTCTTCCTCCAAGTGCAGATTCAATATTTCTAATTTGTTTTACCAAATAAGCAAATTCATCAATAGTACTCGAAGCTTTATGATCTGGACCAACTGCCTGTTTATCAAATGTCACATGCTTCTCAATCATGACACCACCTAAAGCGACAGATGCGATAGCACATTCGTTTCCGAGAGTGTGATCAGAAAAGCCAACAGGATAATTAAATCTTTCACTTAACTCTGTCATATTTCTCAAATTAACCACATTAAAGGGAGCAGGATAGTTTGATATACAGTGTAAAATAGTGATATCTTTCTTAAAATTTTGATTTATTAAATCAATAGATTGAGCAACTTCATCATAATTTGACATTCCTGTTGATAAAATCACTGGTTTATCTATTTTAGAGATATAATCAATAATGTCTATAGAAAAGATTTCACCTGAGGCTATTTTGAAGTATTTAAGATCGAAGTTTTCATTTAAAAATTTTATACTTTTCATGTCAAAACCTGTACATAAATAATCTACACCATAGGATTTACATCTCTCATAAAGTAGAAGATGATCATCTGCGTGCAATTGATTATTTTTTGACATTTGTATTGCAGATTCTTTAGCATCGCTACTTACTTGATAGCTTGCTTTAAAAGAATCCTTTGAATACATTTCATCTGGATTAACCAATTGAAATTTTATGGCATCAACTCCTATCTTTGCTAGCTTGTCAATCATATCCAAGGCAATATTCAAATTACCATTATGATTTGGGCCAATTTCGGCTATTATATAAACAGATTCCATTATTCTATGTTTTTAATTTTTTTAGCAGGAGTTCCAAAATATAGACCTGGTTCCAAACAATCTTTAATAACCATTGATCCTGCACCAATAAAGCAATTGTCGACAATTTTTTTATAATTCATAACAGTTGAGCCCATTCCAATTAATACTTCATTTCCAATACTAATTTCAATACCAATATTAGAGCCTAAAGAAATATTTGTGAAATCACCAATTAAGGTGTCATAGCTTACCGAAACAGATGTTCCAATAATAGTAAACTTTCCAATTTTAGTCGAAGCACTTATAACCGCATTATCCCTAACAATTGTACCTTCACCCAATTCTACTTCTTCATTTACTATAGCTGTAGGGGAAATTATAGCTGGAAATTGATATCCTATTGTTTTTAATTCAGAAATAACTCGTTTCTTAATGTTCGCATTTTGTAATTGACCTATACCAATAACTGCAGATTTAACTTTACTATCCTCAAATAAAGTTCTTAAAACTTCATCACCTCCCAAGTAACTAACACCTAACACCTTACCTTGATCCTTAACATCTGTATATCCTACAATTTCAAAAGATTCTATTTTTTTTAAAATGGAAATAACAATTTTAGCATAACTACCTCCACCTATAACCACGACCTTTTCAATAGTATTTGTCATACTTTAATCATTTTATTATCTAACACTACTTGGTATATTTACAATTCGTTCTTCTAGAAATATAGCATTTTTTTGACTATCCTTCTGGAAATGCTCATACATTGGTAATCTAAACATCAATTGCCAAATTGGTCTTGTCATGACGCTTTCACTATTTGTATGTTTCAAAAAAGCGTCTCGCTCTTGTTTATTTTCCAGTTCTACACACATGAGCCAATAGTTAGCTTTCGTATCTGGTAGCTCTGTTCTAAAATGAATGCCTTGGGTTTTGAAAAAATCAGCATACATATTAGCAATGCTCCTTTTTTCTTTTAAAAACGTATCTAACTGTTCCAATTGCGCACAAGCTAAAGCTGCATTTAAGTTGGGCATTCTATAGTTATAACCTAATTCATCATGAAAATATTCATAAGGATGTGGTTGTTTTGCTGTTGTAGTCAAGTATTTTCCTTTTTCAGCAAGCGGAATAGAATTACTAACAATAGCACCTCCTCCTCCAGAGGTTACAATTTTATTTCCGTTAAATGAAAACACACCTAATTCTCCAAAGCTTCCCGTAGGCTGTCCTTTGTATTTACTACCTAGAGATTCGGCAGCATCTTCAACTAAAGGTATATTCCATTTTTTACAAACCGAAATGAGCTCATCCAAATGTACAGGAAAGCCAAACGTATGCATTGGCAAACAAGCGCTTATTTTCCTTCCTGACTTTTTATTGTAGCAACCATCGGCTCTTAACTCGCCAAATTGCTCTAAAAATGCTGAAACCGCTTTAGGAGATAATCCCATCGTATCTAAATCAACATCTAAAAATACAGGATGCGCATTATTATATATGATAGCATTTGCTGTCGCAACAAATGTAAGTGCCTGAGTTAATACCTCATCACCAGCGTTTACACCTACTAATCGCAAAGCAACTTGTATTCCAGCAGTACCATTAACTACTGCAACTGCTTTTTTTGTTCCAGAAATTTGTGCCATCTGATCTTCAAATTGATCTACAAATTTCCCAACGCTCGATACAAAGGTCGTATCAATACAACGTTCTAAATATTCTTTTTCTTTTCCTCGGAATTTAGGCACATGTAACGGTATAAAATCACGTGTGCTATATAAATCTTTAATGTATTCTGTGACGCTTTTAAAATTCTCCATTACATTTTAGAGTCTAAATATTTACCGGTTTCTTTATGTCCAAAATCAGGTATCATATGATGAAATAAATCTACCAAGACGTCTTTATTCCATGACTTCTGAAATTTTAACCGTTCAATTGTGTCTGAAAAATGATTTAATTTATCGTTATCGTAGGTTGGCTCGTTTTTAATGATGCCTATTCCGCTAAAACGTTCCATATCTAAAATTTCAGAATCTGTAAAAAACTCTTCAAAGTCTTTTTCTCCAGTTGTATCACTTTTAGTGAATAAACATGGCCACCTTTTATTAGCAATATGTGTTTCTATATCTGTTCTCGCTTCTTCTTCTGTATCGCATAAATAAGGTTCGTAACCTAGATTTTGGAGATATTTAACAGCAATATCAGCAAAAGAAATTAAGTGTAATGATTCGTCCAATTTCGGAAAAAATATATCTCTGTTATCACCTAAAACACATGAAGACAAACACAACTCACCAGCTTCTTGAGGCACTACAAAATAGCGTTTAATATCATTTGGCGCAACGATTGGTTGTTTCTTTTGAATGCGTTGATTAAACCCATGAAGTAATGAACCATCAGAAAACGCAACATTTGCAAATCGAGCCGTAGAAATATTAATTTGTTGACTTCTTCGCATTAAAAACATTTCCATGATGCGCTTTGAAGCTCCCATCATGTTTACAGGATTAGCCGCTTTATCTGTTGATACACAAAAGTACTTTTTGGCTTTTTTATCTATTGATTGTTGAATCGTTTTATCGGTATTGAAGATATTCACATTAATCATTCGCATTAACGTAAATGGATCTTTTTCACTTCTTACATGTTTAAGTGCAGATAAGTTTAAAATATAATCATAATGACCATCTGCTTCAATAAATGCATCATATTCTACAGAACCAATATCTAAAGCGAAGGTTTTAAAATCACCTTTAATATATCCAAATGAACTACGAATATCTCTTACCAATTCTACAAGATTATTCTCACTAATATCAACAACATGTAATTTTAAAGGATCTCTTTTAAATATCTCTTTAACAACTGCTTGACCTATAGAACCAGCTCCTCCTAATACTAAGAATTTTGAAGTAGATACTTTAGCATACAACTCTTCTTGATTAGACTGAATATCTTTAGTAAACAGCATCTTATTTCTACCAATAAGCTCTAATGGTACACTCATAAATTATCACAATTTTTTTTGAAACATTTGTTCCAAATTACCAGATTGCAATAATACGACAATTTGATAAGGCTTAAAAAGATTAAACCTATACTTTCTAACACGCAATGAACCCACTCAAAAGCTAACACTTAGTTTAGATTAGCCTCCAAAATCACTTTCAAAACACGCTCAGTAGCTTTACCATCCCAAAGTTGAGGGATTTCTCCTTGTTTATAATGTCCAGAAATCACTTTTTCAACAACCTGTAAGATGTTGTCTTGATCAAAATTTAGTAAGGTATTTGATCCTATTTCTATAGTGCTTGGTCTTTCAGTATTTGGTCGTAAGGTCAAACACGGAATTTGCTTATAAGTTGTTTCTTCTTGAATCCCACCACTATCTGTTAAAACCATTGCACTATTATGAATAAGATTTTGAAAACTGAAATAATCCATTGGTGCTGCAATTATTAAATTATCGATGTTTCCAAACGCTTTCTCTAATCCATTCGTCTTAATATTTTTGAGCGTTCTTGGATGCATCGGAAAAATGACTTTTCTATTTGACGGCAAACTTTTAATTAGTGACAAAAGCGCTTCTAAACCTTCCTTATTATCTACCGTTGCAGGTCTATGAATGGTCATTAAAATGTACTGTCTTTTTTCTAAATTATATTTTGAAAGTAAATTTTGGTTAATAATATCTTTTTCAAAAGCAAACAACGTGTCAATCATAGTATTACCTACAAAGTGAATTTGATCTTTTGATTTCCCTTCTTTTATTAAATTATCTATCCCACTTTGTTCTGTCACAAAATAGTAATCTGTAATCTCATCGACTAGAATTCTATTTATTTCTTCTGGCATTGAGCGATCAAAACTTCTCAATCCGCTTTCTAAATGCCCAAGTTTAATTCCCATTTTATAGGTTGTTAAAGCTGCTGCTAAAGTAGAATTCACATCTCCAGGTACTACAACCAGATCTGGCTGAAAAGATTCTATGATTTTTTCTAAGGTCATCATAATTTCACCAACTTGAGAATTTGCTGATGCTGGCTTAATATTCAGAAAAAAATCTGGCCAAATATCTAACTGTTGGAAAAAGACATCTGCCATTGATTTATCAAAATGCTGACCAGTATGCACAATTTTAATATCAAATTGATTTGGAAATTGTTTATCTGCGACCTTTTTAAACTGAGTCACTTTAATGTAGTTTGGCCTTGTTCCAACAACAAGTAATAATCTTTTCATTATTAAAATTTAAGGTGTTACAAGCACAATATAAATATCATAGTTAACACTATCCACTTTACAAATATATTCTAATTTTTATGAGACAATCCACCCTCTTAAATTAAATACACATGTGAAACCTATAAATTTGTAAGAAAAATATTTCATTTGATTACGTTTCATACTAAATCAGGTTTATTTCATACTAATCAGGTTTAATTAATTGTTTTTAGGATATTTCTTTTAGTATCTTTGCCGTTCCCTCTATCTATAAAATCTTATTTATCAAACAATTAATCTAAGATTATAGAATTAAATTTATTATTCATTATGAGAAAAATTTACGTATTATTAATTACAATTCTTTTTTGTGCATTTGGATATGCTCAAACTATTGTGACAATTGACAGCGCTAATGGTCCTGGACCAACTGCAACTGGTAATGACCCATCAATTTCGTCTATTGGGTTATCCCGTGGAACAGGTATTGCCCAAAGAGGTGGTACTGCTTTCACATCAAGAAATTGGAACGGTTCTGATCAAGCAACCGCTGCCACAAACAATGATTATATCGAATGGTCTACATCTTCTAATGCCAGTTATGACATTGAAATCACTGAACTCGATCTTAGATTAAGACGTAATGATAATGGACCTGCAGATTGGCAATTATTTTATAGTTTAGATGGTTTTGCTACTGCCGGAACAGCAGTAAACACAGCATCTACTCTAGTTGCTAATACTAGTACAAACATCAATATTAATGGATTAAGCATCAACTCTGGTGCTTCTGGAACGATTACTTTTAGATTATACGCTTGGAATTCAATAACAAATGCTGGATGGTTGCGTATGCAAGGTCGTCCTATTTGGAGTGATTTTGGGATTGCAATTCCTGGAGTTAGATTGATTGGCAATATAACACCAACCTCTGCTAATAGTACTGATTCAAATATAATAGCAACATCATTTGATCCAACAGACAATATAGCATACACAAATTACTCTGCAACTTCTGGGTTAACTACAGGTAATGCTATTAAAATAGGAGAATTCACGATTCAAGATGGAGGTAATATATTATCAGATACTGATGCTCTTTCTACAATACTAACAGATTTAGAATTAGGTGTTACTAATAGTTCATCATTTGCTGCAATGGCAATTTTTGATGGATCAACTAATATTTCCGAAGTAACAACCATTACAGATAATACAATTTTTACAGGTATCACAGGACTTTCTGCTCCAGATAATGGATCAAAGACGTTTGATATTTATGCTACATTTAGTGCAACGGTTGTTGATAACACACAATTTCAAGTCTCAATAAATTCCGCATCTGCAGATGGAACAAGTGGATCTATATTTACTGCTTATGATGCAGGAGGCGCTCAAACACCTATCTTTGGTGACGATAACAAAATAGAAGTTACTGCTACACAATATGTATTTACACAAGAACCATCAGATACGTATCAGTTTGAAATAATGACACCTTTTCCAACTGTAATAGCTGCTGATGTAAATGGTATTCAAGATTTAGATTTTAATGGCACTATCAACGTTCTTGCAGCAGGATCATTAGATCCAGCTTTAATTATGTACCCAATGACCAATGGCTTTGCTACTTTAAACACTATTGTTTTTACTGAAAAAGAAACTGTAGCAACTTTATTAGTCTATGGTAGTGGTCTATCTCCTGCAGCAAGTAATGCTTTTACTGTAGAAGGTCCTTTACTTACTATAGCATCTCAAGATTTTGATGGCTCTACTCCAGAATGGACATACAATATTAACGTTGCAACATTTGATAACGGTTGGGGAACTGATGGTTATTATGGTATTATTGATATTGCAGATGCTGCTCCATTAGATTATAATTCATTCTCAAATAATATTTTTGGAGAGAATGATTTAAATGACGAAGGAGATAATGGTACAACAGGTTTTGCTACATTAAGTCTTGACCCTATAGATATTAGCGGTTTTGATAATGTCAAATTATCATTTGACTGGGATGTTCAAGGTTATGCAAATAATAATGACGATGCACAATATAGATTAGTTTTTGATGGTGTGCCTCAAGCTATAGTTTTTCTTTTAAATGGAAATGGTGCTATTGAATCAGACGAAGGGACTGTTTCTTTGGACATCCCAAATTCAGTATCAACAATTGGATTAGAAATTAGAGTTAGAAATAATGGAAACAATGGTTATTCTGGTTTTGACAACTTTAGTTTAATAAGCGTTTTTGATGGATTGCTTTATGCAGATAATGGTTGGTCTCCAAACCCACCATCTAATACTACAGGATCAGATAACGTTTATATCTATGACGGAACTTACATTATTGGTTCAAATATACAAGCCAATAACTATTATGTTAATACTATAGGTACGACATCAATTTCTGCTGGTCAATCACTAACAACAAACGCTAGTATTATTAATAAAGGAACTATAGAAATGAACTCATCATCTACTAGTTACTCGTCTTTAATCTCAGATGTTGTTGAAGGAGAAGTTATTTATAATCGTCATGTTAACCAATTTGCTACTTCTGGATCTACAACTGGAGCAAATGATTTAATTGCTGCTCCTGTTACTAACGCTAGTCAAACATTCTCACAAATTAGAACATCAAACCCAGATATTCCTTCAGGAAACATAGATGAAGTATTTTCATACCTATTTGGACCATTTGATAATAATGCTAATGAATACGTAAACTTTACTACTTTAGATGACGCAACTGTTATTGTTGCTGGAACAGGTTACAGAACTGCTTCTGACACTCCTACAGGTTCAACATTTGAATTTATTGGTAATGTTCAAACATCAACAATTTTAACTCCAATTACAGTTGGAAGTAGTAGCGACTTCAATTTGATAGGTAACCCATTCTCTTCGTATATAAAACTTTCAGATTTCTTATCAGATAACAATAGCGAATTTAGCATCTTTAACTCTGGAGTTTACGGTTACGATGGTGCAGCCTTTGACGGTTATACAATATGGAACCAAGCCTATTCAGATGCTAACCCAACAGCTGTCATTGCTCCTGGACAAGGATTCCTCATTGCTTCTAAACCTGGTGGAGGAACAATTACTTTTGATGCTACATCTCGATCTATAGGTACAACTGATGATTTTATCTTAGGAAGAGTTGATAACACAAACCTTGCACATTTAAAATTAGAAATGACCAATAATGTCTATGCATTCACTACAGATATTTATTTTAATGATAACGCTACACTAGACATGGATCCTGGATATGATTCTGGAATCTATCAAAGTGAAGCACCAGAATTTGCTATCTACTCACATTTAGTGGCTAACAATTCTGGATTAAACTTAGGAGCTCAAGCTGTTAATTATGACGCTATTTATGATGTAATTATTCCTTTAGGTGTTAATGCTAATCAAGGTGAACAATTAACAATTAGCATTTTAGAACACAACATCCCAGAAGGTATTGATGTGTTTTTAGAAGATACAGTAACTAATACGTTTACATTATTAAACACTTCAGATTACATACTGACACCTAATATTAATGTATCAGGTACAGGACGTTTCTTCTTAAGGTTTTCTGCGGAAGCATTATCAACTTCAGAAGATAACTTTGAAACCATTCAAATCTACACTACAACATCTCCAAAAACTTTATTTGTAAAGGGAGTACTTGAAAACAATACGACACTTGAAATTTATGATATTCAAGGTCGAATGATTTTAAATTCGAAATTAGATACTAGAAGTAATTCTAATCAAATTGACATATCAGGATTTACAACAGGAGTTTATGTTGTTAAATTAAACAACGGAAACTCTCAAAAATCACAAAAAGTGATTATTAATTAATCACTCAAATACAATTTCAGTTTCTTAAAAGCACACTTTCTCAAGTGTGCTTTTTCTATTTTAAGTATGTTTCAAATTCACTCAATTAAATAATAATAATCACTATAATTAAAAAAAAATAGTTGAAAAATCTTACAATTGAGAAGTTTTATTATATTTGCCATCCCTTATTCTCACAGACTTGACGCGACATTATTGATTTTATCGACTAACAACAAATTTATACGATATATGAAACATTTTTACGCTTTTTTAGTACTTCTTTTAATTGGAAATTTAGGGTTTGGTCAGACATTATCATCTGGTGACCTAGCAATTATTGGCTTGAGTGTTGATGACGAAGAAGCACTTATTGTTGCTTTAGAAAATATTTCTTCTGGAGAATCGGTTTTCTTTACAGATGAAGAATGGGGAGGCACTTCATTTAACTCAGGAGAAGGTTTCTACGAATGGGTAACACCAACAATAACAGCTGGCACTGTATTTAAAATTGATACAAATGGTACTAGTGTTGGAGGAACAGTTACCCAAAGAGCTGGTAGTTTCGCTCTTGGCAATAGTGGTGATGGCTTTTATTTATACCAAACATCTACTAACATATATAATTCTGGCACATACACTGTACTTGGTTTTGTTGGAGAAGATGGTGGCGATGCTGGCACTTTAACAGGCACTGGTTTAACGCTAGGTACAAACGCTATTTACTATGGTGGAGATAATGGAATATACACAGGAACTAGAACTGGTCAAGACAAAAACACTTATTTATCTCTAATATACGGAAGTTCATGGTCTACCTCTGGTTCTGCTCAAACATTTGACTTGACAAACTTTACATTTACAGCTTCAGGTCCAGCAAACCCAAACGCTTTTTCAGCAAATGCAAGTTCTTCTACACAAATAGATTTAACTTATGATGATAACGATCCAGGAAATAATGCTACTGGAGATAGTGTAGTAATCGTATTTAATACAGATAATAATTTTGATACACCAACAGGAACTCCAACAGTAGGAAATTTCTTTGGAGATGATGAAATTTTAGTTGTAGGACTTGGTACAGATCCTGACCCAGTTTTTAATCATACTGGATTAACAGAAAACACAACCTATTATTATAGAGCCTACACATATGATGGTACAGATTATTCTTCAGGAATAGATGCAGACGCAACAACTCCACTTGCTTGTCCAAGCATTTCTGGATTAAGTATAGATAGTTTTACTGATGTAGAAGCTATCGTTAGCTGGACAGCTGGAGGTTTAGAGGGAGAATGGGAAATTGCCGTACAGACAGCTGGTACAGGTACACCTGATAACACACCAGGTTCTGGAACAGTTACAACTAATAATCCTCATACAGAATCAAGCTTAACTCAAAATACGCCCTACGAAGTTTATGTAAGAGCTAATTGTACTTCGAACAGCAATGGATATAGTAATTGGGTAGGTCCAATTACTTTTACAACAGAAATTACACCACCACAAGGTAGTACTTGCGATGATCCTATAGATTTAGGAGTATTACCATACATTGCTTTAGCTGAAACTACAGATGGATTTGGTGATGATTATTCTGGATCACCAGGAGCTTCTGGTTGTGGTTCTACTAGCTCATATTTAGATGGAGATGATATCGTATATACATACACATCTGATGAAGATGGAACTATTAATATTAATTTAACTAGTATTACTGACACTTACACAGGTGTCTTTATATATGATTCCTGTGCAGATATAGGTAATAGTTGTCAAGCTGGAGATGTAAATTCTAGTAGCACTTTAGATTTAAACATTCCTTTGTTTCCTGTTACAAATGGTCAAACGTATTATATAGTTGTTTCTACTTGGGCTACTCCACAAACAACAACTTATGATCTTTCTATTACTAAAGGAACTTCAAACTTATCTAATATCATTGAATCTGGTTTTGATGAACCTAATAATATCGATTACACCTTGTATGATGATGTCACTAGTGGTTTAGATGAGACTAACGCTATAAAAATTGGAGAATTTACTATTCAAGATGCTGGAAATGCTCCTACAGACACAGATGCATTAACAACAACATTAACAGCGATCTCATTTGATATTATTGGCGCTGCTAATATTGCAGCAATAGCATTAATCGATGATACAGCACCAATACTTTCTACCTATGCTGAAACATCAACTGTAACAGCAACTACAACTTTTACAGGATTAAGTATATCAGCTGATGATGACGGCTCTAAAACATTTAGTGTTTATGTCACTTTTGACAATGGAAATATTACAGATAACGATCAAATTCAATTAACCATCAGTGCTGCATCTGCAGATCCTAGTGGCTCTGTTTTTGCTGCAGTAGATGCTGGAGGTGCTGAAACCACACTTAATGGTGATGACAATAAAATTGAAGTAACAGCAACTAGCTTAATTATTGACACTAATACATCAAATGTAGACGTCAATGCTATTATGTCTCCTTCTCCTACAGTTACAGCTGTTGATGATGAGATTAATACAGATTTAGATGCTGTAACAATTACATTAACACCATCTGTTGCAGATATTTATAGCATCTCAGCTTCTTATGCAGAAGCTACAGTGTCTGGTACTGCAACTTTTGATAATTTAAGTTTCGATACTGTAGGTACTGGTTATACATTAACTGCAAGTTCTGGTAGTTTAATGACAGAAGTAAGCACAACATTTGATGTAACTACTGCAGGTGATGCAGGTGGTGCTACAGATTTATTTATTTCAGAATACCTCGAAGGGTCAAGTAACAACAAATACATAGAAATTTATAATGGTACAGGAACAGATGTCTCGCTAACAGATTATTCTGTTGAACTATATGCCAACGGAGCTTCAAGTCCATCTAACACTGAAGATTTCACAGGATTTGGTTTCCCAGCAACTTTAGCAGATGGAGCTACAATTGTTTTAGAAAATTCTAGTGCAAACATATATGAAGGTACAGCATTCAGTTCTTCTATTTGCAACTTTAATGGAGATGATACTGTTGTTCTTAAAAACAATGGTACAATTATAGATATCGTTGGAAACATAGGTTGCGATCCTGGATCTTTTTGGAGTTCAGCATCAAATGATACTCAAAATAACACATTGGTAAGAAATGCTAGTATTTGTGAAGGAGTTACTTTAGATCCTTCAAACTCACCTTGTGATTTTCCAACTTTAGAATCAGAATGGATACAATTCCCTGAAGATGACGTTTCAAATTTAGGTTCTCACACAGCTAATTGTAGCGCTACTCCAACTTGCAACACATTTGTTGGAAACGGTTTAAACGGTTTTGGAGGTGTCTTAGGTAATGGTACCCTTGAGGTATGTGCTGTTTCAGGTACAACTATTGATTTTACGTATACCAGAGGAACTGATGATTTTAATGACTATATGGTTATTTATATAGACAGTCAGTCTGGTGGTATTACAGATACAGCTAACTTAACAGATACAGGTGACGATGGAAGAAAAGCAATTTCAGGTTTTGATGGAACTAACCGATCTACTTTAAGTTTTCCTCCTGGTTTCGAACCAGATTTCGCAATATCTATGAATAATAATTTTGCTGGTTTATTTGAAATCGTTGAATCTGGATCTCATACGTTTATCCAAGATGCAGTATTAAGTCCAACAGCAACTAACAATGCAGCGACATACACATTTAATATAGATTTTGCTAATATCAACTCATCTCCAAACGCTGAAAGTTTAAACGTATTAGCTACTTACCTTAATCCTTCTGGTGCATTTAGGTCTAATGAAGCAATAGGTAGAATGAATACGGTTGGTAATCCTGGCGCTAATCCTGTTGGGATGGATACCTATTACCAATCTAATAGTGGACTTCAAGGAGGAAAAGCACCTTCTGTTGCTGACGGATTATGGTCTGAAAGTACGTCATGGACAAATGGAAATTCACCTTTAAATAGTGATGAGATTACAATTAATAATGTGATTAATCAAGACACTAATTATTCTGCTAGTTCTATAGAAATAACTGGATCTAACGTATTAACTATTGATTCAGGTAGCACACTTGCAATGACTGGTGGAATTACTGGAACTGGTAATATTAATGTAGATGGTAAACTTATATTAACCGAAGGTGGTTTTACAGATATCACTCCAACATACGGTTCTGGTTCTACTTTAGAATACCGAAATATAATTGCTACTTACAACCGTTTTAACGAATGGAGTAATGGAACTGCTCTTGGTGTTGGTGTTCCTGATAATGTAATTATTGAAAATGCATCCTTAGACTTAACAAATGGTGCTCAATCAGGTTTTGTTGATTTCACTGTTGGTGCTAACCTAACTGTATTAACCAGTGGAAGTTTAACCATTGATGCAACTGAAAGCTTAACTCTTGGTGGAGATTTAAACATTTCCGCAGGAAACTTAGATTTAAATTCAGTTTCTAATGATTACTCAAGCTTAATTGTTTCAGGCACTTCAACTGGAGATGTTATTTATAGACGTCATATCAATACGTTTGCTACAAATCCTATAACTGGGAACAATGATCTTATTTCTGCACCTGTTACAAATGAAAATCAAACTTTTGCAGTGTTTAGAAACGTTAATACTAATATTCCAACTGGAACTATTAGTGGTGTTGATTCTTATTTATTTGGCCCATTAAATAATGATACAAACGTTTACGAAAACTATACAACAGCAAACGATAATGATATATTGACATCTGGTGTTGGTTATAGAACAGCAACAAATACTGCTACAACAACACATACTTTTATTGGAGATGTACAAACTGGTAGTGTTCCTGTAGCAATTAACATTGGTGCTGCTAGTGAATGGAATTTAGTAGGTAATCCTTATCCATCATATATTAGTAGTGCAGAATTTTTAAATGAAAACGCAGCTTTATTAGATGAAGATGCTGTTGGTATCTATGGATATGATGGTGATGCTGGAAGTGGATGGAGAATATTAAACTTTAATACAACTAGTAGTACAGATTACAATATGGCTCCTGGTCAAGGATTCTTAGTTGCAGCTGAAAGTACTGGAACCGTAAACTTTACTACTGCTATGCAAACCATAATTGGTGATGATGATTTTATTCCTTTAAGAACTGAAAATAACGAGCATTTAAAACTTCAAATAGAACGTGGAGATTCAAATTACGAAACAGATTTCTACTTCAATGATAATTCAACTTTAGGACTTGATCCTGGTTATGATGCCAAAGTTTTTGGCCCTAGCGCTCCTAGTTTTGCTATATACTCGCATCTGGTTGAAGATAATACTGGAGTTGATTTTGCAATTCAATCATTAAATATTACAGATTTAAGCAGTGTAACAATTCCGTTAGGTGTTAATGCAAATCAAGGTGAGCAAATTACATTTAGTATCGTTGAGTCTACTTTACCATCAACAATAGACGTGTATATAGAAGATACTGTTGCTAATACAACAACATTATTAAATGACACAAACTACGTATTAACTCCAAATGTTGATTTATCTGGCACAGGACGCTTCTTCTTAAGATACACTGAAGACGCATTGTCTACTCTAGAAAACAGTTTTAACAACTTAAACATCTACACTTCAAAAGCAACAAAAGAGATTGTTATCGCTGGACAACTACTAGAGAATACCATTTGCAACATTTATGATATTCAAGGAAGACTCGTATCTACAACCGAATTAAACCATACAACTCTTGAAAATAGAATTGATGTTTCTACGGTAAACACTGGTATTTACATTGTGAAGCTACAAAGTAATAACCTAGAAAAAACTCAAAAACTAGTTGTAGAATAACCACAACACTTATTAAAAGTTAAAAAAGACATATTCTATGAGTATGTCTTTTTTTATTTTTTACACCGAAATGTGACTTTTTAATCAAAGCATGGTCTAATTAATGAATACTTATTAACACGAAAACGTTTTCGGTTTTAAGAGTATTATAACTTAGTATATCTTTACATATTCCTAATTAAACTAGGTATTAACTATAAATGATTTCGGCATGATTAAAAAATACACCACTTGTTTATTTACATTATTAATTTCTTTAGTATTACTTCAAACTACATTTGCGCAACAAGACGTTTTTAGTCGAGGAGATGTATCGACTGGAAATTTTGGTGATGGAGAATTACCATGGTTTTATGCGACTTCAAACAACAGTCAAGGTGATCCAGATAATGGAAATACGACAAGAAATTATGTTAAAATTGGTCATAATAATAATACAACAATGACGACTAATGGTCGTTTTTATCAATTCACTTCTTTAGATTTTCAATCTAGCGCAACGTCTGCTAGAACTATAAATAATTCTGGAGGTGGTTTGTCTGCATCTGGAGGTATCTATAACGCTTCTGCTGCAACCCACACTTTTAACACACCAATAGGAATTGATGGTAGCACAGTTCAAATTCATGTAAACTCTAGTGGTAGTTTTGTTTTTAATCAAAACATCTTCATCAATAGTAATACTGTAGAATTTGGTAATTTGGGTACTGGAAATATTACTGTTAATGGTACAATGGAAGGTACTGGGAACATGAAAAAAATTGGAACTAACACGCTTATAATAACTGGGACACATACTTATACTGGTACAACATCTATTGAAGGTGGTCTTTTAATATTACAAACTAGTCTTGCAAATAGTGATATTACTGTTAAATCTGGTGCAACATTAGAAATTGAGGGTGATGTGATAGTAAAGTCTTTATTGGTAGAAACTGGTGGTAACGTCGTTGTTAATGCAGGAAAATCCCTAACAGTTTCAAATAATTTGACTGCAACAGGTGATGTTACATTTAACTCAAATTCTCAAAGCTATTCTAGCTTAATTGCGAACTCAGTAACTGGAACTGTAACCTATAAGCGATTTGTAAACAATGCTGCAGGTTCAGGAACATCTACTACTGCAAATGATTTGGTAAGTCCACCTGTAGCTGGCATGACTTTTGGAGATTTAAGAATGGCTGCTGACACTAATATACTTTCAGGAATGGTAAGTGGTAATGGACCTTTTTACCTTTTTGGACCATTTGACAATAGCAGTACAAACAATTATGTTTTATTTGAAGAAACAGTTGACGACGGTATTATACTTGACTCAGGAGTTGGTTACCGTACAGGTTCTGCAGATACAGATGGAGGAATATATACATTTACTGGCACTGTTGAAACTGATGATGTACCAAAAACAATTACAACGCCTTCAGGTGGTAATCAATGGAATTTAATTGGAAACCCTTACCCTTCATATATAACACTCTCTGGGTTTTTAAGCATGAACAATGGTAAATTTGATACAAATGCAGCTGGAGTTTACGGTTATGATGGTGCTGCTTCAGATGGTTGGATAGTATGGAATTCGTTATATTCTTTGTTAAATCCAAATGCTCTAATAGCACCAGGACAAGGATTTTTTGTGGCTTCTGGCTCAGCTAGTGAAGTTGTAAATTTTGATTCAGACATAAGATCTATAGGTGCTAGTGATGATTTTATACCTTTGCGATCTACTTCAGCTATTTCGACAGTAAAATTAAATTTGGCATCAGCAACTAATAGCTATGATACTGAAGTTTACTTTACAGAATTTTCCACTTTAGGATTAGATCCAGGATTTGATGCTAGTCTTTTTGGTGGAACCATACCAGATTTTTCTGTGTATTCTAATTTAGTAGAAGAAAATAATGGTATTCCGTTTGGGATACAAGCAGTTGGCGAGACAGATTATAATGATGTTATTATACCTTTAGGTGTAACTGCTAATATCAGTGAACAAATAACATTTAGCATTAGTAACAGCACTATACCTAGTACAGTTGAAGTATATTTAGATGATACAGTTGCAAGTACATCTACTCTTTTAACAAATTCTGATTATGTTTTGACTCCTAGTTCATATTTATCTGGTGTAGGTCGTTTCTATTTAAGATTTATTGATAATTCATTAAGTACAGCACAAAACAGTTTTGACAGTTTAGATATTTTTATGGCTTCTAAATCAAAAGAAATTATTGTAAACGGTCAACTTTCAGAAAATACAAATTGTGCGCTTTATGATATTCAAGGTAGATTAATTTCAACTATTGCTTTAGATGATACAATTTTACAAAACCGAATTGATGTTTCTAACGTAACTACAGGTATATATGTTATTAAATTATCAAACAATGATTCTAAATTATCTAAAAAGATTATTATTAAATAATTTGTGATCAAAATTAAACCTATAACGTTTTTAAATACTAAATTTTTACTTACTTTTGTCCACTATATAAGTTTACAATGAAAAGAAATAGTCCTCAAGATCAAATAACACGTAAGGAAGCCATCAAAAAGATGGGTAAGTACGCAGCACTTACTGCAATGGGTACATTTCTTATTCTAAATCCTAAAAAAGCTCATGCATCTTCACCTCCAGATCCAGGTGGAAATCCATTTGATTAATATCATATTTTTATTTTGAAAACGAATTTAGCTCCTAAGCACATTCGTAATATTGATGGCTCTATAATACTTTGGTTTAAAGAGTCAAACAGGTACGTTGTAGTACCTGAAAATACTTGGATATTAATTAGTTTATATCTAGAAACTAAAACTCAAGAATCTTATCTCAATCAGCTTGAGCATTCACTCAAACTTGGTAAGTTAAAGGAATGTAAAGCAATTTTCAACGAAATCTCTACCTTTTTAATTGATGTTAATTCAGTTTCAACACCTGAAAACGAAACGTTTAAAACTATTGCATCTCCAAAATTAGAAATTGAAAGACATTATCTAATTCATAACAAGCAAATCAAAATAAATTTTGAAACATCACTTATAGAAAGTATCATACACCCTCAAATTGAACATCATCAAACAAACAAGGTCGTAAATATTGATACTGAATTTGATATTTTCAAAACCAACGATTACTTACATCTTCATAAAAACAAAAGTCATATTGGAAGCTATAAAACAAATGCCTTCCATCTTCTACAAGGACGATTTGCTTTAGAATTAACAAATACAATTCATGATAAAAATGTAGATGATTGGATTGCTACATTTCATGCTTCTACTGTTGCTAACACAAAAGAATCTATTATGATTATTGGAGATTCTGGAAATGGAAAAAGCACCTTATCAGCTCTATTAATGGCTAATGGTTTGGATTTATTGGCAGACGATTTTACACCTCTATATCTAGACATGAACCTGTATAGATATCCAAGTGCTATTTCAATTAAAAAAGGCGCTTTCAGTATTTTAGATTCGGAAATATCTAACTTCAATACCCTAAAAACTCATACCAATGGTCCTAAAAAAGTAAACCTTAAGTATGTGCCTCAAAATCAAAAATTAGACACTAAAAACACTCACTTTCCTTGTAATAAAATTGTGTATGTAAAGTTTGATAATACCAAAACGTCTGAAATGCATCCAATTTCCGTAGAAAAAATATTAGAGACTTTAATTCCAGACTCATGGATTTCACCAAACGAAAAACATGCTCAAAAATTCATGAACTGGCTTAATGACGTAAAATGTTATGAACTAATTTACAGTGATAATGATTTTGCAATTAGTAATTTTAAAGCGTTATTTAATTAATTACGAATTTAAGATTGCATATAAAAAGTACTATTAACATGAGTTTGACCTAAAAATTTGTCATCAACAACACAGACATACCAAGACACATTACAACTTATTGCAGAAATTCTATGCATAGATAATTCTACGCAAAACCTCAAAATGAAATTATCGGAAACTGAGATTAACTGGGATCAATTTGTAAAACTATCGAGTCAACATTTAGTGTTAACCACATCGTATTGCAGATTAAAACAGAAAAAATTAGCAAACTACTTACCAAAGGAATTAGAGAATTATTTAGAAGAG
The DNA here is from genome assembly GCF_038900375.1 of Psychroserpens sp. AS72. Lineage (NCBI taxonomy): Bacteria > Pseudomonadati > Bacteroidota > Flavobacteriia > Flavobacteriales > Flavobacteriaceae > Psychroserpens > Psychroserpens sp. AS72. The sequence continues at coordinate 605,686 of NZ_JBBMRC010000001.1, read as the reverse complement.
ATTACAAGTATTAACCGAAATAGAAATCTTACATTATTAGAAGAAATTAAGGCTATTTCAAATTGCTTGAATGAACATCATATTCCTTACGTCTTTTTAAAAGGTGCTGCACTATTAATTGGAGGCTACTGCAATGATTTAGGAGAACGTATGATATCTGATTTAGATATTTTGATTCCAAAAGAACATATCCATAAAGCGTTTAACCTATTAAAAAAACTAGGTTACAATCAAGAAAAAGGCTTTAATTATGAGGTTAAAAATTTTAGGCATTTAGCAAGACAATTCAGTGATGATAAAATGGCGGTTATAGAATTGCATCATTCAGTATTAAACATAAATTATTCTTCGCCAATCAATCTGCAAGAACTCTTTGATACTTCTGTAAAAATTAATAATATCTATATCCCAAACTCATATTATCTCAATTTAATTACTATTTATGGTATCCAAATCAACTCTAATGCATATCGCTACAAACAATGGTTCTTAAGAAGTTTAAGTGATAGTTTAGTACTTAAAATTTGTAATGAAAAAAAATTAATTGAAGATTTTAAACATGATAAAATCGTAAAAGACTATTTCTCAAAATTACATGCGATATTTGATTGCATTAAAATGGAACCAAATCCAGCCCTTACTAATCTAATAAGACGTTACCATTTTAGAATACAGCATATAAGATATCATCAATTATCACATAAAATAAAATTTGTTTTTTTCAATATCACAGAACGGCTAACCTTGATTTTTAATAATAAAAGCTATAGAAAACACCTTATAAAATCAATTCTATTAAAATTAAATCCTAATTAAACCGTTATTATAACTGTGTTTTCACTTTTAAATATCCCTTCAAATGAGAAACTGTAGTTATTTTACGGAACATATATTCTTGATTGTAATAACAGTAATTTTCAATTATTAACAACAAATATAGTCTTGATAATGATTTGATTTAAAGTTTCAAAAAAATAGTCAATTATAATTTACAAAAAACTAAGTAGTATTAGAAATTATTATACCTTTGTAGATTGTTACAAAACATGAAACCTTAATTTTTTTCAAGGTAATTTTATTATAATAAAAAATGAAAAAAACAATTTTAGCATTAATAATCTTAGCGCTTTTTAGCTATGATAGCCAAGCTCAATCTAATTTAACAAAGAGAGAACTTAGAGACACAGAAGCTTGGATTTTGGCAGCAGGTGTTAACGCAACTGGAAGTCTAGGAACTAGAAACCCTTTTAAAGATGTTGATGATTTTCAATTTCAAAATCCATTTGTTATTGGCATCCAGCATAAATGGTCAAGATTATTCTCAATTGAACAAGATTTTTCAATTAATGGATTCACTGAAAACACTATAATTGATGGTAATCCTGTACCTGAAGATTACACTTATTTCTCAACTAATACATATTTAAAATATTATTTTTCTGACCATTTATGGGAAGCAAGATGGCTTGACATGTATGCAGGTGGTGGATTAGGTATTTTTACTATAAACGAGTTTAACACATCAGCAAATGTTGTATTAGGTGGTATTATATGGATAAACCCTAAAATAGGAGTGAGATTGCAAGGTGTTGGTAAATTTGCTTTTAACCACAAAGACAATGTATTTGATAACAATCATTTTCAATATATGTTACAAGGCGTTTTCAAACTTGATTAAAGCATAAAGAAATCAAAATAAAAAAGACCCAAATAATTTTATTATTTGGGTCTTTTTTATTTCTATGATTATCACTCTTAATAACCAGCAAAATTAAACCCTAACATCGTTTTTACTTTACCGTAAATATTTGGGAATTCTGATTTAAACTGTTGTGGAGATTCTATAAAAGTCTCTATAATAACAGATAAAAACTCAAATTGATTTGTAAATGCATATTCTCTCAAGAAATTAGATTTAACGAGTTTAATTTTTAATTCCGGATTAGTATCAAGCATATTAGTAAGTTCTACAAAAGCATCTAAAAATATAGCAGCACTTGTACTCGTTCGTCTTACTTTCATATAATAAAAATGAATAGCATGTGTAAATTCATGGATGGCTAAATTAAGATTATCATCTTCTATTTCATAACCATGTAAAACATCTTTCCATGAAAACACCAATGCTTTTAACCCTAAGTTAAATTCACCTTTATGATACGCTTTATTTGTTTGTGAATAGAATTCTTCAGGATAGAATATTATGCGCTCTACAGACTCAATATTATAATCCCTCAAGCCAAAAGTTAACTTTATTAATGTTGCCGACAAGACGACCTTCATTTCCTCAGTAACCTCAATATCCTTGCCTATAAATTCAGTTTCATTTATAATTTTACAAACTCTATGCTCAAAATAAGATTGGTGTTTTAAAGGTAGTTTTTGATAGAACTTGATATTTTTTTTAAGTAACGACTTTTGAGAATGTGATAGTTTTCTTTGTCTCAAATATACATGATTGAAAAATAATTTTTTGTTAACATATTCTACATATGCCATTTCAAAGAAATAAAACAATTTTCCAATTAAAAAAACAATAATTAAAAGCGCTGCACATAGTAAGAAATAGTTCGCAATTACTTTTTCTCCTTCGGAAAGTTTACTGTATTGAAGAGATAGAATAATTTGAAAGTATAATGACATTGTATTATAATGATGTTTTCTTTTTGTATGCTTCGGAAATTTTATATAATGTCCGTTTCACCTAAATAATTACTGTGTTTTAGCGGCTTCTAATTCTTTAAACGGATTATCTTAAACGAGCTTGATTTAACGCAAATATAAATGAGTCCTTTCTCAAGGATTCGCTTCGCGTATCCTTGAATGCTTCGCTTTGAAAATCAAAAACCTAAGCTTATAAATTCAAGCGAGCTTGATTTAACGCCTAGGTTTTTGATTTATTCGTGACCTCGAGAGGGTTACAATTTAGTTAATAGGTATTAATTCAATTTAATATGATTTAATACTCAACACATCAAATATACTAATAAAATAGATAAACATCTATACAAACATCGTACAAACATTATCTTTAATTTTTCAATGCATTAACTCATAAGTGACACAAAAAATGGTATAAAAATCTAAAATGTGTCACTTTTATTTTGTAAATATGCATTACCAATAATGATGTTATGTCAAAACTCACTTTCAAACTTCGAGACGCAAAAGATAATACAGCATCTATTTTACTTGTTTTTAATTATGGTAAAGAAAAACGATTAAGATACGCTACAGGCTTTCGGGTTCAAAACAAAAAAAACTGGGATGCGACAAAAATGCGTATTAAGAATGTTATTGAAGAACTTGACAGAGTATATGTAAACAATAAGCTTAACGAACTAAGCACATCTCTTGAAAGACAATATGCAAAGCGAACCATTGAAGAAAACAAAGAAGCTAATAATGACTTTCTCAAGGATATTTGTGATGAAGTTCTGGGGAAAATAAAATCAGATAATAGAGTTGAAAAGTTGGAGTTACTATCCTTTTATAAATGGTACATAAATTATTATCAGAAGAATCCACTAATGTCTACTTCAAGGCATTTAAGCAAGACAACTGCAAAAACTTACAATAATGCTTATAATATATTGGAACGATTTAACAAGGAATTCAATTATAGAATTTCTTATGAAAAAATAGGTCAAAAGTTTTATAGAGATTTTTTGCAATCGTTACAAGACAAGCAATATTCAGCTAATTACATAGGAACTCAAATTAAAATCCTTAAGACTATTTTAAATGCAAGTTTAGAATTAGAAAATCACAACAACAGAGAACACCTTAAAAAGTACTTTAGCAAGCCTACAGAAGAAGTAAACCATATATATCTAAACCCCAAAGAACTTAAAGCAATATTCAATCTGGATTTAAGTGATATTAAACCTATTAAAATCAATAAATTTCTCCACCTCACTTCAAAACAATTGGATATTGCTAGAGATTTATTTCTCATATCTGCTAATACAGGTTTACGAGTAAGTGACTTTAACAGACTTGAACACAACAACATTATAGAAGTCGAGGGTAGAAAATACATTCAGATTATTACCAAAAAAACTAAAAAACCAGTTACAATTCCCATTAATTCCATGATTAAAGATATTCTGAATAAACGAGACGGTTGCCCTCCAAAACGAATGACAGAACAACACATCAATTATGCTATAAAGGAAGTAGCTAAATTAGCTGGAATTAATTCTATTGAAAATATTGAGAGAACTATTGGTGGTATTAAAACTATAACACCTTATAAAAAGTATAAATTAGTTTCAAACCATACAGCCAGAAGGTCGTATTCAACCAATGCATTTTTAGCTGGAGTTCCCGTACACGATATTATGATGACTACTGGGCATAAAACGGAAAAAGTCTTCAGACATTACGTAAAAGCCGATGACCTTCAACGAGCAATTAAGGCTGGATTACATCCATTTTATGATTAATAATCTTATCATTTCTATCCCAATCTACTTTTATAAGAAGAAAACACACCTGAATTAGCTAATTCACCCACTTTATTATTAATGTCGAGCTATTTTTTGACCCAAATGCTAATCCGATTTAGTTAAAGTTCAGTTAAAAAACGGCATGAATTAACTAGTTCAAAGCTGAATTAACTAATCCAAAACTTAAATTACTGAAACTCAAATACTTTACTTTTTTTTATAAAAAATTCAAATTAACTAATTCAATATCAGTATTTTATGATTTGTACACATTAATATAATGTTGTAATTCTGTAGTGTTGGAATTGATAGCTATCCCTTCACAAAACTAAAATGACCATAAGGTCTTTAGGAAGCATTTAAAAATAGAAAGATGAAAAAAATAGAGATTGAACAAGTCTCCATGAGGGAGCTTATTGAAAAATTTGAAGAGATTATTATTAAAAACTCTAATCTTCAGAAAAAGATAACAGAAGTTAATAATCTTGATGTATTAACACGAAATGAGGTTGCTGAATTACTTAAGGTAAGTACTGTAACATTACACCATTGGGCTAAGAAAAAAATATTAATCCCTTTCAGTATTGGAACTAGGGTATATTATAAAAAAGAAGATATACTATCATCAATGAAAGGAGGTCAAAATATCTAATCATTGTAAGTATTTATATACCCTCATTTGATGATAAATTATCTCAGATAAAATTCACAAAAGGGTTAGATTTAAAAAAATGCATCATTAATACTATCTATCATTTTAAAATAATAATAGCATGTAAATCTTTTAAATAAGCTTACATAGACAAAATACAAAGCATCAGGAACACTTTTGTTTACCAACCGATTATAAAGTTTTACCACGGTGGTTTAGAATGCGGGCAGTCGTCAAAACAAAGACCTCTTTACTTCTATACCTGATGTTTTAATAACTATTTGAATATTAATTAAAACCATAACATCATGAAAAAAGCAAAAACAAATAATACAACTGTCGAAGGATATTTAAAAAACAAATACAACTTTAGATATAATATTTTCACTAGTGCAGTAGAGTTTCATTCTAAAACAGAAAAAAAATTCAAAGTAATGAAGGACTTTGACCTACGTTCATTAGTTAGAGAATTAAATGCCAATAATTACAATATCAGCAAAAGCCGATTAGATGATTTATTTAAATCAGACTTCTCATATGTATATCACCCTTTAAAAGAATATTTAAAATCACTACCTGAGTGGGATAAAACTGATTACATCTCTGAATTAGCAGCAAGAGTTAAAACGGATGATGATGATTTTTTTACTGATGCATTTAAAAGATGGTTCGTAGCAATGGTTGGTTGCGGGATTGAGGATAACATTTTTAATCATACAATGATTATATTCTCTGGAGGACAAGGATTAGGGAAATCAACTTTCATAAGGAGTTTATTACCTAAGGAATTAGATAAATATTCATACTCAGGAATGATAAACCCCAACTCAAAAGACACTTTAGTTCATTTGTCCGAATGCCTTATTATTGATTTAGATGAGCTTTCAAGTCTTACAAGGAGAGAGAATAATGATGTTAAAGAATTAATTACAAAATCAAAAATAAAAATAAGAAGACCATATGGAAGGATTTCCGAAAATTTAGCTAGAAGAGCATCCTTTGTTGGCTCACTTAATGAAGACAAGTTTTTAACTGATTTATCAGGTAATAGAAGATTTTTAAGTTTTAAGGTTGAGTCAATTGATTACAAGAATCCCGTTAATTATAAAGGAGTTTATTCTCAAGCTCTGGCATTGTACAAATCTGGTTTCAAATTTTACTTTGACGGAGAGGAGATTAACAAAATAAATGAAAGAAACGAAATCTTTAGGTCTAAATCTACAATCGAAGAGCTAGTATTAAGTAAATATATACCTGCAATAAATAAATACGAAGCAGAGTTCTACTTAAACTCTTCTGAATTATTATTAAAATTAAACAATAGCGCTAATATTCAAATGAGCAATACGAACAGTATACAGTTAGGAAAAGTATTGAAAAAACTAGGATTTGAGAACATCAAAAAAAATGGAATACAGAAATATGCAATTGATATTATCAAACATTACGATTCTGAAAATCAACAAAACCTTAAAAAAATATCATAAAATTAAGATTGAAGGTAGGGAGGGTAGCTTTATTTAACTTTAACTAGTAATTTAAATAAAGTAAAGCAATTAAATTATTTAATAATATAGTTGCCTTACCTGCCTTTTATAATTATAGATTTTAGAAGTAAATTAATGGATGAATAGCTTAATTACCCTCATAAAACTAGAATAGTATTTTTTTTATATTTCATTCAAAATTATATACAAAAGAAGTTAAAACAAAACCTTCATTTTTAGATTCTATCTTTTCAACAAATTTTAACAACTCAATCTTTTTATAACTATCTGGCTCTTTATTCAAAATGGTTTTAGCAAAAGCCAATTTATCTGCGCTCCATTGATAATCATTCACCCCCAGAATTAATAGTTCGGCATAATAAATTGCGCTTTTATCTGGTGCTTTTTCAGCTAAATCAAAAATTATATTATAAGATTGCATAAAATTATCATAACCCAAAAAGTGTAAATTATTGTTCCTAAATACATTTGAAATGTTCTTTAATGCCTCAGATTTTCCTAACAAAAAATCTATATTATTTTTTTCCTTAATCTTTCCATAATATCTTAATGATTTATCAAAGTTTTGAAGTGCCAAAATAGTTTCACCTCTTGATGCATAATTTACACCTATGTTATTCAATATAATTGCGCTATCGTATAAAACTTCTTCAATATTTTCGTCAACTATTAGTGTTTCATATACTTTAAGTGCCTTGGTGTTAATCTCAAAAAACTTATCATTATTATTAAATTTAAAGTATAATAATGAAAAACTATTTAAGCTTTTTGCATAATGATATTTATAAAAGTTCACGTTTGGTTTATCTGAACTTAAACTTTCAAATAATTTAATTGCCTCACTTAAATAAATTTCAGCATTATCCTTATCATTCTTTTCAACATATATATTACCAAGTTGATTAAGTGTATATGCTTTACCAAATATTTGTTCTTCTTTTGATTTCAAAAGATTCTTTTCGTACAATTCTATGGATTCTTTAAAATATCTGATTGAATCATCTACTCTACCTAATTTATAAGAATAATATCCTAATTGAGAATGATTAATAGCAGATGGCTCAATTTTAACCAATTCCTCATACAAAGAAAAAGTTTCTTTAAATGCTAATAATGAACTAGTTGCGCTTATCGCTTCTCTTAAGATGAAGATATTTTCCTCATTGAGTTTTTTATATCGAGAATAGTATTCCCTTTGAATTTTATCTGCATCTGATTTTTTAAAATGTACTTGAATTCTTTCTAAAACATTACTCAATTCAAAATTACCAAGCGATTTAAGCCTATTTATTTTTTCATTTATTAATTCTAATTCATTTAACATTACTGAAATTATGGTACTGAGAAAACGTTTTTCGTCATAGGATATATTTTTATTAAAAAACCAATCGTCAATTTTATTCTGTATGTTTTCTACACCTTCAGATAATGGTAGCTGTTTTAAATAGATTTCAAGTTTTTCAATATTAACTTTAGAGTTTTCAAGGATTTCTTTGATTTCTAATACTGTCATATTAATATTAGTTGATATTTCATTCCCTGTTTTAAAACCTTCATCTATTGATTTCTTTATTTCAGATTCATTTTTTTGAATTCTAGTTCTAATTTTCGCTCCCTCTAATTGTATTTTATTGGTTAAATATTTTTTAATTTTCTTATTCTCATCTTTTATCACCTTTGATAGGTCAATTTTTAAATTTTCAAGGTTATGAGCTATTTCAATAAATTCATTTTTTATATTATCATTTTCAAATTTTAATCCTTCTAAATGTTCTTGAAAAGTTTTAAATGTAGATTCAATTTCATTGAAATCTGATTTAAAGTCAATTAGAAAGTTCATAAATACTGCATTAGAAACTCTTTTATTAACTTTAAGTTCTTCTACAAAAAATGAACGCATTAATTCAAACCAATCTACTCTTCTATCATCAGTTTTCCAGCCATACAAAATCACATCTCTTAACGACTCTTCTACCCAATTTAGTTTTGCTGATTTTAATTCATTAATCATGAAATTCTTTTGATTATTTTGCAAATCAATGAATCTATCATTTATATCTATTATTTCTGTTTCTAATACATAAATTAAATCTTCATTACTTAGGTCTCCTATATCTATAAAACCATTATTATCTACTTTTTTTAATTCTTGTTTCAAATAATACAATACCTCCTTAAGGTTCTGAGGAGCATTAGAAATAAAATTATCCCATATCTTATACTTAGTTAAATAGACTTGTTTACAAGCTAACATAGTACTTTTTAACTGAGCCCTTCTCAATGCTTTTAAAATATCATGATTGATGGGCTCATCAATTGAAAAAACAAACTTGTTATGGATGGTTTTTAAAGAGTCACAGAAAAATTTATCTCCTTTTCTTGATAAAATACTCTTTCCTATTTCTCCAAGAAGAAAAACAGCTGATGACACTATTGTAATAGGCTCTGGCATAATACATTATATTATTTTCAATAAATATAGCTACACTTGGTTACAATTCAAAAATGAAGACAAAGAAAAAATTGAAAAAGTAATAATAGATTGGAACTTTCTAGAAATGTAGAAATCGCTTACAAGAAAATAGTATCACTCACATTTAAGGCTGAAATTCAAATATTAAATAAAACTCAAAAAAGTAGTCTAGAAAAAATCATCGTTTATTTAAAGATTTACTATAGCTGAAAGTTTCAATTGACCAAACTCATTATCATCAAGACCCTTGAGGGGATTACCTCCATTATTATATTCATAGCCAAATGAAATTGCTGTCTTCCCATCTTTATCGAATTTATAATTTAAACCTATCGCAAAAGAGCTTAAAGCTCCGATATATAAATCTGTATCACCCGAAGAGATTTCCTCCCTATTAACAATATTATACCTGAATTGAAAAATACCATATTGTTTAAAAACATTATAAAGCATACCACTTAAAGGATAAATTTCAATACCAAAACTTGTATTAAGCATAGAAAGAGATTCATACCCTACATGCTCAATACCAACACTATGAAAATGCTTCAATTGAATCCAATCTGAGATATAATAACCGTATTTCTTCTTCGTACCATCGGAATTCCCTCTAACATCACCTGGATATATAATATTAGGTCTAAAAAAATTCAATAATGATGGCTCACCATCTTCATTTTCAAACGATAAAGGTAGAGACAGAGACAAATAACTCAAATATTGCAATCCTTTTTTATCTTTAATTTTATCATCCGAATGTTTGAATGAAAATTCAGGGCTTAAAATTAAACAGGGATAAAGCTTAGTGTCATCAGAATAAAATAGCGGTATCAAATAATTTACACTAACCCCAAACTGAGTCGTATTTTGCTCTTTAGAAATAAGAGTATTTCTGTGTAATTCAGCATTAGCAGAAAATTTCCATTTTGGACTGTCTTTATCTCCCAATTTGAAGTCAACACCAAAGTAACCATTTATTGCATAACTATTTGATATGGTATCATTCTCAGTATAAGTTGCAATAAAAGAAGCAGGTAAAGACTTTGTATATTTATTATCAGATGCTTGACCAGTGGAAAAACCAACAATTAAAGTATCCCCTTTAGCTTTCTTTACTTTTTGAGCATATGTATAATTAACAAATGCTGTAAATAGAACCATTAATATGATATTACTCTGCGCTTTCATATGTAGTTTTTATTAGGTCTAAAACATTTTGAACTGTTTTACATTTAGTAGCTTGTGCAGAAGTTATAGATTTAAACTTCTTATTTACTTTTTTAAGCTTTATCATTCTTTTAACTATAAGATTACACACCTTGTACAAGAATTGTGAAATCCAAGTTGGGTCTATACTTAGTTGACTTATCAAATTTGAGCTTTTCCTAATCTTGTATGGAGTTACTGGGTCAAGATAATTAACCAACATGTTGAAAGCAACATTGTCTTGCCAGAAATCAAATTTTATCTCTTCAGCAATTTTAAGCAAGGTTACTCTCTTTTTAGAGTTATTAGTATGATACGCAACTTGCTCTAAAGATGCTACTAACATTTTAGCATCAGTTTGCGAGATACTAAAATTAACTTTTACATTACTCATATATTTATTTTTTATAAAGTTATGAATTTAAGCCTCTTATAAAGATACCCAGTAAAAGGTATTTTTAAACCATCAACCTTTCTAATCTATCTTTAGTACTTCTCCAATCTGGATACACTTTTTCTAGTAACCCATAAAAAGCATTACTATGATTTAAATACTTCAGGTGACAAAGCTCATGTACAATTACGTACTCAATACACTTTTTAGGAGTTTTAATTAGCTCCAAATTTAAATGTACCTTTCCATTTTTATCACAGCTCCCCCAGCGTTTTTGCATCCATCTATAAGTTAACTGAGGTTCCTGCCCATAAAAGCCTTTTGAGATAGGTTTTAGTTCATCAAATAGCAGATTAAAGTGTAGTTCTGCTTTTTGTTTATACCATTGCTTTAATTGGTTCTGAATAGCTTTTTTATCACCAATATCTTTTACATAGATATTAATATAACCTCCAGTCAATTTTATGCTTGCTTTTTTTGATTTGTGAAGCTTTAATCTATATTGCCTTCCTAAATATAAATGCGTTTCTCCACTTACAAATTTACGCTCAGGTGTTAAAGGATAAAAAGACAAAAAGAAGTCCTGCTGTTTGATAATCCAAGACGCCTTATTCTTGACTTTTTCTCGAATTTTTTCAATAGAAGCTTCTCTAGGAGCTAATACTTTTACAGATTTATCTGGATAAACTTTTATTCCTAAAGTTTTACGCTCAACAAAATCTAAAGAATATTCAATTAATGAATTACCATATTGAATTTGGTCTAGCATAGTCTACTTATATTTAATAATAGCAACTTTAATACAGTCTTCAATTAATCTATCTATTTTTTCCCAATTCGTATCTAAATTGTATTTTTTCAATAAATCATACAATACATCTCCTAAAGCAATATTTATTTTACCTGTAATATCTACATTCTTATACCATTCAATGATTTTGTTATCCCCTATTCTAATGTGTTTTAAAATAGTATTATCAATATTAAGACTAGCTTCAATATGAAATTTAGTCTTTAACAATTCTGAATCATCATAAATTGATTTACTGAAATTATAAAATGCTAACGCTGCATCCTTATTTGCTAATTCTTCTGGAGCACCATCTGACCTGCCGTGTAAAAACTTCTCCTCAAGTTCTCTAGCTTTATTCAAAAATTCAGCTTCCTTAATTCTCTTTTGATAATATTCTTCAATTGTTTCTTTAATTAAGTCTGCTAACTTTTTATAGTAAACAGGGTCTTCAACCATTTTTACATTTATGGCTTTTAATGTACGACTCGCAATATGGTCTGCTTGAGCTGCTTTTCCAGTTATTTTTTCTAGTTCAGCATCCCTCTCTTCTTTGTTATGTATGTTTACCAAGGGAGTTATTTTGAGTATTTCTCCCTCTGTTGATAGGTGATTATTTATTAGCTTCTGAATCTGAGGCTCAAATTCATGATAAGATAAATCATCAAAATATCTTCGTTTTACAGCAATACGCAATTTCAAAAAGAATTTTGCGTCCTTTTTATATGAATTAATTTTACCTTCATCAGTATTGGAAACAAAGTCAACAGATGATAATGCCATCTTGAGAAGCCTAGTAAAATAACTTAATTTCTCATAAAACTTGTTTCTTATATCTTCGGGATGTAAAAACTCTTCATATGCCGAAGGCTCAAACTTTTTGTCTTTTATAGTTTTAAATATATCCCAAAGCTCTGTGTGTGCTTGAGGCAATTTCTCAGCCTCCTCACTAATCTTAATTAAGGCTCCCTCCAATTCAGAGTCATCAAAATCAGATAATCCAGAATATGTACTTAAAGCATCATCCAAATTTTCTAAATTCCCATAATAATCAATAACATAGCCATAATCTTTTCCAGGACACACCCTGTTTACCCTGGCTACAGCTTGAAGCAATGTATGTTCTTTTAATGATTTACATAAATATAAAATGGTATTATTAGGGGCGTCAAATCCCGTTAACAGCTTAGCAACAACAATTAAGATTTCAGGATGTTCTCGCTTTTTAAATTGGGTTATTACACTCTTTTCAAATCGTTTTAAATCACCATATTTATCAATCATGGCGTCAAAATATTTATCTTCTATATCTTTAGACTCATTTACATTAAAAAATCCATCAGTATAATCTTCTCTTGGGTCAGACCTCGTAACGATTACTTCAGATGTCACTTTTCCGATTTCATCTAAACATTTTTTATAATGTAAAGCAGTTTTAATAGTCGGAGCTACTAATTGGGCTTTTGGCTTGTATTTGTCTCCATTGGTTTGAAAGAAACTACAATAATGTTCACTAATATCCCATGCTCTTGCATAAACAACTTGTTCAGCTTTATTAAGTTCATTTACTGTATTGAATTTTTTCTTTAATGCTGCTTTACCATAATCACTTAATGGCTCCGATACTCTATCAAAGAATCTGTTTATTGGGTCTTCATTGATAGTCATTAAATTATGTCTTCCTTCATAAAGTAACGGCACTACAGCACCATCTTCAACAGCGTCCTTTACTGTGTAAGGAATACCTATATAACCTCCAAATTTATTAGAAGTGCTTTTTTCTCTCTTCATCAAGGGCGTACCTGTAAAAGCTATAAAACAAGCATTAGGAAACACTCTTTGCATACTAACATTAAAGCTACCATATTGTGTTCTATGCCCTTCATCTATCATCACAAATATATTAGGCGACAAAAAGAGCTTCTTATTTTGCTTTACAGCTGCTTCAAATTTGTTAATTATAGTAGTTATAATAGCATCACTTTTCTCATTTAAAAGTTCAGTAAGATGTGTGCCCGTTTTTGCCTGCTTAACTTCTTTGTGACATTTTTTAAATGTGTCAGAAATTTGGTCATCCAAATCTATCCTATCCGTTACTAAAAGTATTTTAGGGTTACTTATCTCTGGACTCGAAGCAATCATTTGAGCAAGCATAACCATTGTAAGGCTCTTCCCACTTCCTTGAGTATGCCAAATAACACCTCCTTGCCGCTTCCCTGTAATATCAAAAGGCGTGACTCTCTTTAGTGTATCGTTAACAGCAAAATATTGTTGATATCTTGCGATTTTTTTAACACCTTCATCATAGAGTGTGAAATTTCTAATTATGTCAATAATTCGGTCTTTTCTGCATAAACTATAAAGTATTTCATCCTGCTTCGTAACTAAACGCTCCTCACTCTCTAAACCATCAAAATAGGGTTTAGCATAACTGAATCCGTACTTTCTTTCAGCGAATAATTCTACCTTTTGTTCATGTGATAGCGTTTGATTTTTTAAAGCTTTTAGATTATTCCAATAACTGGTTTCTTTTTCCTTGTTAGAAAACTGTTCTTTCCAATTCGCCCAAAACTCTTTTGAAGTCCCTGTTGTAGCGTATCTGGCATCATTAGCGGCAAGACTTAGTAATAAATTTGAGTAAACATATAAAGACCTAATTCCTTTTTTACTAAAATTTCTAATATGTTGCTCAATTGCCAATTCTGTAGGTGACTTGGTACCGCTTAATGCTGGACTTTTACATTCAATAATTACGGTTGGTATTCCATTTATGAACAGAACAACATCTGGTCTATAGTGGTCAGTTCTGCCAGAGCGTAATACACTAAACTCTTCAGTAACATGAAACTCATTATTTTTAGGATGTTCCCAATCTACATAATGTAATGTGTGGCTTTTTTTATCACCATCAATACTTTGTTCCATCGCTTTACCCAAAGTAATTAAATCGTAAAAAGCAGCATTAGCATTAATGAATCCATCATGAATGGGCAAGTCTTTTATTGCGAGAATAGCTGTATTAATATTAGACTCAGTAAACTCATAAGTCTTACCTTTCCTCTTAATACTATTTATTTTTTTTAGCTGTGTTCTTAACACATCCTCAAATAAAACGTTAGATTCTTTATCCTTACGAAGTTCCAATGCCTTACTTGGTGAGACATATTTATACCCCAAATTTATCAGCAATTGAATCGCTGGTATTTGTGATATATGGTCTTCTAAAAATGATGGTGTATTCATAACTCAATTGTTTCTAAAAATCTTACTTTACCATTATTCCATTCAATTATCGTTTGATATTGGTAATTTTCATCATCCGAATAATTTATTTTTATTTTAAAATTAGAGTCTTTTGGATGTCCAGAAGTCCGTCCTGAAAGCTGAATATATTTATCTTTTTCAATTACGATGTCTTGATTCCATTTTTGAATCCAAAAGGCACCTTCTCCTTCTAAAACATCAAACCCTTTATAGAATGCTCGTTCTCCACGATTGTTAATTTTGATATGAATAGTATGGTCAGTTCCATTATAACCGCTACCATTTGTCCATAACTTTGGTTTTACAGTCATTCTTAATCGCCTCTCAGTTAATTCATTTAATTTAACTAACTCATCTATTTGCGATTGTAATTCATTATCGTTTTGTACTAATTTTTTCAATTGAAATAAAGTATATCCAATTGTTAACACTCCTAAAATTGCTGCAATCCAAAGTCCCCAATATTCAATACCCGACAAAGGCTCTTGAATAGTATGAACAACAAAATCACCATCAGGTCGCTGAAGCTTCACCAAATTCTCTAAATTCAACCTTATAGTATCCTGAACACTCAATATTGTATCTTTTACAATACCATTTTTAGTATTTTTTAATATGATAATTTTATCCTGCATTATTAATCAGCTTTATCTTGAATATTCACTTTAATACGTTTTGATTTCTGAATTTTTGGGTCAAATTTCAGTCTTAATGTCTCGGTTATAACATCAATTGCCGTTACTGCTAAAGCGTTATCTTGAAAAAAAAAGTCAGTTGCTATTCCTGCAAGTTTAATATGCTTTTTGCCCTCGATTATATTCTCTTTCATTGGCATGTACCATAATCCACAACCACTCATACCATTTGGGTCTGGAAGATTTGAAAATCTATCACTTGAATTAGTGCTATTATAATTACGATTATAATAATTCAGAATAATTTTACTATTTACATCGTATTCAGGCACTTGAGTAAATTTACCCGTCTTAGAATTTGTCTGTAATATTAATGGATTAGGTTTGAAGCCTATAATTTTATTGTTCTCGCTAATTTTATCAGTCCACGCATTTGGAAAACCAAAAAGAAAATAATCGTGATTATCTGAAATTTTATGGTCTAATTCAAGCTCATTCTCGCTAATAAAATCAAACATTTTTTTAACTTTCTCAATGGTGTTGATATGCAACTTAACTATAACAAAATCGAGTTTATCATCTTCTCTTGTTTTTCCACTATCAACCACAGTATTAACCACTTCACCTCTTATCTCAATCATCTCTGAACCATATGGAATGTACATATTAGAAGCCACCTTGGTATTAATTACATGAGAAGCAGAAAATAAAAAATAGTCGTTTTGATTCGTGAAAAAAACTCCCGAACCAATGTTTTTTAAAACAGTCTGTTCATTAAGTGATTGATAGCTATAATATAATTGACATGTATATTTTAAAGCAAACTCTCTGCAAATCAACATTTGATTTTCCAACAACTTCTTAACGATTTCCATAGCCTTACACTTTAACCCTAATATCACCTGTTAACAATTTTTGCATCAAGCCTTTTTTCTGGACTTGTAATTGTTTTAAATAAGCTTGATAATGTTCGATTTCTGCATCAGCTTCTTGCAATATATTAGCAATTGCTGTTTGTTCGTCTTTTGACGATGGGGCTTGAAACTTTATGATTGCTAAATCTTTAAACTTGCACATCCAAGTATCGCTAACCATACCTTGTGAATTTCTGTAGAACTTATGAATCATCTCCTCCAATTTAAATAAATAGCTAAAGAATACTGAATCTGTATGCTCCTTTGGCTTCAGAATAGTATATGCTGGACTCACAATCCCTTCTAATGATGACAGAGCACTTCTTCCTTGCCACATACGCATGGTATTATAACCTATGTCACCGATGCAAATTCTTTTGTATTTAGATTTGTTTGAATTAGAAGAATCCTTTTTTTCTGTGTTATCTTGAGGGTAAACACCATTTCTACCAACTGATAACAACTTAAGATTATCATGTCCTGTATCTTTTCTTTCAGTAAAGAAATTACCAAGTTTATCTTCTTGCCATTCATCATTAAAACTAGCTAAGCGAGTTTTACCAGTTAACAATTGTTGCATCAAGCCATTTTTACGTAGCTGTAACTTTTCAAAAAGAGATTTTGTTTTTTCAATAGCTTCATCCCACTCTGATAAAATTTTTCCTATTTTTTTTTGCTCTAAATAAGATGGATATACAACAGGTATATTTTTACAAACAGCCTTATTCAATTTTGGTTGGGTAATACTTGTGTTATATTTTCTATAATCCAAACTTTCTAAGTAATCATTAAGAAAATCTATATCTACATTTGGCTTAACTCTTAAAACGTGTGCATGGTTATTAACCCAGATTTTCCCTTTTACTTTAAAAGCTAAACGACTACTTCTATTTAATATATTAGCACCATCTTCACCTAGTAATATCAGTTCCTCATCAAATATGTAATTGCTTACATAATCTATTATTCCAGAGGCACCATAATATGGGTATTCACCTTGAGCTTTACTTCTATCACTTTCTTTAATTGGTCTTCTTTGACTGTCAAGAAAATCAACTACATCTTTCAGTTTTTTAATATTCCAATCATCAGGAATCCAACCAGCTTCGGTTTTCTTATAACCTTTTTTTTGTTCTTCTATTACTTCCATATTAAAACCCTAAAGAAATTAAATGTTCCTCTAAACTTTGCTCCACGATTTCAATCTGTTGTTTTATAGCTTTTATTTCCTCTTGAGTAGCTTTAATATTAACAGGCTCTTCTTCTTCAAATGTATCAACATAACGAGGGATATTTAAGTTATATTCATTTTCTGCAATTTCCTCAAATTTTGCTTTGTAGCTATATTTATCTATGGTTTCCCATCCTTTATAGGCTCTTATTATTTTATCAATATTTGCATCGCTTAACTTATTCTGATTTATAGCATCATTAAATTCATTGCTAGCATCTATAAATAATACATCTGTATTATCTCCTTTATTCTTATCAAACACCAAAATGGTTGCAGGAATCCCTGTTCCAAAAAATAAATTTGACGGCAGCCCTATTACAGCCTTTAATAGGTTTTCTTCAATAAGTTGTTGCCTAATCTTCCCTTCAGAACTTCCTCTATATAATACTCCATGAGGTAAAACCACACCTGCTTTTCCATGTTCATTTAATGTTTCAATCATATGAGTTATGAAAGCATAATCCCCTTTACTCTTTGGCGGTACACCTCTATGAAAACGATTATAACGGTCTGCACTTGCATTATCTGCTCCCCATTTATCTAATGAAAAAGGTGGATTTGCGACTACCACATCGAACTTCATTAGTTCGTCATTTTCTTTAAGTAGCGGATTATTGAGTGTATCTCCCCATTCTATATGTGCATTATCCATTTCATGCAAAAACATATTCATACGAGCCAATGCCCAAGTACTACCATTAAGCTCTTGTCCATTTAACGACACATTTTTACTACCTATTTCATCTGCAACTTTCAATAACAAGGAACCTGAACCACAAGTTGGGTCACATACTCGGTCACCATCTTTAGGCTCGACCAATTTTGCTAAAAGCACAGACACTTGTTTTGGTGTATAAAACTCACCTGCTTTTTTTCCAGCATCGGAAGCAAAGTTTCCTATTAAAAACTCATATGCATCGCCTATAACGTCATTTCCAGCAAGATTAGACGGTCTTAAATCTAAATCCACAAAATCACTCAAAAGATGCTTTAATCTGCGATTACGGTCTTTAGTTTGACCTAAATTAGATTCTGAATTATAATTAATATTACGAAACACTTTTTCTAGTTTGGCACGGTTTGCATCTTCAAGATTCTCTAATGCGATATTTATAATGTCTCCAAGATTGGCTTGATTACGATTCTCGTACAGATATTCAAAAGAACTTTCTTCTGGCACCTTAAAACGCTCATGACTCATAGCTCGTTCTACTCTAACTAAATCACCATCATACTTTTGCATGTAATTGGATTTCTTCTCTTTGTTTACATCAGATATATACTTAATAAAAAGCATTGTTAAGATGTAATCTTTATACTGGGTAGCATCTATAGTACCTCTAAAGGTATCGCATGCAGCCCATACTTTCTGATTTATAATTTCTTGTGTTAACTTATTACTCATAATTCTATTATTTAAAATATTTATAATAAGCTGAAGAGAGCCATCAACTGACTCTCATTCAGCTTTTTTTTAATTTATGCAGCTTTTACCTTGCATGACCAATGTGGATAATTGTCTCCTTTATGCCTATTATTCTCCCACTGTAATGGTTGAAGATTATTTAAAGCATCAGAGCCACCTCTGGAAACTGGAATAATATGGTCAATTTCCCAACCATATATAGAATTGACGTTACCATAGTCAGTTCTCTTAATCCAAGCTCCACAGCTATCTTTTCTCCATAGAACTGGATTATTACCACTTACAATTTTAGCCTTTTGCCAAACCGCACTTATTGTAGCTTCCGTAAAACTACCTTTGAATCTGTTTTTATTAAACATTTTCTCATCATTTAAATTTGCCACCCAACATTTTTACGGATTAGGGCAACTAGTAGCCGAGTTCTATCGTGGACATTCCTTTGAAATGTCATTAATAAGGCGTACTTTTGTTTTATCACAAACATTGTTAACTTCAGTTCGGTGACAAGCCACTGAAAGTAACGATACCTTATATTAAGTCTTAAAAAGGAACCAACTTTTTAGGACTTTTTTTATTTGTCTATTTATTTATTTAAATTATTAATCATTTTATTTATTGCCCCTCGCTTTAGGGTTTCCTTTTGCTTTAATAGCTTTTTTGTTAAGCTTATATTTTCATTTAGCAAATGTGATAACTCCATAAGTTTCAACTGTTTTGAAATACTTGGCACTACAATATCTAAGTCCACAAGCTCTTTTTTAGGAATAGAGGTTATAGTAGCTCCTGAGCCAATCAAATTTAACTTGTGCTGCATCTTTTCAGAGTTTAACAGGCTTGCTAAATACTCCCCAAATATTTTTTCTGGATTTGTTCTAATAATATAAAATAGTGAAGATGGTATCGCTTGCCCAAAATCTGGGTCATACGCCCAAGCAAATATTCTATGCCCTTTACCTGCCAGAATAACATCATTAGACCTCAATAAAAACTTATCACTACTGCTATTAAGCTCTACATAACTACCTTCAAATTTAGTAGGCATATATGTGTCATCAAAATGACCCGCATACAAATACTTCACACGCCCCTCATCCTTCGGCTTTTCATAAGAACCGAACAATATTTCATAAGCTATTTCTCCGAGTTTAATATTCATTACTTCATAATATTTTAGTATTACATTGGCAAATGTATGTAAAAAATATTAAAGTATGTATAAAATAATATTTATTTTTTTGTAGAACGTTTCAAATATTATTTTTAGGTATTGTGTTTTGATTTGTTTTTCAAATATACTTAATGTTTTTTAACTACTGTGTAATTTTTAATTAAAGCTTCTTTACACTCCATCTTAATTCTGGTTCCATAGTAAAGTCTTCATTATATTTCATAAAATGCAATTTAACCTCTTGTTTGCCTATATCACATATTCTTAAAAGGATTTGCCCGTTTACTAATTTATCATGGCATGGCTGACTAGAAACTTTTAATTTATTGAATGCAATATTGAAATCTGCTGTTCCTTTGATTTCGTAGTCCTCTTGACTATTATTATTAATTACAGATAAATCAACTCCATTTATATTTTCCTTAAAATTAGGCATTACATATTTATCTTGAAAATATAATTTAGCTATCTCCACTGCTAATTTACCAATGTGAGAGTTTTTACCTATGTTCGAAAATTGGCTATTTAAGAGGCTGAACTGTTTGTTGTTTAATTTGAATGTAACAGATTTCATAATTTCTTTTGTTAACTTCTTTTTTATATGGCAAAAATACAACCTACCACTTAAACCTCACTTTTGACCCCTTTTTCACTAAAATAATCTCCTATAGTATATGCGTATTACATAATCGATTTAATTGATTTTTTCAGTTCTATTCATTTTTTAATATAAATTATCAAAAATGTTAAAGTTAAAACTGGGTATAGAAAGCAAAAAAGGAATGCATTAATTTCATAATATGAAAGACCTGTTAGATTTGCTATATTAATTATGAAATCACAGCAATAGAGGAATATTTCGTTAACTATTTCCATCATAAGCTCTTTTTAATGGTTTTTATTTTATGATGCATGCGAATTGAACTAACCAGTAAATAAAAGATAATTAATGGCAATAGTATTACTAGGAATACAACATTCATCAATTGGTAGCTATTACCTGAATGCAACGATTTTATAATCCCAAAATAGAATGGGTCAATGTAATTGAAATATGGCTGTGCAAACTTTACATGATATTTTTTACAATGACTTGTTGTTTTCTTATAACAATACCAAGAACATTTATCTAATTGAGGCTTATATGGATTCATTGCTTTAACTCCGTTTAACTGAAACGGTTTACCTTTAAGAGAAGGTCTCACTAATTCATTCACTATGACCATTATTAAAAATGGTAGCATTAATAAGGATATATATAAAAACACTCGCTTCATTAAATATTATTTAATACATAAACTAAAATTTAATCAAATTATTTCCAAAAGTTATAGTTCTCCAATACTCTCAAATCAACAACTTGCATACCATCACTCAAATTACACATGAATATATCGACCACTTGATTATTTTGCTCATGGATTATATATGCAAATGCGGGATATACCCTATTTGTGTAAAACTGATAAACTCTATCTCCACAATGACAACCTTTACAAGTGCCTTTTATCATGGTTGTTCTAGAAAAACCCCTGCCTTTCAACAAATCGAATTCATTTTTTAACGATTCTAAAAACTTATACTTATTTAAATCCTGAAAGTATTGGTCTTCCTCAATTAATGGTTCAAATATTGAAGCATCTAATCTTTCACAAGCACTTGTAAAAGTATTCATGATTATCAGTGCTTTTCCTCCTATTGAAGATGTGGCTTTCACTTTGAGTTTAATTAATTCTGTTTTCATAATTATATCGCTTTATAATAACCTCTTAAGTAATTCCTCTTTTTTATTCTCAAATTCTTCCTGAGATATTAAGTTTTTATCTAACAAATGCTTCAGACTTTTATACTCTGTTGACTCTTCAATAATGGTATTTGCTATCTTAACTTCAATACTTTGCTTTTTAGATAGGTATTCATCATCTGAAACTAATCCAGATTTGTTTAATAAATCCAAATGCTCAAGAGATTCATTTTCCCGATTAAAATCATCTTGTTTATAATCCTTTATTTTAAAGCTATGAGGGTCTTTCTTTTGGCTTATACCACTATATAACATTAAACCACCTCCAATGAACAGTATTGAAAACCCATACCAATTGACCGAATAACCTTCTGTAGCAATTTTAGCCAAGAAAATAACTAGAACAAACACTATTAGCCCTCCAATTATAATTTTAAAATATTTTAATGTTTTCATTACTCTTTATATAAAGGTTATTTGCTACAGAGATATGAATTATTCACAAATACCACAAAAATGGGGTCGATAAATAATTGAGATAGAGTCAATTTTAGGCATGCAATTGTCTAAGCAAAAAGAATTAAAATTAATTAAAGAAATAGGCGTGCGAATTCGAGAGCTTCGCCAGGAAAGACAATTGAGTCAATTTCAACTTAATATAGATGCAAACTTATCAAAGAACCAAATTGGTCGTATTGAACGAGCTGAACACATACCAAATATCATTACATTATATAAGATTGCAGAATCATTAGACGTAAGCATCTCTGAAATTGTTGATTTAAAAAAAAATATAATATAATTTTTTTTTGAACCTCTATTCAAACAATATACGGACTACCCTAATTAAAAGCCACCCCCTAGTTGCTCATTTTCCGAATAGTCCCACCTAAAAAAACAGAAGTTTAAGAGCATTTAGTTTGTGTATTCTAGAGTTTGTAATGTTGACAGCTGTATTATCGATGATTGATATGAGATACAGATTAGTTTATCAACTTATTTTGAATCTACCCAACAAAGGTGACTCAAAAAGTGACACGTTTTTAATATAAAAAAAACCAACTATCTATATATTAGATAATTGGATTCTTGTTAAAGTGACCTCGAGAGGATTCGAACCTCCAACCCTCAGAGCCGAAATCTGATATTCTATCCAGTTGAACTACGAGGCCTTAAACTCCTGTTAAGATAGGAATCTATTTGTAATTTATGCTTAAGACAACTTTGCCTTAACAATATTAGAGATAGTTTTACCATCTGCCTGGCCAGCCAATTCTTTATTAACAATACCCATAACCTTGCCCATATCTTTCATTCCTACTGCTCCAACTTCTTCAATAGTCATTATAACTACTTTTTCAATTTCCTCTTCAGTAAGTGCTTCTGGTAAAAACTGACTAATCACTTCTGCTTGATCTATTTCTGGCAATGCCAAGTCCTTACGATCTTGTTCTAAATATATAGCAGCACTATCTTTACGCTGCTTAACTAACTTAGATAAAATCTTAATTTCCTGTTCTTCGGTTAATTCTCCGCCTTCTCCAGATGTTTGAGCTAGTAAAATCTCAGATTTCACAGCACGCAATGCAGCCAATGCAGTTTGATCTTTAGCTTTCATTGCTGCTTTCATAGCAGTCATTACTTCAGTTTGTAAACTCATGATGTATTCTATTTAATTGAATAGCGAAGATAACAAAATTGAACATATAATCTTGTGCTAATATTTCAGTATAAACCAAAAAAAACCCGAAAAATTTATCTCAATTTTTCGGGTTTAACAAAGTGTGAAACACTAAACTAAATTTGCTACTAATCTACGTTGTCGTGTAAAAATGAATTGTTACTTCTTAATTGAATATCGTCGTTTTCATCACTGGAAACAGATGTTCTAGAAGCGTTGGTTTCTGATGAATGCTGAGCATCATCTAAATTCACACCTTGCCTTTTATATGCAGGTTCTTTTTCAATCTCATCAATTTTAGCAGTATTAAACTTGTAATTGAAATCTTTCATCTTACGTCGTCTCTCATCTGCTCTTTCTTTTAATAAGTCGGAAATTGGACTATTCATAGGATCAACTTCTTCACCTAATTGCTCTTCAATAACATCAGATTCTATAGTCTTTTTTTCAAAAACGATTTCTTCTTCAACCTCTGGTTGAACTTTAGTTTTCGTCTCATTCATTGCAGATTCATAAGTCATGAAATCATCTAAAGCATAACGCTTCTCGCCTTCTTCATTAGCCTCTGTAACAGGAATCACCTCGACATGCTCTTTTACTTCCATGTCCTTAACTTCGTCTTCTAGAGTAAAAAATGTTGTATCATCCTCCTCAATTTTAGCTTCTTCAACTTCTTCTTCCGAAGCACCAAAAGATAATGGTAAATCAAACGTGAGTGTGATTTGTTCTTCTTCTACTTCTTCAATCACCACTTCTTTAATCTCTTGTACTGGTGTTATAACAAACTCTTCTTCTTGGACTTTATGATCTAATACTTCATCATAAACAACGTTCATGTTTTTGATAATGTCTGTAGTTGTAATTAAATCTGTTTCAAAATTATTTTCAACAACATCATTTACATCTTCATCATCATCCATTAAAGTATGTATAACAACCTCAGGAGTTTTTGGAGTTTCTTTTTCGAGAATGATATCTGGTGTTATAATTGCTGGATCACTTTCTTTAACATGAATATCATCGTTTCTTTCATCTTCTAATGCATGAACAACTTTCTTTTGTTCTGTATTAGAAATTTCATGTTGTTGATCTAAATCAAAACCCGTTGCTATAATTGTTACAGATATTGATTCTTGCAAAGATTCATCTTCACCAACACCCATAATAATGTTAGCTCCATGACCTGCTTCATTTTGAATATGATCATTAATTTCTCCAATCTCATCAATAGTAATTTCCTGAGAACCAGAAACGATAAGCAACAATACGTTTTTGGCTCCAGTAATTTTATTATCATTTAATAATGGCGAATCCAGTGCTTTCATAATCGCTTCTTGTGCTCTAGATTTCCCAGCAGACGTTGACGATCCCATGATAGCTGTTCCGCTATTACTTAATACAGTTTTAGCATCACGTAAATCAATGTTTTGTGTATAGTGATGTGTTATAACCTCTGCAATACCGCGAGACGCAGTAGCTAATACCTCATCTGCTTTAGAGAAACCTGCTTTAAAGCCTAAGTTTCCATAAACTTCACGAAGTTTATTATTATTAATCACTACTAAAGAATCAACATGAGAACGCAATGTATCAATACCTTTTGCAGCTTGTTCGTTTCTTGTTTTTCCTTCAAACTGAAATGGCATCGTCACAATACCTACAGTTAAAATATCTAATTCTTTAGCAAGTTTAGCAATCACTGGCGCAGCTCCTGTTCCGGTTCCTCCACCCATTCCTGCAGTAATAAATACCATTTTTGTATTGGTATCTAACATGCGACGCAAATCCTCTACACTCTCTAATGCAGCTTGCTCGCCTACTTCAGGATTTGCTCCTGCTCCTAAACCTTCGGTTAAATTAACTCCTAGTTGTATTTTGTTTGGGACACCACTGTTTTGTAGTGCTTGCGCATCTGTATTACATATCACAAAATCAACACCTTTAATCCCTTGTAAAAACATGTGATTAATAGCGTTGCTTCCTCCTCCACCTACTCCAATCACTTTTATGACGTTTGATTGGTTTTTTGGTAAATCAAATGCAATGTTGCCTAATTCATTGTTGTTGCTCATAAACCTACTTTTATTCTATTTATACTTTTATTCCCCCAAATAACTCCGACACTAATACCTAATCGGAGTTATAAGTAATATTTTTACTCTGCGTTATCTAAAAAATCTTTTACACGCTCTGTTAATTTGTCTAAAAAAGATTTGCGCTCTTTTTTTGGTGTTTCAATCACCTCTTCTTCTTGTACTATATTTTCTTCGGAAACATCAACTGCCACAGAAGACATCTCTTCAACTTCTTTCTCGATACGTTTGCGTTCTTGGCGTTTTAAACCATCCATTACTAAACCAACTGCTGTTGCAAACAACGGACTCGCAATATCATCATCACTGCCTCCAGCTAAATGTTCATTAGGATATCCAATTCTAGTATCCATTCCTGTAATATATTCAACCAATTGCTTTAAATGCTTTAATTGAGCACCTCCACCTGTTAAAACAATACCTGCAATTAATTTTTTCTTTTGTTCTTCGTGACCGTAATTTTTTATTTCTACATACACTTGTTCAATAATCTCTACAACACGAGCATGAATAATTTTAGAGAGGTTTTTTAATGTTATCTCTTTTGGTTCACGACCACGTAAACCAGGAATAGAGACAATCTCATTATCTTTATTTTCTCCAGGCCATGCCGAACCAAATTTTATTTTTAATAACTCAGCTTGCTTTTCAATAATTGAACAACCTTCTTTAATATCTTCAGTAACCACATTTCCTCCAAAAGGAATCACAGCTGTATGACGTATAATCCCATCTTTAAACACTGCTAAATCTGTTGTTCCGCCTCCTATATCTATCAAAGCAACTCCTGCTTCTTTTTCTTCTTGACTTAACACTGCGTTAGCAGATGCTAATGGTTCTAGTGTAATACCTTCTAATTCTAAACCAGAACTTTTTACACAACGACCAATATTTCTAATAGATGATACTTGACCAACTACCACATGAAAATTAGCTTCCAATCGTCCACCATACATCCCAATTGGTTCTTTAATTTCTGCCTGACCATCAATCTTATATTCCTGAGGTAACACATGAATGATCTCTTCACCAGGAAGCATGACTAATTTGTGAACTTGATTGATTAAACGATCAATATCTTCTTCATCAATTACCACTTCAGAATTTGATCTTGTGATATAATCACTATGCTGCAAACTTCTAATATGTTGTCCTGCAATACCAACTGTAACGTCTTCAATTTTAAGTCCTGCTTCTGCCTCAGCTTCCTGTACAGCTTGTTGGATAGATTGAATAGTTTGTGTAATATTATTAACCACACCTCTATGCACACCCAAACTCTTGGATTTACCTATTCCTAAAATTTCGGCTTTGCCATATTCATTCTTACGACCAATCATTGCCACAATTTTTGTGGTTCCGATATCTAGTCCTACTGAAATTTTATTATTCTCCATCCTCTTACTTTTTGGTGCAAATCACTTGTTTATCAAACTTTAAATTCACTAGTTTATAATTATCTAATGATTTATCTTTCATTGCCTTCTTATAGAACGCTTTTAGATTATTAATTTTCTTATCTAATAATTTTAAAGTTCCCAAATGGATATTAAAATCATGATTTCTAAATTTCAAATCAATTGTTTTGTCCTCATTTTGATGAATCACTACGATGTGTTTCAACAAAAAATCATCACTTTGTATTTTTT
Organism: Psychroserpens sp. AS72; assembly: GCF_038900375.1. NCBI lineage: Bacteria > Pseudomonadati > Bacteroidota > Flavobacteriia > Flavobacteriales > Flavobacteriaceae > Psychroserpens > Psychroserpens sp. AS72. The sequence continues at coordinate 578,404 of NZ_JBBMRC010000001.1, read as the reverse complement.
TAGCTATTGCATACACATTTGCTAAATCATTTTTCTCAACAAAACCAGTAATAAGTGGCACACGTGCAGTACGATTTGTTGATAAAGGCATAAACGAGCCTGTCTCATCAATGTAGTACGACGCATTTGTACTAACTCTTGCTATAGGTTTTTTTTGTTCAATTTCGGCAGTGATTATACCGTCAACAGTCATAAACACTTGCGCTTGCTTAATCATTGGATTAGAGTTTAGGGCAGATTCCAATCGATTCAAATCTATAATATCTTTAGGCTTATTTGCAACACTCTCCTGATTTTGTATTAACAATTTACTAACAGTTTCATGTGTTACGAAAAGATTGTCGTCATCTACAAATTTTATTTGTGGTGTTTCAACAATTCTAGTTGCATTTCTCATAGACGAAAACGCATACAAAAACACCACTAATACTAGTAGTAATCCAACTTTTATGTAACCATAATTAACTCGCATGACTCAATGCTTTTTTAATATGCTTAACCTCTTCTCCAATATCTCCTGCTCCAATAGTTAAAATAATAGGAGCATCACTGTTTTTAATAACATTTACTAATTCTGTTTTTTGAACTAGTTTCTTGTTTTTATTTTCAATTTTATCTAATAACCATTGAGATGTCACGCCTTCAATAGGCTGTTCTCTCGCTGGATAAATATCTAATAATAGGATCTCATCAAAATTTGATAAACTTTTAGCAAACTCATCAATAAAATCGCGTGTTCTGCTAAACAAATGTGGTTGAAAAACAGCCAACACTTTTTGATCAGGATACATTTCTCTTACAGCTTGATGTACTGCATTAATTTCTTCAGGATGATGTGCATAATCATCGATATACACTAAATCATCGGTTTTAATCTGATAGGTAAATCTGCGTTTTACACCTTTGTAAGATGCTAAAGCTTTGGCGAGCTGCGGTTGAGGGAGACCATATTCTACAGACATCGCCAAGGCTATTAATGCATTCGACAGATTATGTCTACCAGGCAGGTTAAATTTGAAATTTTCTAGTAATGTAGTTGGAGTTTTTACATCAAACTCATAGCTACCATTGACTATTTTTATGTTTTCTACGGAATAATCACTATCGTCTTCAATTCCATAGGTAATACCTTTTATTGGTAATCCATTTTTGACGAATAGTTTTCCGTTTGGTTTTATTTTTTTTGAAAAGTCTTCAAAAGATTTCACAAGTTCTGAAGCGTCTCCATAGATATCCAAATGATCTGCATCCATAGATGTAATACACGCAAAATCTGGCGACAAGGTCAAAAATGAGCGATCAAACTCATCGGCTTCAACTACAGAAACTTCTGTTCCGTTGAGGATTAAATTAGTATTATAATTCTCACTTATTCCACCAAGAAAAGCGGTCACCTTAACATCACATGCATTCAACAAATGACCTAAAATACTTGTAGTTGTTGTTTTTCCGTGGGTACCAGCAACAGCCAAGCAAAACGTTTGTCTCGTTATTTCTCCCAAAACCTGTGAACGCTTCATCACATGAAACCCATTAGCATTAAAGTAATTTAACTCACTATGTGATTTAGGAATTGCAGGTGTGTAAATTATTTGTGTTGTATTTACATCTAAAAAAGTGGCATCAATATGCTTTATATCATCTTCAAAATGAATTGAAACCCCTAAATCGACTAACGCATCTGTAATTTCTGTTTTCGTTTTATCATAACCTCCAACAGTTAATCCTTTAGCTACAAAAAAACGAGCTAATGCAGACATACCAATGCCTCCAATACCAATAAAATAAACGCTATGTGCTTGCTCTAAATTCATTTACCGTTGCAATAGTTTTTCAACCTCGTCTGCGATATCTTTTGTTGCATTGACTAATGCTAATTGTTTTATATTTTTACTTAGTTCATCTCTCTTTTCCGAAGACGTCATTAATACATCAAACTCTTTTTCAAACTGTGCATCTAAATCACTCTCTTTTATTAAAATAGCTGCATTTTTATCTGCAATTGCTTTTGCATTTTTGGTTTGGTGATCTTCAGCAACATTTGGTGACGGAATAAAAATCACTGGTTTCCCAACCACACAAAGCTCAGAAACCGAACTCGCTCCAGCTCTAGATATAATAACATCTGCAGCTGCATAAGCCATATCCATATTATTTAAAAAGGCATGAACTTGCACATGATCTAAATCATCGTAATGCTTATATTGCTGATAATACAGTTTACCACATTGCCAGATGACTTGTATGTTTTTTGAATTGAAATAGTCTAATTGCTTTTCAATTAATTGATTGACACGTCTTGCACCCAAACTACCACCTAAAACTAAAAGGGTATGCTTACTATGAATCAAAGTAAAGGCATCTTTACCTTCAATATGTTTACCTTCTATACCTAATAAATCTTTACGAATTGGATTACCTGTTAAAATGATTTTTCCCTTCGGAAAGAACTTTTCTAATCCTTCATAAGCCACACAAATTTTATCTACTTCTTTAGATAGTAATTTATTAGTAATTCCTGGATACGAATTTTGTTCTTGAATTAAACTCGGGATTCCTTTTGATGTTGCCGATTTCAACAATGGACCGCTTGCAAACCCTCCAGTTCCAATAACTACATCAGGTTGAAACGTATTTATGATTTTACGTGATTTTAGTAAACTTGACATGAGTTTAAAAGGAAATGCTAGATTTTTTAAAGTCAGTTTTCGTTGTATTCCAGAAATCCAAAGTCCTTCAATTTTATAACCAGCTTGAGGTACTTTTTCCATTTCCATACGATCTGATGCTCCTACAAATAAAAATTCTGCATCAGGAAAACGAGATTTTAATTCATCTGCAATAGCGATTGCAGGATAAATATGACCTCCTGTTCCTCCACCTGATAATATGATTTTATAGTTACTCATTAAATCGTTTCACTTAAAATTTCTAATGGATTATCCTCATTAATTTCTTGATCTTTAATTTGCTCACGTTTTGCACTTACACTCAAAACAATTCCAATGGCTAAACAAGTCATCCATATGGATGTTCCACCACTACTAATAAGGGGTAAGGTTTGACCAGTTACTGGAAATAATTCTACCGCAACTGCCATATTTATTAAAGCTTGAAAAATAATGGGCAGACCAACACCTAAAACAAGCAATTTTCCGAAGATAGTATCAGACTTTTGAGACACTATCACGATTCTAAATAACAACCAAGAATATAACATCAGTAAAAACAAACCTCCAATTAGACCGTATTCTTCTATAATTATGGCGAAAATAAAATCTGAAGACGATTGTGGCAATACATTTTTTTGAGTACTCTTCCCTGGACCTTTTCCTTGTATTCCTCCAGAAGCTATTGCTATTTTAGCATTTTCAATTTGGTAATCTGCTTCGGTATCTTCTCCATTAGCAAAATTTTCAATTCTACTCGTCCACGTATCCACTCTATTTGGCATTACATCTGGAAATGCTTTAGCTATCAATATAAAAATTGACAACGCTATAATTCCTGTACCTACTATAATTGCTAAATATTTAACAGGATATCCACCAACAAATGTCAACATCATAACCATAAGAAACATGATTGCTGTTGTTGAAAAATTAGCAGGCAAAATCAATATTAAAATAAAAAACACTGGAGCCCATAATGGCAATAACGTCTCTGCAAAAGTGACTTTTTTATTTTGTATTTTTGATAAGTAACGTGCCACATAAACCATCAAAACAACCGCAGCCAATGTAGATGTTTGAAATGACATCCCAACAAATGGTATTTGAATCCAACGACTTGCATTTGCACCATCTATCGTTGTTCCTTGTAGCATTGTCACAACCAATAAGACAATAACTATAGGGATCATCACCATAGACAATCCTCTAAAATAACGATACGGGATTTTGTGAACACCATACATAATGGCAAACCCTAAAAAGAGGTGCATTAAATGTTTTACAAAAAAACCAAAAGTATTGCCAACACCTCCAACATAGGCTAAATTACTCGCAGCACTATACACAGGAAGGAATGAGAAAATTGCCAACAAAGCAGCAATTGCCCAAATTAATCGATCTCCTTTTATGTTTTTAAATAGTGCCTGCACTCTTTTTCTTTTTTATAAATTTCTTACTGCATCTTTAAATTGACGACCTCTATCTTCATAGTTCTCAAATAAATCAAAACTTGCACATGCTGGTGATAACAATACATTTTCTCCAGCTTCAGCAACTTTATACGCTATTTTAACAGCCTCACTCATAAATTGAGTTTCGATAATGATATCTACCATACCACCAAAATTCTCCATCAATTTCTGATTGTCAACACCTAAACAAATTATAGCTTTCACCTTTTCATTTACAAACTGAAACAACTCTTTATAATCATTTCCTTTATCAACACCTCCAACAATCCAAACTGTTGGTGCATCCATACTTTCTAAAGCAAAATATGTTGCATTCACATTAGTAGCTTTAGAGTCATTGATGTATTGCACTTTATTAATTTTTAGTACGTTTTCCAAACGATGCTCAACACCTTGAAAGTTCTCTAAACTCTCACGAATGGTTTGTTTTCTAATTTTTAATAAATGTGCTACTGTTGATGCAGCCATTGCATTTTTAATATTGTGCTTCCCTTCTAAAGCTAAGTTTTTTGTGGACATAATTATTTGGTTGTTATCTATTGTTATTTTTATATTCTCTTTATCTAAATACGCTCCGTTTTCAATGGTTTTAGTCAATGAAAAAGGCAATAATGTGGATTGAACAGGATGCTTCTCTAACCAATCTAAAATTACTTCATCATCTCCATCGTAAATGAAGTAATCATCTTTGGTTTGATTCTCTGCAATTCTAAATTTTGAGGCGATATACTTATCAAACTGATACTCATATCTATCTAAATGATCTGGTGTAATATTGGTTAAAACCGCAATGTGTGGTTTAAAAGCAACTATATCATCCAATTGAAAACTACTAATCTCTAATACATAGTTTTCAAAATCATGTTCTAAAATTTGCTTCGCGAAACTATCACCTATATTACCTGCTAGTCCAACATTTAAATCTTGTTTTAACAAGTGATGTGTTAGCGTTGCAGTTGTTGTTTTACCATTACTACCTGTAATTCCTACAAGTGTTGCATTGGTGAATTTTGACGCAAATTCAATTTCAGAAACTACAGAGATTCCTTTAGCTTTAATCTGTTTAACTAACGCTACTTTATCAGGAATTCCTGGGCTTTTCATGACGATATTAGCATTCAGAATTTTTTCTTCGGAATGCTCGCCATCCTCAAATTCAATCTCATTATGTATAAGAACTTTTTTGTACTTCTCTTTTATAATTCCTTTATCTGTAACAAAAACGTCATAGCCTTTTGCTTTTCCTAAAAGCGCAGTTCCAACTCCACTTTCTCCTCCTCCTAATATGACTAACCTCTGTTTTTTCATTTTTTTCATTCTACACTACAATGCAGAATCTACTTTCATTTATATAGATTCCTGCCTTCGCAGGAATGACAAAACCTATCTAATTTTCAATGTCACAATTGAAATAATGGCTAATAGGATTCCTACAATCCAAAAACGTGTTACAATCTTACTTTCGTGATATCCAGATTTCTGATAATGATGATGTAAAGGCGACATTTTAAAAATGCGTTTACCTTCACCATATTTTTTTCTTGTGTATTTGAAATAGCTCACTTGCATCATAACTGATAAGTTTTCAGCTAAAAACACACCACACAATACTGGAATCAACCATTCTTTACGAACAGCAATTGCGATAACTGCGATAATACCTCCAATTGTTAAACTCCCTGTATCACCCATAAACACTTGAGCTGGATATGCATTATACCATAAAAACCCAATCAAAGCTCCTACAAAAGCAGCGATATAAATTGTGATTTCTTCCACTCTTGGGATGTACATAATATCTAAGTAATCTGAAAAAATGATATTACCAGAAACCCATGCGAATATTCCTAATGTGAGCACAATTATGGCCGAAGTTCCTGCCGCAAGACCATCGATACCATCAGTAAGATTTGCTCCATTAGACACTGCTGTAACAACAATAATGACTATTAATATAAAAACAATCCAAGCATATTTTCCTAAACTTGGATTAATCCATGTTATCAAATCTGCATAGTCAAACTCATTACTTTTCATAAAAGGTATTGTAGTCTTTGTTGACTTCGCTTCTTCCTCAAATAACTTAGAAGGCGATATATTTGGGTTCTCTGCCAATAACACATTTTGTTGCTCTTGAGGTAACTTTTCTTTCATAGTGACATCTTCATGAAAGTACATCGTTGCACCAACTATAATACCTAAACCAACTTGACCAAGGACTTTAAAACGACCTTTTAAACCTTCTTTATTGTTTTTAAATTTCTTGATGTAATCATCAATAAACCCAATAATTCCCATCCATACTGTTGTTACTAAAAGCAGGATGATGTAGATATTCTCAAGCTTTGCTAATAACAACACTGGGATTAACGTAGCCAAAATGATAATAATTCCACCCATTGTAGGTGTACCAGCTTTTTCTACCTGACCTTCTAAACCAAGATCACGAATGGTTTCTCCTACTTGTTGTTTTTGAAGAAATCGAATAATACGCTTACCAAAAATTGTAGAAATTAACAAGGATAGAATAATAGCAACAGCAGCTCTAAAGGTTAAAAACCCAAAAAGTGACGCTCCAGGAAACTGAAACTGCTGTTCTAAATATTCAAATAGATAGTATAACATTGGTTAATTTACTTTTTTCATAAATCACACTTCGACTGCGCTCAGTGTGACGATGGATTTATTATTTCTGTAATTGTCTTAAAAATTCTTGTACTGTTTTGAAATCATCAAAATCAAAGCGTTTGCCTTTAATTTCTTGATACGTTTCATGCCCTTTTCCTGCTATTAAAATGATGTCTTTAGGATTTGCTAACTGACAAGCTGTTTTTATAGCTTGCTTTCTATCAACGATTGACATTGTTTTTTTGAAATTTTGAGGTTCAACACCTTTTTCGATGTCCTCTATAATAGTTTCAGGAACTTCACTTCTAGGATTGTCACTTGTAAAAATCACTTTAGTACTTAAAGCAGAAGCTATATGTCCCATTTTTGGACGTTTTGATATATCTCTATCTCCACCACAACCCACAACTGTAATGAGTTGTTCATTGTTTGTACGTATACTATTAATGGTCTCTAACACATTTTTAAGCGCATCTGGTGTATGAGCATAATCAACAATTGCTGTAATATTTTCTTCGGAAATGAGATACTGAAAACGACCGCTTACACTTTCTAATTCGCTAATTAAACGTAGGATTTCAACTTTCTCTAGCCCTAATAATTCTGCGACTCCATAAATTGCAGTAATGTTATAGGCATTAAAATCTCCAATGAGTTTAGTCCATAATTCACTACCGTTCAATTTCAGTAGTAAACCGCTAAATTCATTTTCTAACACCTGTGCTTTATAATCTGCATAGGTTTTTAATGCATATGTATAGGTTTTTGCTTTCGTATTTTGAAGCATCACCAAACCATTTTTATCATCGATATTTACTAATGCAAAAGCACCTTTTGGTAAATTATCAAAGAATGATTTCTTCACATCTCTATATTCTGCAAAGGTGTCGTGGTAATCTAAATGATCGTGTGATAGGTTGGTGAAAATCCCACCTGCAAAATGCAAACCTTCAGTTCGTTTTTGATGAATACCATGTGAACTCACTTCCATGAAGCAAAACTCAACACCTGCATCATTCATCAATTTTAAATATCTATTAATGGTTAACGAATCTGGAGTTGTGTGCGTCGCTTTATATTCGGTATTATCTACCATAATTTTAACGGTAGACAATAAACCAACTTTGTAGCCAGCATTTTTAAACAACTGATATAAAAGTGTTGCAATGGTTGTCTTTCCGTTAGTACCAGTTACACCAACTAAGCGCAAGTTTTCCGAAGGATTTCCGAAGACATTTGAAGCCATATACGCTAATGCCACATTAGTATCTTCAACTTCAACATACGTGATTCCATCTATTAAATGATCTGGAAGTTGTTCACATACTATTGCAATTGCTCCTTGCTCAATTACTGCATTTATATATTGATGACCATCAACTTTTGTGCCTTTGATAGCAACAAAAACATCACCTTTTGACACTTGACGAGAATCAAAATACAAAGCATTGATAGCTACACTCGTACTGCCTACGACTGCATTTATGGTAACCTTATACAATATGTCTTTTAATTGTATCACGATGATCCTAAAACAATGATTTGATTTGGTTTTACTTTGATTCCTTTATTCACAGATTGCGATGTTATTGTACCAGCACCTTGCATTTTAACTTTGAGTCCCATGTTTTCTAACAAAGCCAATGCATCCATTGCCGGAAGTCCGACAACATTTGGCATAATCGTTTTATGGAGTTGCGCTGTTTTATAATAAGATTCGTAATTTTCATCTGTTTTTACATCTACAACCTCTAAAGATTCTACTTCATCAATTAATGGTGTTTCTGTATAAATTTTTTGAGCTATTCTTTTAAATACAGGACCTGAAACATCTGCACCATAAATACCAATTTTCGTACTCGGTTTGTGTATGACTACGATACATGAGTACTTTGGATTATCTGCTGGAAAATAGCCTGCAAAAGATGATATGTACTTTTTGTCTTTTAACCATTCTTCATAGTTAGAATAATCTGTTCTTGCTGTTCCTGTTTTACCAGCCATTGAAAAATTTTCAGAAAACATCCGACTTCCAGTTCCTCTAACCACAACATTTTTTAAAATCTCTCTGATTTCACCTAATGTTTTATCTGAACATATTTTTTGATTGATGACCTCTTTTTCAAAAGTTTCAATCTCTCTATCAAACTCTTTTACTGCATTTATAAATCTAGGTCTCACCATTTCACCATCATTCGCAATTGCATTATAAAATGTGAGTGTCTGCAAGGGTGTCATTTCTAAATTATATCCATAAGCCATTGATGGTAAAGCATTACGACTCCAATTGGATTTTCCTGGCTCAGGAATGTCTGGAATCCCCTCTCCAATAATTGATAATCCTAACGTATCATTTAGTTTCCAACTTTTGAGACGGTTGATAAATTTATTAGGTTGCTCTGAATAGTGATCATCAATTATTGTAGCCAAACCAATATTAGAAGACACCTCTAGTGCTCTTGCTGCGGAAATTTTACCATAACCACGAGAATCTCTAATAGTTCTACCATAAAAGCGTTTACTACCCATTTTTGTATCAACAACGGTAGATGTATCTATAACTTTATCTTCTAAAGCCGCCATTAATGCCATGACTTTAAATGTAGATCCAGGCTCATGACTCTCTCCTACAGCATAATTAAGACGCTCATAATATTTACCATTAGAATTTCTTCCAAGATTTGAAATCGCTTTAATTTCACCAGTTTTAACATCCATAACTACTGCACAACCATGATCTGCTTCATATTCTTCTAACTGACCTAAAAGCGAATAGTGTGCGATATCTTGAATATTAACATCAATCGTTGTGTAAATATCATAACCATCCTGTGGCTCTACTTGATCATAATCAACGATAGGTTTCCACTTACCGTTTCCTATTTTTTGCATGAGACGTTTCCCATTTACACCTCTCAGATATTTTTTCCCGAAGTAGCCATCAATTCCTGGTCTGGTAACATTTCCGTCTTCATCAATTTTCTCATAACCAATGGTACGCTCTGCAATACCACCCATTGGATGATCACGTTTTTCTTCTTGAGTAACTATAAGACCGCCTTTGATTGCACCAAGATTCAACATCGGAAAATTTCTAATCCTGATATATTCTGAATAACTGATATCTCGAGCTAAAAGGAAATAGCGATTTTTATCTAATCTTGCTTTTTTAATTCTTTTTGAATAATAACTGGATGGTTTTCCAGAAAATTTAGACAATGAATCTGACAGAGGCTTTACAAGCTCATTAAACAACTCTTGTTTAGGCTGAATAGCATCAATTCTAATATCATATTTTGGGATTGAAGTGGCTAATAAACTACCATCTGAAGAATACACATTACCTCTATTTGCAGGAATGTCCATATCTTGAATGGTACGATCTTCTGCCATTGCAATGTATGCGTCACCTTGTACAAATTGGATTGTGCACAACTTAAACACCACAGCAAGCGCGAAGACAAACATACTGCCAGCAACGAAATATAATCTGTTTAATATGTTTGTTTCGGTTGTTGCCACGTTATCAATTCTGTGTTTTTACTTTTATTTTTATTGGTGGATTTTCTGAAATCAGTAATCCTTTTTTCTTCATTTCAATTTCAATTTGAGATGCTTTTTTAAGTCGCATCAAAGTCCCTCGTCCATCTACAAATTGTGACCTCAAATCTTTTGCTTCATTTTTTAATCTTGCAATTTCATAGACTTTTTGATCTGCACTATGCGAACTCGCTATCATGATTATAGCTAAGAATGAAATGAAAATGATAATCCTCCAATTCTTAAAGGAATCATCACTCACTAAAAATTTACCTCTTAATATGCTGTAAATATTTTTTTTCATATTTCATCTCCCTTAAAAAGCAAGACTATATTTTGCTTTATACCTACAAGGATTTTAAAACCTTGCAGAAGGCTATAATTTTTCAGCAACACGAAGCTTTGCACTTCTTGCTCTGTTATTTAATTTTATTTCTTCTTTCGTTGGAATAATTAAACCACCAACTTTTTTAAGTGGTACTTCAAAATTCCCAAACACATCTCGTTCTGGTTCTCCTTCAAATAAGCCATTTCTAATAAATCGTTTTACCAATCTATCTTCTAAAGAATGATATGAAATCATACTTAAACGTCCACCTTTCACCAAAATATCTGGTGTTTGTTGCAAAAACTCTTTTAATGCTTCAATCTCTTGATTCACCTCAATACGGATAGCCTGATAAATTTGAGCTAATACCTTATTCTCTTTTTGATGATTCAAAAACTTTTTAAGCGCTAACTTTAATTGCTCACTCGTTTTTATTTCATTTTCCTTTCGTGACGCTACAATTGCACTTGCCATTGCAGGAGCTTGTCGCAATTCTCCATATTGAAACAATACCTGCTTGATTTGCTCCTCGTCATAATCATTAATCACATGAAAAGCAGACAACTTATCATCTTGATTCATTCTCATATCCAATTCTGCTTCAAAGCGTGTAGAAAAACCACGTTCTGCAACATCAAATTGGTGTGATGAGACGCCAAAATCTGCTAAAATGCCATCGACCTGCTTTGCTCCATGAAATCTGAGAAAGCGTTTTGCATATCTAAAATTTTCATTAATTAATGTAAAACGATCATCATCAATTGTATTTAAAAGAGCGTCTTTATCTTGATCAAAAGCGAACAGCTTTCCGTTAGGACCTAGATGTTTTAATATTTCTTTGCTGTGACCACCACCTCCAAAGGTGACGTCTACATATATTCCGTCAGGCTTAATATTTAAACCTTCAACAGTTTCTTTGAGTAATACTGGGTTATGATAGTCCATCTTCATCGTCTTGTCCCATCACTTCTTCAGCTAAATCTGCAAAATCTCCAGTTGCGTCATCTATAGCTTTCTCGTATTTATCCTTATCCCAAATTTCAATAATGTTGATTGCAGATGACACTACAATTTCTTTTGTAATGCCTGAAAAAGCCACAAGGTCTTTTGGAATCAACAAACGTCCAGCAGAATCCACCTCAACTTGTTTTAAACCAGCAGTAAAACGACGAATGAAATCATTATTTTTCTTTTTGAAACGATTGAGTTTATTCACTTTTTGCATCAAAATTTCCCATTCAGTCATTGGATATAATTCCAAGCATGGCTGAAAAACCGCACGCTTAAGCACAAAACCATTTTGCAACACAGGAAGCAACTGCTTTTTTATGGCAGCAGGCAACATGAGCCGTCCTTTGGCATCAACTTTACACTCGTATGTTCCTATTAAAGGGTTCAAAATGATTGATTTACTTACTATAACGATTAAGAATCAAAGATATTGAAAAATTTACCACTATTTACCACTATATTCCACATTTGTTGATAAATTTATGATTTGCAAACTATTGAAGGGTTCAGGTTTCCGAATAAAAAACTATAAAACACTAATTATCAATGCTCTAATTTTCGAATATAAAAACCCATTTCAATTGTTAACATCTTAGTTCTCTGCAAACTTTAACGAGTGAAATAATGTGTTAGAGTTTTAATTGAAATACCTATATTTGTTTTTAAGTAAAATGACTAACCATTAATGGCACACCGTTTAAAGAAAGAGAAAGACTATAGGTATATTGAAGTTGGAGAAGGCAAACCTTTAATCGTTTTACACGGTTTAATGGGTGGCTTGAGTAACTTTGATGCAGTTACATCCTATTTTAGTGAGAAAGGCTACAAAGTGATCATTCCTGAGTTACCAATTTACACCATGTCATTAATCAAAACTAACGTTAAAAGTTTTGCTAAATACTTGCATGATTTTATAGAATTCCTTGGGTTTGAAGAGGTTATTCTACTCGGAAATTCGCTCGGTGGACATATTGGTCTTTATCACACAAAACTATATCCTAAAAAAGTTAAAGCGCTTATCATTACAGGAAGCTCTGGTTTATATGAAAGTGCAATGGGTGGAGGCTACACTAAACGTGGCGACTATGAAGTGATTAAGAAAAAAGCACAAGATGTGTTTTATGATCCTGAAGTTGCTACAAAAGAGATTGTGGATGAAGTTTACGAAACTGTAAATGACCGAAGCAAACTTATAAAAACTCTTGCCATTGCTAAAAGTGCTATTCGTCATAATATGGCTAAGGACTTACCAAAAATGACATTACCTGTTTGTATTATTTGGGGTAAAAATGACAATGTTACACCTCCAGAAGTCGCTACAGAATTTAACGAATTGTTACCAAATTCTGAATTGTTTTGGATTGACAAATGTGGTCATGCTGCAATGATGGAGCATCCTGAAGAATTCAATCGCATTTTAAATGATTGGTTGGTTGATAAAAAATTATAATTCTAAGAATTACGAACTAAAATATAATAGTATTAAAAACTAATACTCTAATTAAAAATAAGATTCCCGTTTTCATAGGAACTAAAGATGGTAATAAAAACAGCTGAATTTATAGTAAGTAATTCTGAAGTGGACAAATGTCCAAAAGATCAGATACCAGAATATGCCTTTATTGGTCGAAGTAATGTTGGAAAGTCTTCTTTAATCAACATGATTACCAATCATAAAAACTTAGCTAAAACCTCAGGACGTCCAGGAAAAACGCAACTTATCAATCATTTCTTAATTAATAAAGAGTGGTTTTTAGTGGATTTACCTGGTTATGGATATGCTAAGGTTTCTAAAACTGCGAAACGAAAATTCCAAAAATTTATCACTAATTATTTTGAAAAGCGACGTCAATTAGTCTCTGCTTTTATTCTTGTAGATATTAGACATGAACCTCAAAAAATAGATTTAGAGTTTATGGAATATTTGGGTGTTAGCGAAATTCCGTTTTCTATTATATTCACTAAAGCAGATAAACTCAAGCCAAAAGCTATTGAACGTAATGTTGAAGACTACTGTAAAAAAATGCTTGAGACTTGGGAAGAAGTCCCTAATTACTTAGTAACCTCATCATCAAAAGCTATTGGACGAGACGAAGTTTTACAGTTTATAAGTGACACGAATACTGAGATTGAGGGCTTACGTTAAATTAAGACTTCACATCTAAAGCATCTCTCAACGCATTACCAATTAACATAAATGCCATCACTAAAACCATGATACATACTCCTGGAATTAAGGCTAAATAAGGCTTACCTAGAATAATATAATTGTAGTGATCTTTGATCATTGCTCCCCAACTTGCCATTGGTGGTTGTGCTCCTATACCTAAGAAACTTAATCCACTTTCTATTAATATAGCAGCTGCAAAATTAGCTGCAGATATCACAATAATTGGCGCCATGATATTTGGCAAAATGTGCTTGGTGATAATTCTATAATCATTGAACCCTAATGCTCTGGCTGCAGTGACATATTGCATTTCTTTTGCGCTAATTATTTGTCCGCGAACAACTCTTGCCACTTCAACCCACATGGTTAAACCTACGGCAATGAAAACTTGCCAAAAGCCTTTTCCTAAAGCTAAAGTAATTGCGATCACTAACAAAAGTGTTGGGATAGACCAAGTGACATTGATGATCCACATGATGAAGGCATCAATTTTTCCTCCGTAGTATCCTGCAATACTTCCGAAGAAAATACCAATAACTAACGAAATGAATACTGCGATAAATCCAATAGAAAATGAAATCCTTGAGCCCACTAACACTCTGCTGAGAAGATCTCTACCGTATTTATCGGTTCCGAAGAGAAAGGTTTTATTTTGAATATAGGATTTATAATCATTGTTTGGAAACACATTTATATTGATTGATTTATCGGCTCCTATTAATCCATCTGAAGCGTATTCAGTGTAATATATTGTATTCTTTTCTATAGTATATTCTGAAATTGGAATCTCTATATCACTACTTTGCGTACCGAATAATAATTTAGAAGCGAAGTTTTGATTGTTTTCAATTTCCGAAGGAATACTAAGCATTTGCACCTCAAATCCTGGACGTTCTGAATGGATTGACAAGTGCATTTGATTGGCATTTTGAGAATTGTCTGGAGCAATTACGTAAGCCAATAAAGACATGAAACCTATAATCACAATTAAGCAAAAACTTAAAACGCCCCAAAAATTCTTCTTGAATTTTCGGAGCGCTAATTGTGATAATGAGTCGCTTGTTTTTGACATTCTAATTTTTTACAGACGTCGCTACTTTTTTAATTTCGTAGGTCATTTTAAGGTCATTTAATACATTAAGCGCCTCTTCGATATAAACATCCTTACTTAAGCTAGCATGCCAACGTACACGTTTTTCTTTTAAAATAGAATCTTTACTCATCATTGTCATTTCATAAGGCAATGATTCAAAAGTTAAGTTTGTTGTGTAATCAGACAATTTTTCAAAACGCTTAGACTCTTCTTGATTGATGTCTAATGTCTTTTTATAATCTGCATAATTGAGTGAGTACATTTCTCTATCTCTAATTCTCTTAACCCATTGCGCATTGTCATCAATAAGTTTTAACTGCTCATTGTTTGCCATACGTTCTTTACTTTTTGCGATGGTTGTGTCATAATCATAATAACTACCCCAAACTTTATACTCTGCTGCTTGAATTTTATCCCAAGCTAATGGGTTTTCTTGATCTTTTTCTCCAATATCGATATAGCTATAACGGTCTGGAACAACGACATCACTTTTCACACCTTCTAATTGAGTTGAACCTCCATTAATTCTATAGAATTTTTGAGTTGTAAATTTCAAAGCTCCCATATCGCCTTCACTATTTTGTCTTACCATACGGTTTAAATCTAGCACGTTTTGCACTGTTCCTTTACCGTAAGTTTGCTTACTACCAATGACGATTGCTCTTTTATAATCTTGCATTGCAGCAGCTAAAATTTCTGAAGCTGATGCTGATAATTCATTTACCAAGATCACTAATGGACCATCCCAAACGATAGATTTATCTCTATCATTTAAAATTTCTTTAGGTTCTCCAGCTGTTTTTACTTGTACAATTGGACCTTCTTCAATAAATAGTCCACCCATATCAACTACTGTTTGTAAAGATCCTCCTCCATTATTTCTCAAATCAAGTACGATTCCTTCAACACCTTCTGCTTTTAAACGTTCTAATTCTAGTTTGATATCTGAAGCTGCATTCCGTTTGTTATAATCTTCAAAGTCTACATAAAATTTCGGAAGATTTATAACACCATATTTCTTATCATCTTTAATTACTGTTGATGATTTTGCATATGTCTCTTCTAATTCTACAATATCTCTTTTAATTGTAATGTCTTCAATTGTACCATCTACTTTTTTAAGTGTCAAGGTTACATTAGTTCCTTTTGGGCCTTTAATAAATTTAATAGCATCATCTAAACGCATCCCAACAATATTGATACCTTCCTCTTCATCTTCTTGACGCACTTTCATTATTTGATCACCAACTTCTAACTCATTTTGTCTCCAAGCTGGTCCACCACTAATAATTTCGTTTACAATTGTAGCATCCATTTTTTTCTGAAGTCTTGCTCCAATACCTTCAAAATTCCCAGACATGGCAACATCAAAACGGTCTTTATCTTCTGGCGCAAAATAGAATGTATGTGGATCAAACTCCTCTACAATTGCATTAATATAAACTGCAAACCAATCTTTACGTTGTCTATCATCTATAAAATCATAAAGCTCATCTAAAGATCTTTTAGTTGCATCTCTAGCTTCTACTTCTAAATCTTTTGGAGATTTTTTTAATATTTCAGTATTTGCTTTTTGAAGTTTTTCAAAAGCAGCAGCACTCATATCCTCAAGAGTAATATCATTGCTTTTAGCAAATTCTTGATCACTCAACAAATCATCATAATTAGCAATAGTAGAAAATTTGAGTTGTTGTCTCCAACGTTCTTTCATTTGCTTTTTAGAATTCACGTATTCTAATTTTTCGTAGTCTGTTGAAAAATCTTCAGCTACCGTAAAATCAAAAGGCTCAGATAACACTTCTTTATACAGGTTTTTAGATTCTGAAATTCGCTTTAATAAACGCTCGTGCGTTAAATTAAAAAACGAGAGATCATATGCTTTGATTTGATCATCAATCTGATCTTTATACGCTTCAAACTCTTTAATGTCTGACGCATAAAAATAGCGTTTAAATGGATCTAGTTGTTCTAAGTAATCTGTGAACACTTCTTCAGAAAACCCATCGTTTATTTCTTGTGGACTAAAATGCCCTTCTTCTAAAACGTAAGTTATCAATTGAATTAACAATTTATCTTTGTTTGGGTCTTGAAATTTCTTCGTCGTAAAACTGCAAGAGGCAAAAGCTAATAGTAAAACTAGTAGCGACAGTTTATAATTCCTTTTCATCATATTAATCATATTTTATTAAATGTAAATTAAATTAACCGTTATATAAATCAAGGTTAATAAAACATGTAGGTTATTTACATAATTTCTACTAAAGTAAAAGAAAAAATCATGCCAATAAAATGAGAAGCTAATAATTTTTTGTTAAACCTTTATTTATAGGAATTTTAAACCCCTTTGTGTATTTTAGCAATACCTAATACATTAGAAAAAACAATACATTTTTTATGTCTCAAAAGCCACTTATTTTAGTAACCAACGATGATGGAATTACAGCTCCAGGAATTAGAACTTTAATAGAAGTCATGAACACTATTGGAGACGTTGTTGTCGTTGCTCCAGATAGTCCACAAAGTGGTATGGGACACGCTATAACCATTAACTCCACACTTCATATTGAAAAAGTAACCATTGACAAAGGCAAACAAGAAGAATACAGTTGCTCTGGCACTCCTGCAGACTGCGTAAAACTTGGTGTTAAGCAAATTTTAGAGAGACGTCCAGATTTATGTGTCTCAGGTATAAATCACGGTTCTAATTCATCAATAAATGTGATATATTCTGGCACAATGAGTGCAGCAATAGAAGCTGGTGTTGAGGGAATTCCTGCTATAGGATTTTCATTGTGTGATTATAATTGGAGTGCTAATTTTGAGCAGTGCAAAACTTATATTAAAACTATTGCAGAAAACGTTTTAAAACATGGTCTGGATAGCGGAACTGTGTTAAACGTAAACTTTCCGAAGTTAGAAAAAAAAGAACTCAAAGGCATTAAAATCTGCCGACAAGCTAAAGCTAATTGGGAAGAAGAATTTGATAAACGTCAAAATCCTAATGGTAAAGATTATTACTGGCTTACTGGTAAATTTGTAAATTTGGATAATGGTGAAGATACAGATGAATGGGCTTTGGCTAATGGCTATGTATCTGTTGTACCAGTTCAATTTGACTTAACTGCGCACCATAGTATTCAAGAATTAAACACATGGACATTTGATGAAAAATAAAAATATAATTATTGGTATTATCGTAGGATTAGTTTGCAGTATTGTTGGACTTATTTTGGTTCTTTTATTCTTCGGAAAAGGGAATTCTTTAAACGATTCGCTTGACATTGCAATTAATCAAGGTGTTTTTACTAAATTGATGAGTATGGGAGCAATTTTAAACCTTGCAGCTTTTTTCCTATTTATAAAACAAAATCAAGATTCAAAAGCACAAGGTGTTCTTATTGCAACAGTAATTGTAGCCATAGCAACCTTAATTATTAGATTTATTTAAACACATGAACCGAGCATTTCTATAATTATTTTTTTTTTTAAATAATTATTAATTGTGAGAACCATATGACCGTTAAAAAACAATAAAAATACCTCATGAAATACTACATCATAGCTGGCGAAGCCTCTGGAGATCTTCATGCGTCCAATTTAATGAAAGCATTATATCAACAAGATGTTGATGCAGATATTAGATTTTGGGGTGGCGATTTGATGCAAGCTGTTGGTGGTACTTTAGTAAAACACTATAAAGAACGACAGTTTATGGGTTTTGCTGAAGTTGTTATGAATCTTCGGAAGATTCTCGGACTCATAAAATTTTGCAAAGCTGATATTGAAAAGTTTCAACCAGACGTCATTATTTTTGTTGATAATTCTGGATTCAACTTACGCATTGCTAAATGGGCTAAAGAGCGCAAATTCAAAACGCACTATTACATTTCTCCACAAGTTTGGGCTTCTAGAGCAGGTCGTGTAGAAAAAATTAAGAATGATGTCGATGCTATGTATGTGATTCTTCCGTTTGAAAAAGAATTTTACGCCAAATATAATTATGACGTCCATTTTGTTGGTCATCCTTTAATTGATGCTATTGCAGATCGTACTCAGGTGAATCCATTTGAATTTAGAGAAGCACACAAATTATCTGAAAAACCAATAATTGCACTACTTCCAGGAAGCAGAAAACAAGAAATCACGAAAATGCTTGGTGTTATGCTTAGTCTTGTTAATGATTTCTCAGACTATCAATTTGTAATTGCAGGTGCTCCTAGTCAGGATTTTGAGTTTTATAAACCGTTTATCAAACAAGATAATGTCGCTTTTATATCTAATAAAACATATGATTTATTAAGTGTATCAACTGCAGCTTTAGTTACATCTGGAACTGCAACTCTAGAAACTGCACTTTTTAAAGTCCCTCAAGTAGTTTGCTATAAAGCCAATGCTATTTCTTATCAAATAGCAAAACGTATTATTACTCTAAAATATATCTCGTTAGTGAATCTTATTATGGATCGCGAAGTGGTTACAGAATTAATTCAAGGTGATTTAAATACTAAAAGACTTAAAGCAGAACTGACTAAAATTCTAGATGAGGATAATCGAATTAAATTCTTTATTGAGTATTATGATTTAGAGAAAAAATTAGGTGGAAAAGGTGCTAGTGAAAAAACGGCTAAGTTGATTTATGAGAATATCCAAAAATAATCGTAATTATAACCAAGCTGTCCTAAAAGCTCACTCAAAGGTGTTATAATTAATAATGCAGTTAATAAATATACCGTTACTTTTGTTGATAACGATCTTTTTTTCACATTAACGTATGTATCTTCAAACCCTAAAGTATATTGCTCGAGTTCTAAATTATCATTTTCTGGGAGTTTCAAAGGTTGTTTATTAAATATTTTATTGATTAGCAAAAAGAATGCAATTACACCTAAAAATATGAATACACTATATATTGATATTCCTGAATAGGCTCTAGGACCATGACCAAAAATATTTAAAGAATAATAAATCATAACAATTTCCAATTTACACTTGAATATACAAAAATCAGAAGTAATAATAACTAGTTGTAAATAACATTGTTGAAAACCCAAACGTTATTTATTCTATAAGGCAACTTAATTCTATATTTTTAGCCTCTATTACTAAACTTTTACATGAAAAAAATTATCCTCATTCTTATTTTAAGTATCTTTTTTGCGAGTTGTAACTCATCCAAACGTGTTGTCACCAAAAAATCAAAAACGACTAAAACGACTAAAACGACTAAAAAACGTAACTCATCTCCTTCTGCTTCAACACCTAAAACAGTTGCAAACATTATTGATTACGCAAAAACATTTGAAGGTACACGTTATAAGTATGGTGGTACTACAAAAAAAGGCATGGATTGTTCTGGTCTTATAGTCACTGCATTTAAAAAAGAAAATATTGTATTACCAAGAACCACTGCAGATCTATCAAAACGTGGTGATTGGATTGATGTTAAAAAACTAAAAGAAGGTGATTTAGTATTTTTTGCAACAAGCAAAAATAGCCGTCGCGTCAATCATGTAGGCATTGTCACCTCAAGTAGACCTGGTCATGTAGAGTTTATTCACGCATCATCAAGTAGAGGCGTTATGATATCAAACCTTGCAGAAAGATATTGGTACCAAGCTTACGTACAAGCTAGACGTGTACTTTAGTACATAGTAAACGTATAGATTATTTTCTCTAAATATAGATTATTTACTATATTTAGAATGTGAAACCTCTTAATTCTATTCTAATTAAACTAACCCTAGGCCTCATTATTGGTATAGCGATTAGTCACTACATCACTTTAACTCTTCATGCTTTAATTTATAATATATTATTTCTTCTATTTGCACTTGGCATTAGTTTTTATCTCTCTAATAAAACATTTAAAAAGACCATCTGGTTTGGCTGTATCACATATACACTAATGATTCTCTTAGGATCACTGACTTACCAAACTCACAATCAAATAAATTTTGACAAGCATTACACAAAACATATAGATACAGAAAACAGCCAACCTAAATTAATCAGTTTTAAAATTCAAGAACGTCTTAAGCCATCAGCATATTATGATAAATATGTTATTAAACTTATCGACATTGATAATAAATCTGTGTATGGAAAATGTCTGCTAAATATTTCAAAAGATAGTCTAGACGTTTCATATCATATAGACGATGTTCTAATTGCTTATACAGATTTTAAGTCTTTACCATTTCCTCTAAACCCTAATCAATTTAATTATAAAGCTTATTTAGAAAAGCAATATATCTATCATCAAATAAGTATTAAGAATCATTCAATGTTGCAAGTTGAAACACCAGAAACAACTATATATGGTATTGCAGATCAACTCAGGCAAACTATAAATAGTAAACTACTATATTATAATTTTAAACCTGAAGAATTATCAATTATCAACGCCTTATTACTTGGCCAACGTCAAGATTTGAGTCAGGACATACAAGAAAATTATGTCAACGCTGGAGCTATTCACATTCTAGCCGTTTCTGGATTACATGTAGGGATTATACTACTAATTCTTTCACATGTATTAAAACCAATTGAACGTTTTAGAAAAGGGAAATTTATAAAGGTCATAATTCTTATCTCACTCTTATGGTCTTTTGCGCTTATTGCTGGATTATCGGCATCGGTCACAAGAGCAGTAACCATGTTTAGTATTGTATCTATTGCGCTTCATTGGAAACGTGCCACAAATATTTACAACACCTTAGCATTTTCTATATTTATTCTTCTACTTTGTAAACCATTATTTTTATTTGATGTCGGATTTCAAATGAGTTATTTGGCCGTTTTAGCTATTGTAAGCATCCAACCATTACTCTATAAACTTTGGCAACCAAAATGGAAAGTCATCGATTACTTTTGGCAAATACTAACCGTAACTATTGCTGCACAGTTTGGAGTGGTTCCCATTAGTTTATACTATTTTCATCAATTTCCAGGCTTATTTTTGATCTCTAATTTGGCAATAATTCCATTTTTAGGACTCATTTTAGGCATTGGCATTTTAGTAATTGTGCTCGCATTACTAAATAATTTACCTCAATTTCTTGCAAATCTTTACGGACTTATAATAAGAGTAATGAATGCTATTGTAGGTTGGGTTTCAAATCAAGAACTGTATGTGTTAAAAAACATCTCATTTGACATTCCGCATGTATTAGCTTTTTATAGCTTAATTATCACATCTGTATTTATATTTAAAAAACGAGATTTTAAACGTATAGCGCTTTTCTTAATTTCAATAGTATTGGTTCAAGGTGTTTATATACATTCAACATTTAAAAACAATAACGAATCGTTTAGCATACTTCACAAAAGTCGTTATAGTGTGATCATGCACAAAGTAAATTCAGAATTAAAAGTAGCACACAACTTTGATAGTATAACGTTATCTAAAGATAAAATGATTGCTAATTATAGCGTCGGAAATTTTATAACTTCAAGCACGTTAGATACACTAAAATCTGTGTATCAATTCAAGAATAAGACAATACTAATTATTGACAGTTTGGGTGTTTATAATGTGAAAAGTTTTGAACCAGATTATCTATTACTTCGCAATTCTCCAAAGTTAAATATGGAACGTGTTATTGATTCTATCAACCCTAAATATATTATTGCAGATGGCAGTAATTATACATCGTATGTGAATCGTTGGGAACAAACTTGCTTAAAAAGAAAACTCCCTTTTCACCATACTAGGAAAAAGGGAGCTTTTATTATAAAGTAATGTATTATCTATTCTTGGAATTCAGATTTAAACGCTTTGTAATACGTATTAAATTCATCTTGAGTTGTAATAGCTTTATAGTCGTTAGATTGAAATAACTTTAAATATAACTCTATTTGTTTTGGCTTCATATATCCACTAATTGGTTGTATCACATTTCCGTCTTCATCAAAATAAACTATAGTTGGATAAGCTCTAACTCCTAAATGACGTGACAATTCATGAACGCTATTTCTGCGATTTTTAAGTTCTTCTTTATATCCTGAATTTGTAAATTCTGCACCTTTATAGTTTACAACAGAATTACCTTCAGCATTAAACTTTACAGCATAAAAATTCTTGTTTACATACGCTACAACATCTTTATTATGAAACGTATTTTTATCAAGCATTTTACAAGGACCACACCAATTGGTATAGACATCCATCATAATTTTTTTAGGCTTTTTCTTTTGAGCTGCCAGAGCTTCTTCAAAAGTCATCCAATTAATTTCTTGTGATTGTGCTATTGCTGCACTTGAAAACATCAAGGCGATTGCAAATAAAATAAGTACTTTTTTCATAATTTGATTTGTTGCAAAAGTTGTTCCGAACTTACAAAAAATGCTCCAAATGTGGAGCATTTTAAGTTATTTTAACGATATGATGCCAATTTTCTCTTTAAAATCACTTATCAAAATGAGGCTTTTCCATTAATGCTTCAAAATAAAAAGAAGCCTCAACTATGGCAATGCCTTATTTTTCTTTATTGCCTAAATGAAAAATACTAAATTTTCATTTGAATAATTAAAAAGAGAAAATTGGCAATAATCAATTAACGAACACCATGCATTAATTTTTTGAGAACAGGATTTAATATCATAGATATGATGCCTATAGCTGCAGGAACTAATGTAAATATTAAAAAGAACGTACTTAATGAATATTCTGCTGTGATTTTATCAATCATTCCTCCCATGGAACCAGCTGCTTTATTCCCTATTGCAATAGCTAGATACCAAATCCCAAACATAAAACCAATCATACGACCAGGAACTAGTTTACTCAAGTAAGATAAGCCTACAGGAGAAATACAAAGTTCACCCATAGTATGGAACAGATAAGCCAAAATTAAAAATATCATACTCACAGATGCTGTTTTTGCACCTTGTTCTATTCCTAAAGTTCCAAATACCAAAATACCAAAACCTAGACCAAGTAATACAAGACCAATACCATACTTCATCGCTACGCTAGGATTATATTTACTTTCCCACCACTTAGAAAACAATGGAGCAAGTGTAATTATAAAAAATGAATTTAAAATCCCAAACCATGTAGGATCGACCTCAGTAGTGTCTTTGCTAAACTCATTAAACACCTTATAGAAAACTACAATCCATAAAAAAACAAAAGTCAATCCTAATACAATATTTGAAGCTGCAATTTTACTATATGTCTTTTTAAATAACATATATAAAACCCAACTAATAATTCCTAATGGTACTATTGTTAATATCGTATCAATAATTTTAAATATCATACCAGATGATCCGGTTAATACTCTATCTGTATAATCTCTAGCAAATAAAGTCATTGATCCTAAAGACTGTTCAAATGCTGCAAAAAAGAAAACTGTAAAAATTCCGAAAATAGATACTGCAATAATTCGATCTCTTACAATCCTTGAGTAACGTGAAATTCTACTTATAATCAAGAACAAAAACATGAATAATGCAGCAAGAATGGTAACATTAGAACCTTCCATATCTCCAATGGAAAACGGCAACAGATTTATGCCTTCAATTTTCGATAATGGATCATTAAATAAATATAACAAACCACCTAAGGCAGATAATACTATCAGCACTTTATCAAACATTGTAAATGGATTCAACTTTTCTCCATCATCATCTCTTATGTGTTCTTTAGGACTTTCCTCATTAATATTTTGAGGTAATTCTACTTCATGAATCTTTGATGGTCTTTCTCCTATTTGACCGAATAAATCCTTTGCTAACCAAAACTGAACTAAACCTCCAAGCATGAATATTCCTGCAAGACCAAATCCATAACTCCAACCTAAATTTGAAGCTAAATAACCACAAAGCATCATTCCGAAGAAAGCTCCAGCATTAACACCCATATAATAAATGGTATATGCTCCATCTTTTTTAGATTCTTTGCCTTTATACATTTCAGAAATCATCGATGTCATGTTAGGTTTAAAAAAACCAGTACCAATAACCAACAGCGCTAAACCTACATATAAAGACCATGTTGTTTCAAAAACCATAAATGCATGACCAAGCATCATTATGAAACAACCAATAATAACAGCCCATTTATAACCTGTTATTTTATCTGCTAACCAACCACCAATTATTGGTGTGAGATAAAGCAAAGACGAGTAGGTTCCTATTAATGCCAGAGCATTTTCACGAGACCACTCCCAACCTGGATTATCACTCAAATATGGTGCTGTTAAAAATAGTACTAATAAAATTTTCATTCCGTAGAAAGAAAAACGTTCCCACATTTCAGTAAAAAAGATCACAAATAATCCTGCTGGATGACCAATGACCTTGTCTTTAAATAGATTTTCGATATCTGTATTCATATGTAGTAAATTAATTTAGAAAAGAAAAACCCTTGCACTATTTAAATGCAAGGGCTTTATAATATATATTATTCGTCTGCTAATTCAAAACCTTCAGTCTCATCATTATGAATTATGCGCTCGTTATCTTCTGCACCATGAGTAAGGCGTTTTAATGGTTTTAATAATAAAATCACAAGTAATCCAAAAATAACTGTAAATATTGTAATCCCAGAGAAAATAGCATACTCTCCAAATTTTGAAGCAGACTCACCTATTACTCCAGCTACTTTGTTTCCTAGACCTGTAGCAGCAAAATAAACACCCATCATTAGTGAGGCATATTTTACAGGTGCTAATTTTGTAATAAAAGAGAGTGCCACTGGAGAAGAACATAATTCTCCAATAGTATGAAATAAATATGCTAATACTAACCATTGCATTCCTGAGCTTCCATCTGCATTATATTCTGCAGCTGCAAAAATCATAAATACAAATCCAAGTCCCATAATCATGGTACCAACTGCCATCTTAAATAATGATGACGCCTCTTTACCTTTTAATTTACGTTTTGCCCAATATCCTGCAACTAAGGTTGCAAAAATGATTATAAATCCTGCATTTAAGCCTTGAAACCACGTTGCTGGTATTTCCCAACCAAATAGCATTCTATCTGTATTTGTCTTCGTATAAATACTCATTAAACCTCCTGCTTGCTCAAAAGCTCCCCAGAATACGATAACTATTAAAAATGAAAGTAATAATACCAAATAACGATCTTTAGATATTTGGTTTTCTAAATTTTTATAAATCATCATCATAACTCCTGCAACCACAGCAATAAAGATGTATAAAGCTGTATAACCCCAACTATCTACTCCATCATAAGTATATCCTGCGTAAACAGCATAAGCCATTATAATTAATACAATACCTAAGTTAACAGGTGATTTCATTAAATCGCCAAGTAACTTACTAATTGAGACATCGTTCTTCTTATCCTCTAGAGTTGGTTTATTTCCAACATTAATTAAGAATTTCTGTCCGTATAAATAAACTATCAAACCTAATAACATTGCAATTCCTGCAAGTCCGAAACCATAATGCCATCCAATTTTTTCACCAACATAACCAACTATAAATGTTGCTAATAGTGATCCTAAATTAATACCAATATAAAAAATACTAAATCCTTTATCTCTTCTAATATCGCCTTGTTTGTATAAACCACCAACCATTGTAGAAATATTTGGTTTTAAAAGTCCAACACCTAATATAATAAGTGCTAAACCTGTGTAAAAAGCCCACATTTCATCAAAGGCTAAAATTCCATGACCTGCTACTAAGGTTAAAGCTCCATAGAGCACAGCTTTCTTTTGCCCTAAAATTTTATCTGCTATCATACCACCTGGTATTGACATGACGTATACTAACATCGTATACCATCCATAAAGCATTATTGATTCTGAGCTTAACCATCCTAATCCAGGATTATCAGCTGTTGTTTTCTCAACTAAATAGAGTGTTAATAGTGCGCGCATTCCGTAGTAAGAAAAACGTTCCCACATTTCTGTAAAGAATAAAACATAGAGACCTACTGGATGTCCCCAAAGTTCTTTTTGATGTGGTTGTTTAATTGTTGCTGACATAAATTTATGTATTAGTTAGTTATTTTATCCTTTGATTTTGACTTCTTCTTCCTTTGACTCTTTTTCTAAATCTCTATGTTCACCTAAGTTTTCATGAATGAAGTTTGTCATTTTTTTATAGAGATGCAATCTTGTGTTTCCGCCATAAATACCATGATTTTTGTCTGGATAGATCATCCATTCAAATTGCTTATCGGCTTGAATTAAGGCTTCAACCATACGCATTGTATTTTGAACATGCACATTATCATCACCTGTACCATGAATTAACAAGAACTCTCCTTTTAATTTATCTACGTGGTTAATTGGTGAGTTTTCATCATATCCTGAAGGATTCTCTTGAGGCGTTGTCATATAACGTTCTGTATAGATAGAATCATAGAATCTCCAACTTGTTACTGGTGCCACAGCGATTGCCATAGAAAACGTATCATTACCTTTAAACAAAGCATTACTACTCATAAAGCCACCATAACTCCAGCCCCAAATACCAATATTATTTTCATCAATGTATGATAATTTTCCTAATTGTTTTGCTGCTTGGATTTGATCTTCAACTTCGTATTTACCTAATTCGTTTTGTGTGACTTTTTTAAAATCTGCTCCTTTAAAACCTGTACCTCTACCATCAATACAAACAACAATATAACCTTGTTGCGCTAAATGCTGATACCAGTAATCATTAGCATTATTCCAACGGTTAGTGACTTGTTGTGATCCTGGACCAGAATATTGATACATAAACAACGGATAGGTTTTATTCTCATCAAAATCTGCAGGCTTAATCGTCCACATATTTAAATCATTACCATTAACATTAATCGTACTAAACTCTTTTTGAGATGTTTTGTAACGCGATAACTTTTGTGCTAGTTTATCATTGTCTTTGATACTTTTAACCAAGTTTCCTGTTTTAGAATTGTTCAACGTATATTCTGGAGGATTAGTAGCACTAGAAAACGAATTGATAAAGTAAGTAAAGTCTGCACTAAAAGACGCAGAGTTTGTTCCTGTATTTTTTGTTAGGCGTTGTTTCTTTTTTCCGTTGAGACCTATAGAATAGACACTTCGGTTAACTGAGCCATCTTCGGTTGATTGATAAAAAATTCGTTTTGAATTTTGATCATAACCATAATAATCGGTGACTTCCCAATCTCCTGATGTGACTTGATTAATTAATTTTCCGTCTTTATCGTAGTGATAGATGTGGTTCCATCCGTCTTTTTCACTTGTCCAAATAAAGCTATTATCTTTTAGAAACGTCAAATTAAAGGTTACGTCTATGTACGCTTTATCTGTTTCAGCTAAAACTAGATTAGCAGTTGATGTTTCCGCATTAATCATCCATAAATCAAGCTCATTTTGATGTCTATTTGTGTATTGTGCACTCAATACATTAGCATCATTGCTCCATTTAATTCTAGGAATATAGAAATCATTATACGCTTTATTAAGCTTTACTTCCTGAGTGTTGTTTTTAGCTAAATCGTAGATATGTAGTGACACATCAGAGTTTTTTTCTCCAGCTTTAGGGTATTTGAAAACAGTTTGAGTTTGATATAATTGCTGACCATAAACATCCATTGAAAATTCTGGAACGTTAGTTTCATCAAACCTAATAAATGCTATTTTGTTACCAGCAGCATTCCATTCAAAGGCTCTGACGAAGCTAAACTCTTCTTCATAAACCCAGTCTGTAATTCCATTGATAATCTTATTTTTTTCGCCATCAAAAGTGATTTGCTCGGTTTTGCCAGTAATTAGATCTTTTACAAAAAGGTTATTTTTTAAACCAAAAGCAATTTTATTACCATCTGGTGAAAATGTAGGTTCTTGTATTTTTTCTTCGGAAACTAAAGTAGTTTGATTCGTTTCAGTATTATAAACATAGAATATACCTAGTGTAGAGCGTCTAAAAACCGACTCCACATTGGTTGCTAATAAAACCTTAGTTTCATCATCACTAAAGGTATAGTTTGAAAACGATTCAATATCTCTAAGATTACTAGATTTAACAAGCGTATTAACCTTGCTTAGTGTTTTGTAGTTGTAAACATCTATTTGTGTGCCTCCTTTTTCATAATTTAAAACTGAATATTGCTTTCCATTATTCATTGAGTGCAAAGCATCCATTCGCTCTGTTCTAAATGTTCCGTCCCATATTTCTTCTAGTGTAATTTCTTTATTTTGAGCTGATGTTAAAGCTGTTATAAAAAGAATAAGAATTGTAAAGGATTTGAATATATTCATAGAGGTGTTTTTATGACAAAATAATGTCAAGTTTACTAAAAATAATGCAAAAAACAGTAACTATCGACTGTTAAATATGCAATATTATGACAAGGCATCAATAATAATACCAAGAATAGTATCTTTGTGCTTTCCATTTAACATCAATTTCTTGTCTCCAATTACTAAAATTTAGCAGATGAATAAAACCATTACTGGCTTTTCCAAACTAACAAAATCAGAAAAAATTGATTGGCTTGTTGACACTTATTTCAAAGATCCTGCATCAGCAAAAGCACTTTTAAAACAATATTGGAATGACGATAAAAAACTACAACAACTCCACGATGAGTTTATAGAAAACACAGTTTCTAACTACTATTTACCTCTAGGTGTCGCTCCAAATTTTTTAATTAATGACAAAGTTTATGCTATTCCAATGGCTATTGAAGAAAGCTCTGTAGTTGCCGCAGCCAGTAAAGCTGCAAAATTTTGGTTTGATCGTGGTGGATTTAAAACCAAAGTAATTTCTACGGAAAAAATTGGTCAAGTGCATTTCATGTTTAATGGTGAAAGCACCAAATTAGAACAATTTTTCAAAGTCATAAAACCAAAACTTATTGAAAACGCTAAACCACTTACCAAAAACATGGAAAAACGTGGTGGTGGTATTTTAAATATAGAGTTAAAAGATAAAACTCAAGATATAGTTAACTATTACCAACTACACGCAACGTTTGAAACATTGGATGCGATGGGAGCAAATTTCATTAATTCTTGTTTAGAGCAATTTGCAGAAACACTAAAAGAAGAGGCACAAAAATTTGAGTTATTTTCTTCGGAAGAGAAGAATATTCAAATCATCATGTCCATTCTGTCCAACTATGTACCAAATTGTTTGGTTAGAGCTGAAGTAAGTTGCAACGTAGAAGAACTGACTGAAAACTCTAATATTTCGGCTCAAGAATTTGCCGAAAAATTTGTGCAAGCAGTCAACATTGCAGAAATTGAACCCTACAGAGCAGTAACGCACAACAAAGGTATCATGAATGGTATTGATGCTGTGGTTCTTGCTACAGGAAATGACTTTAGAGCTGTAGAAGCTGGTGTTCATGCTTATGCTTCTAGAAACGGACAATACTCAAGCTTAACTCACGCTAAAATTGAAGAAGGTATTTTTACTTTTTGGATGGAAATCCCTTTAGCTTTAGGAACCGTTGGCGGATTAACAAAACTACATCCTTTAGTAAAGTTAGCTCTTGAATTATTAGGAGAACCAACTGCAAAAGAACTCATGCAAATTGTTGCTGTTGCAGGATTGGCTCAAAATTTTGCCGCACTTCGATCATTGACGACAACTGGAATTCAAGAAGGTCATATGAAAATGCACTTGATGAATATTTTAAATCAGTTTGAAGCTACTTCCGAAGAAAAAACAACTCTTGTCAATCATTTCAAAACACATACTGTGACGCATAGTACTGTAGTTGCTCAAATAGAAAAACTAAGACGATAAATGAAAAGTTTTTACAGCCATGGAAAATTATTATTAACAGGAGAATATGTCGTTCTTGATGGAGCTATCGCATTGGCTGTTCCTAGTATTTATGGTCAAACTTTAGATATTAAAAGTGATGACGACGGCATACTCAAATGGACAAGTTTAGATGAAAATGGTGAAATTTGGCTTGATGTAGAATTTAAGATTGAAAATTGTGTTATTACTTCGATACTTACTACTGAAAATGACATTTCAAATCGATTATTACAGATATTAAAAGTAGCTAAACAACTTAATCCTGAGTTTTTAACCGATGCTAAAGGCTATCATGTTACTACGGTTTTAGGGTTTCCAAAAAATTGGGGACTTGGGACTTCATCTACCTTAATTTCTAATGTTGCTAGTTGGGCAAAAGTAGATGCTTACGCTTTATTGAAGCAAACTTTTGGTGGAAGTGGTTATGATATTGCATGCGCTAAAGCAACTAGTAGTTTGACGTTTCAGTTGAATAAACCAAAACATGATAAGACGGTTAAACAAGTTCAGGGTGACGAGCAAATTGTTAAGACAGTAAATTTTAATCCGAGTTTTAAAAATCACATCTACTTTGTTCACCTTAATCAAAAGCAAAATAGTCGTGATGGAATTAAACAGTACAGAGAAAACAAACTAGACTTATCGGCTTCAATTGAAAAGATCAATATTATAACAGAGCATATGATTACTTGCGAGACTCTTAGTGAGTTTCAAAAGTTGATGGATGACCATGAACAGCTCATTTCAGAAATAATAAAAGAAACACCTGTAAAAACACGTTTGTTTAGTGATTTTAAAGGTAGTATTAAAAGTCTTGGAGCTTGGGGAGGAGATTTTGTCATGGTTGCTACCAAAGTTAATCCTACTGCTTATTTTGAGTCTAAGGGATATACTACAATCCTTCCGTATTCTGAAATGGTTAGAAACTAAATTAGTTTCTATCAAAGGAGACTATTATTTTACGTCATTGCGAACTCTAGTCTGAGCGAAGTCGAGGTATGTTTCGGAATCTCATCAATAAATAATCTTGCAAAATAATGAGAACTTGAAACAAGTTCAGGTTGACATATGGTTTATATAAAAATTCAGATTAAAAACTAAAAAGCTCCACAAAATTGTGGAGCTTTTTAATATATAATAAGAGTTTCTACTAGTAGAACATTGCTCTATTATCTTCAATATCTGCAGTTTCTTTTAAAGCATTATACACTTTAGTTTGAGCTGCACTTGATCTTGCAGTACTTAAACGAGCTGCAATAGATTGATAGTTATCTAATTTTGTTGCGTCTTGGATATTAGAAACGGTTACCATGTATACACCTCTGTCTCCATTAATTAATCCAGAAGTTTCACCATCTTTTAATCCAAATGCTACACCTACAACTTTAGGTTCTAGACCTGCTCCTGTAAGCGTTGGGTTTTTCATATTCACTGCAGATGCACTTGTTGCTGGTCTGCCTTGATTTTTAGCAACATCATCAACAGTAGTTCCTGTTACTTTAGCGCGTATCATTTCAGCTTTCTTTTCTTTTCTAATATCAGTTAATACAGAAGCAGACGCTGTTTCTGGATCCATTAAGCCTTTCTTGGTTATTTTAGTTACTTGAGCAACAACATAACCACCACCAGGAATTGTAAAACGTTTGAAATCGCCAACTTTAGTTTCTTTTTCAAATGCCCAACGCACCATAGGTCTTTGACTTGCTAATCCTGGGATTTGCTCATCTAACACTTTAATTCCATTTACTGGTTTTACAGCTAATTTACGTTCTTCAGCTATTTTTTGGAAATCTCCATCTTGAACTGCAAGCTCAAATTTTGAAGCTTCAGTAAACACATTATCTATAGTTTCTGTAGAAGGCTCTATTTTTCTTGCAATTGTAGCAACCTTAACAACATTAGAAGATCCTTTTTGATCTAATATTTCAATGATATGAAAACCAAATTGTGTTTTCACAACACCAATATCTCCAACTTTGTTTTCAAATTCAAAATCGCTAAATGGTTTTACCATTTGTGTACTAGTATGAAAATCATAAACACCACCTTTTTCTACACTTCCTTGATCTGAAGACAATGCTGTCACTAATGCTGGGAATTTAGAACGGTTAGCTTTTACAATTGCTAATACGCTATCTGCAGTTGCTTTTGCTTGCTCTACTGTTTTAGTTACATCTGGAGCTGCACTTGATGCTCCAACATGAGGAATTAAAATATGACGAACTTTTGCAGAATCTGGTACTTGCTTTTTAGCGACCATTTTAGACAATTTCATCATAGCACCATCTTTATAAGGACCATAGACATCACCAACATTTAAATTGTACAATGTATCTGCAACAGCAGCAGGTAATGCCGATTTTTTTACAAACGCATTATTGTAATTCAAATCTGAAGCTGCAGTATAGTTAATGTAGCTTTCTAAATCGTCAGCTTTTACAGTTCTAAATGCTTTAATTGTATCGTTTTTACCATCTTCAAAAATAGCTTTACCGTTTATAAAATCGGTAAGTGATGCTTTTAGATTATTTTCATCATCTAAACTTGGCGCTTCTTTAAACTCTACATAAACTATATCACGAGATGCTTCTACTTCAAATTTCTTTTTATTTTTATTGATGTAAGCTGTGATGTCACTTTTAGTAACTTCAACTAAACTATCATTGATTGTAGAATAAGGTATTTGAACATATCTTAGGTCTCTAGTTGAATTCTCTAACATATAATCTACCTCAGCTTCGTTTAATGTTGCATTAACTCCAGCTTTAACCATATTATAGTAGGCTCTTTCTTGAGCACCAATA
Source organism: Psychroserpens sp. AS72 (assembly GCF_038900375.1). Lineage (NCBI taxonomy): Bacteria > Pseudomonadati > Bacteroidota > Flavobacteriia > Flavobacteriales > Flavobacteriaceae > Psychroserpens > Psychroserpens sp. AS72. The sequence continues at coordinate 544,952 of NZ_JBBMRC010000001.1, read as the reverse complement.
GCAATTGAGTTTTCACTATTAACCCAATCATCATAATTTAATTGAAAGTTTCCAACAACAGAGCGTTCAGGATATATAGCTTTAAGATTAGCAACAAACTCTGTTAATTTATTTTCATCAAAAAGTCCAGCTTCGTTTTGAAACTCAGGATAAGATGCAAAATTTTGCTTTAACAAATCTTTCATTTGATCTTGCTCAACAGTTAGACCTAATTCATCAAATTGTGTGCTCATTACTGCACGACGTACTTCTTGATCATAAACTCTATTCATTGCTTGAGTAGATGTAGCACCAGGACCTAATTGTCTTTGTGTGTTTTCTACTTTAGACATAAAGTCTGTTCTATCAATAGTTTTACCATTTACAGTCGCTACAACATCTTGAGCTGTACCTAATAATGCATCACTATTTTTAAATAGATCTGCAAGTACAAATGAAAATAACGCTAGTGCTATGATTAGTATCAAAAAGAGTGAACGTTGTCTAATTTTATTTAAAACTGCCATTATATTGTATATTTTTAGATAGAAATCATATTGCCTTTTTCTTGCACCTGCAAAACTTCCATTTTACACTCTAATTTTGCTGTTTTATTTAAACGTAGCGATGCTATGTTGAAAAAAACACCTTCATTATAGCGCAAAAACTAAACTTTTCGGTTTAAAACAAAAAGTCAAGATGATTTCTGAATAATAAGTGGGCGAAAATACCATTTTCTATCAAATAATAAAAGGAGATGTATGTTTTTATTACTGAATTTAATTAGCTTACTTCAATTGTAGGTTAAAGGATTGTATTTATAGGATAAATGACACATTGAACCTCTCGCAAAGTCATGTACTTTAATTTGGAAACAAATTATGTATCTCTAGCACATTTCCGAAGGAAATATTAAAAAAGAAAATCTATTCTTCTTGGATAATTTGAAGTGTCACTAAATCAATTTTATTTGAAGACACTTCTAAAATGGTGAATTTAAAATTGTTAATGATAATTTGAGCATCAACTTGAGGAATCTCTTCGGTCTCATCAACGATAAGTCCGCCAAGAGTTTCATAATTCTCTCCTACTGGCAGATTGAGTTTGTATGTTTCATTAATATAGTCAACTTCTAAACGTGCAGAAAACTTATAATTATCAGCATCAATTTTCTCATCTATTAAAGCGACACTATCATGTTCATCTTCAATTTCTCCTACAAGCTCTTCTACAATATCCTCGATGGTCATTATACCAGCAGTACCTCCATACTCATCAATAACAACTGCCATACTTTTTCTCTTTTTAGTTAAAATATTAAGCACATCTTTAACTAACATAGTTGCAGGAACATAAACTACAGACATAGTAATCGCTTTTATGGATGTAGGTTTTTTAAACAATTCAAACGAATGAACGTAACCCAAAATATCATCTATACTGTCTTTGTATACTAAAATTTTAGACAGTCCAGAGTCAATAAATAGCGTACTTATTTCTGGAATCGTTTTTTTAACTTCAACAGCTATAATCTCTGTACGAGGCACCATGACTTCGCGAGCTTTTACTTCGGAAAACTCCAATGCATTCTGAAAAATCTGAATTTCACTATCTACTTCGTCATGTTCTTCTACAGATTCCATTTGTTCACTAATATAGTTTCCAAGTTCTACTTTTGTCATCGCTAATTGAATATCATCACCTTCTGTCTTAAAAAAACGTTTTAGTATGATATCTGATATTGAAATAATAAAAGAGGACAAAAACCAAAACATCACATAGAAAACATACGCTGGAAAAGCAAAGATCTTTAGAAAGGAATTAGCATAAATTTGAAAGAATACTTTTGGGAGGAATTCCGCAGTAAATAAAATAATAATAGTTGAAATTATAGTTTGTGACAAGAGGTTTAAATCAGTCAACAAGTACGTGACAATTTGATATTGTGATGGCAACATAGATTGAAACCAATTTATCAAAACATCTCCCATTACAAATCCATAAATAACTAATGCTATATTGTTACCAATAAGCATTGTTGCTATAAATTTTGAAGGTTTTGCTGTAAGTCGTGTTAAAATATTTGCTAGAAAATCACCTTGCTTTTTTTCAATTTCGATATGAATCTTATTGGATGAGACGTATGCAATTTCCATTCCGGAGAAAAAAGCCGAAAGCAATAACATTACAATAATGATCACAATGCTAAAGTCCATAACTAAGAACCGTTGCGGTTACCAAATTTATTTCTGAATTTTTTTCTGAAGAAAAACATAAATATCGCTAATGCAGCAAAAACAAAGGATATAATTGATCTGTGACCTTCTTCTCCCCAACTAACGAAGCCATCATAAATAAATAATACTGCAAAAAATAGATATAAGTATTGAAAAAACTGAAGAATCTTCATGTGATAGTATAAATATTAAAGTACAAAGATAAGATGTTTTATAATAGAACTAATCTTTTAAGATCATATCTCCTCGACCTTCTAGTATTGTATAGTTTTTAAATTTAGTATCTGAGTCAAAAATATCTCCATGACCATTATTTGCTGTAGCCGATTTTAAACGCACTGGAAGGTTAGAGAACAACCATTCGTTCTTTTGATCGTAATACAACTGCTCTGCAAACAAACTGTCATTTTGAGGTGTAATTAATATCACGTTGCCTTGTAGATCGATTAAGTCTGTTGCATTGTAAACGATACCATAATCTGCAATTACCACATTTTTTTGATTGTTTTCATCATACAATGATAAACGCACACCATCTGGAAACTCTGAAAACGAAAAATCTCGATTAGAATAATCTAGCATTTTAGGGCTTTCAAGATTTGCAATGACTTTACCTATGGAGTCTTTGGCTTCGGTATATTTTAAATTAATGTTTTTTGCTTCACCTACAGGTTGATTTTGAAGCACACCAATTTGTTGAACGTCTTTCATATTACTTTCACATGAAAAAAGCATAGTCACAACAATTGTTGTGACTATGCTTTTAGATATATGTGAAAATGGTATTTTCATTTATAGATTAGGTACTTTTACACTACCTCCAATCCAACATCCAATGTTGATTGTTTTACCTGCCATGTTTTCAGAAAATATTTCAGCTTTAGTAGGTGCGTTTCCTTCGTAAGAAGCTGCTGTTTTTGCTGCAGTACTTTTTAATCTAGAATCTACTTGACCTGCTTTTCTAGCCTCTTGAGCTGCATACCAAAACACTGCTCTTTTATTAAATGCATTGTCTCCACAGTTATTAGCACTTTTTGCATACATAGATGCAATGTATAAGTGTGGTGTACCATCAGATGGGTTTAACTTCAACGCTTCTCTGTAATATGTTCTAGCAGAACCGAAGCTTCCTCTCTTCTTGAAATCGTTAGCAGTTTTCTTTGCCATTCTAGCTTTCTTGATAGGATCTGTCTGCATGTCATAAGATTCTTTCAAATATCTATCAGCCTCAGCAGTCTTACCTTCTTTTCTTAATACAGTTGACACAAAGTACTTCGTATCTGCAGAAGGGTCTGCTTGATCGTAAGCTTTAACCAATTCTATATATAGTGGATCATCTGTACAATCTTTATTATACATTTTACTAACAGCTCTCTTTAACCAAGCTCCATTAGATCTGTTCATTTCAAAATCCTTTTTGTATAATGGGATTAAGTTTTCACAGTTAGCTAATTCACCAATGTAAGAATCTAAACTTCCTGAGATCTTATCATTAGCTTCTAATGATTTCTCATAGAAATTTTTATATTGACCTTCTTTTTTAGTTAATGCAGTACCAGCAGTTTCTTTTTCAATTAATTTATTTAATGAAATAGAGTATTTGTCATTTAACCCTTCTAATTGGTCATTAACATCATCATACTTATCAAATACTTTTTGAAGTTCAAATTTCCCAGCTTTAAATAAATCTACTGTTTTTGTAAAGTAAACATATAAACCTTTAGTGCTTTTAAAGTCTTCTTTGTAGTTTTCAAAAACATTATCAAAAGCTTCAAATATTTGTAAATCTGTAAGACCTAGTGCTTTTTGACTTTCGTATTTAAGCAGTGCTTTTTGCTCTTCAATTTCTCCTTTACTGTATTTACTCTCAAAATTAACATTAGCTTCATCTAAAAGTTTCATATAATCTTCAATAAATGCTATTTTTTCTGCACCAGTAGATGATTCAATTTTATGATCTAAAATTTTCTCTCCGTACTTATATATAGTAAGATTAAACTTTGGACATTTGCTTCTAACTTTCATCCATGGTTCATAAGCCTCGTCATATTTTTTACTCTTAACATAGTCGTTAAACATTGTTAAGTTAAGCATACAATCTTGATCTTGCTGAGCAAAACCGAAGTTTGTCACCATTAAGAGTGCTGCTATGATTAGTGTAATTCTCGTTTTCATCTTCTTGTAATTTACGTTAGTTATATTTTCTTTTTTCAAACCATCTATCGTTTAATGATAAACTAATTTGTAGTCTAAAAAAGTTTTCTTGTATAAGATTTTGGGTAGTTGTTCCTCTTTTTCCGAACTCAACACCAATATTTGCATTTGAAAACACATTCCCGACTGGTAACCCTACTCCAAAAGACATGCCAAACTCATTTATGGTTTTATCATTAATTTCTAAACCCGTATTCTCAAAACGAATACCAGCTCTATAGGTTACTCGTTTCCAGTAACTTCCAAAAGAATTATAATCTGGAATATAAAAACCACCAAACGACACATTTGAAGCATTTACAAAATTAGCATTTTCTATTGAGACTATAGGATTAGAAAACTCACTTGTATTTTGACTTGTATATTCTCCACCTATAAACCAAGCTCTAGGTTTACCAATACCAGCTCCAAATGAGAACCTAGATGGCAACGTCAGGTCTGTTTCTTCTAAACCTTGAGACGCTAAATCACCTTCGACTTCGTTAATTACAAACTCTTGACCAGTTTGAGAACTTATAACAATTGTAGAAAAAGATCTTTCATTTATTGAAGATAAGTCACTTTTTGGAGAGTATGTTAATCCTGCCTGTAGTTCTAACTTTTCATTAATCATGGTTCTATATGTTAAACCAATATTAAAGTTAAGACCACTTAAATCTGAACGATTATTCTCTCTAGATTGATATTGCACCAAATTACCTTCATCATCATAAACAAACTCAATTGCGCTGTTTTGGATGTTTCCGAAGTTATAATTCATATCAATACCAGCACTTAATTTATCTGTGATTTTGTAACCTAAGCCTAAAAACGCTTTATTGACTCCTCCTTCTCCACTGTATCTATTGGTAATTACATCTTCATTTGTATCTTCTAATTTGTAACCTACCGAAGAATAGGGCACTAATCCAAATCCAAATCCAAATTTACCTAATGGCATTGACAATGCGAGGTAATCAAATGTTGTAGAGCTTACCTTTGCTTCACCAGAATTGGCTTTCAAAGTTGTACTGTTATGACTGGCTCCAATAGAAAATTTTACTGGTCTGTTTTCATTATTCCAAATTGTTAAGTCTGGACCAACATACGCAGCAGGATTTCTTAAATTTACATGAATACTATCTGTATAGATGCTCAATCCACCCATACTTCTATTTTCAACTGTTCCTTTAAATTTCAAGCTTCCAATTCCGTAGAAAGAATATGGAGATGCGGTACCTTCTTGACCATACGATTGTATTGCAAAAAAAGTGACTAAAACTATTACAAGTTTCTTTATCATTATTGTGAGTTATATTCTAAAATAAAATTCAAACCTTCTAAAAGAAAATTTGAGTTGGCAAATATGCTATTTTTTAATTGGTTTGACAAGAAATTGGTATCTCCTCCTGTTAAAATAACTGTTAAATCTGAATATTTTTTAGCATATTCATCAATCACACCATCAATTTCTTTTAAAACTCCAAACACAACACCTGAGTGTATTGAATTTTGGGTAGAGTTCCCTAAAATATCTTCAGGTAAATGTGTATCCAATAACGGCAAATTAGCAGTTAAATTATTTAAAGTTCTATATCGTAATCTAATTCCTGGAGAAATAGCGCCTCCTAAATATTCATTTTTAGCATTTACAAAATCATACGTTATGCAAGTTCCTGCATCAATAATTAGCACGTTATTATTGGGAAACTGCTCAACAGAGCCACAAACTAGAGCTATTCTATCTACTCCAAGCGTTTTAGGTGTTGCATATAAATTTATGAACGGTAATTTGAGTTCATGAGAGAGTACTATAACATTAACTTTACTCTTAAGTGTTTTTATATGTGCTGTTTTTAATTTTCCTACGGAAGAAATTATGGCTTTATCAATCCTAGGATACGCTTTCAACACATCAATTGCCAATTCACTAAAGTCATTGACTTCACCAACTATTCTCTCTTTTAGCTTACCATTACTAAAAACAGCAAACTTGACAAATGTGTTTCCTACATCAACAATTAAATTCATAGAATGTCTTAAAAGTGATAAAACTACGAAACGAAGTCTCAAGTTATTATAGTAATTAACCAAATTATAACATTATTTAGGTTCAAATCAATGATTTAAAGCACATAATAAATAATAAATAATTTTTTTGAATTTTATTTTTGTGAATAATAAAAATGAGTCTATATTTGCACTCGCATTTTTATGCTACTGGTGCCTTAGCTCAGTTGGTAGAGCAATGGACTGAAAATCCATGTGTCCCTGGTTCGATTCCTGGAGGCACCACCATCAAAAAGTCCTAAACATTTGATTTCAAATGATTTAGGGCTTTTTTGGTTTTATATAGGGACAACAATAGGGACATAAGAAATTATTTGAACAGTTTCGATATGTGTTGACTTATTTTTTGAAGAAAGAACAGAACTCTTAAATGGAGCTCCGTTCTTACTTTTATTGATATTATGAATTTAATGAGTATCCGATTTCATTTCGCCAGATTGATTCATCATCATTTCGTGGTCATATTGACAACAACCGGGTAAATCTTTATAAGCTTCTTCACTTCCTATAACTTTTTCTGTATCATACCCTGATGCTGCTATTGCTTTATGAATTGCCATTGCATCTGTTTTGGTATCATCAAAAGAAACATCAATCTTCTTTTTATCGACATCCCAATTGGCACTTACAACACCTTCAACACTATTGGCTGCTTTTTCAATGGTACTTTTACACATACCACAATTTCCTCTTACTCCAAAAGATAAATCTGTCATTGCGATTTCTTTTGACACTTCTGTTTTTGTAGTATCTTCAACTTTTTTAGTTTCGTTTTTACAACTTGTTAAACCTAATGCTGCTATTGCAACTACACTTAAAATTACTTTCTTCATTGTTTAAAATTTAATTGTTATTACTTGATTTATTATTATTCTATTACTTGTTTTACTTCTCCACAGGTTAGCATTGCTTCACCAAAATATGGATTGATTACTTTTTCTTCTTTACTCAACCAATAAGCACCATTGTTGTTATCTGCCATTGGACAAAATTCTACATACACTTTTTCATTGACACCAAATAATTGAACCGCATTGATTAGATGTGATGATAAATGCTTGAAATGGTCTCTTTGAGCCTTTATATCAGAGGTTTTAGAAATAGATGTCGCAGAAGATTGTATTTCTTTTACTAATGACATCCAATGTGTATGAGCATTATTGTCTGATAATAATTTCATATCAACTTTACTTAAATTGTTTAATAAACTTGTTGCATTAACAGAAGTATTTTTTGAAATTTCTTTAACTAAAGCATCTTTTAAATTGATATAATCATTGTAAACAACTTTTAGTTGTTCTTGAAATTTCTCTGATACTGTCAATCTTTCGTTCATATTAGTATGGCCACTTTCTTTTTTTGATGCATTATTATCCATTCCTAAATGTCCTTCGTGACCAGTCATTACTTTGCCACCATCTTTATTCATCATTGATTTTTTACCTTGTAATTGAGCTGCTGCATCAACCGTAAAAGTTCCGTTAGTTACGATTTCATTTCCAACAAATAATCCTTCTAAAACTTCATATTCATTACCAATTTGATTACCTAAAACAACTTCACGCATTTCAAAAACGGTTTGGTCTGGATTGGTTTTTAAATAGACAACAGAACGTTCACCTGTCCAAAGTACAGCAGAGGCTGGAATTGTTAATACCTCATCATTACTACTTGAAACTCGTTCAATATTGGCGGTTACAAACATTCCTGGTTTAAATACATCGTTCTTATTATTAAGCACCACACGTAAGGTTACTGTTCTTGTTTTAGTATTTAAAATTGGGTCAATGAAATCTACTTTCCCTTTAAATTCCTTATTAGCATAAGCGTTTGTAGTCACTAAAACTTCTTGTTCCTTTTTAAATAAATCGATTTGATTTTCATATACATCAAAGTTTGCCCAAACCGTATTGAGATTTGCAATTTTAAGCAATGGTTGACCTTGTTTAATGTAATCGCCTTGTTCTACTAATTTTTCGGTAACTGTTCCTGAAACCGTAGCATAGACTGGAAAGTTTTCTTTCACTTTTCCTGTTTCTTCAATCTGATTGATTTGATTTTCAGATAGCTTCCACAACTTCAATTTATTGCGAACCGCCTTGTACAATGCAGGTTGTGATTCCTTTAAAGATGATGCTGTAATTAACTCTTGTTGTGCTGCATACAATTCTGGCGAATAAATGGTTGCTAATAATTGACCTTTACGGACTTTTTCGCCTGTAAAACTAACATTCAAACGTTCTATTCTACCCGAAAAATAACTGACTTGTACTGCGTTTGCTTCTTCATTTTCAGCAATTTTACCAGATAATTTAAGGGTGTTGCCATCAACATTTCCTTTGCCTACAACAGTTGTTTGAATATTGGCTAAAGCCATCGCATTTTCGGTTAACTTGAATTGGTCTGCTAACAGACCATCACTTCCACTTTCGGCAGGAATTAAGTCCATACCGCAAATAGGACAATCACCTGGTTCTGGTTGCATAATTTGTGGATGCATTGAACACGTCCACATTTGATTGATTTCCGTTGTTTCCGTATGATTGTGTTCCGCACTTTCAACTGATGAACCTCCAAATAGCAACCAACCCAAGAGCAAACCTAATGCGAGTAAACCTATATATATGACTATGTTATTATTTTTCATTTTCTAATCGTTTTATTATGGCTTTCATTTCTGCAATTTCTCTTTTTTGTGCTTCAATAATATCATTTGCTAACTTTTGAACTTCAGCATCTTGAAAATTTGCATTAGAACTTGTCAAAATAGCTGATGAATGGTGAGGTATCATCGCTTTCATCCATTGAACATCACCAATGGGTGTTTGCGTTCTCAACCCGTAAAGACATCCAAAAAATACGATAGTGGAAATACCAATAATCGTATAATTAACTTTAGTATTCTTATACATCTTCCACATAAACAATAGCATTGAAACTGCCATTGGCGCGACCATTAACAAGGTCATGTAAGTTCTTGTTGTGCTCACTAAAACATGATCTAATTCAAAGACATTTAAAAACATAATAGCGTACATCATAATAAATGACACTAACATCATTAGACCAAATTTCTTGTAATTTGATTTTTTCATAGTGTTGTGATTTTCCATAATAATTTTGAATTAAAAGATTAACATTAAACTTGCCATAACTATCATAATTGCGTTTTCTATAAAAGTGGCTTCTGTCATTGGTAGTTTAAGGGCTGTACCTAAACAAGCACATCGAATAGACTTTTTATCCAACAACGTTTTTGTAACACCAATTGTGGTTATCCCTAAAACGACAAGGGTAATGATGAGCGCGATATTGACTTCGAATCGCAATAAAAACATAAGACCTAATGCTGTTTCAATAAATGGGTAAATTTTTCCGTAAGCAGGTATTCGTTTTGCTAATGGATCGTACATACTAAATGACTCTGGAAAACCCTTTAAATCTAGCATTTTAAAAAAACTAAATACAATGTAGAATAAACCCATAAAGTCAAGCATAAAATCTTGCCAATTCCAATTTTTATAATGTAACAATACACTTGCCGAAGCGATATAAAAAATAATAAGCAAAAGAGGTTTTAATTGTTGCAACTTGCTTTTTTCTTCTTCCATTGGCATTGCCGACATAGTTGAAGAAGCAAACACATTTCTTTCTTGTTTTTCAGATAATGTATATTTTTCTGGTAATGCACTTTTTAATGTTTCTGTATCTATATGCTTATCCATAATTATTTCAGCTTCACCTTTTTCAAGATTAACCGAAACTTTGGTAACATGGTTTAAAGCATTTAACTTTTTTTCTACGGAAGCCTTGCAGTTATTGCAAGTCATTCCTTCTATTTTATATGTGTGTTTCATAGTTTACTGAATTAAATAATTAATAATTGTGCTTTGCACATAGTAGCCCTTAATAGACTCTATTTGGTTCATTTGAAATTTTAGTTGTAATTCTTGAATATCCAAAACATCATTAAAATCTATCGTTCCTGTTTCGTAGCTTTTGATTAAAATGTCTTCAGCATCTTTGGCTTGTTTTAAGTTCTTGGTTTGCGTTGCATAACTTATTCTTGCAGAAATACGTTCATTAATCGCCTTGCTTAAAAGCGTTTCCAAAATGTTTAATCGTTCTTGTTTTTGAACTGTTATTTCTTGCTGTTCTAACTCATTTTGCTTGGTTTGAGATTTATATTTTTTATTAAAAATTGGGATTGACACGGAAACCATAGGCATCACAATATCTTTACCGTTATCCGAGAAATTCATATCTGGTCTTTCGGAAACATTGATATAGTCTAAGCCAAAACCAATCATTGGGCTGCTTTCTTTTTGGTTTAATAATTCGGATTGCTCTACCGACTGATAAAGTTTATCGAATTTTAGTAATTCAGGGTGTAAGGCTAAATTTTCAGTAATGATTTCAAAGTTTTCTGAAGGCATAATTAAACTATCTACCACAGTAACAGCAACATCATTTTCCCGATTCAAAAGGTTATTCAGATTCGTTTGTCCTGCTAAAAACTGTTGACTTAAAACATCTTTTAGTTGTTGAATTTCATTTTGACGCATTTGTAATCGCAATACATCTACCGCTGAAGCTTTGCCAACTTCAACCGAGGTTAGTGCTAATGTCTCATAGGTTTCCAATAGTTTAATGTTTTCTGTTAGCACTTTTTGTTTCGCTTTGTTGGCGTATAAATTATAATAGGATTGTGATAAAGAAGCCATCAATTTTCGCTTTGCAATAACAATGTCTTCATATTTTGCATCAGCTAATGAACTGACATAATTTTCTCTTGAAGTAATTGTACCAAACCACGGTAACATTTGTTTAGCAGATACTTTAAATCGTTGCGCTCCTGTTCTGGTTTCTGGTTCGCTCACAAAGTAACCTACACCAAATTCGGTATTAGGAATGGTATTGACCTCGTTTACTTTTTCGGAAGCTCTTTTGTATTGCAACTCAAATTTTTGAATTTCTGGATTGTTATTTAATGCAACATCAATAAGCGTTTCCAACTCTTGACTTTGCGCAGAAAGCACGAAGCATAAAGAGCAAAGAACAAAGACTGTTTTTATATTGATTTTTATGTATTTCATTTTGTTGCTCTTTTTAGTTGAACTTCGGATTTCCAGCTATATAATACTGGCACTACAAATAAGGTTATTAAGGCTATGAGCATTCCTCCAAAACTTGGTATTGCCATTGGAATCATTATATCGCTTCCTCGTCCTGTAGATGTGAGTATTGGTAATAATGCTAATATGGTTGTTGCTGTTGTCATTAAACAGGGTCTGATTCGTTTTTCTCCTGCTTCTACTATGGACGCTCTAATTTCCTTTTTATTCTCTGGTGTATTTCTATCAAAAGTCTGCGTTAAATAGGTTGCCATTACTACACCATCATCTGTTGCAATACCGAATAGTGCAATAAACCCAACCCAAACCGCTACACTTAAATTAATGGGATGCATCTGAAATAAGTCTCGCATATTTTCGCCAAAGAAGTTGAAGTTTAAAAACCAATCTTGACCATAAAGCCATATCATTATAAAGCCACCTGCAAAAGCTACTGCAATACCAGTAAACACCATTAATGAGGTTGCTACAGAACGGAATTGGAAATACAGTATTAAAAAGATTATTGCCAAGGCTAATGGTACAACAACAGATAGCGTTTTTTCTGCTCGTAATTGATTTTCATAAGTTCCTGTGAATGCATAGTTGATTCCTTTTGGAACTATTAATTCACCAGAATCTATCTTTTCTTGAATCAATGCTTGTGCATTTTCAACAACGCTTACTTCTGCAAAACCATCTAATTTATCGAACAGTACATAACCTACTAAAAAGGTGTCTTCACTTTTAATGACTTGTGGCCCTTGTTCGTAGCGAATGGTTGCCAATTCACTTAATGGAACAGGACTGCCTTTTTCAACTGGCACATAAATTTGTTGCAAGTCTGTTGGATTTGCTCTTAATTCTCTTGGGTATCGCACACGAACACCATATCGCTCACGACCTTCAACCGTTTGTGTTAATACCATACCACCAACTGCGACTTTTAATACATCCTGAACATCTTGTATAGAAATTCCATAACGTGCAATTTTCTCTCTATCAATATCAATTAACAAATAGGGTTTACCAACGATACGGTCTGCAAAAACAGCTTCCTTTTTAACGCCTTCGGCTTGCTTGATAATGTTTTCTAATTGCACTCCAAACGCTTCAATTTGCTTTAAATCTTGACCTTTTACTTTAATTCCCATAGGTGCTCGCATTCCTGTTTGAAGCATTACCAATCTGGTTTCAATAGGTTGTAGCTTTGGTGCTGACGTAACACCTGGCAATTTGGTAACTTTTACGATTTCATCCCAAATATCGTCTGGTGATTCAATTTCTGGTCGCCAATTACGATAGTATTCGCCATCCTTGTCTTCAATTAATTGAGACCTTTTAACTGTACTATAAGTAACATTTTCGGAATTATTTGGATTTGCAATTAAACGACCATCTTTTAATTCAAACCAGCCGTCCTCATTTACTTTGTAACGCTGGCGTACTCTGCTTTCATTCAGCATATACTCTGGTTTATACTGAATGATATTCTCATACATTGATAGAGGTGCTGGGTCTAACGCTGATTCTGTTCTACCTGCTTTACCAACTACCGTTTCAATCTCTGGAATACTGGCAACTGCCATATCTAATTGCTGTAAAACTCGTTTGTTTTCTTCTACGCCAGAATGAGGCATTGAGGTTGGCATTAGTAGAAATGAACCTTCATTTAAGGATGGCATAAACTCTTTGCCTGTGTTCTTCATAATGAAAAACCCTGCAATTACAATAGCTGTTGGTACAGATAAAAACAACAATTTATTATCTAAACACCACCTTAAAATACGTGTGTAATATTTAATGAATAATGAGAAAACACCTAATAAACCAAAACATATAACACTTACAAAAATGAGATTCCAAAAGATACTTTTATCAACACCTAATGGTCTCCAATATTCGGCTAACAGAAATATGATTGCTGATGATGAAATAATGATATTGACAAGATTAGCTTGTTTGCCTGTTATTTTATTTTGAAGATTGAGAAATGCTGTAATTCCAAAAGCTATCAAAATCAATCCTAACCAATACCCATAGACTATTGCTACGATACCTAAAGCTATTAAAACACCATTTAAAACATATTTAAAAGTGTTTTTAATGCTTTTCTTTCTGAATAAAAATGCTGCAAATGGTGGTATTAAAAACAAGGCAATAATAATAGATGCTGTTAAAGCAAAGGTTTTTGTAAAGGCTAATGGTCTAAATAATTTACCTTCTGCACCAATCATAGTAAATACAGGAATGAAACTGATTATTGTTGTCATTACTGCGGTAACAATAGCGCCTGAAACTTCTGCTGTGGCATTATAAACTACCATATTAATGGGTTTTGTTCCATCATCTTCATCCAAGTGCCTAATAATGTTTTCTGAAAGTATGACACCGACATCAACCATTGTACCAATAGCAATTGCAATACCAGATAAAGCGACAATATTTGCATCTACACCAAAGAACTTCATAGCTATAAAAACCATTAAAACCGCAACAGGCAATAAGCCAGAAATTAATATTGAAGCTCGAAGATTAAATACCATAATGATAATAACCAAAATGGTAATTAGGATTTCTAAAGTCAATGCCTCGTTAAGTGTGTCTAATGTTTCTTGAATTAGTACTGTTCTATCATAAAATGGTACAATGGTGACTTGTGAGGTTCTACCATCTGCTAATACTTTTGAAGGTAATCCTGCACTTAATTCGTTAATTTTCTTTTTTACATTATTGATTACTTCCATTGGGTTTGCACCATATCGCGCTACTACAACAGCACCAACAACTTCCGCTCCTTCTTTATCTAATATTCCTCTACGTGTTGCTGGACCTAAAGAGACTTTTCCAATATCTTTGATTCGTATTGCTGTATAATCTTCGGAAGTGACTACTGCATTTTCTATGTCTTCAATAGATTTCACATAACCTAAACCACGTACTAAATATTCTGCATTATTAATTTCAATAGTTTGTGCACCAATGTCTTTATTACTTTCCTTAACCGCTTTTACAACGTGTTGCAATCCAATATTATATTGACGCATCAATTCTGGATTTACATCTACTTGGTATTCTTGAACATAACCACCAATTGAAGCTACTTCAGAAACTCCACTTGCAGAGGATAGCGTATATTTTACATAGTAATCTTGAATACTTCGTAACTCTTGTAAATCCCAACCGCCAGTAACATTTCCGTTTTCATCACGACCTTCAAGAGTGTACCAAAATATTTGTCCTAATCCTGTGGCATCTGGACCCAAAGCAGGATTAACACCTTCAGGCAATAAACTATTTGGTAATGAGTTTAATTTTTCGAGAATACGACTTCTACTCCAGTAAAATTCTTTGTCTTCTTCAAAAATGATATAGATACTTGAAAAGCCAAACATAGACGAACTACGGATGGTTTTTACTCCAGGAATACCTAACAAGGATGTGGTTAATGGATAGGTAATTTGGTCTTCAATATCTTGTGGTGAACGACCATCCCACTTTGTAAATACAATTTGTTGGTTTTCACCAATATCTGGAATTGCATCTACAGCTACAGGATTGCTTGGTAAAAATCCTGTATCCCAATTGAAAGGTGCATTTACTGTTCCCCATCCTACGAAAAGGACGAGTAGTAGTACTGCAACGAGTTTATTCTCTATAAGAAATTTGATTGCTTTATTAAGCATATAGTTTGATTATTAAACAGTTAGACATTGATGTTGAGAAAACACCGAATACAACAAATTATCCACACAGCAAAAAGCCATAGGATAACACAGTCTATTGTTTAAAAATCAAATTAAATACGTCTCGTCAATCTTGAAGATTTGCCTGACGACGAGTGGTGGTTTGTATTCTTCATAAGAAGATACATTATTATCTAAACCTTCGAAAAGGTTAATATAGGTATGAACAAATGAAGCTATGAATACTTGTTGCTCAAACGTAATTTTGTCTAATTGTAGTTGTAATTCATCTTGACCGTCAACTACTGATTGTTCGTTATTACAGCAATTCTTTTTAGTAATAGAGCAGCCTTCAGATGATGGTTTTTCCATTTCCATTCCGCAACCTTTTGCTTTTTTAAAAACTGCAGTTTCGACCAAATTATCACCACAATAATGCATATTTACTGTGAACGACATTGTAGAGAATAACACTACAAAAGCCATTGCAAAAGACATTATTTTATGTAATACTTGCTTCATATTAGCTGTAAAGGTAGAAAATTTTAACAACTCTTAATTTTGTTTAACAGAAGTTTAAACAGTTTAAGAATTGTATTTCTGATTAAAAAATGGATTAAATTAATTTATATTTCGCGAAACCCTAATTAAAACAGCTACACTTTTGTCTCGTTATCAGAACCATTAAAAAGCTAATCTTTCTATTTATTTCTCAGTTTTCACAATTAAACATTAGGAATCCAAAAAATAATTTCTAATATTTGAATTTACAATGAACAAACAAGTCAACACTATCGTTTCTATTAATAGCATCGTGATTATTTCACGAAGCCTAGGAATGTTATGATAAATTAAAACATAAATTTATTTAAAGCCTTCCTTAACATCGGAAGGCTTTTTTTATGTAAAAAATTTAGCACACTTGAACATCATACAATATCATATTTAAAAAACTGATTATCAACTTTTTAAATAAATGTTCTCTCCATTGACTTTAGCGTAAAACAAATAATAGCAATCATCAAAAACTAGTAAACAATTACTTTAGATTTAGTAAACAAAAATATGAGTCAGTTAAACAAGTACAGTAAAACCGTAACACAAGATCCAACACAGCCTGCAGCGCAAGCTATGCTTCATGCCATTGGATTAACTAAAGAAGATTTTTTCAAACCTATTGTTGGGATTGCAAGTACAGGATACGAAGGTAATCCTTGCAACATGCATCTTAATGATTTAGCAAAACTAGTTAAACAAGGAACTAAGAACGAGGACGTCATCGGCTTAATTTTTAATACGATTGGAGTAAGTGACGGTATTTCTATGGGAACTCCTGGAATGCGTTATTCTTTACCTTCACGAGATATTATTGCAGATTCTATGGAAACCGTTGTGCAAGCAATGAGTTACGATGGTTTAATCACTGTTGTAGGTTGTGATAAAAATATGCCAGGCGCTTTAATGGCAATGATACGTTTAGATCGTCCAAGTATTTTAGTGTATGGTGGAACAATAGATTCCGGTTGTCATAACGGACAAAAATTAGACGTTGTTTCGGCTTTTGAAGCTTGGGGAAGCAAAGTCGCAGGCACTATGAACGAAACCGAATACCAAAACATCGTTGAAAAAGCATGTCCTGGAGCTGGAGCTTGTGGTGGCATGTACACAGCAAATACAATGGCATCTGCAATTGAAGCTTTAGGTATGACCTTGCCTTTCAACTCTTCAAATCCTGCGTTGAGTGATGCTAAAAAAGAAGAATCAGTAAAAGCTGGTGAAGCTTTGCGTTTACTATTAGAAAAAGATATTAAACCTAGTGATATTATTACAAGAAAATCTCTTGAGAATGCTGTACGATTAGTCACCATACTTGGAGGTTCTACAAATGCAGTGCTACACTTTTTAGCTATTGCAAGAGCAGCTCAAATAGATTTTACATTGAAAGATTTTCAAGATATAAGTGACAATACTCCATTTTTAGCAGATTTAAAACCTAGCGGAAAATACCTCATGGAAGACGTTCATGCTGTTGGAGGAATTCCTGCAGTTATGAAATATCTACTTAAAAAAGGAATGCTTCATGGTGATTGTTTAACCGTTACCGGAAAAACATTAGCAGAAAATTTACTAGATGTCGAGGATTTAAAAGTTGGTCAAGATGTCATCAAACCAATTGAAGAACCAATCAAAGTTTCCGGTCACTTACGTATGCTCTACGGAAATTTAGCAACCGAAGGAAGTGTTGCAAAAATAACAGGAAAAGAAGGTTTAAGTTTTGTTGGAAAAGCTAAAGTATTCGAAGGTGAATACGCAGCAAACGATGGTATAAGAGATGGATTAGTAGAAAAAGGTGATGTGATTGTCATAAGATATGAAGGTCCAAAAGGAGGTCCAGGAATGCCAGAAATGCTAAAACCAACTGCAGCAATTATGGGAGCAGGTTTAGGTAAAGATGTCGCTCTAATTACAGATGGAAGATTTTCAGGCGGAACACATGGATTTGTCGTTGGACATATTACACCTGAAGCTCAAGAAGGCGGTACAATTGCATTAGTAAAAGATGGAGACCTTATTACTATTGATGCTGAAACCAATTCTATTTCAGTTGAAGTTTCCGAAGAAGAATTACAAAAAAGAAGACAAACATGGAAAGCACCAGAATTAAAATTTGAACGTGGCGTCCTTTATAAATATGCAAGAACAGTATCATCAGCTTCAAAAGGCTGTGTAACTGATGAATTTTAACAAAGTTCTTTGAAAAAAGGAATCTCACAATAGAGAAACAATAATTAAGTCGCGATATAAAACGTAAGAGTAAGAAGGAAAAAAACGAGTATATGAAAGAAACTCAAACTATAAACAAAAAAGAAGAAAACACCCAAACCTCAGAGCGAATCTCAGGTAGTGAGGCTATTATAAAATGTTTGTTAGCCGAAGGTGTAGATATTCTTTATGGATATCCTGGAGGCGCAATTATGCCAGTTTATGATGAACTATATAAGTATCAAGATAAAATTCATCATGTGTTAACACGTCATGAACAAGGCGCAACTCATTCTGCACAAGGTTATGCTCGTATTTCGGGAAAAGTTGGTGTTTGCATTGCAACCTCTGGACCAGGTGCAACTAACTTGATTACTGGTATTGCAGATGCACAAATAGATTCTACTCCAATGGTTTGTATCACTGGTCAAGTAGGTTCTCATTTATTGGGAAGCGATGCGTTTCAAGAAACTGATATTGTTGGCATCTCTACACCTGTAACCAAATGGAATTGTCAAATTACTAAAGCATCACAAATTCCTGAAGCCATTGCTAAAGCATTTTATATTGCTAAAAGCGGAAGGCCAGGACCAGTTTTAATTGACATTACTAAAGATGCTCAGTTTGAAGAATTTGATTTTAAATACGAAAAATGCACTGGAATACGCAGTTATAAACCTGTTCCTGATACAGATATAAATTCACTCAAAGCTGCTGCAGATCTAATTAACAATGCTAAGAAACCAATGATAGTTTGGGGACAAGGTATTATTTTAGGTAAAGCTGAAGCTGAATTTAAAGCCGTGATTGAAAAAGCAGGAATCCCATCGGCTTGGACCATTTTAGGCGCTTCTGCTATTCCAACATCTCATGATTTAAACGTGGGAATGGTTGGAATGCACGGTAATTATGCGCCAAATGTATTAACAAATGAATGTGATGTTTTAATTGCTATTGGTATGCGTTTTGACGATCGTGTAACTGGCAATTTAGACACTTATGCAAAACAAGCTCAAGTAATTCACTTTGATATTGATCCTGCAGAAATTGATAAAAATGTAAAAACCGATGTTGCAGTTTTAGGAGACGCAAAAACGAGTTTAGCTTCATTATTGCCTTTGCTAAATAAAAATTCACATGACGCTTGGCATCAAAAATTTAAAGATTTATATAAAATTGAATACGAGAAAGTTATAAAAAACGACCTGCATCCTACTAAAGAAGGCTTAACAATGGGTGAAGTATTAAAAGAAATTAATACACAAACCAAAGGCGAAGCAGCAATTGTGAGTGATGTTGGACAGCACCAAATGATTGCTTGTCGCTATGCCGATTTCAACAAAACAAAAAGTAATATCACCTCTGGTGGATTAGGAACCATGGGATTTGCACTTCCTGCTGCAATTGGAGCAAAAATGGCTGCACCAGATCGCGATGTGGTAGCAATTATTGGTGATGGTGGTTACCAAATGACAATACAAGAGTTGGGTACTATTTTTCAACAAAAAGTCCCAGTAAAAATTGTGGTTTTAAATAACGAGTTTCTTGGGATGGTTCGTCAATGGCAACAGCTATTTTTTGATAAACGTTATGCTTCTACGGAAATGGTAAACCCAGATTTTGTAGCGATTGCCAAGGGATATTTTATTGACGCTAAAAAAGTAACGACTAGAACAGACTTAAAAGCTGCTGTTAAAGAAATGATTGCAAGTGAAGGTCCTTATTTTTTAGAAGTTAGAGTAGAAAAAGAAGGCAATGTATTCCCAATGATTCCAACAGGAGCAAGTGTTTCAGATATAAGATTAGAGTAATATGAGTGAACAAACAACATATACAGTAACAATATATACCGAAAATAATATTGGATTATTAAATCGGATTTCAGCAATTTTTCAAAGGAGACATATCAACGTGGAGAGTATTAATTCTTCAGTTTCTGAAATTGAAAATGTAACGAAATGGATCATGGTTGTTAAACTTTCCGAAGAACAAATGAAAAAAATCATTGGTCAGATTGAAAAGCAAGTCGAAGTGATTAAAGCGTTTTATCATACCGAAGAAGACACCATTTATCAAGAGTCTTGTATCTTTAAAATGAAATCTGATTTACTTTTTGAAGAACGTCAGATTCAGAACATTATTAAAGATAGTAATGCTAGAATTGTCACTGTTAACAAGGCCTTTTTTGTAATTGAAAAATCTGGCAGAAAAGAAGAAATAGATTTACTATATAGAGAATTAAACACTTTTGGAATCATGCAATATACACGCTCAGGACGTATTGCAGTGACTAAAGACGAAATGAAAATATCAACAATGCTTACAGCGTTGCAACATTAAAAACAACTGAAAAATGTCAAATTATTTCAACACATTACCATTAAGAAAACAATTAGAACAATTAGGAAAATGTCGTTTCATGGATGCTTCAGAATTTGAAGATGGTGTGACTGTATTAAAAGGAAAGAAAATCGTAATCATAGGTTGTGGTGCTCAAGGCTTAAATCAAGGTTTAAATATGAGAGATTCTGGCTTAGATATTTCTTATGCTTTGCGTCAAGTAGCCATCGATCAAAAACGTGATTCGTTTATAAATGCTACATCAAACAATTTTAATGTTGGTACGTATCAAGACCTAATTCCAACAGCAGATTTGGTATTAAATCTAACACCAGACAAGCAACACACAAATGTTGTAAAAGCGGTAATGCCATTAATGAAAAAAGGAGCAACTTTAAGTTATTCTCATGGTTTCAATATTGTTGAAGAAGGTACAAAAATTCGTGAGGATATAACAGTTATCATGGTAGCACCAAAATGTCCAGGAACTGAAGTTCGTGAAGAGTACAAACGTGGATTTGGAGTACCAACCCTTACTGCTGTACATCCAGAAAATGATCCTGAAGGAAAAGGCTGGGCTCAAGCAAAAGCGTATGCTGTTGCAACTGGTGGACATAGAGCTGGTGTGCTAGAATCATCTTTTATTGCAGAGGTAAAAAGTGATTTAATGGGAGAACAAACTATTTTATGTGGTTTATTACAAACAGGTGCCATTTTAAGTTTCGACAAAATGGTTGACCAAGGAATTGAACCTGGTTATGCCGCAAAATTAATTCAGTTTGGTTGGGAAACTATTACTGAAGCGTTGAAGCATGGTGGAATTACTAACATGATGGACAGGTTATCTAATCCAGCAAAAATTAAAGCGTTTAACCTTTCCGAAGAATTAAAAGATATCATGCGTCCATTATTTGAAAAGCATATGGATGATATTATTTCTGGTCATTTCTCAAAAACCATGATGGAAGATTGGGCTAATGATGATGCAAACTTATTAAAATGGAGAGCTGAAACTGGTGAAACTGCTTTTGAAAAAACAGCATTAACGTCAGATCACATTTCAGAACAAGAGTACTTTGATCATGGAGTTTTATTAGTTGCTTTTGTAAAATCTGGTGTTGAATTAGCATTCGAAACTATGGTAAGCGCTGGAATTATTGAAGATTCTGCTTACTACGAGTCGTTACACGAATTACCATTAATTGCTAACACAATCGCTAGAAAGAAATTATTTGAAATGAACAGAGTTATTTCAGATACTGCAGAATATGGTTGTTATTTATTTGATCATGCTTGCAAACCTTTATTAACAGATTTCATGAAAACTGTAAATACAGATATCATTGGAAAATCGTTTTCTAAATCTAACGCTGCAGATAATCTTGAATTAATTGCAGTAAACGACGCTATTAGAAATCATCCTATTGAAGCTGTTGGTCAACGTTTAAGAACTGCAATGACAGCTATGAAAATCATAAAATCTGATGAAAAAATAGAAGATTCAGTTTTCGCGTAAAAAAGAGATTTATATCCTGCAAGGTTTCAAAACCTTGTAGGTATTAAAAAATAAGATTCCCACTTTCGTGGGAAGCAAACATGGAAGAAACCACAACAATATACAGACCTACACTAAAAGCTATTGAAGCTGCAGCAGAAAAACTAAGAGGTATCGCATCTGTGACACCATTAATTAAAAATGCACGCTACTCTAAGCATTATGCTGCTAATATTTATTTTAAAAGAGAGGATTTACAAGACGTACGTTCTTATAAAATTCGAGGTGCTTATAACAAAATCGCATCTTTAAACACGTCTCAAATTGAAAATGAGATTGTGTGTGCTAGTGCAGGAAATCATGCGCAAGGTGTCGCTATATCTTGTAAACTTTTAAAAATAAAAGGTACTATTTTCATGCCTTCTCCAACGCCTAATCAAAAAATTGAGCAGGTAAAAATGTTTGGAGAGGATTATGTTGAGGTTGTTTTGATTGGTGATACGTTTGATGATGCATACCATGAAGCAATAAAACAATCTGAGGCATTAAACAAGACTTTTATTCATCCATTTAACGACGAAAAAGTAATCGAAGGTCAAGCAACCGTTGGATTAGAAATTATAGATCAGGCTAAAGAACTACCAATCCATTATGTATTTGTACCTGTTGGAGGTGGCGGTCTTGCAGCAGGATTATCTTCTGTTTTTAAAATATTATCACCTCAAACAAAAATTAT
The DNA here is from genome assembly GCF_038900375.1 of Psychroserpens sp. AS72. Taxonomy (NCBI): domain Bacteria; kingdom Pseudomonadati; phylum Bacteroidota; class Flavobacteriia; order Flavobacteriales; family Flavobacteriaceae; genus Psychroserpens; species Psychroserpens sp. AS72. The sequence goes on along the minus strand of NZ_JBBMRC010000001.1, from coordinate 522,339 downwards.
TAGTGTAGAGCCAAAAGGAGCTCCAGCGATGTTAAACTCGATAAGAAATAATAGAAACATTACATTAAACTCTATAGATAGCTTTGTAGATGGAGCAGCTGTAAAGCGTGTTGGTGATTTGAATTTTGCAATTTGCAAAGAAACACTACATCGTGTAGTTACCGTAGATGAAGGTAAAATTTGTCAGACAATTTTAGACCTATACAATAAAGATGCTATTGTCGTCGAACCTGCAGGAGCTTTGAGTTTGTCTGCGCTAGATCAATTTTCCGAAGAAATAAAAGGTAAAAACGTGGTTTGTGTCATTAGCGGTAGCAATAATGATATCACACGTACTGCCGAAATTAAAGAACGTGCGCTACTCTACGCCAATCTAAAACACTATTTCATTGTTAAGTTCCCACAACGCACAGGAGCTTTAAGAGATTTTGTTGTGGATATTTTAGGTCCTACAGATGATATTACTCATTTTGAATATACAAAAAAAGCAAACCGCGAAAATGATGTTGCAGTTGTTGGTTTGGAGTTAAAATCACCAAATGATTTAGAACCATTAATTACAAAAATGAAGCTTCATAATTTTTATGGAGATTACTTAAATGATAAACCTGATTTATTTCAATTCTTAGTTTAAATAACATGAACACCCCTGAACAGTATCAAATCAAAAACATATTAAAACAAGAAACTTACTTAGTAGGTGGAGAATTGAAAACTTGGACAGGAGAAACTTCTGAAGTTTTTTCTACAATTTCTTCTACGGAAATTTATAAACCTACATTATTAGGGACTATTCCAACTTTAGGAGAAAAAGAAGCTTTGCAAGCTCTTGATGCTGCAGTTTTGTCTTATAATAAAGGACAAGGTTTATGGCCAACAATGAAAGTTGTAGACCGTATTGCATGCATGGAAAAATTTGTTACTCAAATGAAAACCAAACGAGCAGAAATCGTAAAACTTTTAATGTGGGAAATTGGAAAAAACCTTCCAGATTCTGAAAAGGAATTTGATAGAACCGTTGAATACATTTACGATACCATTGAAGATTATAAACAAATGGATCGTGATAGTGCTAAGTTTGAGAAAAACTCTGGAGTTAATGCACATATTCGACGTGGACCTTTAGGTGTTGTTTTATGTTTAGGACCTTATAATTATCCTTTAAACGAAACATTTGCACTTTTGATTCCTGCTTTAATTATGGGAAACACTGCTGTTTTTAAACCAGCAAAACATGGAGTTTTATTAATTTCACCATTGTTAGAAGCTTTTAGAACTAGCTTCCCAAAAGGTGTTGTTAATATTATCTACGGAAGAGGAAGAACAGTTGCAGCACCAATTATGCAATCTGGTAAAGTAGATGTCTTGGCATTAATTGGAAACAGTAAATCTGCAAATGCATTACAAAGTCAGCATCCAAAAAGTAATCGGTTACGTTTAGTTTTAGGTTTGGAAGCTAAAAATCCTGCCATTGTATTAAAAGATGCCGATTTGGACTTAGCAATAGACGAATGTATTGCAGGCTCAACGTCATTTAATGGTCAACGTTGTACAGCTTTAAAAGTACTATATGTACATAATGATATCGTTGAAGAATTTAACAAGCGTTTTTCAGCAAAAGTAGATGCGCTTAAATTTGGTAACCCTTGGGAAGATGGTGCAAAATTAACACCATTACCAGAACCAGATAAATCAGCTTATATTCAAGAATTAATTGATGATGCTACAGCAAAAGGAGCAAAAGTCATTAATAAAAAAGGAGGTGAAACTACAGAAAATTATATTTTCCCAGCAGTTTTATATCCTGTTACAAAAGAGATGAGAGTGTTTCAAGAGGAGCAATTTGGACCAGTAATTCCTGTGGTACCATTTAGTGATATCGAAGAACCTTTAGATGATATGGCAGCATCTAATTACGGACAACAAGTGAGCTTATTTGGTAAAGATGTAAAAACTTTAGCGCCTTTAATCGACACTTTAGTAAACTTAGTTTGTCGTGTAAATTTAAATAGTTCCTGTCAACGTGGACCAGATGTTTACCCATTTACTGGTCGTAAAGATTCTGCTGTTGCAACATTAAGTGTGCATGATGCATTACGATCATTTTCAATTAGAACTTTTGTAGCCTCTAAAGACAATGAATATAACAATGCTATTTTAAAAGAACTATTAGATTCTAGAGCTTCAAACTTTGTAAGTACAGATTATATTCTTTAAACAAAAGCACTTATAAATGAGATATTTACAATTTAAAAGTCTTTTATTTCGAAATTCATAAATCTCACCAAAAACAAGATTCCATCTATTGCAGTTAACAATTTAATACGTAGTTTAGCCATATGTTTACACTAAGACACAAATATAGAGCACCCAGACCAACAGGTTTAAACCTGGAAAAGCGTCAACGCTAATTCTTCTTATTAGCAACAAACTCTATATTCATTATTTTATTTTTTTATTGTGTACAACTCAACTATCATAAACTATTCTCAATCTTTAATTATCGCATCAGATAATCATAATGTTGTGCGTCGTTTTTTCCCTCGTCGCCCTTAGGGTGTACTTCAATTTACAGAACTTAGGTGAGTCCGGTTCTACTTTCAAATAAAAAAATACTCAATTTTTAATTCAAAACTCAATTACAATGAAAATTGTTATTGCTAATAAATCCCATAGTATCTACGCAGATATCATTTGCGAAACTATTGCAGAAGCTGCAAAAGTGAGAGGCACAGGAATTGCTAAACGACAACCAGAATACATCATTACCAAAATGGAAAATGGAAATGCTGTAATTGCATTAGATGGAGATCAATTTGCAGGCTTTTGCTATATCGAAGCATGGAGCCATGGAAAATTTGTCGCTAATTCTGGATTAATTGTACATCCAGATTTTAGAAATCAAGGTCTTGCAAAACGAATTAAAAAAGTCGTTTTTGAACATTCTAGAACAAAATTCCCAGACTCTAAAGTATTCAGTATCACAACAGGATTAGCAGTTATGAAAATGAATAGTGATTTAGGCTATAAACCTGTCACATTTTCAGAATTAACAGATGACCAATCCTTCTGGAAAGGCTGTCAAACCTGCAAAAATTTTGATGTCCTAACCAGAACTGAACAAAAAATGTGCTTGTGTACTGGTATGCTTTATGACCCTTCAAAAAAAGAGGAGTCCAAAACTGAAGCGCACGATTATAACAAAAAAGTGTGGACAAGATTAAAAAATATCAAACAATCCATGTTCTTAAAAAAGGAAAAAAAATGAGCAAATTAGTAATAGCATATAGTGGAGGATTAGACACCTCTTATTGCGCTGTAAGTTTGAGTAAAGCAGGATATGATGTTCATGCAGTAAGTGTAAATACAGGTGGTTTTACTTCCGATGAAATCAAAACTATTGAAAGTAACGCTTATAAAATGGGTGTATCGACCTATAACAATATTGATGCCATTGCATCGTATTATGATAAAGTGATTAAGTATTTAATCTTCGGAAATGTGCTTAAAAACAACACCTATCCTCTTTCTGTAAGTGCTGAACGAATCATACAAGCCATTGAAATTGTTCAATACGCAAAAAGCATTGATGCAAAATATATCGCTCATGGAAGTACAGGAGCAGGTAATGATCAAGTGCGTTTTGATATGATTTTTCAAACTCTAGCACCAGAAATTGAAATTATCACACCAATTAGAGATGGTAAACTCACAAGACAACAAGAAATTGATTACCTCGTAGAAAACGGAATCGATATGTCATGGAATAAAGCCAAATACTCAGTCAATAAAGGACTTTGGGGAACTAGTGTTGGTGGAGAGGAAACCTTAACTTCTGAAAAACCATTACCAGATTCAGCATATCCTTCACAATTAAAACATGTAGAAGATGAAAAAGTAACACTAACTTTTTTAAAAGGTGAATTAGTTGCTGTTAACGGAATTGAAAACAATCCTGAAATTAATATTGAAGTCTTAAATAATCTAGCTTCTTCTTATGCCATTGGTAGAGATATTCATGTTGGAGATACGATAGTTGGTATCAAAGGACGTGTTGGTTTTGAAGCAGCTGCTGCTTTAATTATTATAAAAGCTCATCATTTATTAGAAAAGCACACGTTGACGAAATGGCAATTACAACACAAAGATTATTTGTCTAGTTTCTACGGAATGCATTTACACGAAGGTCAATATTTAGATCCAGTTATGCGAGATATGGAAGCTTTTTTACAAAGCAGCCAAGACAAAGTTTCAGGTGATGTTTTTGTAACTTTAAAACCACACCACTTCTCTTTAGATGGAATTAATTCTAAGCACGATTTAATGAATGCAAAATTTGGAAGTTATGGTGAAGAAAATAAAGGCTGGACTGCTGATGAAGCCAAAGGATTTATTAAAATACTAGGGAATCAGAATAAAATTTATCAGCAAGTAAATTCAGAATTATGATTAAAGCAGGAATCATTGGAGGAGCTGGTTACACAGCAGGAGAACTGATTAGACTATTACTAAATCATGAGCAAACAACTATTGATTTTGTATACAGCACATCAAATGCAGGGAATAAAATTCACAAAGTGCATCAAGATCTAATTGGTGCTACGGAAATGGAATTTACTAATAAAATCAATGTTGATATTGATGTATTGTTTCTGTGTTTAGGTCATAGAAATTCTAAGATTTTTTTAGAACAACATACGTTTTCCGAAGACACAAAAATCATCGATTTAAGTAACGATTTTAGATTAGAATTTGATAAACATTTCGAAGGAAAACAATTTGTTTATGGTTTACCAGAGTTACAAAAGGAAGCTATTAAAAAGACTAACTACATTGCAAATCCAGGATGTTTTGCAACTGCAATTCAATTAGCATTATTACCATTAGCAGATTCAAATTTAATTAAAGAAGACGTTCATATCAATGCAGTAACTGGAGCTACAGGAGCAGGAACTTCATTATCATCAACCACTCATTTTACTTGGAGAGATAATAACTTTTCACATTACAAACCTTTTACTCATCAGCATTTAGGTGAAATCAATCAAACGGTTAACCAATTACAAACTGGTTTTAATTCTGAAATTCACTTTATGCCAAATCGCGGTAATTTTTCTAGAGGAATTTTTGCCACAGCATACACAACATTTAAAGGCACTTTGGAAGATGCCAAAACACTTTATAAATCGTATTATAAAGATGCAGCTTTCACATTTGTATCAGATGAGGAGATTCATTTAAAGCAAGTTGTAAATACGAACAAGTGTATCATTCATTTACATAAACATGATAACAAATTATTAATCACAAGTATCATAGATAATTTATTAAAAGGTGCATCTGGACAAGCTGTTCAAAACATGAATTTAATGTTTGGCTTTGAAGAGACTGAAGGGTTACAATTAAAGGCTAATTATTTTTAGGAACTACTAAGTTGCGTTAGCGATTGTAATGACATCCTTTTTTGAGGAACGAAAAAAAGATATAATGGAAAGCGCGACCTTTAGGTAACGCCCAAAAAAAGAAATAGTAATTAAAAATATAACCGCTTTCGCGGTCAATAAATATGAAAATAGCAATCATAGGAACAGGAAATCTAGGAAAGTCAATAGCAAAAGGTTTGATTACCAAAAACGCTATAACAACGTTATATCTAACCAAAAGAAACTTGGATGATATACAAGAGTTTGAAGGCTACAAAAACGTAGTATTAACAACAGATAATATTGAAGCTGTTAAACAATCTGATATTTTGATTTTTGCAGTACAACCAGCTCATTTTGAAAACATCTTAAATGACATTAAACCTCATTTAACAGAAAATCATGTTTTAATTTCAACCATCACTGGATTCTTAATTCCAAAGATTGAATCTCAAATTGGTAGCGATAATTTTATTATTAGAGCCATGCCTAATACTGCGATTGCTGTTGGCAAATCCATGACCTGCATTTGTAGTAATAAAAAAGGTGAAAAGCGTATTAAAATCGCAGAAGCTATTTTTGACAGATTAGGACACACATTAGCTATTCCAGAATCTCAAATGCAAGCAGCAACAGTAGTTTGCGCTAGTGGAATTGCGTTTTGGATGCGACTCATACGAGCAACAACTCAAGCTGCTATTCAATTAGGTTTTGATGCTAAAGAAGCTCAAGAATTAGCGATGTACACCTCTGAAGGTGCTGCTAGTTTATTAATCACAAATGGTAATCACCCAGAAGAAGAAATTGACAAAGTAACCACTCCTCAAGGTTGCACCATTACAGGTTTAAATGAAATGGAACATAAAGGACTGAGTTCATCTTTAATACAAGGGATGGTGGCATCATTTAACAAAATTAATGCTATTAAAAAGGAGCAAATTTAATAATGTTGTGTCATTCAGAGTATAGCGAAAAATCTTTTGGAATGTAGATTCTTCGGTCATGCTTCCCTCTGAATGACAAACATAAAAACAAAAATATGAGTCTATTTAATGTATATCCACTCTACGATGTCACACCTGTAAGCGCAAAAGACGTTTATGTTTATGATGATAAAGATGTTAAATATCTTGATCTTTATGGAGGCCATGCTGTGATTTCTATTGGTCATTCTCATCCAAAATATGTATCTGCTATTTCTAATCAAGTTTCACAATTGGGCTTTTATAGTAATGCGATTCAAAATCCTTTGCAAGTTGAATTAGCTGATAAGCTTGAAACCTTATCTGGCTGTAAAGATTACCAATTATTTTTATGTAACTCTGGAGCAGAAGCAAATGAAAATGCGCTTAAATTGGCGTCTTTTCATAACGGTAAACATAAAATATTAGCTTTTAAAAATGCTTTCCACGGAAGAACTTCGGCTGCTGTTGCTGCAACTGATAATCCTAAAATTGTAGCTCCTTTAAATGCACAACAAGACGTTGATTTTATAGAGTTAGGCGATTTAAAATCTGTTGAAACCATTTTAAAAACAAGCAAAACTTGTGCAGTCATTATCGAATGCATTCAAGGTGTTGGTGGATTAAACGAAAGTACAACTGAATTTTACCAAGGCTTAGAAAAATTGTGCAAACAGTATAATACAGTATTAATTGCAGATGAAGTACAATCTGGATTTGGACGAACTGGTGATTTTTTCGCTTTTCAAAAACACAATATAACACCAGGTATTATTTCTATTGCCAAAGGTATGGGTAACGGATTTCCTGTTGGTGGTATTTTAATTCATCCATCAATTAAAGCATCTTTTGGATTATTGGGAACTACGTTTGGTGGTAACCACTTAGCTTGTGCAGCTACGCTTTCAGTTCTAGAAGTCATTGATGAGGAAAATCTGATGCAAAACGCTTCAAATATTTCTGATTATTTTCAGGAAAAAGCAAAGGGATTACCGAATCTAAAATCGATTAAAGGACGAGGTTTAATGCTCGGACTAGAATTTGATTTTCCAATTTCCGAATTGAGAAAACAACTCATTTTTAAACATCACATATTTACTGGTGGAGCAAAAAATCCAAATTTAATTAGAATCCTTCCACCTTTGACGATTCAGAAAAAACATATTGACAGCTTTTTTGAGGCATTAAAATTAGAATTAGAAAAGTAACGTCATTCTGAACTTGATTCAGAATCGCATAAATGTGAGAAGCTGAAATTGAAAATTCATGAATACTATAACAAAATATAATATCAATGAATAAATAAATTCAGCTTGACGAAAAAATAAAGTTTAATTAGAGATTCCCACTTTCGTGGGAAATGAATATGAAAAATTATACAACATTAAAAGACATATCAAACCTTTCAGAACTCATAAAAGAAGCCATTTTATTAAAAATGAATCCTTTTGAGTATTCTGAAATAGGAAAACACAAAACGTTGGTCATGCTGTTTTTTAATTCAAGCTTAAGAACACGTTTAAGTACAGAAAAAGCAGCAAAAAACTTAGGCATGGATGTGATGATTCTTAATGTCAATGATGCGTGGAATATAGAATTTGAAGATGGCACAGTGATGAATGCTAATTCTTCTGAACATATTAAAGAAGCTGCGCAAGTGATTTCTCAATATGCAGATGTAATTGCAGTTAGAGCTTTCCCAACGTTAACGGACAAATCAAAAGACGAATCGGAAATCATACTGAACAGTTTTAAAAAATACGCTACAGTACCCATAATAAATATGGAATCTGCAACTGCTCATCCATTGCAAGCTTTGGCAGATGCGATTACAATTTCAGAATTAACAGAGAAAAAAACACCAAAAGTGGTATTGTCTTGGGCACCTCATCCAAAAGCTTTACCACAAGCGGTTGCAAATTCTTTTGTAGAAATGATGCAAGATTTGGATGTAGATTTCACAATTACACATCCTGAAGGTTACGAATTGAATTCTGAAATCACTAAAAAAACACCAATACATCACAACCAAGAAGATGCTTTAAAAGATGCAGATTTCGTTTATGTAAAAAACTGGAGCAGTTATAATGACTACGGAAAAGTACTGAGTCAAGACAATAATTGGATGATGACTAAAGCCAAACTAGGCAACGCTAAATTTATGCATTGTTTACCTGTGAGACGAAATGTTGTTGTTGAAGATGCTGTTTTAGATAGCGACCAATCTATAGTTATTAAACAAGCTAATAATAGAACTTATGCTGCGCAAGTGGTATTAAAGCAAATTTTGGAAGATTTATAGTATAACGTCATGCTGAATTTATTTCAGCATCACATCAAAAAAATAAATAATGAGAAGCTGAAACAAGTTCAGCTTGACGAACAAGAGGAATGAAAACATTAAAAATCATAAAAATTGGCGGAAATATCATTGATGATGATACAGCGTTAGCATCATTTTTAAGTGAGTTTGCAAAAATTGAAGGTCCAAAGTTATTGGTTCATGGTGGCGGAAAATTGGCAACAAAATTAGCAAATCAAATGAATATTCCTGTGCAATTAAATAATGGAAGACGCATCACAGACGAAGCCAATTTAGACATCATCACTATGGTTTATGCAGGGAAAATCAATAAAAATATCATTGCGAAATTACAAGCTAACAATTGTAATGCTATTGGTTTTTCTGGAGCTGATGGAAATACTATTGTTTCAGAAAAAAGACCGAGTCAACCCATAGATTATGGTTTTGCAGGTGATATAAAACAAGTGAACACACATACATTAGAGATTTTACTAGACAATAATATTACTCCTGTTTTTTGTGCTATTACTCATGACAAAAATGGACAATTATTAAACACCAATGCAGATACCATTGCTTCAGAATTAGCGATTGGTTTTGCAAAAAACTGTAAAACAGAACTCTATTACTGTTTTGAAAAAAATGGTGTTTTAGAAGATATTTCCGACGAAAATTCCGTAGTAAAAAACATAAATACCAAAACGTATCAAACCTTAATTGACAATGGAATTATTGCAGATGGTATGTTACCTAAACTGAATAATTGTTTTCATGCCATACATAATAATGTTGCCAAGGTATGCATAGGAAAACCAAGTATGCTTTTTTCAACAAACACGATTTATACAACCATTCAAAAATGATAGAAAAACTCACAACAAAAGCTATTGCTTTATTGAAACAGCTTATAGAAACACAATCTTTTTCTTCGGAAGAAGAGCACACAGCTTTACTCATTGAGAATTGGTTTAGTACGCACCAAATTCCGTTTAAACGACACAAAAATAACGTTTGGGCTACTAATAAACATTTTGATGAGAAGAAGCCTACACTACTTTTAAATTCTCATCACGATACGGTAAAACCAAATAATGGTTACACTAAAGATCCATTAAAAGCGATAGTAGAAAACGGAAAATTATTTGGCCTAGGAAGTAATGATGCAGGAGGTTGCTTGGTGTCTTTAATTGCAACATTTACTCATTTCTATGACAAAAAAAACCTAAACTATAATTTAGTTATCGTTGCATCTGCTGAAGAAGAAAGCAGTGGACCAAATGGTTTAAACAGTATGTTATCTGTGATTCCAAAAGTAGATGTTGCTATTGTTGGAGAACCAACATTAATGCAATTAGCCATTGCCGAAAAAGGCTTAGTGGTTTTTGACGCAAAAGTAAAAGGTACAGCGAGCCATGCTGCACATCCAAATACTGACAATGCGATTTACAACACTATTGATGTTTTAAAATGGTTTCAAGATTATAAATTTGAAAGAAAATCGCCAGTATTGGGAGATGTAAAAATGACTGTGACACAAATCAATGCAGGAAAGCAACATAATGCTATTCCTTCGGAAGTTGATTTAGTGATTGATGTTCGTGTAAATGATAAATATTCTAATCAGGAAATTTCAGACATACTAACTAAAAAATCACCTTGCACAAGTATTAAAGCACGTAGCTTACGATTAAATTCGTCATCAATTCCTATACATCACGATTTAGTAAAAGCAGGTATTGAATTAGGAAGAGAAACTTATGGCTCACCAACATTATCAGATCAATCGGTTTTAACTTGTCCATCTTTAAAATTGGGACCAGGTGACAGCACACGTTCTCATACAGCAGATGAATTTATTAATCTTGCTGAAATTGAAGAAGGGATTATTATTTATATTGAATTATTGAATAAAGTATTATAAAACACTGTTGTTCCTGCAAAAGCAGGAAGCCAAAAAATAAGATTTAAAATAGATTCTTGCTTTCGCAAGAATGACAAAAAAAAGGTGATTATGAAGTTGTGGGACAAAGGATTTTCAATAGATAAAAAAATAGAACAATTTACAGTTGGTAACGATAGAGAAATTGATTTGCATATTGCTAAATATGACGTGCAAGCATCATTAACTCATGCTATAATGTTGGAATCCATCGGAATTATAACTTCGGAAGAATTAGACCAACTCAAAAAAGGGTTAAACTCGCTTTCAGAAGTTATTGAAAATGGCAACTTCGTTATCGAAGACACTTTTGAAGATGTGCATTCTAAAATCGAATATGAACTCACAAAAACCTTAGGCGACGTCGGAAAAAAAATTCACACAGCACGTTCTAGAAACGATCAAGTTTTAGTGGCACTTCAGCTCTATTATAAAGAGAATCTTGAAATCATTAACGACAAAACAAAAACATTTTTTGACACGCTTATAGATTTAGCTGAAACTCATAAAACCCAATTATTACCTGGTTACACACATTTGCAAGTAGCGATGCCTTCCTCTTTTGGATTGTGGTTTTCAGCCTATGCAGAATTATTAATTGATGATGTTTACGTTTTGAATGCAGTGTCTAAAATTGTAGATCAAAATCCGTTAGGATCTGCTGCTGGTTATGGCAGCTCATTTCCTATTGATAGAGATATTACGACAAAAGCATTAGGGTTTTCAACTTTAAAATACAATGTTGTTGCTGCACAATTAAGTAGAGGGAAAAGCGAACGTGCAATTGCCAATGCTTTAGGCGGATTATGTAATACAATGTCACGTTTTGCTATGGATATATGCTTGTATATGAGTCAGAATTTTGGGTTTATCACCTTTCCAGATGAATTAACCACAGGAAGTAGTATTATGCCACACAAAAAGAATCCTGATGTGTTTGAATTGATTAGAGGTAAGTGTAATAAAATTCAAGCATTACATACCGAAATGCTATTAATCACAAACAATTTACCAAGTGGTTACCATAGAGATTTTCAGCTATTAAAAGAAAATATCATTAATGCTTTTGAAGATGTCAAAGACATTTTGGACATATTTAATTATGCAATTCAACAAATTATTGTAAAAGATGTTGATCTCAGCGATGATAAATACAAATACTTATTCACTGTAGATAGTATTAATAATTTAGTGGTTGGCGGTATGTCTTTTAGAGAAGCTTATCAGCAAATTGGAAGTCAAGTACAAAATGACACGTATCAACCAGATTTAGGGAAGAAACACTCTCATATTGGAAGTATTCATAATTTGTGTTTGGAAGATATTCGTGCTAAGTTTCCTAATGGAGAGTAGAAAAAAATGGAATTTTTGTATTAAAATGCATAAAAATTATTCATTTGAAAGAAATTTCTTTCAATATTAAGTTTAAAATAACTTTTAAATCAGTTTTTTTCATTACTTTGTTCATATATTTATATGTCAAAATAAAACAATCAAATAATTAATGGCAAGAATACATATACCAAATAGGGTTTTTCCTGGCTTTGAAATAATATCAAAACTTAAAAACAAAAAATTAGATGATGTTGTAAATTCTTTAAACAAAATGCCTATTGGGATTGATTTTGAAGATGCAATTGAAGAGTTAGATAAAATCTTAGGGCAAGATAGAGGTTATGAGGTATTAGACACTATAAGAAGTTTTAGCTCTTTAGTAGAAAGCAATGATACTGATATTAATGATGTTGCTATTAATTTGACTGATTCTTTTATTGAATTATCAAAAACGAATATGTCGCTAAATCAAAAGACGATACTATCAGATAATTTATTTAAGATACTCTCGAATTATTCAGTAATAAGCAATATTTTAAAGTCAAGAGAATTATTATTAAGTAATGAAAATAATTTTATTGATTTAGAAGCCATGACAGACATTCGTGTAATTTTTGATGATGAGCTATCAAAGAAAGAAAGAATGGGAATGGTTCTACACAAACTATTTTTTGAATACACACGAAATAGTGAAACAAAAGAATTGCATCTCACTTTAGACCTTGACGATTTAAAGAAAGTCAAGTCTGAAATAGATAAAGCAATAAGAAAAGAAGAACTAATCACGAAAGATTATAAAGATAATATTAAATTTATTTCTTAAAAATGTCAACAGTTCAAACAAAACCACATCATAGACAATTCAAAGGTTATTCTAAAAATAAACCTCAATCTACTGAATGGAATATTTCAGAATCTAGTGGTTTATTTCAATCTTACACTTTGCCAAAAAAAGCAATAAGAAAAGTTTCATCAAATGTTGCTTCCGCGGGCAAAGTTTACAAATTAACTCTTGATGATATTGCAGAAAAAGCTTTGTGGATTAATCCAAATTATGATATAACTTTAGGAAACGAAACGCTTGAATTAAAAAGAAACTTATCCAATATTTATGAAGCTATTGTAAACTCTCAAGATATATTGGAGTTATATGATGATTGGGACGATGAGGGAGCAATTGGCCATAATCAATCTGTATATAATAGAGCAATTAAAATTTTAATTAATTACTCTAATACTCTTTTAAATGATTACAAAACTGTAATTACAGAACCTGAAATCAGTCTTGGAAAGGATGGGTCAATAGATTTAGAATGGAGAGACAGCCAACACATTTTATTACTCAATATTACAAATTCTCAGGAGTTAACAACTCATTACTATGGCGAAGACATAAAAGGTAAAACTATCATTAAAGGTTTTTTAGATAGTATCGATATAAATGAAGACTTAGCTTTTTGGATGCGAAAACTTTCTTAAATGTGGCAGACTGAAGAAATTGAAGACGAATCGAACTTATTTGTTAGAGTTCATAAAAACTTTGTCAGAAGTAAAGATAATAAACCAAGTGCTTCAGCATTTACAAACACTCCAAAATCCGGGAATAACCTTTCTTCAGATTGGAATAAACATAGTACTCCTGAATCTTCAAGGGACTTAATTGGAAAACAAAAAAAACCTAAAGATGGAACATATAAAGACCCTTCAGTGTTCTTTATTTGGGCTTTTAATTCTGGGAAACTAAGAAACGAAGCTATTCCAAAGCAAAAACTTGAACATGACCCTGTTTACAATCAACCTGAAGATGATTTCATACCTAACAATCGCGCTCATTCTATAATTATTGGGGATAAGCCAGAAAACAATGCTGAATTTAGGGTTAGTTTATTAAAAATAGGAGATTGGGCTATTGCACCAGTTCCAAAAAAATAAATAGAAAAAGCACCTGTTCCCAGATGCTTTTAAATTCTACCTTAAAATTAGACTAACCCTAAATAATAGTATATTAGTAGTAGAATGATTTTAATAGTATTATAGCGCTATCAAATCTCCATCTTCATTTTTAGTTGCTAAATCTGATTTTCCCATTAAGTAAATATCCACTTGTCTTGCAGCTTCTCTACCTTCGGAAATTGCCCAAACAATCAGTGATTGTCCGCGTCGCATATCTCCAGCAGTAAAAATATTAGGGATGTTAGTTTGGTATTTTCCATATGCTGCTTTATAGTTAGAACGTACATCTTTTTCTAATCCTAATTTGTCTGCAATTGTAGGTTCAGGACCTGTAAAACCAAGTGCTAATAATGCTAAATCGCATTTCCATGTTTTTTCAGTACCTGTGATTTCAATTAATTTTGGACGTTCACCAGGAACCATTTCCCATTCTACATTTACAGTTTTTAAGGCTGTAAGTTTTCCTTTAGCATTTGTTACAAATTCTTTGGTGTTAATCAGCCAGTTTCTTTCGACACCTTCTTTATGAGAAGAGGATGTTTTTAATTGCAGTGGCCAATACGGCCAAGGCGTTGCAGGTGACCTGTGTCCTGGAGGTTTTGGCATAATTTCGAAATTAACTACCGATTTTGCTCCTTGACGATTTGATGTACCAATACAATCTGACCCTGTATCTCCTCCTCCAATTACAATCACATTTTTACCGGTTGCTAAAACTTGATCTTTAATTTCCTGACCAAAAACAACTTTAGTTTGTTGGGTTAAAAAGTCCATCGCTTGTACTACTCCATCAGCATCAATTCCTGGTGTTGGCAGACTTCTGCGTTCTGTTGCGCCTCCACAAAGTACAACAGCATCAAAAGCTTTTAGCTCTTCAACATCATAATTCACACCAACATTAACATTAGTTTTAAATATAATTCCTTCTGCTTCTAAAATGGCTAAACGACGATCTATGATGCCTTTTTCCATTTTAAAATTTGGAATTCCGTAGCGTAATAATCCACCAATAGCATCATCACGCTCAAAAACAGTTACTGTATGACCTGCTCTATTTAATTGTTGAGCAGCTGCTAATCCTGCAGGTCCAGAACCTACAACAGCAATCGTTTTTCCTGTTCTATTTTTTGGTGGTTGTGGTTTAATCCAACCTTCTTTAAAGGCACGTTCAACAATATTTTTCTCAATGTTTTCTATAGACACTGGATCTTCAATAATACCTAAAACACAAGCTTGCTCACAAGGTGCTGGACATAAACGACCTGTAAATTCAGGGAAGTTATTAGTTGAATGTAAAATCCAAGAGGCTTTTTGCCATTCACCTTGGTGTACCATGTGGTTAAAATCTGGAATTAAATTACCAAGCGGACAACCACTATGACAAAATGGAATTCCACAATCCATACAACGCGAACCTTGTTCTATCATATCCTTATCCTTTAAAGGCACAGTAAACTCATTATAATGTTTTACACGATCCTTTACGGGTTTGTATGACTCATCTTTTCTTTCGAACTCTTTAAAACCTGTTACTTTTCCCATTTTATTCCTGTGAAGGCAGTCCCGAACCCTTTCGGGATCATCCTGCATTCTATATTTAATTGTGTTATAACTTTTTCTTCTGCATTAGCTTACACTAATTCTTCAACCATTTGTTCCTCTGTCGCTAAACGTTTTAAAGCATGTTTGTATTCTGTAGGCATCACTCTTACAAAATTGCTCAAACTCGTTTCCCAGTTTTCTAATAGAGATTTACCTAATTGACTATCTGTATATTTTACATGCTTCTCAATAACTGCTTTTAAATCTTTTGCATCCTTTTGGATTATCTTTTCAAACTCAATAGTTTCGGTATTACATAATCCGTTTACAAATTTGTTTTCTGGATCGTACACATAAGCTACTCCTCCACTCATTCCTGCTGCAAAGTTTCGTCCTGTTTTACCAAGTACTACAACTTTTCCTCCTGTCATATACTCACAACAATGATCTCCAACGCCTTCTACAACTGCTATTGCACCAGAGTTTCTAACTGCAAAACGTTCGCCTGCAATTCCGTTGATATATGCCTGACCTTCAACAGCTCCAAATAAGCAGACATTACCAACAATGATATTATCCTCTGCTTTAAAACTTGCATTTGTTGGCTTCTTAACAATCAACTTTGCTCCAGATAATCCTTTACCTAGGTAATCATTTGTATTTCCTTCTAACCTAAAAGTCAATCCGTGAGCACCAAAAGCACCAAAACTTTGCCCTGCAGAACCATTGAAATTAATATTTAAGGTATCTTCAGGTAAACCTAAATGTCCATAGATTTTAGAAATCTCATTACTAACAATCGCTCCTACGGTACGATTTGTGTTTTTAATTGGATAGGATAATGACATTTGCTCTTTTCGGTATAAAGCGCGATGCGAATCTTTCAGAATTGTGAAATCTAAAACATCATCTAAATTATGATCTTGCTTTTCAGAATTTTTAACTGGCATCTGAGAGTATTCAGCAGGTCTGTGCAAAATTGAAGATAAATCTAAACCTTTCGCTTTATAGTGTTTAATGGCTTTGTTTGCGTTTATTTTATGAGTTTGACCGATCATTTCAGACATAGATCTAAATCCTAATTCTGCCATAATTTGTCGCAATTCTTCAGCTATATAGTAGAAGAAATTAATAACATGTTCTGGAGTCCCTTTAAAGTTTTTACGCAATGTTTTATCCTGAGTTGCGATACCAACAGGACAGGTATTTAAATGACATTTTCGCATCATAATACATCCTGAAGCTACAAGAGGTGCAGTTGCAAATCCGAATTCTTCTGCTCCTAATAATGCTGCAATTGCCACATCACGACCTGTTTTTAACTGACCATCACATTCAACTACAATTCTACTTCTTAAATTATTAAGCACTAAAGTTTGTTGCGCTTCTGCTAAACCAAGTTCCCATGGTAAGCCAGCGTGTTTTAGAGATGTTAAAGGTGAAGCTCCTGTGCCTCCATCGTAACCAGCAATAAGTACAACATCTGCTTTTGCTTTTGCGACTCCAGCTGCGATGGTACCTACACCAACTTCTGACACTAGTTTTACATTAATTCTAGCCTCACGATTCGCATTTTTTAAATCGTAAATTAATTGTGCTAAATCTTCAATAGAATAAATATCATGATGTGGTGGTGGCGAAATTAAACCTACAAATGGTGTTGAGTTTCTAGCTGCAGCAATCCATGGTAATACTTTTTCACCAGGCAATTGACCACCTTCTCCAGGTTTTGCACCTTGAGCCATTTTAATTTGAATCTCTTTCGCATTTGTTAAATAGTGAGATGTTACTCCAAAACGACCAGAAGCCACTTGCTTTATCGCTGAGTTTCTACTATCTCCATTCACATCTGGCTGAAAACGTCTTCGATCTTCACCTCCTTCTCCAGAATTAGATTTTCCTCCAATTCTATTCATAGCAATCGCTAAATTCTCATGTGCTTCTCGTGAAATAGAACCATAAGACATCGCTCCTGTTTTGAATCGTTTTACAATATCTGTCCAAGGTTCTACTTCTTCAATCGGAATTGGGTCAATATTATTAAATTCAAATAAACCACGAATGGTCATTAAATTTTCAGACTGCTCATTGATAGCTTTTGCGTAAACATCATAACTCGCTTGGTCACTTAATCTAACTGCTTGCTGTAGTTTAGCAACTGTAGTTGGATTAAATAAATGCTTTTCGCCATTACGTCTCCATCTATATTCTCCACCAATATTTAAACCTAAACGTTTATCAACTTCGGTATTTGGGTAGGCATATTTATATCGTTTATCAATCTCTTTTTCGATTTCATACAAACCAATACCTTCAATTCTTGAGGCTGTATATGGGAAATATTTTTCAACAAATTGTGAATTAAAACCTACGATTTCAAATATTTGAGAACCTCTATAAGAATGTAATGTAGAGATCCCTATTTTGTTCATCACTTTCAAGATGCCTTTTCCAATTGCTTTGTTAAAATTGTCAACTGCTTTTTGCTCGTCCATATCTGTGATGAAACCTTCTTTCACTTGTGCTCTAATGATTTCATTAACCATATAAGGATTTACGGCACTTGCTCCATAACCAAATAACGTTGCGAATTGATGTGGTTCACGTGGTTCTGCAGATTCAATAATGATATCGAAATAGGAACGTTTACGTAAACGGTTCATTTGATGATTTACATATGAACAAGCTAATAAAGATGGGATTGGAGCCATGTCTTTACTCACACCTCTATCTGATAAAATTATAATGTTTGTATTTCGTTCTAATGCTTTTTCAATGTGTTTAATAATGTCATCCAAAGCATCTTCTAGTCCGTTTAAACCTCTATCTTTTGGATATAACATTTCAATAGTTTCTGCTTTGAAACCTTCAACAGAAATATGTCGTATTTTTTCTAAATCGTCATTTGAAATTACCGGGTTTTGAATTTTCAATTTTCGGCATTGTCGTTCTGTAATGCTGAAAATGTTTCTATCCTTACCTAAAGACAAACTAATATCTGTAACGATTTCTTCTCTAATTCCATCCAAAGGAGGATTGGTAACCTGAGCAAATAATTGTTTGAAATAGTTTGAAATTAACTGAGGCTTGTTAGACAAAACTGCTAATGGTGTATCAGTTCCCATAGAACCTAAAGCCTCTTTTGCTTTTTGAGCCATTGGTGTGATGACTTCTTGAATATCTTCAAACGTATAATTAAATAAACGCTGTCTTGTTTTTATATCTAAAAGTTCAATAGGACACGTTTCTCCTGTATATGGAATATCTTTTAAGTGCAATCTTGTTTTATCTAACCATTCTTGATACGGTCTCTCTCTAACAATTTTACTTTTTATCTCTTCATCATTTATAATTCGACCTTGGTTCATGTCTACTAAAAACATTTTTCCAGGTTCTAAACGACCATGACTTTCAACATCTTCAGGAGCAATATCAACAACTCCAATTTCCGAAGACATAATTAATTTACCACTTTTAGTAACTGTATATCTTGAAGGTCTTAATCCGTTTCTATCCAGTAAAGCTCCAATATAATTTCCATCAGTAAAAGGTACAGAAGCTGGTCCATCCCAAGGTTCCATAATGCAAGAATTATACTCGTAAAATGCTTTACGTTCTGGAGACATGGTTGCATGTTTTTCCCATGCTTCTGGAATCATCATCATCATAACTTCTGGTAATGAGCGACCAGTGTGTGTTAATAATTCTACGACCATATCCATGGAAGCTGAATCTGATTTTCCTGGTAAAATAATTGGAAATAATTTATCAATTTGAGGTCCAAAAACTTCACTTTTCATGATTTCTTCACGAACACGCATTCTGCTCACATTTCCACGAAGTGTATTTATTTCTCCATTTTGACACATAAATCTAAATGGTTGCGCTAATTCCCAAGTAGGCATTGTATTTGTTGAAAACCGTTGATGAACTAATGCTAATCGTGTCACTAAATCTGTCTCTTGTAAATCTTTATAATAAGGCCCAATATCTTCAGGCATTATAATCCCTTTATATATCAATGTATTTGTTGACAAACTTGAAACATAGAAATAAGAACTCTGTGACATTTTAGATTTCCTAACCGTGTGTTCTGTTATTTTACGTGCTGCATAGAGTTTTGCTTTAAAATCAGCTTCTGATACTTCATTTGATTTTCCAACAAAAAGTTGCTCAATGTTTGGTTCTGATGCTAAAGCAATTTCCCCAAGTTGAGTAGAATCTACAGGCACTTCTCTCCATCCAATGATAGACAAACCTTGTGCAATGATTTCTTTTTCGAAGGTGTCTTTACAGAATTTGTATTGGTTTCTGTTTTTAGGCAGGAACACCATTCCTACAGCATACTTCCCTTTTACAGGAACTTTAAAACCACAAACTCTTTTAAAATAAGCATGTGGTATATCAATTAATAAACCTGCACCATCTCCAGTTTTTCCATCAGAACTCACACCACCTCTATGTTCTAATTTTTCAAGAATCTCTAATGCATCATGTATAATTTGATTTGTCTTTTCCCCTTTTAGGTTACATATGAATCCAGCACCACAATTTTCGTGTTCAAATTCTGGTAAATAAAGTCCTTGTTTTTTAAACATAATTCAGCAATTTTCTAAGGTTTTTCAAACCTCATTATCTCTGTAAGATAGACGCTATAATTTGATTAAAAAAAAGATGGAAACACTTTTTCGATATCGATAATTAAGAGTGTTTTAAATGTAAAATCTGCAATAAATAGAAGAAAAAACGCAAAATAACCAACATATATGTTTTCATAAAATCAAGTTAATTATTGCGAAAACGTTTGCGTACAAATCAAATTATTGACAATAAATCAATAATTAACCCCAAAATGTAAAAATTATTGAAATTACCGATTATCAATTTATCATAATTTTAATAAAAAATAATAATACCCTAAAAAATATAGGGCACAAAAACATAAATCAATAAAAATAACATAATCAACCCTATTTTATTTAGGGTTTAAATCTAATTAATATAGATTTGAGTCACGAAACTTAATAAACCATTATTTATGAGAAACAAAATTACTTTAACACTACTAATGCTAACTGCACTAGTTGTAACCGCACAAGAAACCGAAGACGCATCAACTAAAAAGTTCACAATCTCTGGAAGTGTTGATGCCTATTATAGAGCCAACCTAACAGGACCAAACGAAGCATTTGAAGATGGCGACGACACTTTCTTTCTAAATCCTGGCACCTCATTTGCAAACCGAAGTGGCTTTAGTCTTGGTATGGCAAATGCAATTATTTCTTACGAAGGAAGTAAAGTTGGTTTTGTAGCCGACTTAGTTTTTGGACCAAGAGGAGAAGACGCAGTTTTCTTATCTACTGGATCAAGCAATATTGTCAATCAACTTTATATGTATTACAATGTAAGTGACAAAGTGAAGCTTACATTAGGAAACTTTAATACTTTTTTAGGGTATGAAGTCATTTCTCCTGCTGATAATTTTAACTACAGTACATCGTACATGTTCTCAAATGGACCTTTTTCTCATACTGGGTTGAAGGCAGACATTACTTTATCTGATGACTTTTCGTTATTACTAGCAATAATGAACAGTACAGATTTTACTGAAACTAATTTTGACGGAAGTTACACTGCAGGTGCTCAACTTGGCTACAAAGATCAATACTTAAATCTTATCTACGGAGACCAAACAGGTAGCAATGGCACTACTTTTCAAGTAGATTATACAGGTGGTACAAATTTAAATGACACATTCTTTTTAGGAATTAATGCAACTTATAATGATACAGAAGGAAGCGGATTTTATGGAGCAGCATTATATCCACAATACACGGTTTCTGAAACATTCGGTTTAGGATTAAGAGCAGAATACTTTGGTTTTCATGAGGAAGATTTTGATGATGAGACCGTTTTTGCAGCAACACTATCTGCAAATTACAAAGTAGATGACTTAACAATTATACCTGAAATAAGATTAGACAGTTGGTCTGAGGAATTCTATTTTGATAACGATTTAGAACCTTCTAAAAGCTTAGCATCATTTCTTATTGCTGCAGTTTACAAATTTAACTAAAACACAAGTATTAAAATTTCCGAAGAACATAAAATTTAACACATGAAAAAAGTAGAAGCAATCATCAGGAAATCTAAATTTTCCGCAGTAAAAAAAGCACTTCACGATGTAGGAATTAATTTTTTCTCCTATTGGGATGTTACTGGATTAGGAAACGAAAAAGAAGGACATGTTTACAGAGGCGTGTCTTATAGCACTAGTGATATTCAACGTCGTTATTTATCAATAGTTGTCAATGACGACTTTGAGGCTGTAACTATAAAAGCCATTCTAGAAGCTGGTTCTACTGGTGATGTAGGTGATGGTAAAATCTTTGTCTCACAAATAGATGAAGTTTACAGAATACGAACAGGAGAAAAAGGAGGAAACACTTTAAAATAAAACACATGGAAATACTAACTATAAATAATGTATGGATGATGATCTGTACAGCGCTTGTTTTCTTTATGCACTTAGGTTTTGCATTTTTAGAAATTGGACTAACACGTCAAAAAAATACACTTAACATTTTATTTAAAAACATATTCATAATTACAGTAGGTCTACTATTATATTGCTTAGTTGGCTTCAACTTAATGTATCCTGGATTTGAAGATGGAGCAACAGGAATCTTTGGTTTTGCAGGATTTGGATTAGACTCTCCACTTACAGCAGATGGAGCGCTCGATTTAACTTATAACGAAGGCTACACCTACTGGACAGATTTCTTATTTCAAGGTATGTTTGCAGCAACAGCAGCTACTATTGTATCTGGAGCAGTTGCAGAACGCATGAAGATTGGACCATTTATGATTTTCACAATTATCTACGTTGGATTAGTTTACCCAATTGCAGGTTCTTGGGATTGGGGAGGCGGTTTCTTAGAAACTAGAGACACACCATTTTATGACTTTGCAGGGTCTACATTAGTACACTCTGTTGGAGGATGGGCTGCTTTAGTTGCTGTTTTTCTATTAGGTTCTCGAATTGGAAAATTCAAAGACGGAAAACCACAAGCAATTCCTGGACACAATATTCCATTAGCCACAGCTGGTGTTTTAATATTATGGCTAGGTTGGTTTGGATTTAATGGTGGTTCTGTTTTATCTGCAGATCCAGGATTGACATCATTAGTATTAGTTACAACATGTTTAGCTGCTGCTTCAGGTGGTGTTGTTGCTGCCCTAGTGTCTACTATTCGATATAAAAATTTAGATTTAACAATGTTTCTAAATGGTATTCTAGGAGGTCTTGTTGGTATCACAGCTGGTGCAGACCAGATGAGTCCTACAGATGCAATTTTAATTGGAGCAATTGCTGGTGCGATTATCGTTTTTGCAGTTTCACTAATTGATAAACTTAGATTAGATGATCCTGTTGGAGCCATTGCTGTTCACTTAGCATGTGGTATTTGGGGAACATTAGCCGTTGGAATATTTGGCGGATTAGCTAGTGTAGACCAGTTTATCACTCAGCTTGTTGGAGTTGGATCTGTAGCTGTATTCTGTATTGTTTCAGCATTTATTATTCTATTTGCTTTAAAGAAAATAGTCGGTATAAGAGTTTCTGAAAAAGAAGAACTAGAAGGTCTTGATGCACATGAACATGGTATGGATGCTTATCCAGACTTTAGATTGAATGAGCATTAGTTTTTAATTGATTAGTTATCTTAAAAATCCCGAAGACTCATAGCTTCGGGATTTTGTTTGTCATCATATATTAAAAAACCCTCAATAAAAATTTATTGAGGGTTTCTTATGATTGTTCTATTTTTTTTAAGCAGAATTTCGACTAGCATTAATATTTCCGAAGAGAGAACGTGTCACCATTTTTTGATAAACCTCTATTTCCTCTCCTTTAGTTATTCCGTTTTTTTCTAACTCTTGAATCTTCTTCAATGCATATTGCTGAATTGTCAACAATGGCAAAACAATAGACTCTCTAACTGCAACAGATGCTTTACCTGCAGGTTCTTCTTCCATAAGTTCCTTATAACCTGTAAGTTTTAAAAGTAATCGCTTTGAGGTTTGATATTCTTCAAAAATAACATTCCAAAAGGCACCATATTCAGGATCATCACTCATGTATTTTGTCAAATCAAAAAATGATTTAGACAAGGACATCATACTATTTTCAATAAGTGTTTTAAAGAAATCTGATGTTTGAAATAACAATTGTGCTTTATCAAATTGATTGGTATCTTCATAATGTTTAAGTGCAGTACCAACTCCAAAAAATCCTGGAACATTTTGTTTTAATTGACTCCAAGATCCTACAAATGGGATAGCTCTTAAGTCTTCAAAAACTAAACCTTCTGCTTTCCCTCTTTTAGAAGGACGACTTCCAATATTAGTTTTTGCATAATATTTCAAAGTACTCATGTGTTCTAAATACGGAATAAATTTAGGGTGTGCTTTAAAATTTTTATAGGCTTCATAACTCAGCTTAGATAAGTCATCCATGACTTTTCTATTATCTGGTTGCATGCTTAAATCTTTATCACTTAAACTATTATAAATACCAGAACTAATCAACTGTTCTAAATTATATTGAGATGAATCTAATGTTCCAAAATTTGATGATATGGTTTGACCTTGAATAGTTAATTGCACTTCTTTATCTTCAATTGTTGGACCTAAAGAGGCATAAAAATTATGTGTTTTTCCACCACCTCGAGCTGGAGGTCCACCACGACCATCAAAGAAAATAACAGTAACTCCATATTTTCTAGACACTGTTGTTAACCTTTCTTTCGCGTTATAAATTGCCCAATTTGCCATTAAATAACCACCATCTTTAGTTCCATCACTAAACCCAAGCATTATAGTTTGCTTGTTTCCTCTGGATTTTAAATGTGCAGCATATTCTGGATTTGTATATAAATCTTCCATCACTTGAGGTGCATTTTCCAAATCTGTAATGGTTTCAAATAATGGTCCAATATCAACAGTTAATTGATCCTGAAATGCAACTAATTTTAGCATTGCAAATAACTGCATGACATTTAAAGTCGACTGATTATTACTAATAATGTAACGATTAGCAGCAACTTCACCATTAGTCGTTTGAATCGTTTTTATGGCTTTCATCGTCTTTAAAGCCTTCAAGGTTTCTGCATCTTTAATTAAAGATAAATCGACTTCACCTTCAACTTTAGATAAGATTTGTATTTGCTCTTTTTCGGATAATTCATGGTAATTCTTCGGAAAGATCTTACTACCACTTTTAATCGATTCATTAACCATATCGTTAAAGAATTGAGCATGCTTTCTACTATCTTGACGAATATCAAGGTTCGCAAAATGAAAACCAAATAAATGAATTTTATTTAATAGACTATTTACCTCAGCAACATAAAGTGATTGATGCTTATCTATTATAATCTGTTTTATATCTTTTAATTCTGAAGTTAAAAAATCTAAAGTCAATGTTGATTTTTCTCGAGTAATGATTTTATAAAGTTCGGTTTCTAAAACAACAATTCGTTCTTCTACACCTTCAAAGGTTAATTTTCGTCTTAAACGTCGAGCGTCTCTATAATAGTTTTTTATAACAGTTTCTCGTAATCGTTTAGCAACTTTTAGAGTAATTTCTGGAGTTACAAAAGGGTTTCCATCTCGATCTCCTCCTGGCCAAAAACCAATATTAATAATGTCATTTTCAATTTGTTTTCCGTCGAAAATATTTTGCTGGATGTAATCGTAAATTGTTCCGAAGGATTTATAAAACACATTTTCCAAATACCAAATTAAGCTCACTGCTTCATCATAAGGTGTCGGTTTTTTATGCTTAAAAAAGGGAGTTTTACCAAGTTGTGCTAATAAATCATTGATTCTTAATAAATCATTTTCTTTAACTGCTTCGGTTAAATCTGTAATAATACCCAAAACAGATCCTGGATAAAACTGAGTAGGATGCGCAGTAAGCACAATTCTAACCTTAAACTCTTCTAAATATTTTTGTAGCGTTTCTAATTTGTTTTCTGCAGTAACAGCTTCCTTTAAACTACGCAACGTACCAATCCCATCCATATTATTAACGACAGGAAAAGCAGCATCTTCAATAGCATCAAACAACACAACTTGACGTTCTATATATTGAATAAAACGGAACAATAATGCAATTTGACTTTTATCAGATCGTCTCGCTTGGTACTTTTTAAAAAACGAATTAACTATTGTTGTGGGATTATCTCCAGCTGCAAAGCCTTTACTACAAGTTTCGTGAAACAATGGCAAAAGCGCTCCTGTTTTAGTGATTGTATCAAAAGGCAATGTCATAAAAATACTGTTGTAAATTTGATATTTAGACAGTACGTTTTGATTAAACCTGGTAAGCTTAGGTTGTGTAGGCATGTATTATATTATTGTTGATTGTCCTAAATGAATATTTGTAAAATTCATATTAGTATCTCCTGGATTATTAATAAAATCTTCAATGAAATCTCCCACTTTAGTTGTGGTTATATTATCATATTTTGTATTAATGTCTGGTGTTGAAATTTGTAATTTTAAAGATTTATCTACTGCTATTCTTACCATTTTAGCTTCATTAAATAATTCAAAATGATCTAATAGCATTGCTGCAGATAAAATAGAAGCCACAGGATTTGCAATTCCTTTATTGGTTGCCTGCGGAAATGAGCCATGAATAGGTTCAAACATCGCATATTCTTTTCCTACGGAAGCAGAAGCCAACAAACCAATAGAACCTCCAATAACACTAGCTTCATCACTAATAATATCTCCAAACATGTTTTCAGTTAAAATAACGTCAAACTGTTTAGGATTAAGAATCATTTGCATTGCTGCATTATCAACAAACAAGAAATCTAGCTCTACATCGCTATATTGTTTAGCAACTTCTGTCACGACTTTTCGCCAAAGTCTTGAGGTCTCTAAAACATTAGCTTTATCTACTAACGTTACTTTGTGTCGCCTGTTTTGAGCTGCATCAAATGCTAAATGGGCAATTCGCTCTATTTCATCTCGCGAATATTCACATAAATCTGATGCAACGTTACCATCGTCACTCAATTCCTTTTTTCCGAAGTAAATACCTCCTGTCAGTTCTCTATAAATACTAATATCTACACCTTTAATAATATGACGTTTTAAAGGCGACTTATCTAAAAGTGATTCATAGGCTTTTACTGGTCGTATATTAGCAAATAATCCAAGTTCTTTTCTCAATTTGAGTAAACCTTGTTCTGGACGCACCTTTGCAGATGGATCGTTATCATATTTTGGATGACCAATAGCACCAAATAAAATAGCATCACTAGATTTACATAATTTCAATGTAGCATCTGGCAATGGATCGTTATGATTATCTATGGCAACAGCACCAACATCTGCTGTTATAAATTTAAAGGAGTGGTCAAATTCTGAAGCAATAGCTTTCAGCACTTTTATAGCTTGATCTGTAACTTCAGGACCAATTCCATCTCCTGGCAATACTGCAATTTGTAATTTCATCGAAAAAAAATTAGTTTCCGTAACAACGGAAATCAATATTAGTTATTAATATGTTTTTTGAGCTTCAAAAGCCTCAATTAATTTAATATTATTTACAAGATAATCAATATCATCGTAACCATTAATCATACACGTTTTTTTGTATGGATCAATATCGAAATGTGCCAATACATCCAAATCTTTAGCTGAAATTGTTTGATTCTCGAGATTCACTTCAATCAACGTTTCAGGATGTTTATCAATTTGAGTTAAAAGGGTTTTTAAAAACACTTCTGAAACCTGAATTGGCAACAACCCATTATTCAACGCGTTACCTTTAAAAATATCTGCAAAAAAGCTAGACACAACGACTTTAAAACCAAAATCAGTAATAGCCCAAGCTGCATGCTCTCTACTTGATCCGCATCCAAAATTATCTCCAGCAACTAATATGCTTCCTGTATATTTTGGATTATTAAGCACAAAATCTTGATTTACTGATCCATCTTTATGGTATCTCCAATCCCTAAACACGTTATCGCCAAAACCTTTACGGTCTGTAGCTTTTAAAAAACGTGCTGGTATAATTTGATCTGTATCGACATTCTCAATATGTAACGGAATGGCTCTAGATTGTAATGTTGTAAACTTTTCCATTAATTTAATTGTTTAGTGATGTCAATTATTTTTCCCTCAACTGCTGTCGCTGCTGCAACTAGAGGACTTGCCAAAATAGTTCTAGAACCTTGACCTTGGCGACCTTCAAAATTTCTATTTGATGTAGATACACAATATTCGCCTTGTGGTATTTTATCATCATTCATAGCTAAACACGCAGAACATCCTGGCTGACGTAATTCAAAACCAGCATCTTCAAACACAGTTTTTAAACCTTCTTCTATAATTTGTGCTTCTACAAGTTTACTTCCTGGAACTAACCAAGCTGTCACATTATCTGCTTTTTTCTTGCCTTTTATATAATTTGCAGCTACTCTAAAATCTTCAATTCTAGAATTAGTGCAACTTCCTATAAACACAAAATTGATAGGTTTATTAATAAGAGATTCTCCTTTTTTGAAGTTCATATATTTCAGTGATTTCTCAAAAGAGGCATCACTAACTTCAGGAATATATTCTGAAATTTTAATTCCCATTCCTGGATTTGTTCCGTAGGTAACCATCGGCTCAATATCCTGAGCATCAAAATGATATTCTTTATCAAATTGAGCGTCTTTATCGGTAGGTAAAGTTTTCCAATAGGCAATTTTTTTCTTAAACGCTTCTCCTTTTGGTGCAAATTCTCGCCCTTCTACATAATCAAAAGTGGTTTGATCTGGTGCGATCATTCCTCCTCTTGCTCCCATTTCAATACTCATATTACAAACCGTCATACGACCTTCCATGCTCATCTCTTCAAACACATTTCCTGCATATTCACAGAAATAACCTGTCCCAGAATTTGTACCAAGCTTTGAAATAATATAAAGAATGACATCTTTTGGTAAGACGCCATTCTTTAATTTGCCATTAACAGTAACTCTTAAACTTTTTGGTTTAGTAAGCAACAAGCATTGACTCGCAAAAACTTGCGCTACTTGACTTGTTCCAATACCAAATGCAATGGCTCCGAACGCTCCATGTGTTGAGGTGTGACTATCTCCACAAACCATGGTCATACCTGGTTGTGTAACACCTAACTCTGGAGCCATTACATGGACTATTCCATTATATTTGTGACCTAACTCGTATAATGTAATATTATTTTTTTTACAATTTTCAGACAATTGTTCCAACTGCTTTCTCGATAAATCATCCTTAATTGGCTGATCTTGATTTAGCGTTGGTGTATTATGATCTGCTGTCGCTACAATTTGATCTGGTCTAAACACCGGAATTCCGCGTTCTTCTAATTCATTAAAAGCTTGAGGGCTTGTCACCTCATGTATTAAATGTTTGTCTATATATAAAATCTGTGGACCATTTTCTATTGTATTGACCACATGCGAATCCCAGACTTTGTCAAATAATGTTTTACTCATGTTCACTTTCCGCGAAAGCGGAAATCTATTTTACTTTTCCGAAGAAAATTAGTTATTATTATTTTTATTATGCTGAAATTATCTGCCTATAAACTTTACTCGTTTCAATAATTTGGTGAATATCACCATCATTAATTTCTTTCTTTCTATCTGCAAAACTTAAAAAATTAGCATACACATCATCCAATTGAAGTTTCGTTAATTCGTAACCTACATTTTTTGCTCTGTAAGCCAATGCAGCTCTTCCACTTCTTGCTGTTAACACTATAGCACTTTCAGTGACACCAACATCTTTTGGATTGATTATTTCATAGGTTTCACGGTTTTTAATCACACCATCTTGATGAATTCCAGAGCTATGTGCAAATGCATTTGCTCCAACTATAGCTTTATTTGGTTGTGTATAAATACCCATACTATCACTTACTAATTGGCTCATTCCGTAAAGCATTGAGGTATTAATATTTGTATCCAAATTAAGATATGGATGTTGCTTTAAAACCATCACTACTTCTTCTAAGGCTGTGTTTCCTGCACGCTCTCCTATTCCATTGATAGTACATTCTATTTGTCTTGCTCCATTAATTACGCCTTCAATAGAATTTGCTGTAGCTAACCCTAAATCATTATGACAATGACAGGATAGGATAGCTTTTTCAATACCTTTTACATTTTCTTTTAGATACTTAATTTTTGCACCATATTCGCTAGGCAAGCAATAACCTGTTGTATCAGGAATATTTAAAACTGTTGCTCCTGCTCTAATTGCAGCTTCACAAACTCTTGCTAGATATTCGTTTTCTGTTCTACCAGCATCTTCAGCATAAAATTCAACATCATCAACAAAAGACTTTGCATATTTCACAGCAGCAAAAGCACGTTCAATGATTGTTTCTCTATTTGATTTAAATTTATGAAGGATATGAGAGTCAGAAGTTCCGATTCCTGTATGAATTCTTGGTTTAGCTGCATATTTTAAAGCTTCAGCAGCTACTTTTATATCGTTCTCTACTGCTCTTGTTAAACCGCAAACTGTTGCATGCTTCACAATTTTTGAAATCGCTTGAACCGATTTAAAATCTCCTGGACTAGATACCGGAAAACCAGCTTCTATCACATCCACACCAAGGAAATCTAGCTGCTCTGCAATGACAACTTTTTGTTCTGTATTCAATTTACATCCTGGGACTTGTTCACCATCACGTAAGGTTGTATCGAAGATTTGTATGTTATTATCTGACATTTATCAAAATATATTTTCGTATTGTCTAACGAATGTATATTTTCAATTTGTAAATTGACACACCTATTAATTGTGTTTTACGATGTTCAAAACACAAAACATTAGATTAAATACTGAATAACAATTAGTTACACAAAAAACCTATTGATGACAAAGGGTCAAAAAGATAATTTATTTCTATTAGTTAAGTCATTAACTAAATCTGAAAAACGACAATTTAAGCTGTACGTTGGACGTCTTGATGTCAATTCTGACTCTAAGTTCTTAAATCTTTTTAATTTATTGGACAAGGCTAATGTGTATGACGAAACAGTAATTTTAAAAAGCGGTATTGTTAAAAAACAACAATTAGCTAATGTAAAAGCGCACTTATACAAGCAAATTTTAATTAGTTTAAAATTAAATCCTTCTCACCAAAATATACGTTCACAAATTAGAGAGCAGCTCGATTTTGCTTCCATCTTATATCACAAAGGTTTATACAAACAAAGTTTAAAAATTTTGGATAAAGCTAAAGATGTGGCTATTCAAAATGAAGAAAAAAATCTTGCTTTTGAAATCGTTGAACTCGAAAAAATCATTGAAGCTCAATACATCACAAGAAGTATCAGCACAAGAGCAGACGAACTTACAATACAAGCAAAGGAGCTAAGTAGTCTTAATGTTACAGCCAGCAAATTATCCAATTTATCGCTTCAATTATATAGTTTTATTTTAAAAACAGGTTATGTTAAAAGCGAAGACGAAAGCCAACAAGTAACCGCATATTTTAAAGCAAGATTACCTAAATATAAAATCCAAAATCTAGGTTTTAGAGAAAAACTTTGGTTGTATAATGCGTATTTATGGTATAGTTTTTTGCTTCAAGATTTTAAAAATTGTTATAAATATGCTTCAAAATGGGTTGATTTATTTGAAGAATACCCAAATATGATTCAGTTGAATCCTGTATTTTACTTAAAAGGAAATAATTATTTATTAGAGTCTGTCTTCTTTATTAGAAACAAGCCAAAATTCGTTGAGATCCTTTCTAATCTGAAATTGAAAGTTGAAGACAAATCTTTTCCTAAGGATGAAAACGTCCAAACCTTAACATTTCTGTATTTTAACTTTCATGATATTAACAAACATTTTATCGATGGCAGTTTTAAGGATGGTTTAGAGTTAATTCCGAAGATAGAAAAAAGCCTAACTCGCTTCGAAAACAAAATTGACGACCATCATAAAATGGTATTTTATTACAAATTTGCAAGTTTGCATTTTGGAACAGGAAACAACAAAGAATGTATAAAATATTTAGATAAAATTATATCAAACAAATCTCTATCCATGCGTGAAGATTTGTTGTGTTTTTCTAGAGTTCTAAACCTTGTCGCACATTATGAAGCAGGACTAGACTACCATCTAGACACCTTGCTTAGAAGCACTTATAAGTTTTTAATTAAAATGAATGATCTTCACGAAGTCCAAAAAGAAATGATTAAATTCATTAAAGGCTTACAAGACATTTATCCACATGAACTCAAAAACGCATTTATAGAATTACATGCAACACTTAAAACTTTTGAAGACCATCCTTTTGAGAGACGTGCATTTCTTTATCTCGATATCATTTCTTGGTTGGAGAGCAAAATTAGCAACACTCCAGTTGACAAAATCATACAAACTAAATATTTAAAAAACTATACTTCGTAATTAAATGAATGTTGCCATACTAATTCTCAGCGCAGGAAGCTCAAATAGAATGGGAACATCAAAACAGTTATTACCAATTGGCAACACAACACTTTTAGGTTTAAGTATTGAAAACGCGTTACAATCAAATGCAAAAAAAGTGTTTTGTGTGTTAGGTTCAAATGCAGAAAACATTAAAAATTCTATTTCACAATATGATATTGAAATCATAACCAATGTCAATTATAAAAAAGGCTTAAGTTCCAGTATTATTAAAGGTTTACATTACTTAAAAGACAAAAATTTTGACTCAATTTTATTCATGCTTAGCGATCAACCTAAAGTAGACTCAAAATATATCAATTTATTAATTCTTTCTTCGGAAAATAATCCAACTCAAATTATAGCATCTCAATATGAAAAGACTATTGGTGTGCCAGCTATTTTTCCGAAGAGATATTTTAAACAGTTATTACAACTTAAAGGAGATAAAGGCGCAAAAGATTTCCTAAACGCTCACAAATCTCAAACCATAACAATAAAGAGCGATAAATTAATTGATATTGATACTCAAGAAGAGTATCTCAATTTTTTGAAATCACTATAAAAAGTTAACACACAACATATTTAAGACAAATATTAGTTAACTTTAGCTAAATATATTTTTGGCTATGGCAAGTTATAATTTGAAAATTAACGGTAAATCAGTTTCTGTAACTGTAGATGAAGACACACCTTTACTTTGGGTGCTTCGTGATGAACTCAATTTGGTAGGCACCAAATTTGGATGTGGAATTGCTCAATGTGGTGCATGCACAGTGCATTTAGATGGTACAGCTGTGAGAAGTTGTTCTATTCCAATTGCAAGTCTAGAAGGTGCAAATATCACAACTATTGAAGGACTTGCAGATGAAAAACTACATCCTGTACAAGAAGCTTGGAAAGAGCTCGATGTACCTCAATGTGGTTATTGCCAAGCTGGTCAAATCATGACAGCTACATCATTTTTGAGTCAAAACCCAAACCCAAATAATAAGGACATTAGAAATGCTATGAATGGCAATCTTTGTAGATGCGCAAGTTATAATCGTATAGAAAAAGCAGTTGCTTTAGCTGCAAAAAAAATGTCTTAAGCTAAAGAATTATGAAACGAGCATGTTCAAAAATTGATAATCCATAGGAATAATTAATAGCGAACAGCATGTGACCATTGAAAAACAATATATACGAACACATGAAAAATCAAAACAAACTTACTTTTAGCAGACGAAACTTTCTTCGCACTTCTGCCCTTGCCTCTGGAGGACTTTTAATTGGGTTCAATTTTCTAACATCTTGTGAAGACGCTGTTGCTCCACCAGTTGATATTTCAAAATTAAACTTTAAAGACTTTAATGCTTTTATAAAAATTGCTGAAAATGGCTACGTCACTATATTTTCGCCTAACCCAGAAATCGGTCAAGGTGTAAAAACAGCAATGCCAATGATAATTGCTGAAGAACTTGACGTGCCTTGGGATCATGTTTCTGTTGCACAAGGCGCTTTAGATACCACTAATTTCACAAGGCAAGTAGCTGGCGGAAGTCAGTCAATTCGTTTTGGTTGGGACGCTCTTCGTCAAACTGGTGCAACGGCAAAACAAATGCTCATAAATGCAGCAGCTATAAAATGGAATGTTGATGCATCTACATGCTCAGCTTCTCAAGGCATTATAAAAAACACAAATGGAGACACACTTGGTTATGGTGATGTAGTTAATGAAGCAGCACATCTCGAAGTTCCAGAAGATGTGACTTTAAAAGATACTAAAGACTATAAAATTATTGGTAAGAACGCTATAAATGTTGATGCCGAAAAGATTATAACTGGCAAACCTTTATTTGGTTTAGATTATAAAGTTGAAGGCATGCTGTATGCTTCTGTACTAAGACCTCCTGCTTTTGGGCAAGTATTAGAATCCTATGATGCTACTGATGCTAAATCTTTACCTGGCGTTATTGATGTCATTACCATTGGAGAAAAGGCAAGAAACTATTTAAACAAAGGTGATTTTAATCCTTCTGCACATTGGAGTGTACGTTTAAGTAAAACCGACAAAGTCGTAGTGATTGGAAAAACCACTTGGGATGTTATAAAAGGCAAAAAAGCTTTAAAAGCCACATGGAAAAATGATTCATCAACGGAGAGTACAAAAACACATGATGACGAACTCGTTAAAATTTTAGATGGCAAAAATTTAGATATCAGACGCGAAGATGGAAACATAAAGAAAGCCTTTGCAGAAGCTGACAAAGTAATCGAACGCACTTACGAATCTCCTTTTTTACCTCATAACTGCATGGAGCCTATGAATTTTTTCGCTGATGTCACAGATGAAAAAGTGCACTTAGTTGGTCCTGTACAAACTCCAGAAGCTGCAGCAAATGTGGTGGCTTCTTTATTAAATCGTAATCTTGAAGATGTCCATGTTGATATGACACGAATGGGTGGAGGTTTTGGAAGACGTCTCTATGGTGATTTTGTTTATGAAGTCGCAGAAATAGCAGCTATAATAAAACAACCAATTAAATTGATTTCTACCAGAGAAGATGACATGTCCTTAGGTGTGTATCGACCAGCTATTAAATACAGAATCGCTGCTTCAATAAAAGACAAGAAAGTAACAGGCTACCATTTAAAGGAAGCTGCTGTAAATTCTAATATGTATGGTTTAATTCCACATTTTTTTCCTGCTGGAGCCATCAAGAATTACAAAGTAGAATCTGGAAATTACCAAAGTAACATTACCACTGGAGCTTGGAGAGCACCTTACACTAACTTTTTAGCCTTTGCAGAACAAAGCTTTTTTGATGAACTAGCAGAAGCTTGCGAAAAAGACCCAGTACAATTACGTTTAGATTTACTTAAAAATGTTACCGATGGTGAAGATCCTAATATTGAATATTCTGCAAAGCGAATGACAGACGCTATAAAATTAGCTGTTGAGAAAAGTAATTGGGGAAATACTAAGGAAGGCGTACATCAAGGATTTTCTGCTTATTATAGTCATAATACACATGTTGCCGAAGTTGTTGACATTACATTAAAAAACGGATTACCAATGGTTGAAAAAGTGACTGTTGCAGTAGATTGCGGAATCGTAGTCAACCCAACAGGAGCCAAAAATCAAATTGAAGGTGGTGTTATAGATGGTATTGGTCATGCAATGTATGGTGATTTTTCTTTTGAAAACGGCAAACCAAAAGATGTCAACTTCAACACTTATCGTTTAATAAGAATGAAAGAAACACCAATTGTTCACACCTATTTTGTGGAGAATAATTTATCTCCAACAGGATTAGGAGAACCTGGCTTACCACCAGCAGGAGGTGCTTTGGCAAATGCAATAAAGGCTGCAACTGGCCAGATATTGACCAAACAACCTTTTGTGAACTCTTTAATTAAACATGATAATGGTTTGAAGGTTTAGAATTTCCGAAGCACTAAAATTTAACCCTAAAACATTCAGCCATCATCTTAAATAATTCAGGATGCTTGCGCTTCATAAGTTTAGGACGCTCAAAAAAGTACTCTGAAGCGACTGCGAAAAACTCAGCTTGCTTCGTGCCACCATAAGCTCGAATATCTGATTTATCATTATTGATCGCTTCCATTTTATCGTGCACCAATTTCAACCACGGAATCGCATTCATATTCTGCATCAATATTTCTGGGATTCCATCAATATTGTCGTCCATTTTATCAATGAGATGCACAAATTCATGAATAGCAGTATTGCCCTTATCAGTTTTATTACTAAACCCATGACGTAGTGCTTTTCTAGATAAAATCATTTTACCTTCTAAACGACCAGTACCAACAACACCTGCAATTCGTCTGGATTCACTCTTGTTTGAAAATTCAAAATCTTCATTAAAATGATCAGGATAGACTATAATTCCGGTGACTGTAGGATAATGCCATTCTTTAAAAGAAAACACAGGAATTACTGCACTCGACGCGATTAAAATTGTATCTAATTCTTCAATTTCAAAATCAACACTATCAATATATACTTCGGCTAAAAACTGCATCATTCTGTCTTGAAAACGCTTTTGTTCACTAGGCTCTAAATTTTTATAAAAAGCGACTTCTTTAAGTAGAATAGAATGCCAATGTGGTGGAATGGTTTTAGCTTTTTTTGAATACTTTTTGTAAAACACATAGATGACAAAAATAAAAAGAGCAATAAATATAATATTGTAAAGCATAAATAAGATGAGTAGGTTTTAGAGTTCTAATCTAATGATTTTCAATCATATTAACCTAAAATATGACAAAAAATGAATATCTTTAAATGAACTTATTTTCACTTTTTTGATTGAAGCGAAAAATAGGCATTTTATTTTAATTGGAATTCTTTTTTGCACTTCATAGTTATACTACGATGTAATAAAAAGAAGAACAATTAAGGTAAAAACAAGTTCAAAACCACTCTACCAACAAAAAAATGAAAAAATCACACATTGATATTCACTGTCATCCATCCTTAAAACCTTACGGTAAGAGTTTTAAGTACGAACCAACAAAACAAAACAATCTCAATAGTGGTCGAAAAAATTCTATTTGGCATTATAGTCCACCAAACTTTATAGAACGACAATTCAACAAAATACTCACGCTTACAAAATTCACTCAAACCGATTTAACAGCATTAGCAAAAGCCAATTGTAATATTGTCGTGATTTCCTTGTATCCTTTTGAGAAACATTTTCTCAAAGACAAAATGTTGGGTGTCAAATTTTTACCAGATTTATTGGTCAATTTAGCTGCAGGCGTAAGTCATAAACGCATTGATAATCTTAGAAGTCATAACAGCTATTTTCAAGATTTAATTGCAGAATATGACTATTACAAACAACTCAATAACTTCGCTCAAGTTATTGATGGTGTTACATTTACATATCGCTTAGTTTCTAATTACACGGAAATATCCACCAATATAACCACCTCAACTGCTACCAGAAAAATAATCAGTCTTGTACCTTCAATAGAAGGTGGTCATGCATTTGAAACTGGTTTAGACAAGAATATAAACACAGCTGATGAAACTACTGTTTTAAATAATTTAGAATCCGTTAAAAACTGGGATCATAAACCCTTTTTCTTGACATTAGCGCATCATTTTTACAATGAAATTTGCGGTCATGCGAGAAGCATAAGTATAGGATTAATAAAAGAAAATCAAAATCGAGGGCTTGATACAGACATCACAGTTTTAGGCTTTAAAGTCATTGACAAATTATTAGATAATACCGAGAACAAACGCATACTTATAGATGTTAAACATATGAGTAGAGCATCAAGAACGTCTTATTATAAACTTTTGGAAACAACGTATGCTAATGAAAACATCCCAATTATAGTAAGTCATGGAGCTTCAAATGGAAAACGTTCAATTACTGAACCTAATGTATCAGATTCTGAGCAAAGTCAATATTTTAGAGAAGACGATATTAACTTTTATGATTCAGAAATCTTGCGTATTGCAAAATCAAAAGGTATTTTTGGATTGCAATTAGACGAACGTCGTATCGCCAACCAAAAAGCCATTAGAGCCTCAAGGATTTATTGGCCAAGTAAAAAGAGACGTTATGTAAATAAATCTGATTTAATCTGGAGACAAATTCGCCATATTGGTGAACTATTAGATAAAAACGGACTTTTCGCATGGGAAACAGTAGCAATAGGTTCAGATTTTGACGGAATTGTAAATCCAATTAAAGGACTTTGGACAGCAGAAAACGTTGAAGACATTAAACCCTATTTAGTTGAAAAAGCTGACGACTATCTAAAAACACATAAGTCTAACTTGCAGATACAAAATCAAATTTCAGCACATGAAATTATAGATCGTGTGCTATTTATAAATGCAAATGAATTTTTGAAGACGAACTTCAAATAAAAATAAAATATTCAGAAGAAAAATATATGACAGATAAAGAAAAATTCATGAAAGAAGCAGTAAATGCTGCACTTAAAGGAATGAACAACAACGAAGGTGGACCATTTGGTTGCGTCATTGTAAAAGATGGAAAAATAGTAGGACGAGGAAACAACAAAGTAACCTCAACAAACGATCCCACTGCTCATGCTGAAGTTACAGCAATTAGAGACGCATGTAAAAACTTGGATTCTTTTCAACTAGATGGCTGCGAAATTTACACGTCTTGTGAACCTTGCCCAATGTGCTTAGGCGCCATTTATTGGGCTAGACCAGATAAAGTATATTATGGAAGTAACCAAGTAGATGCAGCAAACATAGGTTTTGATGATGAATTTATTTACAAAGAAATTCCATTACCATACTCAGAAAGAAGTATTCCCTTTGAGCAATTAGCACGTGAAATTGCTTTAGAGCCTTTTCAAGAATGGGCTAAAAAGGTAGATAAGACTGAGTATTAGTTGAAAACAAAAGACTGGAACAAGCATAGAGACAGCAAATGTGCGACACCCAATTTCCGACAAAGTAGGAATCATCAATCTGCAGAAATAATAAGCGAAAAACGTAAGTGCAAAGCGTAGCTTTAAGCATGAAGTTTGAAAGCGAATGTTCCGCAGGAATTTCCTCAGATTGATTTGAATTTTTGGTTCGTTTTGTTTCAAGACAAAATGAACAGAAAGAAAAATAAAAAATTTAGAAATTAATGATCACCTTCATCCTAAATAACAAAACCATTAAAACGTCGGAGCATTCCGGAACCACTTTATTGGATTTTGTGCGTTACCAACAACGTCTCACAGGAACCAAAATTGGTTGTCGAGAAGGCGATTGTGGTGCATGTACAGTTCTCGTTGGAACTCTATTAAACAACACCATTAACTACCAAAGTATCACCTCTTGTATTTCTCCCCTCGGAAATGCGCATGGCAAGCACATTGTAACGGTTGAAGGTACTAATCTAAAAGACAAACTAACCACAGCTCAAGAAGCCATGAAAGCAAATTACGCTACTCAATGCGGATTTTGCACACCTGGTTTTGTGGTTGCCTTAACTGGTTTTGCTCTTTCAAATTCTGAAAATAATTACAACAATGCACTTGATGCAATTAGTGGAAATATTTGCAGATGCACAGGCTACAAAGCCATTGAAAAAGCAGCGCATCAAGTTGTTGAAAAACTAGAAAACAAAACGGAAACTAGTTTTGATTGGCTTATTGAAAATGAATTTATTCCTGAGTATTTTAAAAGTATTCCTCAACGTTTAAAAGATATTGAAATTGCCGATTTAAATCAACCTAAAGGAAAATATGTTTCTGGTGGAACCGATTTATATGTGCAACAAGCCGATCATTTAGCAGATAATGATGTCCATCTAATTGCTGAGAAAGATTATTTAAAAGGTATTACAATTGAAAACGGTGTTTGCACCATTGGAACCAATGCAACTGTTTCCGATTTATGGAACCATAGTGACGTTAATAGTTTTTTTCCGAAGCTAAAAAAACATTTAAAATTAGTCTCTTCAGAGCAAATTAGAAATATGGCTTCCTTTGGTGGGAATTTGGTTAATGCGTCTCCAATTGGAGATATGACGATTTTCTTTTTAGCACTAAATAGTGATATTACTATTCTAGACCAAGATCAAAACGAAAGAAAAAAAGCACTCAAAGACTTTTATTTAGATTATAAAAAATATGATTTAAAAGATGGTGAATTATTAAAGGCTATCAGCTTTAATTTACCTTCAAATTATTCATTTTTTAATTTCGAAAAAGTCTGTAAACGAACTCATTTGGATATTGCTAGTGTTAACTCAGCGATTCACATTTCCGTAGAAAACGATATAATTATAGAAGCACATGTCTCTATTGGTGGAGTTGCTGCTATTCCTAAATATTTACATGAGACTTCAACATTTTTAGCTGGTAAAACACTCTTTTCAGAAACGATATTAGAAGCCAATGAGATGCTACAAAAAGAAATTTCATCAATAAGTGATGTGCGTGGCACGAGTGATTATAAAAGGCTTTTGGCTAGACAATTATTTTTTGCACATTTCACTGAGTTATTTCCGAAGAAATTCACACTAAACGACTTTGTACAACATGCATAAAAACAAATCAAATAGTGACTTAGACTCTAAATTAGATGCCGTTTCAGTAGCATTAAAACAGAGCATTAAAAACTTAGATTCTCACACACATGTTCGTGGAGAATCGTTGTATGTAGACGATGTAAACATTAGACAAGGGACATTTCACGCTGTCGTTTTTGATTCGCCAAAAGCCCACGGAAAAATCAAAAGTATTGATTATTCTAAAGCTAGATCTTTGGAAGGTGTTGAGCGTATTTTCACCTATAAAGATATTCCTGGCGAAAATGAAATTGGAGGAATCATTGCAGACGAACCTTTATTTGCTGAAGATGAAGTTCATTTTTGGGGAATGCCTATTGCCTTAATTGTTGCAGAATCTAAATTTATTGCCAGAAAAGCACGAAGTTTAATTGACATAGAAATCGAAGATTTACCAGTAATTACAACTGCAAAAGAAGCCAAAGCAAAAGGGAGTTTCATCAACGCACCACGATCTTTTAGTTTAGGTAACACAGAAAAAGCATTTGCAGATTGCGACTATGTTTTTGAAGGCGAAACGTTTTCAAATGGTCAAGAACATTTATACATTGAAGCACAAGGTGCTTATGCAGAACCAATGGAAAATGGTAACATAAAAATCACGTCATCTACACAAGGTCCAACTGCTGTTCAAGCAACAACAGCTCGAGTACTGGATATTGCAATGCACAAAATAGAAGTGGA
Organism: Psychroserpens sp. AS72; assembly: GCF_038900375.1. Classification (NCBI taxonomy): domain Bacteria; kingdom Pseudomonadati; phylum Bacteroidota; class Flavobacteriia; order Flavobacteriales; family Flavobacteriaceae; genus Psychroserpens; species Psychroserpens sp. AS72. Next base: position 481,612 of record NZ_JBBMRC010000001.1, on the reverse strand, counting down.
TGTCACACGACTTGGAGGAGGATTTGGTGGTAAAGAAGATCAAGCAACGCCTTGGGCTGTCATGGCTGCTTTGGCGACGTATCATTTAAATCAATCGGTAAAATTGATATTAAATCGTCATGACGATTTACGCATGACAGGAAAACGTCACCCTTATGAAAGCACTTATAAAATCGGACTTTCAAAAGACTTAAAAATACTAGCGTATCAAACAGAGTTTTTACAAAATTCTGGTGCTGCAGCCGATTTATCTCCAGCCATTGCTGAACGCACTTTATTTCATGCAACCAATAGTTATTACATACCAAACGTTACTACGAAAGTATTAAGTTGCAAAACCAATTTACCTCCAAATACAGCCTTTAGAGGTTTTGGCGGTCCGCAAGGTATGTTTGTTATTGAGTCTGCAATTGCAAAAGCAGCTCATGAGATTGGAGTGAGTGCAAAACAAATTCAAGAAGCCAATTTGCTTGATGAAAATGATACGTTTTCTTACGGACAAATTGCTACAAAAGTAGAAGCCAAAAACACTTGGGAGTCGGCTAAAAAATTATTTAACTGTGAAGCTTTAGAACAAGAGGTTATATACTTCAATAAAAATAATAAAGCTATCAAAAAAGGATTGGCTTTTATGCCAATTACTTTTGGGATTTCGTTCACCAATACACCAATGAATCATGCACGAGCATTGGTTCACATTTATTTAGACGGAAGCGTTGGCATTAGTACTGCAGCTGTAGAAATGGGACAAGGCGTCAACACAAAAATGATGCAAATTGCTGCAGATGTGTTTTCGATTCCTATTGATAAAATCAAGATAGAAACTACTAATACGACGAGAGTTGCAAACACCTCACCTTCTGCTGCGAGTTCTACTGCAGATTTAAACGGAAAAGCAACGATAATGGCTTGTAATAGTTTAGTTGAGCGTTTAAAAATTGTGGCTTCGGAAATTTTAAATGCTTCGGAAAACAATCTAGAACTCAAAAATGAGTTTGTCTACGTAAAAGGCAAAAAATCAGAATTAACTTGGACAGAACTCATAAGTAATGCTATGTTAAGACGTGTTGCTCTAACCGAAAACGCACATTACGCAACTCCAGAAATTCACTTTGATAAAACCAAAGAAAAAGGTCATCCTTTTGCTTATCATGTTTATGGTACTGCAATTATTACAACAACTGTAGATTGCACACGTGGCACTTACGAATTTGACAGTGTGAAGATTATACACGATTACGGAAAAAGTATGAGTGAAGGTATAGATTTAGGTCAGGTTGAAGGTGCTTTAATTCAAGGAATTGGTTGGATGACCATGGAAGAAATTGCATATAATAAAGATGGAAGATTATTGTCTAACGCATTATCCACTTATAAAGTTCCAGATCTATTTTCTGTACCAAAAATAGTAGAAGTAATTCCAGTAGAAACCAAAGGAAATGACATGGCCATTTTAAAATCTAAAGCCGTTGGCGAACCTCCTTTAATGTATGGGATTGGTGCTTATTTTGCACTTCAAAACGCCATCAAAGCTTTTAATCCTAACTACGATTTAAAATTTCATGCACCAATGACACCTGAGAAAGTTTTAATGAGTTTGTATGAATAAAATCTAATTTAATCAAAATGCAAACACAAATAAATGAACACGTTTTTGATAGCTTTCCAGAGTTAGAAAGTGAACGACTGTTTTTTAGAGCCTACAAAAAGGATGATGCTCAATCGCTTTTAAAACTTAGAAGTCACAGAGATGTTTCAAAATATATGGATACCACAATCCCTAAACAGATTGAAGATACTGAAAAGAAAATCTTAGACTACCAGAACGCGTTTGATGAGAAGAAAGGTATTACTTGGACTATTATTGAAAAGAAAAGTAATAATCCAATTGGTGATTTCGGGATTTGGCGAATTGACAGACAAAATTCTAGAGGTGAAATTGGCTATATTTTACATCCAGACTTTTGGGGAAAAGGTTTTATGACCGAAGCTTTTAATACATTAATTCGTTTTGGATTTAACAACTTAAATCTTCATAGCTATGAAGCGAATGTCAATACCGAAAACGAAAACTCAAAAGCACTTTTACTTAAATTTGGCTTTAAGCTAGAAGCCTATTTTAGAGAAAACTTCTATTACGATGGTCAATTTTTGGATAGCGAAATTTATTGTCTAATACAATCAGATTTAAACTAAACTCATATCGCACTGCATTATAACAAACAAAACATAATTAAAGGCGCACTTATTTATAGTGCTGGAGACACTATTGCTGCACTTTTACTAGATGAGTTTTCTTGGTATCGTTTATTAGGAATGATGCTAGTTGGTGCAACATTTTATGCTTTCGAAATCCCAAATTATTTTGATTGGATTGTAAAAAAAACACAGTTTTTAAAAGGGATTAAAGCGACTTTAATCAAAACTTTTTTAGCAATCGCATATTTTAATCCGTTGTGGATTGCTAGACATTTATTGTTTATAAAATTGTTTTCTGGTCAGTTTGAAGCGATTGGATGTAATCTTTTACAGATTGCTTTTTGGTCGTTTGTTGTCAATATTCCTATTTCTTTTATTGCTAATTATATTATTCAAAATCGATTTAAAATTAAATGGCGTTTTCTGGGAAGTGCTGTTTTTTCTGCTTTGATGGCGATTTATTATGCACTAAGTGAGACGTTTTTTAGTTAACCAATTACTACCTTTCCACTTCGCTCTAGATAAACTTAGGCAAGAATCTCATTGACTATACAATACACTTCCACATCACATCTCCATTCATAAAATATTTTTACTGTACTTTTAGTGAATCATGATAAAATTCTTTAGAAAAATACGTTACGACCTTGTGGACAAAAATAAGACTGGGAAATATCTCAAATATGCAATTGGTGAAATTGTACTTGTGGTAATAGGTATTTTAATTGCGCTCTCAATTAGTAATTGGAATGAAAAACGCAAACATAATAACACTATCAAAGGCGTTTATTCAATTATAAAAAGTGATTTATTAACTGATATTAAAACAATCGACAAAGTACTTGTTTCAACAAAATTCAGGGATAGTATATTCAAACGCGTTATTAACAAGGAAATGACATATGATGATTATTTAAATTGCAATCTTTGTATGAATATTCTTGGTGGCTTTCCAGACATAAAACTAAAAACAAGAGAGTTAGAATTGTTAGAGCAAAATAGCACAATTCTTAATTCATATCAAGATAGTCTCTCCATTGAGATCAATAATTTTTACTCTTCTTTTAACATCGAAATTGATGTCGCTATCCAAGAAGTAATTACAGATTATAAAGAAAATCGAACCTATTTTAAAAACAATATGACTTGGTTTGAAGATTATCAAAAGATGGTATTTAATGAAGACTTTGTTAAATATGCACTGACATCAATCGATTATAGAAATCGAGTTATTTCATTTAACTCACTGTATTATGATATTTACCTAGGTTTTTTGAGGCAATATAAAGAAGGTGCTTACAAGCTTATTGAGAATATCGATAAAGAATTAGAAAAATAATTATAAGCTAACTTCACACAATTGTTTCTAGATCTTCTTTTGTAAGTAATGTATATGCTTTTATATGGTAATGATTTACAACCTCTTCAAGTAAAGTTGTTCTAACCACAAGAATTAGATGCTGCTTCTCATCATTCAAAAATTGAGGAATTAATGTTTCTGCGGAAAAATGCAAACCTTCATTGTTCAATTCTAATTTTCCTAGTTCATCAATAATTAAATATTGATTATCATTTTCCGAAGTAAACGAAATCAAGAAATCATTTGCTTTTTTGAAAGCCGATTTAAGAAAATGAAAAGGTCCAATATTGATTATTTTATCAGATTCAATATTGTTTTCAAATGCTACTTCAAGTTCAAATTCTTCTTTTGATTTCACTTTCAGAAAATAACGTTTTCTATCCTTTCCATCAGGACAAATTAAACCATCAACATCTTCCCTATTGATAATCCAATTTAATAAAGCAGATGTTTTACCTGTTCGAATATCTCCTGTTAGAATATAGATCATTTCGAAGGCATTTTAAAATGAATACAATTGGAGATGCTATTTGCCATGAAATATTTAAATCGTGTATAGCCTTTTAAATGTTTTGTTTCCTTCCAAGTAAATGAAATAATCTGCCTGAAATATGGAAACAAGTCCATAGCATTGGTAATATCTTCTTTGTATTGTGATTCTTTTTTATGGAGATATTTTCGAACTAATTTTAAAAGTAAAGGTCCAATAACCAAATACCAAAGCATTAAAATTAAGAAGCTACGCAACATGATATAAACGCCTTTTTTCCATCCAAATAAATCGCCTCCAAAAAATGAAAATGCTAAAACAATTATAGCAACAGTAATTAACCAAACCCAAATCACTTTAGTTTTAAAAGTTACTTTTGATGCCGACTTACTTGAATTTAAATCATCAGGTTCTATATAAAAATCTGTTTCGGTTTTACTAGATATAATATTAATTATGCTTTTGATGAAAAATCCTGCTAAGATGCCGCAAATCCCATACAACAATAAATAGATGGTTACCAAAAAAGAAGCAGTTGAAGTTTCTGAAACAAACTCCATTTTCTTTTGAACCCAAGCACCATAGATATTGATGGCTTCCCATAATTCGGTACCATAAACAATAGTTAGTATTAATAATTTTTGAAGTGCAGATTCTAAAAAAGTGATCATTCCTAAAACCATTAACGTGGCACCTTTCCATGAGAAATTAGAAAACAGAAAAGCTCCAAATAAGGCTTGAAAACTCACCGCAACATAAGCTCCAAAAGGAGAATACGGACTCACAGCCATTTTAATAATCAACACTATAAGAAGTGCTTTTAAAATAGCTTGCCATTTATTTTCGGCATAATAAGCAATTAAACTAATAAGTAAAATGGAAATTCCTCCAACAATTAGTCCAGTAAAAGGTGTATTAAAAACATGTAAAAAACCACCAAGACCAGACTCGTTTAATGCCCAAAGAGCAGTTAATTTATCAATGATAGATTTGTTGTTTTTCATGTAAAGATTCTTCGCTTTGCTCTGTATGACACTATCTATTTTGCTATAGGTTGATAATATACTTGAAGTAATTGTGCCACAACACTAATCGCAATTTCTTTTGGTGTATCTCCTCCAATAGGCAAACCAATTGGGCACACAACATTACTCATACCTTCTTTTATATTCATCTCGTTAATAAGCATGTTATTGAAACGTGCTTTTTTTGTTTTACTACCTATCAAACCTAGAAATTTGGTCTCTTCTTGTAGTGCCATTGCTATGATATCAAAATCTATAGCATGATTGTGAGTCAATACTAAAACATAACAACTGTTTCCCCAGCGCACAGCATCTCTAAAGGTTTTAAAATCTATCTCACTTACCTCACATGGATTAATGCTTGGATCAAATTCCTTTTCTTTAAACCAATCTTTTCTAGAATCTATAAGGTTCACTTTAAAAGGTGTACCTACTAGTAATTGCACTATTTCTTGTCCGATGTGTCCTGCTCCAAATAAAAATAATTCTGGTGTTTGATTCATAGGTTCTATAATAAATTCAACTTTTCCGCCACAGCATTGCTCAAATTCTGGTCCTAAAGTATATCCAGATTCAATGATTTTATTGTCATCTAATGCAATCATTGCTTTTTCAATAGCTAAAAACTCTAGTTTTCCACCACCAATAGTACCATGCACGATTTTGTCTTTGGTTATTATCATACGAGAACCCAAGACACAAGGTGTTGACCCTAAGCATCTTGTAACCGTAACTAGAGCCACAGGTTGTTGCTTTTCTTTAAAATCTGATAATAATTCAATCCAATTCTTCATTTGTACCTAAAAGAGAGTTTAAAAGTAACACTTTTTTCATGTAAGGCACATTTCAAACTCATCCAAAAAAAAAATTAGCATTCTGCTAAATTTTCTGTTAAGTTTGGTAATTAATACCGACTTAAAACCTGACATCTACTTTTTACGTAGATAAATTAACACCTAAAAACTTTAATATACATGTCAAAAACATATTACGATCCTGCAGACCTTAGAAAGTTTGGAAATATCACAGAATGGAACGAAGAACTAGGAAACAAATTTTTTGAGTATTACGGGAAAGTTTTTGAAGAAGGCGCACTCACAGCTCGCGAAAAATCACTCATTGCCTTAGCTGTTGCGCATACTGAGCAATGTCCGTATTGCATTGATGCTTATACAAAAGATGGATTACAAAGAGGTGTTACTAAACAAGAAATGATGGAAGCCATTCATGTTGGTGCTGCCATAAAAAGTGGTGCAACATTAGTGCATGGTGTTCAAATGATGAATAAAGTAAATAAATTAGACGGTTAGTATTTTAGCGTTACCACAATGGTCAGGCTCTCGGCAGTCGCTCTCTTCAAGGAGCTCCAACAAAGCCTCCATCCTTAACGCAAATGGTTATACTTACAAAACATAGTCTTAAATTAATATGACAAAAGTAAAGACCCAATCCCTACATAAAAAAGGAAGCGATTTAGCACAAAGTAACAGGCAACTCGAAATCTTATCTAACGGCATTTTCAAAAAAGGAGAATTGCCAACATTTAAAGAGAAAATTTCGGAGACTAGTCAATTTCCGCTGAAAGCTAAAAAGCTAGAAATACTACAAATTAATGTTGGTTATATGTGTAACCAAGTTTGTGATCACTGTCATGTAGATGCAGGTCCAGACCGAAAGGAAATCATGACTCGTGATACCATGAGACAATGTTTGGAGGTCATAAAAATCTCAGGCGCTCATACCTTAGACTTAACTGGAGGAGCTCCAGAAATGAATCCAGATTTTAGATGGTTTGTGGAAGAAGCAGCAAAAGTTGGGATTAAAGATTTTATTGTTCGTTCTAACTTGACAATTATTCGTGCCAATAAAAAGTATTACGATTTACCAGATTTTTTCAAAAAACACAATGTTCATGTTGTGAGTTCAATGCCACACTGGACACAAGGCAAAACAGATAAGCAACGAGGCGATGGTGTTTTTGCTAAGTCTATAAAAGCCTTGCAAGAACTTAATGCGATTGGCTACGGAATGCCAGATAGCGATTTAAAGTTAGATTTGGTTTACAACCCATCTGGAGCTTTTTTACCAGGAGACCAAGCGTCAATGGAAAAAGATTTCAAAAAAGCATTGTTAGAAGATTTTGGGATTCAATTTCATAATTTATTCGCGATTACAAATTTACCGATTGCTCGTTTTTTAGATTTCTTAATTGCCTCAGAAAACTATGAAGATTATATGTACCAATTAGTTGAAGCATATAATCCAGCTGCTGTTGCAAATGTGATGTGTACAAATACACTTTCAATTAGTTGGGATGGTTATTTATTTGATTGTGATTTTAACCAAATGCTAGAATTACCTGTTAATAGTAAATCTAAACATATTTCAGAATTTAGCGAAGAACTTTTAGAAGGACGAAATATTGTAATTTCACAACATTGTTACGGTTGTACTGCTGGTGCAGGAAGTAGCTGTCAAGGCGTTGTCACATGATAAGAACTGTAATATTTTACATATTTGCCTTGTCTACTTTTATTGGGTTTTCTCAAGACTCTATTGACGATTTATTGAAACAACATAACTCAAATGCTGTACCTTATATTTCGGTTCAAGAGTTGGCAATGCCAAAAACTGAAGCTATTATTTTAGATGCTAGAGAACAATCTGAATACCAAATTAGTCATCTTAAAAATGCAATCTTAGTTGGATACAATGATTTCAACTTAAAGCAAACCACACAAAACATTCAAGATAAAGATCAAGCTATAGTTGTGTATTGCTCTCTAGGAATTAGATCTGAAACCATTGCCAATCAGCTAAAAAAAGCTGGATATACTAATGTAAGAAACTTATATGGTGGTATTTTTGAATGGAAAAACAATGATTTTGAAGTTTATAATCTGAATGATAGAAAAACTGATAGTATTCATGCATTCTCTGAGCACTGGAGTAAATACTTATTAAAAGGAACAAAAGTGTATTGAACTTTGTGATCATGATACTAATTGAGTAAACAATATGGGAATTTTATCCAAAAACAATGTAAATAGTGATCAAGATTTGATTGCTAATTTTCACTTTCCGACGTCACAAAAAGCCATCATTATTTTTACTAGAAACCCAGAATTAGGAAAGTGTAAAACCCGTTTGGCAAAAACAATTGGTGATGAAGCTGCTTTAGAGGTTTACAAACACTTGCTAAAGCATACGGCAAATGTTGCACAAAAAGTCAAAGCTGACCGCTATGTATTTTATTCCGAAGACATAAACACTAAAGATATATGGAGTGAAGATCGATTTAACAAAAAACTCCAATATGGTAATGATTTAGGTGAAAGAATGTATAACGCGTTTATAGATCTATTACAATCTGGTTATAAAAAAGTGATTATTATTGGTAGCGACCTATTAGATTTAAATGAAAACCTTATCGAAGATGGTTTTAATCAATTAGAAACTAATGATGTGGTTATTGGGCCTGCTTTAGATGGTGGCTATTATTTATTAGGACTAAAAGAAATGCACGAGGCGATTTTCAAAAACAAAAAATGGGGAACAGAAACTGTAAGGCAAGACACTTTAAATGATTTACAAAATAGTAATGTACATTTACTAGAATCTTTAAACGATATTGATACTTTTGAGGATATGAAACATTATAACCAACTCAAACAATTTTATACAACGAATGATTAAATTTATAACAGAAACAGCAGAATATTTAAAATCTAAAGGATTTGAAAACCCTGAAGTTGGCATTATTCTCGGTACAGGTTTAGGAAAACTTATTGAAGAAATTGAGATTCTTGCAGAGGTTAGCTATAACCACATTCCAAATTTTCCAACTGCAACCGTAGAGTTTCACAAAGGAAAATTAATTTACGGACAACTATCTGGAAAAAAAGTAATTGTAATGCAAGGTCGCTTTCATGTGTATGAAGGTTATTCTTTACAAGATGTGACGTATCCTGTTCGTGTTATGAAACAATTAGGTATCAAAACTTTATTAGTATCAAATGCCTCTGGAGCTATAAATTTAGATTTCAAAAAAGGTGAATTAATGTTGATTGATGATCACATTAATCTCCAAGGTAGTTCTCCTTTAGCTTTTAGAGGTGTTGAAGAATTGGGTGAACGTTTTGCAGATATGAGCGCACCATATAACCTTGAGATCAACGCTAAATTTAAAGCCATTGCAAAAGCGCATCACATAAAATTACATGAAGGTGTTTACGCTAGTGTTGTTGGACCACAATTAGAAACCAGAGCAGAATACAGAATGCTTAAAATTATTGGTGCAGATGCTGTAGGAATGAGTACTGTTCCAGAAATTATAGTTGCCAATCATTTAAATTTAAAAGTAGCTGCAGTGTCAGTTTTAACAGATGAATGCGACCCAAGTAATCTCAAGCCAGTAAATATTAGTGAAATTATTGAAATGGCTGGAAAAGCAGAACCTGATATGATTACACTTTTTAAAGAATTAATAAAAACGTTATAAAAATAGTTAGCAGTCTTTAGTCCTATTGATATTGCCAACTGAACACTAAAAACATGAGTTACTTAAACGCAACCAACGATTTATATAAAGAAGCAGCACTAACACCAGATGTTGGTTTATGTTGTACAACCAACCCTATTTGGGAATTCCCTGGATTAAAAATCCCAAAAATCATGCAAGAAATGAATTACGGTTGTGGTAGTACGGTTCATGCTCGCGATTTAACTAATAATCCAAAAATGCTATATGTTGGTGTTGGAGGCGGAATGGAGTTATTACAATTTTCATATTTCAATCGTGAAAAAGGAGGTGTTATTGGTGTCGATGTTGTTGATGAAATGTTAGAAGCATCACGCAAAAATTTTATCGAAGCTGAAAAACAAAACGATTGGTTTAAAAGTGAATTTGTAGAGCTTAAAAAAGGAGACGCTTTACATCTTCCTGTTGAAGATAACAGTATTGATGTTGCTGCTCAAAATTGTTTATTTAACATCTTTAAAGCTGAAGATTTAAAAAAAGCAATCGATGAAATGTACCGTATTTTAAAACCTCATGGTCGTTTAGTAATGAGTGATCCTACTTGTGAACAACCTATGAACGACACCTTACGTAATGACGATCGACTAAGAGCACTTTGCCTTAGTGGAAGTTTACCTATTGCAGAATATGTAAAAGCATTAACAGATGCTGGTTTTGGCACTATTGAAATTAGAGCAAGAAAACCATATAGAATCTTAGACCCAAAAAATTACCCAACCGACGAATTGATATACATTGAGTCTATTGAAGTTGCTGCCATTAAAGATCCAATGCCAGAAGATGGTCCTTGTATTTTTACAGGAAAAGCAGCCATTTATTATGGAGATGAAGATTATTTTGATGACAAAGCTGGACATATATTATTAAAAAACCAACCACTAGCAATATGTGATAAAACTGCTGGAGCTTTACAAGCTTTAGGACGGGATGACATTTATTTTAGTGAATCTACTTTTCATTATGATGGTGGAGGCTGTTGTTAATCTATAATCTACATTTTATTATATCCATGTGATATAAAAAATCATAAAACTGAAAGGCATCTAAATCAATTAGATGCCTTTTTTTTAAACCTAAATTTTAAATTCATCGTAAGTAATTAAGTCTGCTCTCGTCGAACTTAATTATAATCCAACTACATGATATTAGTACTTCTTTTTATTTCAGCCTGTTTTTTAGCCTACAGTAATGGTGCAAACGATAATTTTAAAGGTGTTGCAACACTTTTTGGTAGCGGAACAACGAATTATAAAAAAGCCATAAATTGGGCAACCATAACAACCCTTTCAGGATCTGTTGCTGCCATTTTTCTAGCTAATGAATTAGTGAAAAACTTTTCTGGAAAAGGATTAGTACCTGATGAGCTTATTACCATGCCTGTTTTTGCAATATCAATTGCATTTGGAGCAGCTATAACCGTGTTTTTAGCAACAAAACTAGGAATGCCAATTTCTACAACGCATAGTTTGGTTGGTGCATTATTTGGAGCTGGAGTAATGGCTGTAGGTTCTCAATTTAATTTTGAAAAACTTGGAAGCACATTTTTAATGCCACTAATTGTAAGTCCGCTTATGGCTGCAGTTATTAGCTATTTTGCATATGTTATCTTTCGGTTTTTTAGAAAGCGATTAGGAATTACAAAAAAATCACAACTCAAAATTCACAAAAAACAAGAAATACAATTAGAAACTTTAAATTTAGATAACACAGCTGCTTTTAAAACAACTACAAAACTGCAATCAACTATAAATAAAGATATAGAGTCTTATGAAGGTGAAATTTTAGGATTGAGTTCTCAAAAAGTATTAGACACCTTACATTACTTAAGTGCTGGAATTGTGAGCTTTGCTCGAGGTTTAAATGATACACCAAAAATTGTTGGCTTATTATTAATTATTAATGCGATTGATATTAAATGGAGCATGCTAACTATAGCAATTGTTATGGCTGTTGGCGGACTACTTAATGCTAAAAAAGTAGGACTAACAATGAGTAAAAAAATCACACCTATGAATTCTGGACAAGGGTTTACAGCAAATATGGTGACAGGCTTATTGGTAACCACAGCAAGTATTCATGGCTTACCAGTTTCTACTACACATGTATCTGTTGGTTCTATATTTGGAATTGGAACTGTTACAAAAAAGGCCGATTATAAAATGATAGGTAAAATATTACTATCTTGGCTATTAACACTTCCAGTTGCAGCTATTGTTAGTGGTTTAATATTTAAATTATTAGAAACATTGTAATACAATAAAGGTATCGAAAAATATATTGACATCATAAAAAACTCGTATTCAGGATATTGGAATTACCTGAAAAACGAAATCTTTCTACCTCATAATTGGGATAACTATTTCTATGGATTAATTGCTATTTCTTTAATTGTTTGGTTGTTGGAAGCCCTATTTCCGTGGCGAAAAAATCAGGGTTTATTTAGAAAAGATTTTTGGTTGGACACCTTTTATATGTTCTTCAATTTTTTTCTTCTGAACTTAATTGTCCTCATCGCTTTATCAAATACAGTTGCCGAATTTTTTAATGACATCCTTAGCACCATTGGACTTTCGCTTTCTAGCTTTCAACTCTTTGATTCTACAGACTTACCAAAGTGGTTAGGTCTATTTATTTTCTTTCTAGTTAATGATTTTGTACAATGGAATACGCATCGACTATTACATCGTTTTCCATTTTTATGGAATTTCCACAAAGTACATCACAGCGTAAAAGAAATGGGATTTGCTGCACATTTGCGTTACCATTGGATGGAACCTGTTGTGTATAATTCTATTAGATATATCCCACTTGCAATTATCGCTAATTATAGTTCGCATGATGTTGCAATTGTCTATTTCTTTGCTATTGCTATTGGTCACCTCAACCATGCTAATTTGGGTTGGGACTACGGAAAGTTGAAATACATTTTAAATAATCCGAAGATGCACATATGGCATCATGCAAAAAAACTTCCTGAACATGTTAGGTTTGGTGTAAACTACGGACTAACATTAAGCATTTGGGATTACATTTTTAAAACCAACTATATACCACACGATGGTCGAGATATAGAATTAGGTTTCGAAGGTGATGAACATTTCCCAAAAGATTTTTTACACCAAGAGTTGTATCCGCTTAAAACTAAAAGCTAAGGCTTATCGTAAGTGTTTATAACGACAATAAAATTTTAAACATGAACTATTTAAAACATTTTACAGTCTTATTTTTGACTATCATTACATCTAGTTGTTGCTCTGCAAAGACTGTTATTACTGAAAACACTCAAGCACAAACAACTGGTATTGAAACCTCAACCCAAACTGCTACTGAAGTTCTCGATATAGAAGAAACTCAAACGGAAGTAGAAGAAATAGTCCAATTAGATACTGAAATTAAAGACAACGTTCAAACAGATTATGTTACTATTATAGGAGACAGTACATTATATATAACACAAGGTAAATTTGTTATAGACCATTCTCAATGGAACGAATTGTTACAAAAGCACGTTTCAAACCAAGGAAATGTCAATTACAAAGGTTTTAAAGCTGACAAAACAAAGTTTAATGCGTATTTGGATATGCTTTCTAAAAACCCACCACAAGATTCTTGGAGTAAAGAAGAAACTTTAGCTTATTGGATGAATGTGTATAATGCATTTACGGTGAAGCTCATAATAGATAATTATCCAACAAAAAGCATCAAAGATATTGATGGACCATGGAATCAACGTTTTATTCAAATTGGTGAGAAATGGTATACATTAAATGATGTTGAGCATAGAATTATTCGTAAAATGGATGAACCTAGAATTCATTTTGCTTTAGTATGTGCTGCTGTGTCTTGCCCAAGATTATATAATAAAGCGTTTATCTCAAAAAATTTGGAAACTGACTTAGACTTATTAACTCGAGGATTTTTAAATGATCCAACAAAAAATGAATTTAGTGAGGATTCTATTGTAATATCAAAAATATTTAAATGGTATGGTGGCGATTTTAAAAATGATGGTCAAGACTTAATTGATTTTTTTAATAAGTATACTGACGTTCAGATTTCTTCAAAAGCAAAAAAGAGCTACAAGGATTACAATTGGAGTTTAAATGAACAAAACTAAGGATCATATTTTTGCGTAGATAGAACTATGATAAGCATTATTATTCCCATTTTAAACGAAGCAGAAACGATTGAAGATCTTCTTTTTCATTTAATAGACCATTCGTCTTTGGAGAATATTTCAGAAATTATAGTTGTTGATGGTGGAAGTACTGATGGCTCACAAGAAATTATTAAAAATTTAGATTTAAAAATTAAGCTCCTCTCGTCTCCAAAAGGGAGAGCCAAGCAAATGAATCTTGGTGCAAAAATGGCAACAGGCGACATTCTTTATTTTTTACATGCTGATTCTTTTCCACCTCTACATTTTGACGAACTTATCATTTCCGAAGTAAAAAAAGGGAATAACGCAGGATGCTTTAGATTACAATTTGATAGTAAACATTGGTGGTTACGATTAGCGAGTTGGCTCACTCAATTTTCATGGAGAGCTAGTCGTGGAGGTGATCAAAGTCAGTTTATTACAAGAGCACTTTTTGATGAGATTGGTGGTTATGATGAGAATTATGTTATCTATGAAGACAATATTTTAATCAACGAACTTTATGATAGAAAAGAATTTGTGGTCATCAATAAAAAAATAAAAACTTCAGCACGACTCTATCGTAAACATGGTGTTTGGAAATTGCAATATCACTTTTGGACGATTTATGTCAAGAAATGGTTTGGAGCTAGTGCAGAGGATTTACTAACTTATTATAAAAAGTATATTTGTTGATTATTGCTTATTACGTCCTAATTCATTAGGATACAAATCTTTTACAATATCACTTTGATACACCTTTTTTGTATGAACGTCAATAGCAGATAATTTTCCTGTAAAAGCTGCTCCAGTATCAACATCCCATAAATTAATGGCTTGTATTGGTTGATCTTGATTAAAATTGGTTGTTGGTGTATGACCTATATAAATTTCATGATACAATTTGAGACGATTTGGGTATAAGTCAGACTGTTTTTCAATTCGACTATCCATTGTTAAAGCCATTTCTAAAAGTGTGCGATCAAAGTAGAAATTCTCTTTATGCAGTTCTCTTTCTACACCATGCATTGACGTAAATCCAGCGTGAAGAAATAATCTATTATCATCATCAATATGATAGAGTTGCATGTCTTCAAAAAAATACAAATGCTGTTTCTTATCATCTTCGGAAAACGTCTCATAACTTTCTATTGTCTCTTTTCCGCCATGATTAAACCAAACTCCATTTACATCTTCAGTTCTTAACCATTGCTCACACCAAACATCATGATTCCCTTTGATAAATATGCAATCGTTAGTTTTAGACAACGTAATCAAATATTGAATTACTTGAGCAGAATCACTCCATCCATCTACATAATCTCCTAAAAAAATAAGTTGATCGTTCGTATTGATTTGAAGTTTTTCTATAAGCTGTTTTAAGGCTTTGAGTCCACCGTGAATATCTCCTATAGCTAATGTTCGCATTTAATTTTTAATACAAAGCTAAAAGATTTAGAAATACTGACCTATTCCAAATACCAATCCTTGAGTAGAATTATTTGAAACTCCAATCCCATAATCGATTCTGAAAATCGCATTAAAGATTTTTTTATGAATAAATCGTAAACCAACTCCAGGATATACTCGAAGACTTTTAAATCTAACTATTTCACCTAAATCACCTCCTGGCTTCCTCCAACTTCCTGCATCTACAAACGCATTTCCTTGAAGCGCAAACCAGCCTTTTTCATAGAGTGTGTGACGGTATTCGGTATTTACAACAACAGCTGCTGTTCCTCTATCAATAGAATTACCTACACCTCTAACATTTAAATTATTATCTACGGAAAAAGGCGCAAAAGGTGTATCGTTATTTGTTGAAAGTCCTAATCGTAATCTACTAGCCCAATTGCCTTTATTTCCGTAGCGTTTAAAATATTGAAAATCATTCCAACCAATTGTAAATATTGGTAACAAATCTTCATTTTTAGAGGTCACATGTTGAAAATTTAAAATACTTCTAAATCCTTCTACATATTGGAAATCATAATCTAAATTATTGTATTCATAAATTAATTTATAAAGGAGTTTATTAACTCGTAAATCTTGAGGCACATTGGGATTTGTTGCTCCAGACTTGTATTCATAATCTTCGGTAAAGAAATTAAGTCCTAATTCAAAACGGTTGTTATAGTCTAATTGAAATAAGCCTAAAACTTCAGTTGATTCATTATTATACTTATAATTGGCTGTGGTATTATCAAAAAATACAGGCTCTTGAGTGGTTAAATCTTGATAATTAACTGCCAACCCAAATTGTTTAGAGAACAAATAAGGTGCTCTAAATTTTAAAGCGTAAGAACTATAAATATCCTTTTGATAAAAACCTCCAAAAGTCATATTTCTTCCGAAGAGATTAAACTCAAATAATCCCAAACGGTAGGCAAACTCATCATCATTTGTCGTATACACATTAGCTGACGGAATAATAGTAAAATTCTCTTCAATCGTGTAAATAACATCATAGGCATTGGCACCAACAGACAACACTTCATAATTAGCATTTGCTATAGATGGTAAGCGTTTTAAGAGTTTAATATCTGCAGCAATAACTGTAGAATCTAATACGACTCCAGCTTTTATATTAGATATTTTTTTAACAAATGAAGTTCTTAACTTTTTGTTCCCTTGAACTTTAAATTCTGCAACAGTAGCGTCTTGTGCAAAAGCAAAGCTTGTGATTAAAAACAAACAGGCGATTAGGGTTTTCATGAGATGATTATTTGACTATTGGTCGGATACATCACACATCCTTACGTTTCCTTAAAAAAATTAATGGGTTTTATAAAAAGATTCAATTACCGTTTCTACAGGTTTATTTTGTGGTGTAAATTGATTGCATTCATCACCTCCTACTTTATCATGTGCATGAAACCATTTCCAAACAAAGCCTCCAGCAAACCAATCTTCACTCCAAAACTCTTCAAATAAGGCTTGCATTGCATTTGATTGTCCTTCAAAATTTAACGATGTCAATTTGTAATCACTTTCCCATGGTTCTCTACCTGCATAATCCATACTACGGTAACCATATTCTGTAAATAAAATTGGTCTATCATAGGTCTCATATAACGATTTAATAACTGGTTTATGCTTTTGCCAACCCTTTGTGCAATCTTCAATGGTTGGTGTTTGCTCATCACTTACAGGAAAATACGCATCAACACCAATAAAA
This sequence comes from Psychroserpens sp. AS72, assembly GCF_038900375.1. Classification (NCBI taxonomy): domain Bacteria; kingdom Pseudomonadati; phylum Bacteroidota; class Flavobacteriia; order Flavobacteriales; family Flavobacteriaceae; genus Psychroserpens; species Psychroserpens sp. AS72. Next base: position 464,682 of record NZ_JBBMRC010000001.1, on the reverse strand, counting down.
TCTAATTCTCCCCAAAAAGGTGTGCGCTTAAACTCATCCCAATTAGCTGCATAGGTCAATTTCCCCTTGTAAATAGTTTTAATTTTAATAATTAAATCATGCCAATAATCTGGACGTTCTTTTACGAAATTTTCTAATTCTGTACCAATACATAAAATTTCGGCATTGGTTTCTTGCGCTAACTCAGCATATTCTAAAATAAAACTAGAGTATGAATTTTCTAGAGCTTTCCAATTCTCTTCATTACTCATTTTAATCTTACCAGTAAAAGTACCATTGTGAACCCAAATTTGAGGTTTAATCATAATTTTGATGTTCTTTTTCCTTAATTCCTCAATGTATTGCTGACCTCCTGCTCTAGTTTCTCCAAACCATTGACGTTGTGTATTATGAATAATTTCTGGATGTTCTATACTTTTGAGAAACCCAAAAGGCATAATCGCAGCATAATTAGCACCAACATTAACCACTGGATTTGTATGTGTTTCATTAACGATATCTCGAGAAGCAACAAAACTCACACCATTAATTTTTTCTGACGGAATTTTAGACATCGCACAATTATAAAGCAATAAGGACACACACAAAACAAAAAATAGTCTCATACCAAAGATTTAATTTCTAAATTTAAACAAAAAGTCAATAGTTGGTTAAGGTTTTAACAAAACCTTCGACTGAATAAAAATACCAAACCAAATTTATGGAACATATCGTCATTATTGGAAACGGAATTTCTGGTGTTACTCTCGCGAGACACATTAGAAAACTTTCAGACAAAAAAATCACTATTATTTCTGCGGAAACTGATTATTTCTTCTCAAGAACAGCACTCATGTATGTGTATATGGGTCACATGAAATTTAAACACACTCAACCTTACGAAAACTGGTTTTGGAAAAAGAATAGAATTGAGCTTCTTAAAGCCTACGTTAAAGACATTGATACAGATCATAAGATATTACAATTTGCAGATGGCGGAAACCTTAATTACGACAAACTCATCATCGCAACAGGAAGTAAACCTAATAAATTTGGATGGCCAGGACAAGATTTAGATGGTGTTATGGGAATGTACCACAAACAAGATCTAGATAATCTTGAAACTTATGCTCCAAATAATAAAGTTTGTAATCGTGCTGTCATTGTTGGTGGTGGATTAATTGGTATAGAATTAGCCGAAATGTTAAACTCTAGAAATATTCCTGTGACTTTTTTAGTTAGAGAAGCTAGTTTTTGGAATGGCGTTTTACCTGAAGGTGAAAGCCAAATGATTAACAATCATATTAAAAACCACCACATAGATTTACGTTTATCTACAAATTTAAAGGAGATAAAAAGCGATGAGAATGGTCGCGTAAAATCGGTTATTATAGAAGAAACTGGAGAAGAACTCGCATGTAATGTTGTTGGATTAACGGCAGGTGTCACTCCAAATATTGATTTTTTAAAATCTTCAAAAATAGAACTAGGTCGTGGTGTAAAAGTTAATCGTTACTTAGAAACTAACATTCCAGATGTGTATGCCATTGGAGATTGTGCAGAGCAACATGAAGCTATTGGAAATCGCAGACCTATTGAAGCTGTTTGGTATACAGGACGTATGATGGGAGAAACGCTTGCTCAAACAATCTGCGGAAATCGTCTCGCTTACAAACCAGGCCATTGGTTCAACTCTGCTAAGTTTTTAGATATTGAATATCAAACTTATGGTTGGGTATTTGCAAAACCAAGAGAACATGAATCTCATTTTCACTGGAAACATCATAAAGAAGATATTTGTATTACAGTCGCTTTTAATAAAGACACTAAAGAATTTATAGGAATCAATACCTTCGGAATTAGAATGCGTCATGAGATTTTTGATAAATGGCTCACCGAAAAACGCGATATAGATTATGTGATGAGCTATTTAAAAGACGCCAATTTTGACCCAGAATTTTATAAAGCCTATGAAAATGACATTCTAAAACAATACAACGATACATTTAACACCAATCTTACAGCACACAAAAAGAGTTGGAAACGCATATTTAGTAAGGCTTAATTAAAACGTTTAAAACTTCTTTAAATTACAGAAATACATGAAAGCAATTAAAAACATAGGATTGGTTATTTTCTTAATAGGATTAGCCATTTTCACCGCTTTACCTCTTTTAGGAACCTTTAACTTAGACGAAGCTTCTTTTGACACAATCGTCAAGGATCAAAACATTAAAAGTGAGGTTTTTATAAACGATATAAAAACAAATGTTGTTGGTCAAGATTTTAAAGGTATGCAATCCTTATCTCCAATAATTTCAAAAGCATTAGACAATACCAATGAAGCACATACAAAAAACAAAGAATGGGATAAAAAAATCTATACCAAATCTAGCGACATGGCTGCTTTAATTGGTAAAAAATCTGCGAATGGATTTATTGCTAATAACAAAGGATTAATGTGGCTACTCACATTTGGTTTAGGTATCATTGGAGCACTTATGTTCATTCTACCAAACGTTATTTTACTAGGTAAAAAAGGCATAAAAAATGATGGCATTTATCATGAAAGCGCTACAAATCGTGGCTGGATTGGATGGATGGTTTTTATATTTTTAGTCTCATTTTATTTGGTGCTTTATTTTGCTTCAGAGTATGCTGTAAACTGGACACTTCTAGTAGATCCAATTAGTGAGTTTTTAAGCGGCAATCCTGCAGGACATTGGTTTGTTTATGGATTTATGTACTGTACGGTTATGACCGTTATGGCTGTGAGAATGTACATTAAATACCGTCATAATATTTATCAGGTATTTAGAACAACATCGGTTTTATTCTTTCAAATTGTATTTGCTTTTCTAATTCCTGAAATTATGGTAAGACTTCAAATGCCTTATTATGATTTTAAAAATGCGTTTCCGTTAGATTACGATTTCTTTTTTCAATGGAATCTAAAGTCATTAATTGAAACTGGTGGTATAGGAATTTTTATTCTTGTTTGGGGAATTGTATTAACTGTAATCATTGTACCAATAATGGTATATTTCTTTGGTAAAAGATGGTACTGTTCTTGGGTTTGTGGTTGTGGTGGTTTAGCAGAAACACTTGGTGACCCTTACAGACAACACTCAGACAAATCGCTATTTGCATGGAAGGTTGAACGTTATTTAATTCATACGGTTTTATTATTTGTTTTAATAATGACTGCCATGACTCTCTATAGCTTTTTTACTGATACAGGTACTGTTTTAGGTATTAAAACATCAACCGTACAGAGTATTTATAGTTTAGTGATAGGTTCTATTTTTGCAGGTGTAATTGGAACAGGCTTCTACCCTATTTTTGGAAATCGTGTGTGGTGTCGTTTTGGTTGTCCGCTTGCTGCTTACCTAGGATTTGTACAACGTTTTAAATCACGTTTTAGAATCACGACTAATGGTGGTCAATGTATTTCTTGTGGTAACTGCTCTACATATTGTGAACAAGGTATTGATGTAAGAGCTTATGCTCAAAAAGGAGAAAACATCGTTCGATCTAGTTGCGTTGGCTGTGGTGTTTGTAGTGCTGTTTGTCCAAGAGGTGTTTTAAAATTAGAAAATGGTCCTGAAGATGGAAGAATCAACCCAACTGAAATTCTATTAGGTAACGATGTTGACTTGATGGATTTTGTGAATCAGAAATAAGTTTTTAGTCCTATAAAATATTTTTATTTCTGAAATGTGCTTGGTTCAAAATAGTCTGAAAAAGTCAAAATATGGAAGTTTTATAATTTCCGAAGAAAAAAACACAGATATCATTCTTAAAAAATAATATAAAAATGCATATTGCCAGCTTTGACATATTTCAGCATAAAAAACAGATTAAATTAAATTATTTAAATGACCAACATAAAAGTCATCATTCCTGCCTATAACGAAGCAAATTCTATTGCTCATGTAATTAATGACATTCCTGAAATTGTTGACGAAATTATTGTGGTAAGTAATAATTCTAATGATGATACTGAAATTAATGCGAAAAACGCTGGAGCAACTGTACTTATTGAAAACAACAAAGGTTATGGTTATGCGTGTTTAAAGGGTATGAATTATATTGCTTCTACATCTCTCTATGACCCAACAAAACGACCTGATATTATTGTATTTCTAGATGGTGATTATAGTGATTACCCTGAAGAATTGACAAAACTCGTAGCTCCAATAATTAACCAAGATATTGACTTTGTGATTGGATCACGAGTTAAGGAATTGAGAGAAAAAGGGTCAATGACTGTACCTCAAATTTTTGGTAATTGGCTATCAACAACATTAATGTCTATTTTATTTAGAGCAAAATTTACAGATTTAGGCCCTTTTAGAGCTATCAAATATGATAAACTATTGGACTTAAAAATGGAAGACAAGACTTATGGCTGGACAGTTGAGATGCAACTCAAAGCTTTACGGAAAAAATTAAGCTACACTGAAGTACCAGTAAATTACCGGAATAGAATAGGTGTCTCAAAAGTTTCAGGTACGGTAAAAGGTGCTATATTTGCAGGCGTAAAAATCTTAGGTTGGATTTTTAAATACAGTTTTAAGTGATCTATCTCCAATATACCATAATCATAATTTACACTATTGCTATAGTGCTTATCTTTATGTATTCTTTAGCGCAATTAAATTTACTTTTCAATTACTTATCCTCAAAAAAAGCGACTAAAGATTGTGAGACATTTGACTTTTCTAATGCTGATGAAATCCCTTTAGTCACCATACAACTTCCTGTATTTAATGAAATGTATGTGATGGAACGCTTGTTAGACAATATTGCGCTTCTTGATTACCCTAAAGACAAATTAGAAATTCAGGTGCTAGATGATTCTACAGATGAAACTGTAGATACAACTCGCATACAAATAGAAAAACTAAAAAGCACTGGTCTTGACATTAAACACATTACAAGAACAGATCGTAGTGGTTTTAAAGCTGGAGCACTTAAAGAAGGACTTAAAACAGCTAAAGGTGAATATATTGCTATTTTTGATGCCGATTTTCTTCCGCAGAAAAACTGGTTAAAACGTACCATTCTTTATTTTAAAGATCCTCAAATTGGTGTTGTACAAACACGTTGGGGACACATTAATAGAAATTACTCCATACTAACAAGAATACAAGCTTTTGCACTAGATGCTCACTTTACTTTAGAGCAAGTTGGACGTAACAGCAAAGGGCATTTTATTAATTTTAATGGGACTGCTGGAGTGTGGAGGAAAGCATGCATTTTTGATGCAGGAAACTGGGAAGGTGATACGCTTACTGAAGATTTAGATCTTAGTTACAGAGCACAGCTTAAAAACTGGAAATTTAAATATCTAGTAGATGTAGAAACGCCTGCAGAATTACCAGTAGTCATTAGTGCTGCACGTTCACAACAGTTTAGATGGAATAAAGGTGGCGCAGAAAACTTTAGAAAAATGTGTTCTCGTGTTATTAAATCTAAAAACATTTCTTTTAAAACTAAAGTACATGGATTACTTCATTTACTCAACAGCACTATGTTTTTAAACGTATTTATTGTTGCCGTTTTAAGTATCCCAATGTTATACATCAAAAATGAATATGAACACTTAAGGTTCTACTTTTACTTTATGTCGTTCTTTGTTTTGAGTACTTTAATTTTCTTTGTGTGCTATTGGTTTATGTATAAAGAAATTTATGGAAGCGGTTTCAAAAAGTTCTTTGGTTACATAGGCATGTTTTTTACATTTTTTTCAATTGCTATGGGCTTTTCACTCCATAACTCTATTGCAGTTTTAGAAGGTCATGCTGGTAAACGAAGTGATTTTATTCGGACACCTAAATTTAATATTAGCACACTCAAAGATACTTGGAAAGGTAATAAATATCTAAAGAAAAAATTATCACCTCATGTCATTCTAGAAGGGATCTTAATGCTCTATTTTGCATTTGGTTTATATAGTGCTTTTATTGTTGGTGATCAAGGAGGCGATTTTGGATTATTCCCATTTCACTTGATGCTTTTCATTGGTTTTGGATACGTCTTTTTTAAATCATTAAGCTCTAAGATTTGATTCCCTTTTGGAAACTAAATAAGATTCCGTTACTGCTTACTTTTGTTAGCTTTTTTCTCTATTGGTTATTTGCTTATGATTTAATACGAACAGAGTATTCTAAACTCATCACTTTGTATTGCGCATTGTGGTTGGTATTTATTTTGTTGCTGAAATATGCCAAAAATAACCTCAAGTTTTTAACAGCCATTGCATTTTTATCTAGAGCTATTTTTATTTTAGCAATCCCGAATTTATCTCAAGATTTTTATCGTTTTATTTGGGATGGTCGTATGATTCTAGAAGGATTAAACCCATATCTATATACACCTGAATCATTTATACAAACTGGAACAAATTTCCCTGTTGCAGAAGCTAATGCACTTTATGATGGTATGGGAGAACTCAACGGAAGTCATTACACCAATTATCCACCAATAAACCAACTTTGCTTTTTTATAGCTGCATTGTTTTCTAGCTCAAGTATTTTAGGTTCTGCTATTGTATTTCGTGTATTGATTATCACAGCAGATTTCGGAACTTTTTTCTTCGGAAAGAAGCTGCTTAAAAAACTAAACTTGCCAGAAAAGAACATCTTTTGGTATCTACTCAATCCGTTTATTATTATAGAATTGACTGGAAATTTACACTTTGAAGGTGTTATGATTTTCTTTTTAATGTGGAGTTTATATCTTTTACATAGTGTTAAATGGAAATGGGCTGCAGTTGTTTTTGCTCTATCTGTTTCAGTAAAATTGATACCACTTTTGTTTTTGCCACTACTCTTTTTTTACTTTAAAAAGACAAACGTCACTTCGAGCGAAGTCAAGAAATCTAAAAATAATGAGATTTTGAAACACCTTCAGAATGACGACCATAATCAAATACCATTAACTACCAAAACAAGTATTGACTTCAAAAAATTAATTTCTTTTTATACCATTATTGGTATCACAACACTCCTACTATTTGCACCTTTTTTCTCTTCGGAATTTGTAAACAACTACTCTCAAACTGTTGCACTTTGGTTTAACAATTTTGAATTCAATGCAAGTATCTATTATGTAGCTCGTGAAGTTGGTTACTGGTTTACAGGTTATAATGAAATAGCTGTGATTGGTAAAATATTACCAATTTTAGTGTTTTTGTTTGTCATGGGATTGGCACTTTTCCGAAGAAAAATTGACACTAAAATATTGATTGCTCACATGCTTTTTGCATTTACAATATATCTATTTTTAAGCACAACTATTCATCCTTGGTACGTTGCAACACTTGTAATTTTGAGCGTATTTACAAATTACAAGTTCTCAATAGTTTGGAGCTTTGTCATCATTTTAAGCTACTTAGCTTACATCAATCTGAATAAAGCAGACAAGTCTGAAAACCTTTGGATAATCGCTTTAGAATACACGATTGTATATGGTGTGTTTATTTGGGAAGTGTTTATTTCTAGACGATTTCCGAAGCATAAAAAAACGATTTAAATAATAATAAAAATAGATTAAGTGTTCGTTTATGATTAGTTGCATTGGCAAGAACTAAGTTAGCAAAAGAAAACGAATTACAGGAAAATCCGCAGGATTTTCTGAGCCCACACAAACTAAGAAATTGGTTATAAATATTGCTGCAAACTATCATTACTTGTTCATAGTTTTATCTAAATGATTTATCATACTTCTAAAACGGTCAACTTCTTCTTCAAAACTTGATAGAAAACCTATGCATAGACTTATCACATAATTTAAAGCAGTATTTTGATCAGATAAATCTAGTTTTTCATCGTCTAAAGATTCGACTTCTATTTTGAGTAGTTTAATTAAATCATCGATTTTATGTTGTCTTGTTTCAGAGGTTAGTCTATGAGCAAAATCATTTCTCAGAGTATTTAGTTTATTTATTACATTCCATATAGAGTGGTTCTGTTCAGTTAATGACATGGATTTAGCAATAAGAATCTTTTGTGAGAAAGAAAGTCTTGCTTTTTGAATAATTCCAGAATGATGAACAAAATTCTCAATTATGTTATTCAGACTTTCTTCTACCAATAAATGTCCTTTTATTACAATGATTGAGGATTCATCTAATTCTTCAAATAGGCCTAGTAATTTTTCTTTATTTATTTCAAACTTTGACTTTTTCATAATTGATTACAATTCAGCAATATCATCAATAGAAGGTGCTTTCCACTTTGTTGTACCTACTTTTTTGGAATTAGCAATATCTGTAGATTTCGCATTTCGCTTTTTATCATAAATCATGGCTCCTGTCATAATTAGACTAGTACCTATAATCACAAAAAGCAAAATTCCAGGTTCAAAACTCGCTATTTCTGCCTCTTTGGGAATGGCGTAAAATAATAGCACTGTAATTAATCCTCTAGGTGCAATAAACAATTGTGGTAAAATATCTGTACCAATAAAAAGACGTAAAATCACAAAACGAATAGCGTAAATAGACAGTATAATTAATGTGCTAATTAATGCTACATCTACGTTAAACAATGACCCTACAGCAATGGTTAAACCAAATATTACAAAGAAAAATGTACGTACTACAAATGCAGTTTCTAAAGTGATAATGTGTAACTCATGATAGATTTGATGAGCCTTTTTAAATTCTAAAAACTTGCTAAGTTTTCCTGCAAAAAACACTTTCATGTTTGCAATGACCAAACCAAAAATTAGAATTATGATTAAAGACGATAAGTGCATTTTCTTCCCTAAAGCATACAGTAAAAGTAATACTGCAATTAACAAAAAGAGTTTAGCCTGACTTTTTATTTTCTGAAAAATTAAAATTATAGCATAACTCGCAACTAATGAAATAACGATAGTTAATAATATATTTCCTGTAAAACCAATAACTCCAGAATCTTCTGAAGGGTTTAATTTTCCTATTAAAAAATAGAACATCATAATTCCCATAATATCGGAGAACGTACTTTCGTAAATATGAAACTCTTTCTTTTTATCATTTAAAGCACTCACACTTGGTATAATAATAGCACTCGATAAAATTGATAAAGGTGTGGCATATAACCATGCAGATTGCATAGTCATTTCTGGGATTAATTCATACAATATAATTGCAGCGACCCAAGCAGAAGCGATTAAACCAATCAAAGCTATTGCCATAGATTTTAAAATTGGCACTAATTTCTCTCGCTTTAACTCTAATTCTAATGCAGCTTCTAGCACGATCATTATCAATCCTACAATTCCTAAAACCTCTAAAATTGGGAAAAAATTGATTTTACCTTCAGAAAAATAATTAAGTGCATATTGCAATCCCACACCCAAAACAATGAGCATTAATACAGATGGAATATTGGTTTTTTTTGAAATACCGTTAAACACAAAAGACAGTATGATAATTACTGACACTTCTATTATGAGATTATATGATGATAAAATTTCCATGTTTATTATTTATTTTATTTGGCTAGCATTAAAATTATAGTGCTCTAAATAAGAAATTAGAGCTTCAATTTTGGCACCTTTTTCTAAAGTTAAATTGAGTTGTAATTGATTACTAACTGGTAATTTTTTTAAGGTAGGTTTTTGTGAAAAATCTACTAAAGGGTTATCAAAAAGTAAATCTAAAATAGTTGTGATTTCTTCGGAATCTTGTATATATAGTGTTTTCCTCATTGCGTTTTCATCATGCTGGCTAACGCTAAATCCGTTTTTATCAATATAGGTGTAGTTTACAAAACGGTCGCCTTCTATTTCGTTTAAGATAAATCCGAAATGTAAAAACTTGCTTATTTGTCCATTAAATTCACCTGTAGAAATATTAGACCCTAAAGATACTAATGGGTTAATTTTAAATAGAACACCATTGACATAACTTTTAATATAGTTAAAAGCCACAACAATAAGTAGTAAAAATAAAATACCATGTACTTTATAATTTATGGTTACAAAACTTAATAAGATTATTAAAATAGCAATTGGTTTATAAATTTCTAGAACACGATTGACAATATTCGTGATTTTATCCACTACAGATTTTCTATTAAAAATCTGCGGTATTACTTTTTTAAAAAAACTAATAATTAAGTATAGAATGATGAGTATACCAATGATTTTAAAAAACTCTAACCAAGAAATAGATGTTTCTAACATAATTAATTTGAATGCTCTTTGTTGATTATACGACTTACACTATTTACTACAACTGGATTTATAAACAAAGTACCATCTAAATCTCGTAGCAATATTTTTACATTTACCAAACGTCTAATTGCAGATTTATAATCCACATCAAACGCATTTGAAGTCACACGCTTTAAGCCAAATTCAGTAATATTTCTAAAGATTAAAGCTTGTTTTAAAATGATGAGTTCTGGGTTTGTAAAAAAATCGGCAAATTCTAAATAAGACTCTTTAAACACTACTTTTTCATTTTCTTGAACAAAAGTGTTATACGTCCAAGATTGTAAACTGTCACCAAAATTAAAATGCTTTTGTTTAGCCATTTTAGCAGCTAAAAGCATTACTTTTTGAGGTGTAATAGGCTCTAATTTCTCATCTACTAATTCTCGATGAGCTGCACCATGTCGTAATAAAATAGCCTGTGAGATTTCATTTTTATCTGCTTGATTTAAATCTAATATATGACTAAACGCATTAGAGAAATTTAAACGCTGATCCAAATGCTCACGCATCATAATAGATGTAGAAATCATGACAAAAACATCGTCTGACTCTGTTTCAATAAAATGTATCAGCGAACGTATGTTACTCAATAAACTGTGCTCTTTATCTCTCCACAGCTCAATATCATCAATGATTAAAGCTGGCTTTGTACTTTCTATATTATTGTTTTTTACGTATTGTAATGCTTCCTTTAGGTCATAAGTCATCGTAAACTTTCTTCCGTCAATTGTTGCTGTACTATTTGGTTTTAAAATCACAGTATGTTTTCCAAAACGTTTTTTAGAACTATAATTTAAAAACGTACTGCGTCCTGAAAGGCGATCACCAACTACTAAAACAGATTTATTGAAACCACTTTGCCATTGATTTACAATAGTCTCTAACTTTTCTTCTTGACTTTGTCTTGAAACTAAAAACAGATCACCAATAAAATTTTTATTTAAGAATAATGTATCATAATGCTGGCTATCATCTTTATACATACGATGTGCAATACATTGCGTAGACACTTCTAAATTGGATAGCGATTCATAACTTTTTGATTTCTCATATCGAGAATTAAAAAATGACAAACCTTTATTCCATTTCTCTTTTACCGTTTTAAGTATTGTATTCCCTTCAATCGTTAATGACGAATTGAGAGGCACTTCTATAAATGGTATATTCTTAAAAACATTAGACACTAAAAGCTGCGTGTTGACTTCATCTTGCATTTTTTTAGCTATAGCTTTTGCTTTTAACTTCACGTCTTCAACATTGTCTTGCAAATGTAACAACGACGTTACAACATTATCAAAGTGATCATTAGACTCATTACTTTTTGTAAGTTGAATCGTATTTTTAAGATTAAGAAGGTTAATATTATAAAGACTTAATAAATTAGTCTCCAGCCCTTCTAAGTCCATAAAACCTGGAAGTATTTGATAATCAAACCATTTATTGGTGCGTTTATTAAAATCAATTTCCCTCATCATTATCAAGCCTTCTTGTGTCTTTATAGGTACTTCAATTTTTTTGAGATTTATAATTTGATTGTTAATCGCTTCAGAAAACGTTTCATGATTATTCTCTAAACTAAACTTTTGATTATCTAAACGATCTTCAACATGAACTAAAAACTCTTTAAAAGTCTCACTTTCTTTTGCCTTAATTGCTAAAAAATTTATGCTCTCAAATATTTTCTCCTGAAAAACATCATGTTTTTTATTGACATCTTCAACAACACTTTTTAATTTATTAAATGAGGTTACAGTATCAAGTAATGCTTTATTACGACTCTCAAGCATTTTTAATTGATCTTGAATCGTTTGAAATTGTGTTTTATAAATATCCCAAGGATCTTTTTGAAGTGACGTTATTTTGGATATTTTCTTTTGAAAGTTTTCGTCTTCACCATTTTGAGATTGTGCTTTCTGTAATGCAGTAATAAAACTCTCCAACGCATTTGTTATAAGTGTCTTTGAACTTAAAAAATGACTTTCCAAGTTTTCATTAGAAACCTGTTTATCAGCTTCATAAACATCTCCTTTAACTAATTCTAGAAACACATCACGATGTAAAATTGTGAGATCTTTAAATTGTGGAGATAATTCATAATGTATTATATATGCATCAACAGGTGCTAAATGATTTTCACCAATGTGATCTCCTAAAATCACAAATTCACTTACAAGTGCATTAAATTCTTTCGAAATTAATACTTTTAAAGCATGTCTGTTTTCAAGATTAGAAACAGATTCTGTATAGGACTTGCAGTACTTTTCAAAACTAATTAACGTATCTATTTTTGGTTCTTCTAACACATTATTATTTATTAATAAATATCCTTAAAAGGTAATAATTATTATCTGTATTTAGCCACTAATTTGTAAAAACTAAGCAAACCATTACTGTAAGTTTTATTTTTACAATACGTTAACTTAAAGTAGATGAACACATAAAAAAGCCAGCTCAAATGAGCTGGCTTCAACATAATTTGATAATATAATTATAGTTTTTTGAGGGCTACAATTGTATAAACTTCTACTTCATCTTCGTAGCCATCTTCATCTTTTTCTGTCTCAATTTCAGTAGTGTAAGTGACAGAAAATTTTGAACCTATTAATTTGTCTGTATTCAAATCAAAAGATTTCAATAATGATTCATCAATACGTTGAAGTGTCATTGTAAATTCATCTCCATCTTCACTTGTTTCAATAAAATTGTAACCATAGTCTTCATGGCCATCATAAACACCTTCAAAAGTTATTGTGTCTTGTAGTGTATTTGCAGCCGTTAGCACAAATAAAAATACACTCAATAAACCTGTAATTAAAACTGATTTTGTTTTCATTATAATAAAATTTAAGCGTTGAAAATTAATTTATTTTCTTCGGAAATTAGCCACTACAAGTCCGAGAGCGCTTTTAGTAATTTCATCTTATGAATTACACGTGGAATATTATATATACGTATTATACAGGTATTTAGATCAAATAAGTTTTGAAAAAATAAATTTTAAATTGAATTATTTACAGAAGAATTAAATGTAGTTTTGATTACTCCTCATCAAAATCCGGATCCTCTTCTCCAGGTTCTAAATTAGGATCTGTAACCGCATCTGGATCATCATCATCAAAATCTTCATAATCATCTTCGTCATAATTTTCCATTGTCATTTCGAGTTTAGTACTCACCTTGACTAAATACTTAGTGTCTTCTGTTATGACTTCTACTGCTTCTACAGTTTCATTCTTAGCGTTTCTAAATGAGATGACATTATCGTCATCATATCCATCAGGATACTTCTGCACTAATAGGGCTAAGATTTCTGGTGTTAACTTTTTAAAGTCAACAATTACACGTTTTAAATTTTGATCGTTACGTTTCATTATTTTAAATATAATAATTGGAGCTAATTGAGCCTAAATATACTATTTATTTTTCTACACGAATAACATCGTAAACATCTTTTCTTCGATCTTTCAAATTTTTGACAGCTCCAAACGAGTGTAATTCTCGTAACAAACTTATATCCACATCTGCAACCAATATCATTTCTGTATTTGTAGTTGCTTCTGCTTTTATACCATTACTAGGAAAAGAAAAATCACAAGGTGTGAATACAGCAGACTGTGCATATTGAATATCCATATTATTGACATTTGGCAAATTTCCGACGCTACCTGCAATAGCAACATAACATTCATTTTCTATAGCTCTTGCTTGTGCACATAAACGCACTCTAGAATATCCATTTTGAGTATCTGTTAAAAAAGGAATAAATAAAATATCCATACCTTCATCTGCTAAGAGTCTAGACAACTCAGGAAATTCTGAATCATAACAAATTAAGATTCCTATTTTCCCAGCATCAGTCTCAAACGTTTGTAGCTTATGTCCTCTCTGCATTCCCCAAATTTTTGCTTCATCTGGAGTGACGTGGATTTTCTCATAACGCTCTAAACTACCATCTCTACGACATAAATAACCTACATTAAATAACTTGTCATCAATAATTTCTGGCATACTTCCAGTAATAATATTGATATTATATGAGATTGATAATTGTTGCATTTTTTCAACAATAATCTTAGTGTATTTAGCTAATTCTCTAATTGCATCTGGCTCATGCATATGATTATACTTTGCCATTAATGGTGCATTAAAAAACTCTGGAAACAATGCAAAATCTGATCTATAAGCAGCAACACTATCTACAAAATATTCAACTTGCTGCATGAGTTCTTCTAAGCTATTGTATGTACGCATTTGCCATTGGATCAATCCTAATCTCACAATGGTTTTTACAGTACTCGCTTTTCTGCTCTTTTTGGTATAATAAATATTATCCCATTCCATTAAAACAGCATATTCATTAGATGCAGTATCACCTTCTAGGTATCCTTTTAAAACTCTCACAGGATGAAAGTCATTGGATATTTGAAAATTTAAAACGGGATCATGAATCTCTTTACGTTTCACTTTTTCAATATACTCTTTAGGTGTAAGACCTTTATGTTTATGGTAATTTGGCATTCTTCCTCCAAAAACGATACCTTTTAAGTTTAGGTTTTCACAAACTTCTTTTCTGTAATCGTACAAACGTCTTCCTAAACGAAGTCCTCTATATTCAGGTTTAATAAAAACATCAATTCCGTAGAGAACATCACCATCAGGATCATGATTTTTAAATGAATCTCCTGTAATAATATCTGCGTAAGTGTGATGATCATCAATTTTATCATAATCCACAATGAGAGATAAGGCACAACCTGCAATATTACCATCAATTTTAATGACGACTTGTCCCTCTGGAAACATCGTAGTTAAACGTTCTATGTGATGTTTTTTCCAATACGAATCTAAAACACCTCCATAAGACTCTAAGGTTGCTGATTTTAATTCCTCAAAATCATCAACCGTTAGATATTTTAATTCTATATTTTCAATTTTATGATCTTCCATTACATATCAAGTAGATAAGCAAAAATTAAAGGCGCAACTATTGTTGCATCACTTTCAATTATAAATTTTGGTGTATTAATATCTAGTTTTCCCCATGTAATTTTTTCATTAGGCACAGCTCCAGAATACGAACCATAACTTGTTGTAGAATCACTTATTTGGCAAAAATAGCTCCAAAATGGTGTGTCTGTACGTTCCATATCTTGATATAACATTGGTACAACACAGATTGGAAAATCACCAGCAATTCCTCCTCCAATTTGGAAGAAACCAATTCCTTTTTCAGAATTTGCTGTATACCAATCTGCCAAAAACGTCATGTATTCAATACCAGATTTCATGGTGCTCGCTTTCAATTCTCCTTTAAGCACGTAGCTTGCAAAAATGTTACCCATCGTACTGTCTTCCCAACCTGGACAAACAATAGGTAGGTTTTTTTCGGCAGCAGCATACATCCATGAGTCTTTTAAATCGATTTCATAGTGCTCTTCTAAAACTCCTGAAAGCAAAAGTTTATACATATATTCATGCGGAAGGTAACGTTCGCCTTTAGCTTCAGCATCCATCCATATTTTTACGATATGTTCTTGAATTCTTCTAAAAGCTTCTTCCTCAGGAATACAAGTATCTGTCACACGATTTAGTCCTTTTTCTAACAAATCCCATTCATCTTGAGGTGTCAAATCACGATAATTTGGCACACGCTTATAATGTGAATGTGCCACTAAATTCATGATATCTTCTTCTAAATTTGCTCCTGTACAAGAGATGATTTGAACTTTATCCTGACGAATCATTTCTGCAAAAATCTTGCCTAATTCCGCAGTACTCATAGCACCTGCAAGAGACACTAACATTTTAGCACCAGAATTTAATTGCTCCTCATACCCTTTTGCTGCATCAACCAAAGCTGCTGCATTAAAATGTAGATAATACTTTTCTATAAATTTTGAAATCTCTCCTTTATTAGTTGTCATCTTCGTTATCGTTAAATTTTGAAACCTTATTCGTGTTTCCTTTAGATTTATTAATAGTATTATCGAAATCGTCGTCTGCGTCTTCGTTTAAAAACTTATAAGTTAACATTTTATAATATAACTTTGCAGCAAGAAAATCAGACGATTTTTCTTTTGAGTTTGGACATAATTCAACAATATCAAAACCTACTACATTTTTCTCTTCAAATACTTGACGTAAAAACTCGATAGTCTCATACCAAAGTAATCCTCCAGGTTCTGGAGTTCCTGTTGATGGCATAATTGAAGGATCAAAAGCATCTAAATCAAAGGTGATGTATACATTATCTGTCATTTGATCTATAGCAGAATCCATCCAAGCGTCATCTTCTGCCATTTCATGAGCAAAATATGTTTTTTCTTTGTCCATTACAGTCGTTTCCATGACATCCATACTACGAATTCCAACTTGAATTAAATTAGTAGTTTGACTTGCTTCATAAACTGCACAAGCGTGATTACAAGTACTTCCATGATATTCTTTACGCAAATCTGCATGTGCATCAATTTGCAAAACAGTGAGATCATCAAAACATTCGTTAAATGCTCTGATTGTTCCAATTGAAATAGAATGTTCACCACCAAAAGTCGTTACAAACTTATTGCGTTTGATAAACTTTTTTGTAGTTTGATGAACTTCATCTACCATTTTTTCTGGTGATGAATTTTCAGTAATTGCATCAGCAAGATATACACCTTGTTTGTACACTTCTGTTTCAGTTTCGATGTCATATAACTCCATGTTTTCTGAAGCATTTAAAAATGCCTCAGGACCTTTATCTGATCCTTTTTGCCATGTACTTGTGCCATCGTAAGGCACTGGAATTAGTACAATTTTAGAACTGTCTAATTTAGAAAATTGCTCTTCTATTCCTGCGTAAGTTTTATTGTTCATTTTGGATTTTATTTGATTTTAAATGTAAAATGCAGTTCGTGATAATATAAATTGATCGTTTGATTAAATTACTTGAGATCACTCGTGTCATTGTAACCTAAAATTTTGAGTAAGTCTTCACTTTTTTGTTGTTCACTAAATAGTTTTGTTGTGATGTTTCCATCGTCATCCTTTTGTATTAAAATATGCTTTGGTGAAGGAATTAAGCAATGCTGCAAACCTCCAAATCCACCAATAGTTTCTTGATAAGCTCCAGTATTAAAAAAGCCTATATATAAAGGTTTCTCTTTATTATACTTCGGAAGATAAATAGCATTCATGTGTTGTTCACTATTATAATAATCATCGCTATCACATGTCAATCCTCCTAAAAGTACACGCTCGTAACTATCATACCAACGGTTAATTGGTAACATGATAAAACGCTTATTAATAGCCCAAGTATCTGGTAATGTTGTAATGAAAGATGAGTTAATCATGTTCCATTTTTCACGATCGTTTTGTTGCTTTTGATATAATATTTCATAAATCGCTCCTCCACTTTCACCAACTGTAAAACTTCCAAACTCTGTAAAAATATTTGGAACATCTACTTCTTCATCTTCACATACAGTCTTAATTTGATTCACAATTTCATCAACCATATACTCATAATCATAGTCATAAACCAATGAGTTTTTGATTGGAAATCCACCACCAATATTTAAACTATTTAATGTTGGACAAATCTTTTTTAAACTCGTGTAAACCTTCAGACATTTGTTAAGTTCATTCCAGTAATATGCATTATCACGAATACCAGTATTGATAAAAAAGTGTAGCATTTTAAGTTCTACTTTTTTATTATTCTGAATTTGGTTCTTGTAAAAAGGAACAATATTCTTGTAACCAATTCCTAATCTAGATGTATAAAATTCAAATTTTGGCTCTTCTTCAGAAGCTATTCTAATCCCAACATTAAATTTTCCTTTTATTTCTTCGGAAAGCAATTCAATCTCCTCATAATTATCAATAATAGGTATCGCATTCTTGTGACCATTATTAATAAGTCTCGCTATATTTGTTACGTATTGCGCACGTTTAAATCCGTTGCTAATTACAAACGTGTTATCTGTAATCTTACCTTCAGCTTTTAAACGCTCAACGATATCTATATCAAAAGCTGAAGACGTTTCAATATGAATCTCATTAGTCAAAGCTTCATCTAAAACATGTTTAAAATGCGAGCTTTTTGTACAGTAACAATAGTTGTATTCACCTTTATAATTATTCTTTTTAATAGCATCTGCAAACCATTTTTTTGCACGATTGATGTTGTTAGAAATTTGAGGTAAATAGGTAAATTTTAGAGGTGTTCCATATTCTTCAACCAACTTCATAAGGTTGATATCATGAAACTCTAATGTTTTGTTTTCGAGTTTAAATTCATCTTGAGGAAAATCAAAAGTTTGATTTACCAAGTCTATATATTTAGTATTCATTGTAATATTTAAAAAAGTTAAATGTAAATGATGAAGAATAACATAGTGTTAAGCCATCAAAAAATTAATATCAAGATAATGACATAAAATCACTTTGACATCAAAAAAACTAAAATAAAGGAATAATCAAACCTGCAATTGAGGATGAGTCGTAGGAATGAATCCAAACAAATGTTGGCTCATAAAAATGTAGTAAGCGGAAGTTAGCTCTAAAATTTGGTTACTTAATCTATAAGCTGCTTTTGAATATGACTTCCTGATGTTCAAAAACCCAAACGTATAAACATTGTTCAATTTGTTCAGCTATGTGCTTTGCTCTTGAGAATACTTATTCTCAAAAAGCGATGCAAATGTAATTTATTTTTTGACACACAAAACTTTTTTGAGTTTTTTTTTAACTATAATTTTGAGTCTATTTATTTTTTAATCTTTAATTTTATAATTCCCTCATTTAAAAGGGGTTTTCACTAAGTCAGTAGCGTTGTTAACTCATTCTAGCTAGTGAAATCATTAGTGAATACCTAAATTTGATGTAAACAAAACACATATAATTATGAAAACACAAACCATTAAAAAAATCACAATGCTATTTGGTATTATGATGTTCACTGCATTATTTTCTAGTACAATTTATGCGCAAAATAAAGATGTTACTACAGCGGCTGTTGCAGATCAGGAATTAACCGTTAAAGGAAAAGTGACTGATGAAAAAGGACCATTGCTAGGTGTTAACGTTGTACTTAAAGGCAGTAAGATTGGAGTTATTACAGATAAAAATGGAGAATTCACATTTCCGAAGTCATTAAGTTCTGGTGATGTATTAGTATTTAGTTACTTAGGTTATGAAAAACAAGACATAAAAATTGATGCAAAAACAACCTACATTAATTTGTTAATGTCATCTGATCTTATTGAAATGATGGGAGCGCCAAGTAGTGAAAAACCATTTAAATCTAAGCGCTCAAATTAAGAGTTCAATTTACTTATCATTACAAAAAATGAGATATCTATTGCTCTTCATGGTTGCATTTCAATCTCATGCTCAAATATCTGATTTTGATCATATTAATTTTTCAAAAGCAGATTTAAATGCATCGATGTGCAAAAATGAAGGGCTAGATAACATGCCTAAACTTGTTTATAATCTCACATCAAACTTAGATACTGATGTTGAACGTTTTAGAGCAATCTACTTATGGGTTTGCCATAATATTGCAAATGATTACACTCTTTATCTAAAAAATAAGCGTAAAAGAAGTAAGTTTCAAAATGATAGTATCAAGCTCAAAGCTTGGAATGATCGATTTAAAAAGGATGTATTTAGAAAACTTTTAAAACAGGAAAAAACCATTTGTACTGGCTACGCTTATATTGTACAAGAACTTGCCAAATTAGCTAATTTAGATTGTGAGATTGTTCATGGATATGGAAGGACGAGTATGACTAATATTGACAAACTTGATCCACCAAACCACTCTTGGAATGCCATAAAACTGAATGAAAAATGGTATCTCTGTGATCCAACTTGGGCAAGTGGAATTCCAGAACCTGACACCAATATTTTTAGATTTGATTATAACGATGGGTACTTTTTATCTCATCCTGAATTGTTTATTATTAATCACTTTCCGCAGGACCAAAAATGGACACTTTTAGAAAACGAAACCCATACTTTTGATGAGTTTCTCGCTGCACCAATCCTTTATGGTAAAGCATATACTAACTTGAAAGCACATGATACACCAAAACTTATGCATCATTCATTACATAAAAATGAAATAATAAAATTTAAATATCAACTCCAAAATAATATTGATGTAGAAAGTGTTCGTTTTTTAATAGACAATGGTTATACGAATAAAAAAACAGCTCCAAATTCTGTAAACATTGAAGAACATTCTCTTATTTTAGAACATCAATTTGAGTCTAATGGGTTTTATGATGTGCATCTCTATATTGGAGATGATTTGATTTCTACCTATACCTTTAAAGTAAAAGGATAGCCACAATTGTTACATCATTTGTAAAGTGTTCACTTCTTGTGTTGTCAAATGTTTCCAGTGACCACGAGGTAAATCTTTTTTGGTTAACTGACCTATTTGAACACAATCTACACGTACAATTTCATATTTTAGATGATCAAAAATAGTATGTAAAATAGAATTCCCTGTGTTTTTAATTTTGAGTCCTATTAGAGTTTTAGGAGCTCCATCAATGTAACTAATTTCTTCAACAGCTATTAGTTTACCCATTGGCTTAATTCCTTCTTGAATTTTTTTGAAATCCTCATATTTCAAATCTTTATCTAATTCAATTTCAAACAATCTAGAGACACCTGTTTTAGAATTTGTGAATTTTTTAGCTACCACATCATCATTAGTGAATAGCAATAATCCAGTAGAACCTCTACCTAATCTTCCTATCGGTTTTATACGAGCTGTTGTAGAATTAGCAACAAGATCCATAACTGTTTTACCTTTACTCTCACTTGTTGTAGTAGCAAAACCTTTAGGCTTGTTTAATAATACATATGTTTTTTTCTCTGGATTTATACGAGCACCATCAAAACGAACATCATCCTCAAATTTCACTTTGTAACCCATTTCGTTAATGACTTTTCCATTAACTGTGACACTACCAACTGCAATATGCATATCTGCATCTCTACGAGAACACACACCAGAATTTGCTATGTATTTATTTAATCTAATTTCGTCTGTATTAGAAATTCTCTTTGGCATAGCTGGTTTAGCTGGCGTAGATACTTTTTTCTTAGCAGGAGCTTTTTCACGAGCAACACTTTCCTTTTTTGCTTCATCGCGTCTTTTACCTGACTTTTTGTTTTTAGGCTTGCTACTTGATTTTCCGTTACGTCCTTGTCTGCTCATGATGTGATAATTTTGCGCAAAGGTACTATTTTAGTTCATACTAATCACTTATTTTAATTGTAGATTGACGTTGACGATTAACACTTAATTGCGTGACGTCTGGTCTAGAATAGTGACCAACAGGATCAAAATTTTGGCGTTCTTCTAATACACGATTAAAATCTAAGGTATGATATATTAGTCCTTCTTTATGCAATACAGGTTCTACAACCCATTCTCCATCTGGTCCAGCAATACAACTTCCGCCATTTGCTAAAACTTTAGGCGCTTTTTCTAATATTTTATCGATGTGTGGTGTGTTCTTCGGAAAATCTTCCGCAGACATTAAACTCGACACCGAAATCACATAAGAGCGTGATTCTCTAGCAATAAACCGTGTAATATCCTTTGTATTATGATCACTTCCTGGCCATACAGCTATATGTAGATTTTCACCTAGACCATAAAGTGCTGCTCTTGGTAAAGGCATCCAATTTTCCCAACAATTGAGTCCGCCAACTGTAAAATCTTTAAGCGGATGAACCTGTAAACCATTACCATCTCCAGGAGACCATGTTAAACGTTCATCATAGGTTGGTTGCAATTTTCTGTGTACAGATTGAATAATTCCTTCTCGATTAATATAAACTAATGACGCATATACACTGTGACCTCCTCGATCTATTGGACGCTCAATAACACCTAAATAAATGGCCATTTTATATTGTTTTGACAATTTACAAATAGCATCTAAATCTCCCTTTTCTATCGTGATTGAGTTTTTCACATAATGCGCATGCAACTCTTTATTGACTTTTGTATCCCACTCTGCTCCTCCTGTTAAAGCTAACCAAAATGGATAACCAGGCACTAAACCTTCACCAAAAACAATAAGTTCTACGTTTTCTTCGGAAGCTTCTTTTATAGAGTGTTCTACTTTTTTAAGTGTTTCTGTTTTATGTAACCAAACTGGTGATATTTGAGCTAGTGCAACTTTGAGTTTATGATTCATTTTTTAGATTCGGTTTAAAACGACATTAACATTAATGAGAACAATAGAAAACACACCTGCTACAATGATAAATTTTAAGATATTATGCAGAATTAAATAGTGGGTTTTGGTTTTCGATTTCCAAAGTAATAGTAGAAAAATAAGCAATAAAATTACAGAGAGATAGAAAAACAAATACATGTGTCCTACATCATAATGATTTAGTAACAAATACAAAGGAATACCAGTTAAGAAGATGAGAACCGTAAGCATAATTTTTGAAGCTTTTTCTCCATAAATGATTGGTATCGTCTTATAATTAAGTAGCAAATCGCCTTTTATATTCTCTAAATCTTTTGTCAATTCTCGCATGGATACGATTAAAAACAAGAAAATTGCATGTATAAAAATGACGTGTTCAAAGTTTTTGTAATATAAAAATATGGCAAAGAATGGTAATATTGTTAGTATAGCTGAAGTGAGATTTCCTATAAATGGAAGCTTTTTAAGTTTGTGTGAATAAAACCAAATTAAAAAGATATAAAGCGAGAAAAACAGCACTGCATTAAACGACACATAACTCGCCATCACAACTGCAGTAAAATTAAGTACAAAATAAAATGACAACTTTGTGTTTTGACTTATCAATCTATCCAATTTAGACTTGTTAGGACGATTGATTAAATCTTTTTCAGAATCATAAAAATTATTAATGATATATCCAGCAGCTATTGTTGAAGCAGATGATAGAACGAGCATCAACAAATTTAGATCGAAAAGCACGGACTTTAAAGGCTTATCATGAGCTAAAATGTATATTGAAGTCAAATATTGAGCAATTACAATTACAAGAATATTGTAACCGCGAACGACAGAAAACATGCTAAAAAACTTTAGCAATATATGTTTTTGTCTACGTGAAAACATAAATGAAAATTTAGAAGTTGTAAACCACTTCTAATTTGTAATCTTTAAGAGATAGCTTGGCTGTTTCTATATCTTCAGTAAATCCTAAGATATAACCTCCACCTCCAGAACCACAAAGTTTAAGATAGTATTCATTGGTATCGATTCCTTTTTTCCAAAGTTCATGAAATTGATGAGGAATCATTGGTTTAAAGTGATTTAGTACCACTTTAGATAATTGTTTTGTGTTTTTGAAAAGTGATTTCACATCACCTTTTAAGAAATCGTCCACACAAGCATCAGTATGCTTTATAAATTGATCTTTAAGCATACTTCTAAATCCTTCTTGCTTCATGTTTTCCATGAAAATACGAACCATTGGAGCAGTCTCTCCTATAATACCAGAATCTAATAAAAACACAGCACCTTTACCATCTGTTTGTTGGGCAGGAATTCCAGTAGCTTCAATATTATCTTGCGAATTGATTAAAATTGGAATACTTAAATAACTGTTTAAAGGGTCTAATCCAGACGATTTTCCGTGGAAAAATGATTCCATTTCAGAAAAAACCACTTTCAGCTTTAATAATTTCTCTCTCGTTAAATTCTCTAAAACAGTAATCTTATCATGAGCATATTTATCGTAAATAGCTGCTACCAAAGCACCACTACTACCAACACCATAACCTTGAGGAATTGAAGAATCAAAATACATACCTGCTTTTACATCACTCGCTAAAGTCTCTATATCAAAAGTCACCAATTCTGCATCAATATCTCTTAGATAAGATACATAGCGACTTAAACTTTCATTAGATGTTATAGCCTCTTGAGACGGATTTTCATCAGTTTTCAAAGCACCATTGTAAAAGTTATAAGGGATAGACAAACCTTTAGAATCTTTTATGATTCCGTATTCACCAAAGAGTAAGATTTTAGAGTAAAATAGTGGTCCTTTCATATGTTTTGGGCAATTCCTTTAACAAATATACGTATTATAATTGTATTTGGTTCGCGCCAAAGCCAATTTGGTCGCTAATATAATGTTCGTTTTGACAATAGGCAACTAATTCATTTTTAATGAACTCCATGACACTTTCTCTTTCATTTTCAGGATATAAAACATGAACATTAGCTCCTGCATCTAAGGTAAAACAGATTTTAGAATTGGTTTTAGTTCTATAAGTCCAAATTTTATTGATAATTTCTAATGTATTTGGTTTCATCAAAATAAAGTAAGGCATGCTTGTCATCATCATTGCATGGAGGGTCAGTGCTTCACTTTCAACAATTTTAATAAAAGCGTCTAAATCTCCTGTTTTAAAAATAGAAATGAGTTTAGACATATTCTCATGAGCTTGCTCAAAACGTCTCGCAGCAAAAGGATGATTATGCATTAAATCATGACCAACAGTACTACTTACTTGCTTTTCGCCTTTATCAACTAGAAGAATTGTGTCTTGATAATTCTTAAAATTTTCATGAACGTCATGTGGATATTTAATTCCGAAGAGATCAGAACTACCATCAATGTCTTTGTGAGTTCCCCAAACAACGAGATCCCCTTCAATACTTCTACAAGCACTACCTGAACCTAAGCGTGCTAAAAATGATGCTTTTTGGTTGAAATGTTCTTGAGATTCTTCGCTATCGCTCTGAATGACACTCAACTCTTTTTCAACACTCATCAAACACAAAGCTAAAGCACTCATACCAGAAGCAGACGATGCAATACCAGAACTATGCGGAAATGTATTTGAAGTCTCAATCTTAAAATGATAGTTTTTTAAAAACGGTAGATACGCTTCAATACGCTTAAAAAAAGTTTCAATTTTTGGTTTAAAATCGTCTTTTTTATCACCATCTAGATATACATCAAAAGAAAAATCATTTAAATTTTCTTTTTTAGAATAACTTAAAGTTGTTGTTGTTTTGCAATTATCTAGTGTAAAACTAATAGATGGGTTTTCAGGGATTTGATCTTTCTTTTT
Organism: Psychroserpens sp. AS72; assembly: GCF_038900375.1. Lineage (NCBI taxonomy): Bacteria > Pseudomonadati > Bacteroidota > Flavobacteriia > Flavobacteriales > Flavobacteriaceae > Psychroserpens > Psychroserpens sp. AS72. Next base: position 439,394 of record NZ_JBBMRC010000001.1, on the reverse strand, counting down.
TCCCCAATATTTAACAAGGGCTATATTACTAGGTGATGACCATGTAAAACTTCCGTTTTCTATACTATTTTTATATGGTTTGGGAATAAAATTGCGTTCTGTCATATCATCTAATCAAACGACAAAGATAATAACTTTACCATTGTTTTATAATTTCTAGATGTCGCTTTTACATTTAGCTTTTTTTCAAATACATTCATATTAAATTTAGAATTTCCGTAACCAATAGAAGAGTAAAAATAAATGCAGTCGTTGAGTATTTGATATTCTTCATTAACATAAGTTATTGTCTTAACCTCATCAATAAGTTCTGCCTCAGGAATGTCACTCAGCATTACAAAATAGCTGTTTTCTTTTTTCTCTTCGGAAAACGGACAAGCATCAAAAATTCGCTTTAATTCAGCTCTAGTTTTTGCAATAACCGGAACATCAAATCCAAAGTGTGATTGGATTGTTTGTTTTACTTTAGATTCTACTTTTGAATTTTCTTCCGAAGCATTTAAAATAATATTACCACTTTGTATGTAAGTTTTCACATCTTGAAAACCAACTTTAGCAAGTAATTCACGAAGCTCAGACATTTGAACTTTTTTATGTCCTCCAACATTGATTCCTCTAATGAGTATTATAAATTTAATCATCTTTTATAAATCTTTATATATTTCAAAGTAAGAATATTCTTGTAATTAAATTTCAAATTGCACTATTTATCACGTTATGAGGATTAAAACGCTAAGATTTTAAAAAAAGTTGTAAATTCGCCAATTCCCAAATCCCTGAACACCTACGATTTATGCAAGTTTCTAAAAGAAAACACACCTTTGTCTTTTTTTTATTTTTTCTATCTATACATCTTCAAACTTTTTCTCAAGCGGAAAACAAAGAAGAGCAATCAATTTGCACATTTAGTAGCGAGTACTTAGACCGACTTATTAAAAATGATAGTCTTTATGAAGCTACACTTCTTTTGAACGAATCATTATCATTTGCTAAAAACAATAATCTGAAAGATTCTGAAGCTAAAACCTATTACAACCTAGGTAATGTTTTAGCTGAAATGGGAAATTACAAAAATGCTGAGGATTATTATTATAAAGCTTTTTCAATTTTTGACTCTCTACAATTACATAAAGATAAAGATCTTGTCTTATCAAGTCTCACTACAGCATATGCTAATGGTAAATACTATAAAAAATTTGATAGTATTTATCCAATTGCACAAAAACAATCTACCAAGCTTAATAGTGAGCTTCAATTTGTAAATCTTGAAAACAAAATTAAAAAACATTATTATCATTTTGAAAATGATAGTCTTTTAAAAGCGACTCAATTTGCGCTTTCAAAATTAGATACTACGAACTTTAACGAACTAAATTACTCGAAAAATTATAGCTCTTCAATTAATAAAGAACGTTTAAAAACTTATTATAGATATCACAATGCGATAGCAATAATGAAATTAAATAATTTTGAAAAAAAAGGTTATGACCTTTTTTTTACAATAGATGAAAGTGATCTCGATAAGGCATTATCTAAAGAGAAAGATAAATTTCGAAAACTAGCATCATTTAATTATTATAAGTTTCTTTACTTTCAAAATATTGAAAAAAACTTAGATTCTGCTGTCTATTATTTATTAAAATCTGACACCTATAAATACGAAGCTCTCAAAACTCACGAAAACAGAAACAAAAAAAACGGTGAACTTATTTATAAAATAATCAATACAGAGCAACAATTACAACTCACAGAAAAAACACAAAAAAATCAAGCGCAAAGGTCTAAAATATTACTAATATCGACTATTATAGTAAGTTTCATTTTATTATTATCACTTCTTATTTTCTATTTTTATTACAAGGCTAGAAAAAATATTACTAAAATTAATAGTGAATTAAAAAACACTAACAATAAGCTTATTGAAATTGACAAAGAACGTTTAGAATTCTTTTCAGTCTTAAGTCACGAACTTAGAACTCCAATCTATGGTATAAGCGGTTTAGCAACACTTATAAAACAAGAGCAAGATACTGAGAAAAAACAATCCTATTTAAACTCATTAATTTCTTCAAGTAATTACATATCTATACTTATTGATAATGTTTTACAGGCAACCAAACTACGGTTTGAAGACAAAAACCTTCGCTTAAAGCCTGATAAAATGAATAATCTAATAAAAAATGTAACTAGTAGCGTAGCAATAGCAGCAAGAAATAAAGGACTGAAATTCTATACAGACATACAAGATTCTGAAGAGGATGAGTACATTTTGATTGACAAAGTAGCATTTAGTCAAATACTTATCAATCTGGCATATAACGGTATAAGATACACTAAAGAAGGCCACGTCTCAATTATTGTAAAAGAAAAAAACAGAACAAAAGACAATGTCACTCTTTTATTTGAAATTAAAGATACAGGTATTGGTATTGAAGAGTCACATCGTTCAATAGTTTTTAATGCATTTGAAAATAAAACATTTTTAGACCAAAATAGTCGTGGTTCTGGATTAGGTCTTTATATTGTTAAAACATTATTGAAAAGTCATAATACAGATATAGATTTCACCTCTACTAAAGGCATAGGATCAACTTTCTTTTTTGATGCTACCTTTAAAATCGTGAAAAATCATACTGAGGATTCTAAAACTCCCATTTCTCAAGAAAACACAGAAGCACATATTCTTATAGTTGATGACAATAAAATCAACTTGCTTGTAACCAAAAAGAACATTGAAAGAATTGAAGGTCATAGTTGCGAAACCACATCTAATGGTCGTCAAAGTATTTCTATTGTAAAAGAAAATAATTTTGATCTCGTCTTAATGGATATAAATATGCCAGACATGGATGGTTTTGAAGTTACTAAACACATAAGAATGTTTAATCCTAACATTCCTATTTTAGCATTGACCGCTTTAAATTCTTCTGAAATTGAAGAAAAAGCGCATCAAGCAGGCATTAATCAGGTGATTACGAAACCTTATAATTTTGACGAATTCAAAGATATTATTTTGTCCTATACTAATGTTGCGCATTCTCTTTAGACATTTCTAATGCAGCAATATAAGCACCAGACCAAGCATTCTGAAAATTAAATCCGCCAGTTATAGCATCAATATTTAGGATTTCACCTGCAAAATATAAGTTTTCATGAAGTCTACTTTCAAAGGTTTTAAAGTTTACTTCTTTTAAGTTAACACCTCCTGCTGTAACAAATTCTTCTTTAAAAGTACTTTTTCCAATGACATGAAATACAGCTTGAGTAAGTTGAGAAGCTAATTCTTCTAATTGCGATTTATTAAGATCAGCCCAACGTGTTTCGTTTGTAATTTGCGATGCTAAAACCAGTTTTTGCCATAAGCGTTTTGGTAATTCAAACTGCGCAGATTTAAGCACTGTTTTCTTAGCTAAATCTTGTTTGAGGTTTTTTAATTGCTCAATACAATCATCATAAGATTGCTTTATAAAATTGACTTCAATTTCGAAATCATAATTGCGTTTAGCCAATTCTATGGCTCCAAAAGCAGAGAGCTTTAAAATTGCTGGAGCACTCATACCAACATGAGTAATAAGTAATGGACCTTCGCTCCATAAATCTGTATCAACCACTTTAACCTCTACATTTAAAGCCACAACACCTGGAATATCTTTGATGCGTTCATCTTTAATATCAAACGTAAATAAGGATGGTACAGGTTGAGAAATGGTATGACCTAAATCTTCTAAGAGCTTCCATATTTTAGGATTACTTCCGGTTGCCATCATTAGTTTATTTGTAGAAAAATCACCTTGAGAAGTTTCTAAGTTCCATTTCGTTTCTAAATGTTTTATCGATTTTAAAGCGTGATTATATAAAATGTCAACGTCAAACTTTTGAGCTTCATTTAAAAAGCAATCTATGATAGTTTGTGAGCTATCTGTAATAGGAAACATTCTGCCATCCTCTTCAATCTTTAGTTCTACTCCTCTATCTTCAAACCATTGTATGGTATCACCTGTCATAAACTGATGAAAAGGTCCTAATAATTCTTTTTCACCTCTTGGATAGTTGAGCACTAATTCTGAAGGAATAAATTCTGCATGCGTAACATTACAACGTCCACCTCCAGATATTTTCACTTTCTGCAAGCCTTCTTTTCCACGCTCTAGAATAGCAACTTTTAATTTTGGGTTGAATTCTGCAATATTGATTGCAGCAAAAAAGCCAGCAGCTCCTCCTCCAACTATAATGACGTCATATATTTTCATAATCGTTCTGGATTATCACTAATTATTGCATCTACGTTATAATCTGCCATACGTTTAATTGCTTCTATCCCATTGACTGTCCAAGTGAACACTTTATATCCAGAGTCTTGAATCAATTTCACACTGTCAGCATTTAGTAAATTATAATCTGGATGTATACTATAAGCATTAATTGTTTGAGCAAAAGTTAATGCTTCTTCAATATTTGACTCAGTCAATACTCCTAAACGCACATTTTTATTTATTGTATAGAAAGACTCTAATTCTTGAAAGTCAAAACTAGAAATTAAAAACTGATTGATGTACCAATTGGGTGAATTTAAATATTGAGTAATAATTTTTGAAGTTTCTAATGCAGTGTCTTTACCTTTAAGCTCAATGTTAAGTAAACATTTACCATTTATATAATCTAAAACTTCTACAAGTGTTGGGATTTCAAATTGCTTTGCAACCTTTAAATTTTTCAATTCTAGTAATGTATAATTTGAGATTTCACCGTGACTATTAGTTAGACGATCAAGATTAAAATCATGAAATACTACTATTTCTCCCGATGCACACTTATGCACATCTATTTCAATACCATCAACACCTAATTGGAGTGCTTTTTCGATGGAAGCAATGGTATTTTCGGGAACATGAGCTTTTGCACCTCGATGTCCTATTTTAAGTGGTTTTGACATAGCACTGTAAAAGTATCAAATTCAAACTTACATGTCTAAAAAAAGCTAGAATTATAGAATATTTAAGAATTTCTATTTCTTTTTCCGAAGAAAAAAACAGTACTTTATTGTATAATTTTTAATCATGACATTTACATTCAAATTATTACTGCTTTTTAGTTTTTTAACATTAGCGTCCTGTAATCCTGGAAAGCTTGATGCCTTAGCAGATATACCTTCAAGTCTTCATGAAACTTCAGCTATTGAGGTGGTTAAGAATAAAAAAATCGTATGGATTATAGAAGATGCTGGAAATAAAAACCATTTATATGGCTTTAATACAAAAATGAAACTGACAAAAAATATAGAGATTGAAAATGCAGAAAATATAGATTGGGAAGATTTAACGTCTGATAACCTCGGAAATATCTACATTGGAGATTTTGGCAATAATAGTAAAGAGCGAGAAAACTTCACCATTTATAAAATATCTAATCCTGAAAAAGCAAGAAAAAAGACGTCTGCCGAAGTTATTAACTTTTCACTACCAGAAGATATGAAATCTGCAGATTTTGAATCATTTTTTCTGTTTAAAAACAACTTTTACATATTTACAAAAGATGACAAAAAGTGCGAACTTCTTAAAGTACCAAATCAAATTGGAGATCATGTAGCAAGTTACATTTCCGAAGTAAAACTGAAAGGTAAAAACACTAAAGTTACATCTGCAGACATAAGTGATGATGGTAAAATAGTGGTTCTTTTAAACCATGATAGATTATGGAAATTAACCAAATTTAAGTCTGATGATTTTTTCAACGGAACTATTGAAGAGCTAAATTTTGATCATGACACTCAAAAAGAAGGCATCAACCTTATTGGTATGAAAAAAGTGCTACTTACCGATGAAAAGACTAAAAATGAAGGTGGTAAACTCTACTTATACAAACTGTAATTAAAGAACATATTAGTCCATTAATTTATGCATTTTGACATAACTGTAATTGATATCTCCTATGTGTTTGTAGCGTTCTTCTTCGTTTAACAATTCTCCCCAACCAAAATTATGCTCAATATCTTTGACATCATATTGATTTAATAAATGCTCTGAAATCAACAAATACTCATCTTCTTTTATATCATTTTTCAAAAGACGATGGGCAACAATGACATCTTCTCCCATAAGTTTGATATGATTACCAATTTGAACAGATTCTACATAGTCTCCAAAATGAAGAACAATCTTTAAACCTAACTTTGGTACATTGCTAATGCCTTTTTCTTGACTATATTTATTAGACAATATGTCTAGTTGTTTATAGAATTGAGTGAAAAACAATTTGCATTGATTAATCAAGTCTTTAAAAGGAGGTAACTCTCCTTTTTTGAAAAACAAGACAGCATCTCCTTCAATTTCTGAAACTCTTAAACCAATTTCATTGGCATAAATAATCTCATTTAATAGTGCAGGAATGACTTTTGCACTTAATTCGATATTGGTATCACTCATAAAACGAGTGAAACCGCTAATATCTGGTATGCATATTAATGTTGGACTTGATGCCATTTCTGTTTTTTTTTTTAAAATTAAATTCTTTTAGATCCTAAGTATTAGAATACGCTTTTTTTAAAATCATTAAATCTGCTTTATTTTTCAAGCTATTTGTAGCATCTTCAAAAAGATTCTCAAGTTCTAAAGCTATAGCTTTTTTATACATTTCTAATTTCACATCGTTACTATCTTTTAAATAACTTAGCATAAAAAATAGTTTTTGTACTATGATAATATCATGACTACAATATGTTCTCAAAGCTGCCATAACCTGAAACAATAAGTCTTTAAAATCGACCGTATTTATCTTTATAACTGGCAATTCTTGTTGGTTAAAAATAACACTAATTTCTTTCTTTTTAAGTCTTAGAGAAAACAACTCTGTTAAATAATCTATAGCATTAATTGCTGTGCCTGGATCATTAATTCCTGGCGACATTGCTTTTACAGCAATTTCTGTAATTTGTTTAAAAGCAAGTAAATAATTATCTTCAATTAACTCACTTTTAGAAAACCTGAAAGTTTCACATATCTCTTCAACAACTTTATCTTCTAGCTTAACATTTGATTTAAATAATAATTGTTCAGGTAGCAAATATGTTCCTTTAATTGGTATAATATCCAATTTGATATCATGAGTTTCTGTTATTTCTTTTAAAGCATTAAGATTTAAATCCTGAAAATATCCTGAGGTATTAGAAGTCACGGTAGACCAATTTGTTGTCTCTGGAAAATCTAAATTATTGTTTTTTTCTGAATCTATTAGTTTTTCCAACCTTGCTTTGGCTGTATAAAAAATACGGTCCATAATATTATTGACTTGGATTTCTTGAGAGATAGAATGTATGAAGTATATAAATGCTCCCAAACAAAAAGTCATTGCAAAAATAGCAAGCAAAACTGAAAATCCAGGCAGTTGATATTTATTGCCATCAGGTTCAATTGATACTAATGTGAAAATGCAATAAAGAAGTGTGAAATTGTATATTCCTAGAATTATTTGATGTCTTCTATTAGAAATTAAACCTGGTAAAATTCTTGGTGAAAAATTACTTGATGCTTGATTAAGGAGTATCATTACCATAGAAAAACTAAACACCATTATAGAAATCAAACCTGCAATAAAAGTGGTTAATAAATTTCTAGCTGTATCAACATCATTAACAACTAATACTGGAGCATTTTTGAGCAAATATTTGGAAATCCCTATACTTTCAAAATAATACATTGTAAAAGCGAATACAAGACCCAAAACACTCAAAAGAGTAGGATAGAAAGCAATTTTACTTTCTAACTTAAATATGCTTTTTATTGTATTGCTTAAATATGTTTTCATTTAATTTTAAAAATTCAAACCAAAACCAAAAGAGAATCGCAAACCTTCTTCACTATTAAATAGATTAAAAGTTCCTGATAAACTATCTGCTGCAGTGACCCAAAACCCACCACCATAATCGTTATGCCATTTATCTGAAAAATCACCTTTTAGCCAAACGCGACCAACATCAAACCCTCCAAAAACGCCCATTTGAAGTGGTAATGTTTTTGTTTTAAATGAATTAAAACTATATCTCACATCTGCACTACCAACAAAGGCATTTTTCCCTGTAAAACGTTCTGTTCTATAACCTCTCAATCCATTTTGCCCTCCAATATTTGCAGCTTGATAAAACACTAAATCATCACCTACTCTTACTTGCAATCGTGCATCAGTTTTTAAAACTAGTTTTCGATTATGACTCAATGCATTATAGAACCCTAAATCTGTATTGAGATAACCATAAGTATTCTTGGTATCTTCAAATTCAGTTTTACCTCCAGCTGTGATTAAAAACGTCATTCCTCGAGTTGGATTCAATTTATCATCAAAACTCGCATATTTAAATTCTGCTTCTAAAGCTCCAAAAATACGTCTATCATAAAACCCTTCATAAGGTGTTGCAAATTCTGAGATAAAACGATCTGACGTATCATCTATTTCAATAGCTTCAAAAATTGTTCTAAATCCATAATCACTACCAAAGTTTCCTTTTTTAAGGATTCCTGCTTTTGCCATATAAATACTGGTCTTGACCCGATTATAATCTAAATCAAGTTCATCATCATTGTTTACAGTTTCATTTCCGTAGCCAAAAAAGTTATTGGTAAAATTTTCTGAAGTAAATTGACCTCCAACATGAAGATTCCAATCGTTCATAATGTTAGCAAATTCACCGTCATAGATAAGAGAAAAACCGCTCGTAGCAAAGAAGTATCCACCTTTAAAACGATGCTGTTGCGAATAAGGGTTTCTTTGAAAACCATTTTTCGTTTTAACAAATTGTAAACCTAAAGACACACCATCATCTGGATTAAAACCAATTGCTGGAGTAATAGTACTATTGTTAACAATATGCTTATTAAAATCAAAAAGGTTAAGTTTATATACATCTGTTAACCTTATTGTTCCTCCATTGTTTTCTTGAATTGTATTTGGTTTACTTTCATGATCATACACCTTAACACGACGTCCTTTTTTTATAATGTAAGTATCATTGTCTTGACCTCCAATAAGCCTTGTAAAAATCAAATTACTGGCTTTGCCAGTGACTTCAAACACATCTTTATCATCTAGACCGTAAATCCATAGCTCCTTTGTGACATCCTTATTGAAAATTTTATCTACAAGAACTTCTCCTTTTTCACCATCTTTAATTCGTGAAATAATCACCTGAGTTTCATTATCTCCAATTCTAATAACTTCTATGTAATCATCCTTATCTGTTCCTGTTAAAATCACCAATTCATTAAGAAATTCGTAATATCGAGTTGCTATATCTAATAGGTTTCCACGTCTCCCTTTAAGCTTTTTCTTAATATCATCTAAAGTAACATCCTGAACTTCTTTTGGGACTTTGCTGAACGCTTTTTCAATCACCTCATCAGTAATATTATCTTGCAAAAATTGAGCATGTTTAAGCCATGTTTCTTTTGAGGCTTGTTGCACCATTACTCGATCTAACTTCACACCTGCAGCATTCATCCACTCAATATCTTTGAGGTCTTCATCATAAACTTGTAATTGCTTGGTAGAACCCGAAATGATACGCATTACATCTAATAAAGCACCATCAAAATTAGAGAATACTTGATCACGATCTCTTGGGATTGGTCGATACCATTTATCACCATTTTCCTGATCAAATTGCGCCCAACGCCATTGGTCTTGATGACGATCCCAATCTCCAATAAGCATATCAAATAATCGTGCTCTTACATAAGCATTTTCATCAATTTTATATTTTTCATCTTCTCGTACTTTCTCAATAATATCATGCGTACTTTCTATATCATCTGCATAACCAAAATTACGCTCGTTTGTATAATTATCTTCTGGTCGCTCTTCAATCATGTACAGTTCTCCACCATAATCGTTATTATATTTCCCTAAATGCTTATGCTTCGGAATAAAATAAATCTTTGGATTGGTATGATAAATTTGGGCAGCATCAGAAAGATCAGGAACCACAGCAAATGCATAAGGATGTGCAGCAGTATAAAAATCCTGAATCAAACCTTCTACTGAAGTTTTCTCAAACTCATCTTGGATATAGGTATCCTTAAACAAAACTGCTTGCAAATATTGTGTTGCACTCTTACGCAAGGCTCTCATATTTAACTGCCTTCCGTCTTTAGTTTGTAAACGTAATGATCTAGTTTGGTGTCCACCTCCTGCTCTAACAACTTCTAAACCACCATAAAGTGTGTCTAATGTTGCTACAGGAACAGTAATTTTTGTACTGTAAACATCACGATAATGACTTCCCCAAACGGACTCAAAAAAACCAGTGACATCAGTTTCTTCTTTAGTATAGACAGAAGCCTGTACTTCTTCTGGAAAACTATCAGGCAATCCTGATACGTCATAATCTTTTGTTGGCTCATAAACCTCCTTTGAAAATAAACGTTTTGGCTGTCCGTTCTCTTCTCCATAAATAGTCACCCAACTACTACCATCTTTATATACTGTTAACTCTGCAAAACCTTGTTTTCCGTAGGAAAACAAACCATTGTTACTTAGAGTAGTAGCCGATTCCTTTGCTCCAGAACCTGATACGATTTGTTTAATTCGATCATTCTCTATGTATTGTAATGTATGCTCATGACCTGAAACAAAAACTAAGTTTTCAGATTCAAACGTCAATGTTTCTAAACGACTCATCAACTTATTGTAACGCTCATTGTATCTATCTTGGATAGACACACCACCTTGAGTTCTAATTTGAGTAATTAAAGATGCAACAATTGGCACAGGAATATTACTTTGCGTTGGATATAAATGCTTTTTAGCTGAATAGTAACCACCATGAGTTCCGTTAGTATACATTGGGTGATGCATAGCAAAAACAATGGTTTTATTTTGAGCTTTTTTAAGTTCACCTTCCAACTCCTCAAAGAAACGCTCTCGTGTTTTTATCTCACATTCATCATTAATTGTTGGATTTTCATTCCAATTTTCTAAGTACCATTGTGTATCAATAGCTATCAATTGTATGGTTTCGCTAACGTCTATACTTTCTAACGGACAACCATTTTCTGGTTGAAACGTGTTTTTACCGAGTGCTTCTTCGATATACTTTTCTTGACGTTTTAAGCCTTTTAATCCATTGGCATACCAATCATGATTTCCAGGAATAAATAACACATCTCCTTTAAAATTTTTAACTGACATAATTTGACCATCAAGAGCATTTTCAGCATTTTCTCGACCCTCTTCACCTGTCTTTGGTAAACCGTCAGGATATATATTATCACCTAAGAAAATAGTATAATCGCCTTCAGTATTCTTATCTGCGATATGATTACTAAATGCAGTTAATGCTTTAGACATGCCTCCTTGTGGAGATTTACCTGCATCGCCAATTAAGTAAAAAGTTTTATCGATTTCTTTATTTGGAAGTTCTACAGATGCTTGCTCTTTATTTTTATAGGTTGCTTCATACGTTGCACAAGCATTTAAAAGCAAGCCTAAAATTAAAGTGGCAACTAATTTATTATATCTAGTCATTTAGTGTCATTTGAGTTGTAAAAAAAGTGTATTAAATTTAATTCTTTTGCCTGTATCCCTAAAGATATTGATTCTTAAGCTAATTTTTCCCAGAGACTATCTGTAAAGTAGTGTTTACAGTCTAAAAACTGTTTTTTTATTCTGAAATTCGCCTGACCAGACAACGCTTCAATATCATCAAGTGAATACTTTTTTGACAGTTCTGTCCATATGAGTTCGTTTTGCTGAAATTCAACTGAAAAATCTAGTTTTTTGAATTGAACAGTTTGCGATTTTAAACTCACAATATAACTTTTGACGTCTCCATTTAACGGATTGTAATGACAATAAAAATCGAAATCATCAATTTTAAAATCAGCATCAAACTCACGATTAATTCTAATTAAGAGATTCAAATTAAAACGTTTAGTCACACCTGCTTTGTCATAATACGCATTATGAATTGTAATAGGGTTTTTCTTTAAATCTATACCTATGAGCAGTTTGTCATTTATATTCATGTTTTTATTAAAAAGCTGCAATAAATTAACTGCTTTTTCTTCAGAATAATTTCCAATATTACTACCTAAAAACAAGAGTAAACTAGGAATGTCATTTTTTGATTCTGCATTAAGAATTTCAAAATAGTCACCAACCTTAGCTTGAATAGATAATTTAGGTAAACGCTCTTTGAGTTTTTCTGAGAGTATAGTAATTGCCTCTTGCGAAATATCTATTGGCACATAATTAAATTCAATGTTCGCATTCACCAAGTATTCAAGAAGTTTAAACGTTTTGAACCCATCTCCTGCTCCAAGTTCTATGATATTAAAAGGTTCATTAAAATCTAGAGCATCAACAATTTGTTGTGATTGTAATGAGAGAATCTCAAATTCAGAATCTGTGAGATAATATTCTGGCATTTGCATAATCTCTTGAAATATGCGACTGCCATTATCATCATAGAAATATTTTGAGGATAAATGTTTGTTTTTAGCGGTTAAGCCTTGTTTGATATCTTCTGCAAAAGTAGTGTTCATATATTATTTTACGAGTCTAATTCCTGAAAATTGCCATCTCATTTCTGGATGAAAAAAATTGCGATATGTTGATCTGCTATGATTATCTGCTGTAACTACAGAGGCACCACGAAGTACCATTTGATTAATCATAAATTTACCATTGTATTCACCTAAAGCGCCTGGTGCTTTTGAAAAGTTCGGATATGGTAAGTAGGCACTATTGGTCCATTCCCAAAGTTGCCCATAATCAATTTGCTTTGAAGCAACTTCCCATTCAAATTCTGTTGGTAAGCGCATTTGTTTCCACTCTGCAAAAGCGTATGCTTCATACAGACTAACGTGACTTACGGGTTGTTTTAAGTTCACAGGCAGAAAACCTTGCAATGTATATTGATGCCATTTTCCATCTACTTTATGCCAATATTCTGGAGCTACAATATCATTCTGTTGGACAAAATCCCAACCTTCGGCATGCCATAAATTAAAATTTTTGTATGCTCCACTTTCTATAAAATCGATATAATCTTTATTGGTTACAAGTTGATCTGATATTTCAAATTCATGTAAAAACACCTTATGTCTTCCTAACTCATTATCATAACAGAATGTATCGTATTTGTGTCCAATGTCATATACACCTTCACCAATCTTTAACCATTTTGAAGGTTGTTCAATTTCAGCTAAATGAATATTATTTTCAATAGTTGGAAACGTAGGTTGATGTCCTAAAATATACTTGATATCGTAATAAAATAATTCTTGATGTTGTTGCTCATGTTGAATTCCAAGTTCAAAAATTTTCTTCACCTTTTCTGAAGGATCTTGATTCAAAAATTCAACCATCTGTTCATCGACATAGTTTCGATATTGATACACTTCGTCAACTGTTGGACGCGTCATCAAACCTCTGTTAGGTCTTAAAACTCGCTTTCCAGCATTGTTATAATAACTATTAAATAAATAGGCAAAATCCTCATCATAAATCTTATAATGCTCTTTAAATTCTGAAAGTACAAATTGCTCAAAAAACCACGTGCTATGCGCTAGATGCCATTTAGGAGGCGATACAAAAACCTTAGGTTGCACAGAGTAATCCTCAGTTTTGAGGGATTTACATATAGTTACAAATTTTTGTCGTGTGTTTAGATATGAATCTTTTAAAATCATAGATTGATGCTAAATTATTTCTGTTTCAATAAGAATTTTGCTTTGTAATGTTTTATGGACAGGACATTTTGAAGCGATTTCTTTTAATCTCTGTTTTTGATTCTCATCCAAGTCTCCTACAAAGGTTAACTTTTTTGATAAATGATCGATACGCGTTGGTTTGTCTAAATCTAACATTAAATCATCACTATGTTTTTTTGAATATGTAATGTGAGCGTACACTTCTTGTAAGTCCCATTTTTTGCGTTCGGCATATAATTTAAGTGTCATTACAGTACAAGCTGCTAATCCTGCACTTAAAAAATCGTAAGGTGATGGTCCAAAATCATCGCCTCCAACTGACTCTGGTTCATCTGCAATCAAACTATGTTTTGCTGTTTGAATCGTTGTTGTAAAATTATCTTCTTTTAAATTTAAATGTGCTACCAATTGCTCACCAGCTGTATCTAACATTGTATTTTCTTGCTGCGGAAAATAGCGTTTCACCCAACTACCAATCATGTCACCAACATATAAACTATCTTGAGAGTTACTCAACAAATGATCAGCATTATCTAAGCTCACAAAACTTTTAGGATGATGTGCATTATGATATAATTCTTCGGCATTTTTAACACCTACAATGGTATCAATTGGTGAGTGTAAAATGAGTAATGGTTTTCTTAATGATTTAACAACTTCTGGTAAATTAGTTTTATCAAAATCTGACACAAAATCTTCATCAATTTTGAAAGGTCTCCCTCCAATATTAACCTCTACTCGACCTTTATTTTTTATATCATCTATATCATGAGAAAATAAATGTTTTACGTGAGTCACTGTTGAAGGAGCTCCAACTGTGGCAACAGCTTTTATATTATCTAATTTTGAAGCTGCTACTAAAACAGCAGCTCCTCCAAGAGAGTGACCTACCAATAATGATGGTGCTTTATAATTTGTTTTAAGAAAATCGTTAACTGCAATCAAATCATCAACGTTTGCTGAAAAATGACTATCTGCAAACTCGCCTTCACTACGTCCTAAACCAGTGAAATCAAATCGCACAACACCAAAACCATGATTAGTTAGGGCTCTACTAATATTCCGCACTGCACTTAGAGAACTACTGCACGTAAAACAATGTGCAAAAATTGCAAAGTAGTTTGGTTTTTGATTTGCAGGCAACTCCAGATGTGCTTGAAGTTTAAGTCCTTTTTTATTTTCTATTTGTAATTTTTTATTATTCATAATTGTTATTACAATGAAGACTTAATCTTTAAGTGATTAAGTTTCTCATGATTTATAAAAGCACTATAATTCTCTAAAAGCATTCGCAATTTTGGATTTATAAAAGTTTCACAAAATGGCTTTTCAGGATTATTATAGTAATAATTTGTAAACTGTTCTTTTGAGACTTTAAATTCTCTAAAATTTAAAACCAGCGTTATTAATTGATTTTGATATTGCTCATTTAATACAGCTAAAATATTCTCGACATTCAATTTTTGTTCATCTGAAAACGTGTAAATAGCTGACCGATATTTATTACGCATAGAATGACTTACTGTGCTCTTATGTGTTAACAAATGTACCTCAATTAGTAATTGAAGATTAACTGTTTCGGGAATATAATTAACACAAACACCTTCAGAAAAACTTGAGTTCTCATTATAAGATGCGATATAACCTTGCTCAACAGAAAACACGCCTTTTAACGTTTGAAACACTGCTTCTGTGCACCAATGACAGCCACCTCCAAATCCTATTTTTTTCAGGTTTTTCATTATTTTGATACTTTAACACCTTATCAAATAACAATATAAATCTTCATAGGTTTTGTAAATAGAGACATTGTTAGCGAATACCATCCAACCTCTTTGTGTTATTACGATAACAAGTAAAATGCAATATGTGTTTAAACATTAATCTTATCTGTATTCTGGATTTTCAAAAGACCAATGTGTACCACTGTCCCATGCTTCTCTAGAATTACCATAATTGCTGTAACCTTTATTTTCTTTCAATAATTTTGCTAAATGCAAAAGATTATAGGTCATAAAGGTTGTATTTCTATTTGTAAATTCTGAATCGAATCCAACTGGTGGATCAACAGATTCACCTTTCCATTTTGTATCACCATAACTTGGACCTGGACCAACTTCTCCAATCCAACCACAATCTGCCTGAGGAGGAATTGAATATCCAACGTGCTGTAACGCATATAGAATTCCCATAGCACAATGTTTAACGCCATCTTCATTTCCTGTTACCATACAACCGCCAACTTTACCATAATAAACATATTGTCCTTTATCATTAGTTTCGCCACTCATTGCATAAAGTCGTTCGATTAATTTTTGAGCTTCAGAAGATTTTTCACCTAACCAAATTGGTGTTCCAATAATTAAAACATCTGCTTCTTTAACTTTATTATAAATATTTGGCCATTCATCTTTATCCCAACCATGCTCTGTCATGTCTGGATAAACACCTACAGCCACGTCAGTATCTATAAGTCTAATAGTTTCAAACGAAACATTTTCCTTTTTTAAAATATTTTGCGACACTTTCATAAGCGTTTCTGTATGGCTTATTGCAGGTGATTTTTTTAATGTACAATTAATGTATAATACTTTTAGTTTTGAAAAATCCATTATTTTACTTTTTTTGATTATATAATTAAGAGCTACAAGACAACATAGAACATCCTACTTTATGTCTCGCCCAATCTGGTCGTTTTGCAAACCATTTTTCATTTTCTAATTGTTCGTCATATGGTTTCTTTAAAAGCTGAAACAACTCATCAATTAATTTGTAATCGCCTTTATTAGCATCGTCAATTGCTAATTGAGACATATAATTCCTGAGGACATATTTAGGGTTCACAGCATTCATTTTTGTTTTCCTTTCTGCATCTGAGAGTAACTCCTTTTTCAGCCTCACATCATAACTTTCAAACCAATTATTCCATTGTTGCGTAACAGCATCAGACACTTCTTTTGGCATATAAAATGCAGCTTGTACAATCTCCAATCCTTTTGCAGCATCGCCTTTTTTGAAGTTGCTCAAATTTCTGAAAAACAAAGTCATATCTGTTTCAGTTAATAAAAATGCATCTTCCAAATTTTCAACTAACGTATTGTCTTTGTCGTCGTTTATAGTCAAACCTAATTTTGAACGCATCATTTCTAAAGATTTTCTCTCAAAATCGCTTTTATAAGTCTCTAAGATTGTTTCTAGAGGCTCTGTTTCTTCAATTAACGGATACAAGGCATTAGCGAGTTGGTACAAATTCCAGAGTCCGATATTGGGTTGATTTCCATAACGATAGCGTTTGTGTTGACTATCTGTAGTATTTGGTGTCCAACCAAAATCAAATCCTTCTAACCAACCATAAGGACCATAATCAATGGTTAATCCTAGAATGGACATATTATCTGTGTTCATCACACCATGTACAAAACCAACACGTTGCCAATGAATAATCATGTCTAAAGTGCGCTGAGCCACTTCAGCAAAAAAATGTATATAATTCTCTTTTGACGGTTTTCCTAAATGAGAAAAATGATGGGTAATTGTATAGTCAACTAAAGTTTTGAGGGTTTTATGATCTTGCCTAGCTGCGAAGATTTCAAAATTTCCGAAGCGTAAAAAAGAAGGTGCAACACGAGTTACAATTGCTCCTTTTTCATAAGCTTGATTACCGTCATATAACATATCTCTCATCACCTCATCTCCAGACAGAGCCAATGATAAAGCTCTAGTAGTTGGCACTCCTAAATGATACATCGCCTCACTACATAAATATTCTCTAATTGAAGAACGTAAAACAGCTAAACCATCTGCAGTTCTAGAATAAGGTGTTTCTCCAGCACCTTTAAGTTGCACTTGCCACTGTTTATTATTATGCTCTACTTCAAATAAATTTATTGCTCTACCATCTCCTAATTGTCCTGCCCAATTGCCAAATTGATGACCACCATAACACATAGCATAAGGTGTTGTATTTTCTAAAACTAGATTTCCTGTAAATACATTTTTAAACATTTGAGAATTCATATCCTTAGTTGACAAACCTAATGTGTGTATCATTTCTTCGGAAATGTGTAGTATTTCAGGTTTTTTAGTCTGTTTAGGAACTACATAAGAATAACACGCCTCTTTGACTTGTCGTCTATAGTTCTCTGTTATAGGATCTGATGGAAGTTCTTCTGTAAATGTATGTTTAATGTTTAGTTGCATTTCACTTGTTTAATCGAATAGATTACTAATTTTAGTAATAAAGATATAATTTACGATAATTTTAGTCGAATATGCAGTTTGAAAATTACATAATGTCTTAATTATGATTTTCGTAAATTTACTTTTATATATAATTGATGTTTATGGCTACTGACCTTATTAAAAAAACCGAAGAATTTGTATTTGATTTACTAAAAAAGGAATTAGATGCTAATTTTTTATATCACAATTTTAAACATACTGAGCGTGTATTAAAAAGCACTCGTGAGATTATTGAAAACAGTGATGTTAGCGAAGATGAAGCCGAAATTCTTGAAATAGCAGCATTACTTCATGATACTGGTTATACCAAAAATGCAGACAACCATGAAGAAATTGGTGTAGAAATCGCAACAGAGTTCTTAACAAAACAAAATGCTGATAAATCGCTTATTGATGCAGTCAACCAATGCATCATGGAGACAAAGTTTAAAGAAGTACCTACAACAAAACTTGGCAAAATAATTAGAGATGCAGATGCTTCACATTTTGGAAAAAAATATTTTGAGGAAGCAAGTGAATTTCTAAGAAAAGAACTTGAATTACGTGGTATTGAAACTTACACTCCAATTGAATGGAGGAACGAAAACATTAAGGTACTCGCTAAAAAACATCAATATTATACAGATTACGCACTAAAGAACTGGCAATCTAGAAAGGACAAAAATCTTTCAAAACTTATCAAGGCTAAGAAAAAGCAAAAAAGTAAGTTCAAAAAAGAAGAGGTGAAAGCCAAATATAAGGCGCAATACAAGAATGAAAGCCCAGAACGTGGTGTTCAAACATTTTTTAGAACAGCACTTAGAAATCATATTAAGCTTAGTGATATTGCAGATACTAAAGCCAATATTTTATTGTCTGTAAATGCGATAATTATTTCAGTGGTTTTGGCTAATTTAATTTCTAAATTAGATACCAATCCTTACCTCACTTGGCCAACAGTCATTTTCACTTTATTTAGCGTTATCTCAATGGTGATGTCCATTATAGCAACTAGACCTAATGTTACAAGTGGACAATTCACTAAAGAAGACGTTAAAAATCAGAATGTGAATTTGAGTTTCTTCGGAAATTTTCATAAAATGAAATTAGAAGAGTTTGAATGGGCAATTCAAGAATTGGTGAACGACAAAGA
Organism: Psychroserpens sp. AS72; assembly: GCF_038900375.1. Lineage (NCBI taxonomy): Bacteria > Pseudomonadati > Bacteroidota > Flavobacteriia > Flavobacteriales > Flavobacteriaceae > Psychroserpens > Psychroserpens sp. AS72. The sequence continues at coordinate 420,320 of NZ_JBBMRC010000001.1, read as the reverse complement.
TTACATTTATAAAGCCCTAACCAAAGATTTGTATTTTTTAGGAAAGGTGTTAGAACGAAAATATAGAATCCTTCGTGTTACTTATACTATTTTTATGATTGGTATCATAACATCACTAATTGCCTTTGGTATTGCAGTAAAAAATAATCCAGGAATTGATATTCAAGAAGTTTTAGATCCAGATTCTGATGTTAATATCATCAAACCTAACACTTTGGATAGTGAAAGATATTATGTTTAAGCATTAATCTCTTTCATTAAATCATCATAGGTGTAAAATGATTTATCATCTTGATTTTTATGATACAATATGCTTACACGAATTGCTTTTAAACCTGTGACAGCTTGCAAATCTTGAAGTTCAACAATTTCAAGATCATCATCTAAATACTTCTTAGATTGTAGAAAATTAATATACCTTAAATATTCGAGTTCATCTTGTTTTTGAGAATAGACAATACTTATTTTTCCTTTTTGAGTTACTCGTACTTTAGTTCCTTTAATGAACGCTTTATCTACTCGTTTTTTTACAATTTCATATCTAGCATTGTAAGTTCCATCAACATCAAATTGTTTTTCATCCATTCTAAAACTAATCGATAATGGTTGATTAAACACTAAAATCATTGAAGCTACATCTAATTTAACAGGAAAGTTGGGTTGCATTATATAAAATGAATTTTCCATTTCACACATGACCTGCAATTGCCATAAGCGTAAGTTATACAGATAGATAGAATTAAATGAATCTTCTTTAGTGATAGACTCTCCAATGTACATATTATGTTCAACACCATCTGTTTTAAATCGCTCAAAATAATGAGGATACATCGCTTGAGCCTCAACTTGTTTTTTATCTAAAATTGAAGCCATCTCTTTATTGATCAAGGCTATAGTTTTGTCGTAATCTTTTCGGTGATGGTATAATGCATCCACCTTTTTATCTATACTTTCATAATAAGCAATCACCTCTTCTTGTATAGAATCAATGGCAGTTAGATGATCCAATAAAGGATCTATATCTTGTTTTATAAATGCTGAAATTTGCTGCTCACTATCCACCTGAAAATGAACATCTAAGTCTTCTAAAAAATTATTTACTTGGAATAAGAACTGTTCGTAAATTGGTAATTTCTCCAATTTCATAGCACTCATTATTATAGACTTAATAGATTCTAACTGAATAGTTAAATCTTTTTGAGTTGCAGAGTTTCTAGCTTCAGAAGACCCTTTAATATCTATTTGACCAAATAAAGGATAAATATTTTTGAAAGCTATTTTATTAAAACTAGGTTCATTACCGTTTAATTGATCTTTGATAAATTTTCTCGCTTCTTTTACAAAACGCCAATTAACACTTGGATGAATAGATGTACATTCTTGTTGAATCACAGCTTCTATTAAATTCTCTTCTTCACTTTTAGAACGCTCAACTGCAGAAACGATAAAAGGCATTACATCTACCAACTTATTGGCATTGATGCTGTTTAATATTTTAGGTTCTTCAGAAACAATTTCTAAAATACCCATTAGACCTTCTTCATTAGCTATTGGTGCTAAAATTGCGCTCTTAATATGTTGTTCTTTTAATGTTTTATACTGAGGTGATTTCCCTTTAGAAAGCTTATAAAATTTATCCACATCAGAAATAGTGTAGAATTTTTTTTCTTTCAACAAGATATTATAAGACGCATCACACAGTGCTTCTGAACAGGCATTAGAATCTAATTTATTTAGTAAATAACTATTCATCCCAACACCGTAAACGTGTTCAAAAGCATCATCTTCCTTATTATAAATAGAAAAACCAACTTTAATATTTTTAAGACCTAAAAGGGATTGAAATATTTGATGAAAATTTTTCATAAAACCTTCATTTTTTCGCTTATCCTCTCCTATTAAACTAGATTTAATATTTGAAATCGATTGATCATCTGTTACATTAAATATATTAGAAATAACAAACCCTTTAAAGGTGTAACTATTTGGCGGAAACTTTGCTTTCCATAATGCTATATTATCAAAATTATCTAATAATTCATCAACATCTTCTTGAGTTATTTTTGGAGCATCTTTAGACGGAACGATATCAATAAAATCAGCATTATATAAAATCTTGTAATACTGCATTATTCCTTTCGCATCTGGTATTTCATAATAAAGTGGACGTTTAAAATTGATATTATGGCCATAACAAAATGCTAAAATGATTGTACATGAAGTTATATACGTATCATTTTTTGGCATGTTTTTGATTTCTAACTCAAAGTCATCTCCAGCCGTTTTGATTATGGATTTAAACCTTTCCGAAGAATTAAAAATCAAATTATGAAGTGGTACCGAAGCTGTTTTAATTTCATTTTTAGTCAAAATAGGACTAAAAGAATCTTGTAAAATAATACTTATTTCTTTCTCTCTTTTGACTAAATCGATAGGTTTTGTAATTCCTTCACGTAGTTCTGGGAATCTTTCAGCAGTCTTTAAAACTCGACGTGCTTTTGCTGCTATAAACTCATCTTCACTTTGAGACAAGTCTTCATAATGCTTAAGAATTTTATTAAAACTTACTTTTAATGTAAAAGGAGACTCTATATTATCGTTAATATCGTTCATAGCAACTGTTTCTTACATGTAAATTTAAGAATTAATAGTTTAGTCGCTACTAATAAGACATTCTTACATGTCAAACGTCACATAAATTATGTTATTAAAACCCTATTTTACCATAAGTCCAATTGGAACCATCACTAATAAACATAAGGGTTTTCGTTGGATCTCCACCATCATTTCCAATATCTGCTGACATGATAACTGATTTCCCGCTTACTCGACTATCTCCTGGAAAAAACTCTACACCATTACCTTGTCCTGCGACAAATCCAAACGAATACATCACAGCATCTATAGTATCAGAAATATTCCTTACAATATAAACTCTACCAGGAACCGTAGTTGCATCAGGTAAGATAAATTCTATATTTCCAGCGGTTGGTGTCAGGTTAAGATAAATCCCATCATCAATTATTGTAGCAGATCCTCCTGGTCCTCCATTGTAAGGAACCACTTTTACTGATAAATTACCATTAATATCTAATGTGCTTTGAGGTGTTATTGTCCCAATCCCAACTTGAGCAAAGCTCATTATTGATGATAAAAAAGTAACTATTAAAACTATTCTTTTCATAATTTTACTTTTTAATAATACTAATTGCACAACCACCACCTTCTGCAAGGTTTAGAGTCATTTTAGTATTGCTGTTAATCGTTATTTTCTCTATGTCTAATGCCAACGGATTTTTATCCCAATGTGCATCTGTTCCATCTTTATAAATGGTTGCTATATAGTCTTGATTTTTATCTAGAAAATCAAAATTAATCTCTAAATTTCGAAGATTCTCATCAGTAATACTACCTAAAAACCAATTTCCAGTTTGACGTTCTTTTCTTACGATTGTCACATAATCTCCAACTTCACCATTCAACACTTTAGTTGTTTCCCAATCTACACCAACATCTTTTATAAATTGTAAAGGTTTAGGATTAGCCTCGTAATGTTCTACCAAATCTGCAGCCATTTGTATTGGACTATAAATCACAACATACAAAGCCAGCTGTTGTGCTATGGTTGTATTAACTTGATTGTCTTTTTTATACTCATCAAACTTAATATTGAATATTCCAGGTGTATAATCTATTGGTCCTGCAAGCATTCTAGTAAAAGCTACGATTGGTAAATGTTCAGGCGGATTTCCACCATCTTTAGCCCAAGCATTAAATTCTTGACCTCTTAATCCTTCACGAGAAATTGCATTAGGATAGGTTCGTCGTAATCCTGTTGCTTTGATAGGTTCATGTGGATTAACAGCAATCTTATATTTAGCAGCTTTAATAAGAGAATTATTATGATGATTAACCATAAACTGCCCATGATGATATTCCCCTTTAGGAGATAATTTAAAAACATAACCCGATTTAACAGAATGAATGCCTAGGCTTTGCATTAAAGCATAAGCTGAATCTTGTTGTTTAATATATCTATCCACACCTCCATAAGTTTCATGGTGCATCATAATGTCAACACCTTTATCTTTAGCATAATTGACTACATGCTCTAAATCATAATCTGGATAAGGGGTCACAAAATCAAAGCCACCTTCTTCAGCTGCCCAACCAGTATTCCAACCTTCAACCAAAACACCTTTAATATTGTTTTTTGCAGAAAAATCGATATAACGTTTTACATTTTCTGTGGTCGCGCCATGCCTTCCTGAAGCCATATCCCAAGTGGTCTTTCCTAAATGCATTTCCCACCAAACACCTGTATATTTCATAGGTTTGAACCACGATACATCTCCAAGTGTATTGGGTTCATTCAGATTAACAATTAAGTTAGATTCAATTAAATCTGGTGCATTACCAGTAACCTGAATCGTTCTCCAAGGCGTATTGAAAGGTAAGTTTCTTCTAACTTTATAATCTGTGTTTTCAGAACCTACAAGGTTACTTTCAAAGTTTAATTTCTCAGTATCGACTTTCAAAGTCATCCCAGAATAATCGACTAAAGCTGCTTCATGAAAGCTCAAATGAGTACCATCATCACCTACCATTGTCACAGGTGTATTAACCGCATTTTCTGGAATATAGGTTTGTGCTAAATTTGGATGATTTCTATATTTAAAGGCATCAATTTCTGAAAGCTTTGTCGTTTTGTAAGTATGCTCATAAATTTCCCAATCTCCAGGAATCCAAAAGGTTTTATAATCTTGAGTTAAGTTAAATTGTGTATGCTCTTCTATGATTTCAACGTCACTTAATCTTGCTTGTTCTGGGAATTCGTATCTAAATCCTACTCCATCATCATACACTCTAAATACAATATTCAAAAAACGTTCTGGTGATACTTTTTCTTGAAGAAAAACCTTTAATTCTTTATAGTTATTTTGAACTGTGTCTTGTTCTCCCCAAGGCATTTGCCAAGTTTCTATATGGGTTTCAGTCAGTGATTTTTTAATGATGAAATTCTTTTCAAAATCAGGAGCATCTTTAAATTCAAAACCTAAATATGAAGTATCAATAATTACTTTTTTATTGTTTAAAACGAGGTAATAAGGTTTCCCATCTTCGGAAACATTAAAACTCACCTCAATTGTACCATTTAGAGAAACTGCTTTAAATTCTCTTTTGTCATCAGAAGAATTGCAAGACAGCAAACATAATATTGATAAAATTGATAGATATATTTTCATTCTTATTTCTCTTCTAAGAGTATGATATTAAATTCAGATTCTAACTCTACTTTTCCATTTTTAACGGTTACTTCTTGATTAGAATATGCATCATAAAGTGATGTACCATCTTCAAAAACCTTGCTTACGTTTAGAGTTTTTTTACCTACTTCTAAATCCATAGCTACGACAACCAAATCTTTAAAATTTCCGAGGTTATAACGTCTAGAAAACGTATATGGTTTTTGAGATATCATTTGATGTTTACCAGCGCCAATTGCAGGATGATTTGCTCTAAACTTGCCTAAATTTTGCCAATGGGACAACACTTCTTTTGTTCGCTTTCGTTTAGCGATAGAATCCCAATTCATCATTGATCGCAGCGTTGCATCACCATCTGTACCTGGAATTGCGAGTGATCGAGAAGATTCATCACCATAATACACTTGAGAGGTTCCTGGTGACAATAACAGTTTATTAGCTGTTTCAAAAGGCTTTTTTCTAACTGCATCAAACGGATTACCATCATCATGAGAACTCAAATAATTTAAGGTTCCAAAACCTTTTAATTCATCATTTAATATGTTGTCATAATGCGTAAATAAATCTTCGTAATTTTTATCTTTTGCGTTGTATTTGAATTCAAAATTGATAAGACTTTGAAAACTTGGAGGATTAAAATAATTCACCTGACGATCTCCAAAATTAAATTCTTGCCCTGAGCTTACTCCATAATTATAGACTTCACCAACAAGGTAAAAATCATTATCGTCTAATACTTTATCTGCATTGTTCTTTTTATATTCTGAAAAGGCATAATCACATTCTACTTTAAACTCTTTCCAAACATATTCTTCAACATGTTTTACCGTATCTGCTCTGTAGCCATCTACACCAAATTCTGTAATATAATCGGTTAACCATTTCATGATATAAAAACGTGGTGCTCTTGGGTGACCTGTGCGTTCAAAAAAGGCATCAAGTTCTTTAATTTCTTGTTCGTATCGACCTTCTGCTTTCCACTTTTCTACTAAATGAGGTGGTAGATCTACGTTTTCATTGCTTTCGGTTTTAATATCTGGTAAGTTGGCAACCAACGTACAACTTATGGTGTTGTCATAATTTTCGTAATTACATTGCGGATCTGTTCTCACCCAATCCTCTGGCCAAACAGGATCTTTATCTGTTACAGGACCTGTATGATTTATAACTGCATCTAAAACAATACGAATGCCTCTCGCGTGAGCTTCTTTAACCAACTCGTGCAAATCTTCTTTTGTACCAAAATTAGGATCAATTTTTGTCCAATCTTTTGCCCAATAGCCATGAAAACCATAAGTCACTCCTGTGCCTTCATCTGTTCCTCCATGAATTTGCTCAACCACTGGAGTCATCCAAATAGCATTGATACCTAAATCTGTAAAATAGCCTTCTTTTACTTTTTGAGTAATCCCTTTTATATCTCCTCCTTTAAATCCACGAAGTTTTCCTGTTTCTTTTGTTCTATCAAAGTTGACATCATTTGTTGTATCTCCATTATTAAAACGATCTGTTAGCAAAAAATAGAGGTTTGCACCTTCCCAAACAAAAGGTGCTTTTGGTTTTTCTACTTCTACTGTTGTTTGTGTTTTACAACTCAAAATGGTCATAATTATTAAAGTAAAAAGGGTTAATTTTCTCATATTAATTATTCAGTTTTAAAATAAATGACTCTAATGGTTTTACATCAATTCTAATAGTGCCATGTTCTCCATTTACTTTTAAAGTTGAATTGTAGGTATTGTATAATTGGTCTTCAAATTGGTATTCTCCATCACTAAGGTTCCAAGTTTTTAGAATTTCCGAAGGGATTTGTAATTCAAAACCATAGGTGTTATCTGCATTAAAATTAGAAACGATAATTAATTTCTCATCATCACTCCAACGCACAAAAGACAATACTTTATCGTTGTACCACTCAGTGTTTTGATGATTAAACGCATGGATATCTTGATAGTTTGAAGCTAAAGCCGAACTATTAATTGTGAAGTTAAGTAAGCGTTTGTAGAAATCTCTGAGTTCTTTTTCTTCGGAAGTAGATTGGCCTCCATCAAATTTTTTGTCGTTGACCCATCTTACCATAGAAGGCACACTTCCGTAGTCAAAAATAGAGGTACGCGTAGGATCACCAAAACCTAAATCTTCTGCACCTGGCTCACCGAATTCTTGTCCGAAATATACCATTGTTGGTGCTGTTGTTGCTGTTGTAGAAACCACCATTGCTGGTTTACCTTTTTGGGCACTTCCTGCAAATTCTGGACTTGCAATTCTTTGCTCATCATGATTTTCTAAGAAGTGAAGCATATGATGTTCTATATCACTTAAATCTTCCAGAATTGGTGGAATATTATCTGTCTTACCATGACCTTGCATCACATGTTTAATGGTATCATATAGTTGAACTTTATCATACAAATAATCCATTTTACCTTTTTTGATATAATCTCTATATAAACTTGGATTGTATACCTCAGCCAATAAAAAAGCATCTGGGTTTTTCATTTTAATTGCAGAATTCATATAACTCCAAAATTCAACAGGAACCATTTCTGCCATGTCATAACGGAAACCATCAACACCTTTTGCTGTCCAATACAAAGCAATATCTTTAAATTTTTTCCATGAACTTGGTACTTTTTTGTCTTTCCAAAACTCATAATGTTCTATAAAATGTTGTTCGTCATAACCTTCTGGAAGTTCATCAAAATCTTTTTTACCAACTGGCGAAACTCCATAATTTACTTTTACAGTTTCATACCAATCATTGATATCTGGTTGCGATGCTCTTGATCCATTACCTGTCCATTTAGCAGGTATTTCTTCAAACTTACTATCTGCTAATGGATGTTTCTCACCACCTAGAGGTTGATAACCATGTTTCCATTCTGGGACTTTAAACGCTTCACCTGGATTGTAGTAAAAATTGTTATTCACATCGTAAACAACTGTTTTATTATCTTCTGCTCCAAAATCTGAAGCACCTTCAGGATTTGACAAACTTTGATAATTTCTAGCCACGTGATTTGGCACGATATCAATAATTACTTTTAATCCAGCGTTGTGAGAACGCTGAATTAATACTTCAAATTCTTCTAAACGATTCTCAACATTATCTGCTAGATCTGGATTTACATTATAATAATCTTTTACTGCATAAGGTGAACCAGCACGACCTTTAACAATATCTGGATCATCATTTGAAATCCCATATTTAGTATAATCTGTAATCACATCATGATGAGGCACACCTGTGTACCAAATATGTGTGACACCTAAATCTTTAATCTCCTTTAAGGCTTTTTCGTTAAAGTCACTAAACTTTCCAACACCATTTTCCTCAAGTGTTCCCCAAGGTTTGTTATTTGTGTTTGTGTTCCCAAAAAGTCTCGTAAAGACTTGGTATACCACTTCTTTTTTCTTCAATTCTATTTTAGATGTTGTAGATACTTGCACTATTTTTTCTTCGTTTTTACATCCAAAGACACTTATTAAAACAATTAATATGCTTAAGTTTATATGTTTCATTTTGGATTATTTATTTAGTTTTATTTTGATTTCTTTGTCTTTAGATGTATTCCAAGTCAAAGGAATTGTGACAGTCTGTTTTTTACTATTCCAGTTTCCTTCAACTTTCTCACCATCAACTTTAATACGCTTTGGGTTACTTGGCATATTATGAATGACTAGTTGAATGTTTTTGTTATTGACGTTATAGTTTTTACCTATTTCGGCTTCGATTTCTATTTCTAATCGTCTTCCTTTGAGTTCAGCTTCAAATTCTAAAATCTCATAGGCTTCTTTTTCAAAAGCATTAACTGTTGCTCCATCATCGTTATAAATTTTACGTTTACTTTGCGAAATAGAATCATCATAATAATAGTGAACAACCAAATTATTGCTATCATATAATTTTAGTGAATTTATTGTACTAATCATCGGAATAAATGCGCCTCCTCGAACAAAGGTTGGAATTGTATTTTCTTCAAGTTTATATGCTGTTACACTACCACCTTGATATTTATTAGTAGAATAAAAATCAAACCAATTTGAGTGCTTCGGAAAATAGACCTCATTAGTAGTTTGCCCAGCTTTTAAAATTGGAGCCACTAATATGTCATTACCCCAAAGGTATGCTTCAGAATACTCGAATAACTCTAAATTATCTGCATCTTCAAAAAATAATGGTCGCATTAACGGTACTCCTGTTTGATTGTTTTCAAACATGAGGTTATAATTATATGGAGTTAGTCTATAACGTAACTCAATGGCTTCTTTAGCTAAAGCTTTAGCTTTATCACTTCTATAAACAGGTTCACTTGCAACTTCTTCTTGTGCATGCGGACGATAAATAGGCTGAAACACACCATATTGCAACCATCTAGCATACAACTCATCATCTAGATTTGCTCCTGCAAATCCACCTAAATCGCTATGCATATATGCTAATCCTTGCATTCCCATTTGGAGTGCAATTTCTGGCTGACTTTGTAATCCTCCCCAAGTTCTGTTTACATCTCCAGACCATGGCACTAAACCGTAACGTTGCGACCCTGAATAACCTGCTCGCATTAAAATAAATGGACGTTTTTCTGGATTGGCTTCTAAACTTGCTTCTTGAACTAATTTTGCCCAATCGTGACCGTAAATATTATGGACTTCGTCTGCTGTTCCTGTTGCGTGAATTAATTCTGAAGGATGAACTTCTGGTTCTCCTAGGTCTCCCCAAAATCCGTTGACACCTAGTTTTGATAAGTCATTATAAACGTTTTTAAACCATAGCTTTCCATCTTGGCTAAAAATGTCAATCAAACCCGTATTTCCGAAGTAAAAATCATATATAAACGGATCTCCCTTTGCGTCTTTTGCTAAAATGTTTTCGCGTACTGCTTCATCCCATCGATGTGATGTGGTCAACATAAAAGGCTCTGTAATTAAAATCGTTTCTACATTTTTAGATTTTAAATCCTTGATCATCTGCTTAGGATTTGGGAATGAATCACGATCAAACTCAAGATTTCCCATTGTGCCTTTGATGTCTTTTCCAAACCAATATAAATCTAAAATTATAGCATCTACAGGAATCTCTTCTTCTCTAAATTTATCTATAGTTTCAACCACTTCTTTTTGAGAATGATACCCAAAACGACTGGAAAAATTACCCAAAGCCCAACGTGGCAACATAGGTTGTTTCCCAGTTAAATCTGTATAATTATCTACGATATCATACCATGAATCACCAACAATAACTTGATAGGTTTTACGACCAGAAATGGTTTCATAAGTGAGCGTATTATCATCTCTACTATCTAAATCTAAAAAGCCAATTGGAGCATTATCAAAATGAACCATATATTGATTTGATGACATTACAATTGGTAATGTAAAGTTCATCAAAGGTGCCTTAGTTTCATAACCATAATGTGCTTTATTGTAGAGTTCTAATCGATTACCTCGACGATTCATTCCCAATGCTCTTGCTCCTCCTCCATATAAAACCTCGTCTTTATCGAGATTAAATTGAATGGTTTCTAAGCTGTCGTTTTTGACGTAACCTGCTTTTTCTGAAATGATATTTTTCCCTTTGTATGTATAGGAAATTTGAAACGGACTTTTATTGATGTTTACATTTACACCTTCAGATTTAAGCGATATTTCTTCGTCTTTTTCTAAAAACTGAATACTAGAAATTGATGGCTCAGCAATTACAGCATGAGAACTATTTAAAGCTGTTTCTCCAGTTGGTAAGAAAGTTGTTTCGACGATTTCCGAAGTATAAAATTGAATCTGATATGTACCATCAGAAACATTGACCTGCAATAGATCATTGTTCCATGTGGCATCAACGAAGGTTCTTTCTTTGATATGATCTGAAAATAGCCACAACATTGTTTCTTCAAAATTAGTTCTCCACAATTCTTCGTTATGTTTTCCTTCAGGTACAATTTTAGATTGTATGTTTTTTGGATTAAAACCTTGATTTTTTAAAATAGTAATTACACTATTCATATCTTTTACAGTCTGGCTTATTTCTTCAAAAGCAACATTACCACCTTCTCTTCCGCCAGCCAAAAAGTACATTTTTGTGTCTTTAATGTTTCCGTGGGTTTTAGAAAAATCATTCACTTTTGGAGAGAACCAAAATGAAGGAGAAAACACACCTACTTTTCCAAAAATATTTGGATGTTTTAATGCTACATAGTAAGAAATTAATCCACCCATCGAACTGCCAAAAATTGCTGTATTGCTTTTATCTTTTAAGGTTTTGTAATTGCTATCGATATAAGGTTTTAAAGTTTGAACAATAAAATTAGTGTACTCCTTGCCTTCGCCTCCACCATATTTTTCGTTTTCCCATGGATTATATTCATCTGTTCGTTTTTCACCTCCATTATCTATACCAACTACAATTACTTTTATGTTCTTTTCGCTATATAATCTATTTAGTGTTTCATCTACACTCCATTCTCCTGAGAAAGACGTGCTATTGTCAAAAAGATTTTGAGCATCGTGCATGTAAACTACAGGATATGATTCGTTTGAGGTTTCATAATTTGGTGGTAAATACAACCAAATACGACGTTTTCTATTGAGTTGAGGGATTTCAAAATCTTCAGATATTACAGAAACATTTTTAGCTGCTGTAGATACATTTTCAACATCATAAAGGTTGGTCCAACCAGCAATTTTAACTTTTAACGTATCGTTTGGTTGATTGAAGGCATAGTTACGATTATCAACAGCCAGACCTTTTTTGCTACACTCAACCGATTTCCAAGACCCTTGTGTGAATTTGAATTGAAGGGTTTCTGAAGCTTCTGGCAATGTAATGGCATAAATACCATCTTTTTGTACGAGCTGGTATTCTTTTTGTCCGCCAGTCCAACCTTCAAAACTTCCAGAAATAAAAATGGATGCATTCTCTGGAGTTTCTTTAGGAAGATCTTCAACAATAATAGTCACTTGTGCAGAAACACTAAACCCGATAAGTAATCCTAATATGTATGCGATTTTTTTCATTTCGAAATTATTTCTTTGTCGTTAATAGCATAACTCCTCTTTTTTCTAATTTAATTTCATCTTGCCATGTGAAATTCTCACCAGTTAAAATGTTTTTGAGATTTTTTCCTGTCAGGCCAATTTCAGCATAACGCTTTAAATCAATTGTAATTGGTTTATCGTTTTTATTCAGAATTAAAACAATCGTTTCATCACCTTGGGTTCTAAACAAAAAGTAAGTTCCCATAAAAGGTGCGAAGTGAACGGTTTTACCATCGTGAATGGCTTTACTGGTTTTTCTATAATTCAATACTTTACTAACGAAGGTTTGCATGTCCTTTTCTTCCGCAGATAATCCTTTTCCTGTAAATGCATTTTTAGAATCGTCTTGCCATCCTCCTGGATAATCTGTACGAATCAATCCATGATCTCCAGGTTTATCAAAGTCGTTCATGAGAATTTCTGTACCGTAATACATTTGTAAAATTCTAGGCATCATTGCATAGGTTGCGACTGCCATTTTAGTATTGACAATATCACCATTGAGTTGTGTAAAAATGCGACTCATATCATGATTGCCTTCAAAAATCATAATGCTTTTTGGATTAGCATAATGAAAATCGTTAGCCAAACCTTCGTATATTTTCACCAACCCTTTATCCCAAGATTCTTGCTCGTTTAATGCGTTGACAACATTGGCTTGCATAGCAAAATCCATGGTTGATTTTAAATTAGAATCGTAACCATCTTTATTATTTGCACCATCTTGCCAATAACCAATTAATAACGGATTGTAACTCCATTCCTCTCCTACAATATTAAAATTAGGATACTCTGTCATTATTGCTCCAGCCCAATCACTCATAAAATCTTTGTCTGGATAAGGATAGGTATCCTGACGAATCCCATCTAATTGTAAGGTTTCAATCCACCAAATACTGTTTTGAATAATGTAGTTCGCCATGAATGGATTACGCTGATTTAAATCTGGCATTGCAGATACAAACCATCCTTGAGAATGACCATCTTTATCAAACTGTGATACATAAATATCTTGATTTGAAGTACGTCTATGATTAGAATTTATGTTGACATCGTTATTCCAGTTATCTATATTTTTTTCGTAGTTATCTTGTAGGTTTACCCAATCTTTAAATGGTAAATCTTTCATCCACCAATGATTTAATCCGCAGTGATTAGCCACTTGATCCATGATGAGTTTCATGCCTTTTTCTTTGGCTTTTTGGGATAACTCTTGATAGTCTTCTAAGGTTCCAAAACGTGGATCTATTTGATACAAATCTGTAATTGCATAACCATGATATGAGCCTCTTTTCATATCATTTGTCAAAAGTGGTTGTGGCCAAATAGCTGTAAAACCTAAATCATGTATATAATCTAAATGATTTGTCATGCCTTCTATATCGCCTCCATGACGAGCATAATCATTTTTTCTATCTACAGTTTTTTCTAATAATGCAGATTGACCTTCCATAGATAAAGGTGTATCATTATTGGTGTTTGCATTTGCAAAACGATCTGGTGTGATTAAATAAATTGCATCACTACTATTAAAACCTATGTAATCTTCAGCAGGCTTGACTCGACTTTTGAGTTCGTAAACATCTATTAGCTCCTTGCCATCACTATTTTTAAATTTGATATTGAATTGTCCTGCCTGAGCGCTTTCAGAAATAATAAGATCAATAAACAGGTAATTGTTGCTTTTTTCAGCTTTACTTACGTTATCAATTTTGACACCTTGATAATTAATAGTTGGCTGATAGTCTCCTATATTATTGTGATGAACTAATAATTGTAGGTTCTCGTTTTTAAAATCTGTCCACCAATTTGGTGGTTCTATGCGCTCTATATCGTTTTGATCTATAAATTTTACTGGTGTTTCTTCTGAAATAATCTCTTTTGAAGATTCATTTTTACAAGACACACTTAAAACTAAAATAGATGACAGAAATATGTAATACAATCTTTTCATTATGATAGTTTTTTTTAAATTAAGACTTGAATAATCTTTCGTTAATACAAGTTCTTAAAAAACCTACAAGGTTTTGAAAACCTTGTAGGTTGAATAATTTATTATACAGTCACTAAATTATTAGGACTAATCGTTACTTTTTCACCTTTAACAATAATATCAATTTGATTATCACCATCTAACTGAAATTTAGTTCCGTTTTTAGTGACATTTACTTTCAAAATTTGATTTCTAAAATTGATTTTAAACGAATATGAATCCCATTGATTTGGGATTTTAGGTTCAAAAGACAACATATCATTTTTAATACGCATACCTCCAAAACCTTCAACAATACTCATCCAAGTTCCTGCCATAGACGTAATATGTAAGCCTTCTTCTACTTCATGATTATAATCATCTAAATCTAAACGAGACGTACGCAAATAAAATTCATACGCTTGTTCCATACGACCTAGTTTTGCAGCTTGAATACTGTGTACACAAGGAGATAATGAACTTTCGTGAACAGTAAACGGTTCGTAAAAATCGAAATGACGTTCTAATTCTTCCGAAGAAAAATCATCCTCAAAAAAGTACATTCCTTGTAAAATATCTGCCTGTTTGATATATGGCGAACGCAAAATGCGATCCCAAGACCATTTTTGATTAATTGGTCTATTGGTTTTAGACAAATCTGCAACCGTAATGAGTTCTTTATCTAAGAAACCATCTTGCTGTAAGTAAATATTCTTTTCCTCGGAAAATGGAAAATACATATCATCTGCAACATTTTTCCAGAGATCTAATTCATTGTCTGTAATTTTCGTTTTGCCTTTTACTCTCTCGTAATCGTCATGAAAACCTTCTTTGACTTTTTCGATATTCTCTAACGCATAGTTAATACACCATTTCGCAATGTAATTAGTATACCAATTGTTATTGACATTGTTTTCATACTCATTTGGACCTGTAACTCCTAAAATGACATATTTATTTTTGGCTGTAGAAAACGTAGCACGTTGCTGCCAGAATCTAGCAATACCTATTAATACTTCTAATCCTTTTTCTGGAATGTAACTGTAATCTCCAGTATATCTAAAGTAGTTATAAATTGCAAATGCTATGGCTCCATTTCTATGGATTTCTTCAAAGGTAATTTCCCATTCGTTATGACATTCTTCGCCATTCATGGTTACCATTGGATACAAAGCCGCTCCATTAGAAAAGCCTAATTTTTGAGCGTTCTCAATCGCTTTTTCTAAGTGATTGTATCGGTATTCTAATAAACTTTTCGCAACGTTTTGATCTTTGGTTGCCATGTAAAACGGAATGCAATATGCTTCGGTATCCCAATACGTACTTCCTCCATATTTTTCTCCTGTAAATCCTTTTGGACCAATATTTAAGCGTGTATCTTTTCCGAGGTACGTTTGATTTAAATGAAAAATATTAAATCGAATGCCTTGTTGAGCTGCAACATCACCTTCAATAGAAATATCTGCCATATCCCAAATTTTAGCCCAAGCTTCTTTTTGAGTGTCTAGCAAGCCATCAAATCCCATTTGAGAGACCGTATTCAAAGTCTTTTTGGCAACAGTAATTAATTCATTTTTATCGTGATTTCTATCTGCTGTATAACCACCAAATTTTGTCATTGTGATGGTATCACCTTTAGACACTTGGTTTGTGTATGTAAATTCAATTTTATCTATAGCATCACTAACGATCTTATCCTGTTTTATAGCTTTACCATTTAATGACACTTGTGTTTGCATTGATGTACATACATAAAAGTCTGTTTTCATTGTTCGAGATACAATAAAAGCTTGCTCACCTTCATGATTCACATTTAATACATCCCAAAACTTATCATCCCAATTGGTATCTTCATTAGTAATACCATTGTCTAAATAAGGTGTAAAATCTATTTGAGCATCATTATTGATTGGAGTCACATTATATTCTATAGCACCAATTTCATCAATTTCTAGGCTTAAAAAACGTTTAGTTTCTACTTTGACTTCAATAGAATTTTGAAGTGTTGCCGTAAAACTTCTAGATAGCCAACCTTCTTTCATGTTAAGCTCTCTGCGGAAATGTTCTACTTTAGTACACTTTGCTATATCTAGTTGTTTTCCGTTAATCGTCACATTAATTCCAATCCAATTTGGAGCATTTAGCACTTTTGCAAAATATTCTGGATACCCATTTTTCCACCAACCTACTCTAGTTTTATCTGGATAATAAACACCAGCAACATAACTTCCTTGAAAGGTTTCACCAGAGTAGTGCTCTTCAAAATTAGCACGTTGTCCCATGGCTCCATTTCCAATACTCATTAAGCTTTCTGAAGATTTAACACGTTCTGCATCAAATCCTTCTTCAATTATTGACCAGTTATCTGGTTTGATATAATTATGATTCATATATCTATATTTTATTTATCGTTTGATAAATTAGTCTTTGTTTGTTTGGTTATTTTGTTTGCCATGATGTCTTCTAGAAAATCTAAAGAAATTTCAGTAAAATCTTTGAACACATAATCTGCTTCGTTTAATACTGATTGATCTCCTATTCCTATAGAAATCATATGAGCAGCATTGGCTGCTTCAATTCCTGCTTTTGCATCTTCAAAAACGATACAATCATTAGGATTAACGCCTAATAATTTAGCAGCATTTAAAAATACTTCTGGGTTTGGTTTTCCTATTTTAACGCCATTACCATCTACGATAGCATCAAATTTTTCAAGAAGATTTACTTTATCTAAAATAGTATGTGCATTTTTACTTGCAGATCCTAGAGCTAAAGGTTGCTCTTTACTAATTAAAAAGTTTAATACTTTAGGAACATCAGGTAAAATCTCTTCTTCCTTCATGTTCTCAACGTAAGTCAAGTAATCTTCATTTTTGAGAGACATAAGTCTGTTAAATTCTTCTTCGGAAAGCGTCTTGTTTCCCCATTCTAGAATTTTCTCAAGCGATTTTTGTCTGCTTACGCCTTTAAGTTGTTCGTTTTGGATTTCAGTAAAATCTACACCAACACCTTTTGCTAGTTTTTTCCATGCTAGGAAATGATATTTTGCGGTATCTACGATGACACCATCTAAATCGAATATGAATCCTTTTTTAGTCATTGATTTGAGTTAAATCTGGTTGATATGAAATGGCTTGTTTGTTTGTAATTAAAAGGTTACAAAATCCTGCGATAATTAAACTAATTCCAGCAACAGTCATCGCATTAATTGCTTCTTCACCTAGTAGTCCTGAAACAAAATTAATACCGCCTAAAGCTGCTATAATTTGAGGTATAACAATAAACATGTTAAATATTCCCATAAACATTCCCATTTTATTAGGGTCAACAGAACTTGATAACATGGCATATGGCATAGAGAGAATACTTCCCCAAGAAATACCTATTAACACAAAACACCATTTTAAATTTTCGGGAGATGCGTAATACATTAATATAAAACCTAGACCACCTAATATTAGAGAAAACATATGTACATACTTTCTATTTATATTTTTCTTTGAAGTATATAGAACTAAGAGAAGTGCGAATGCCATTGAAGACAATCCGTAAATTCCCATTGCAGAACCTACTAAATTTGATGATTTTTGAAATGCTGTGTTTACAATCTCAAAAGCTTCAACTTGTGCAGGAACCGTTAAGTCATAAGCTGATAGCACAGGTGCTGGTGTATTAAAAACATGTTCAGTTAATGCTGGATTTGCTAAACTCCACATGGTAAAAAATGCAAACCAAGAAAAGAACTGTATAACTCCTAACTTTTTCATTGTTAGAGGCATATTCCCTATGTTATTTAAAATATCAGGAATGAATTGGTTTTTTCTAGCTTTCTCACGTTCGAATTCTTCCATATCTTCTGGAGGATATTCCGAAGTTGTAAATATTGTATATAGAATACTAGCTAGAAAGACAAAAGCTCCAATAGCGAATGCGATTTTAACAGAATCTGTAATTATTCCAGAATCTGCAGAATCACTGACACCAAGTTGAGATACCATCCAAGG
Organism: Psychroserpens sp. AS72; assembly: GCF_038900375.1. Classification (NCBI taxonomy): domain Bacteria; kingdom Pseudomonadati; phylum Bacteroidota; class Flavobacteriia; order Flavobacteriales; family Flavobacteriaceae; genus Psychroserpens; species Psychroserpens sp. AS72. The sequence goes on along the minus strand of NZ_JBBMRC010000001.1, from coordinate 402,042 downwards.
TAAATTACTTGCAACCCAAGTACCAATTCCAATAATTAGTGTTTGAACTACAAATCCATATGTTCTTTGTGATTCTGTTAATTTATCTGCTACCAACGCTCTAAATGGTTCCATTGACACATTAATTGAAGCATCTAAAATCCATAAGAATCCAGCTGCTATCCATAATGCTGGAGAGTAGGGAACAAAAAACAATGCTAATGAACTTAAAATAGCACCTATTAAAAAATAAGGTCTTCGTCGACCCAATCTAGGATGCCAAGTTCTATCACTCATGTAACCAATTATTGGTTGTACAAGTAATCCTGTAAGAGGTGCTGCGATCCAAAGTAAAGGGATATCATCTTTTGGAGCTCCAAGCGTTTGAAAAATTCGAGACATAAAGCCTCCTTGTAATGCAAAACCAAATTGGATTCCTAGAAAACCGAAACTCATGTTCCAAATTTCCCAAAAACCTAGGGTGCGCTTTTTCATCATTAGTATATTAAGATTAATACTATTGACAAGCGTTTAAACTTATCAAAACTTATGGGTAGAAGTGAAAAATATAAGTTTTGATTTGGGTGTAAATATACTAAAGTTTTTTATTCTCTAATGATAAATCTAGTTTTTAGTAGATTCTCTTTCAATGAGATTCGTTTCAATGATAACAGTTTCGTAGACTTCTTCTGTCTCATCATTATAATCCACCTCTTCAGCTTCAAGCCTATTAATCAGTAAATTAGCAGCTTTTTCTCCAATTTTTTGTCCATGTTGACTCACAGTCGTTAAACTTGGTGTAGAATGTTTTGATAATACACCATCACTAAAACTGATAACCTGTAAATCATCTGGAATTTTTAATCCTAATTTTCTAGCTACTTTAATTGCTGTAACTGCATACAATTCGTTCACTGCAAAAATACCGTCAATACTCTTATTTGATTGAAATAATTGTTCGACCTCACTTTCTAATTTATCGAGATGGTCATCAGACATTAGCTTATCTTCAATTTTGAGAATTAAAGATGCTTTTGGATCGATTTTATGATCTTCTAAAGCCTCTAAATAGCCTTGAGTACGCAATTTTCCGACGCTAACATAATCCTTAGTTGAAATAATCGCTATGTTTTTACAACCGTTTGATATTAGTTTTTCAACAGCTTGCTTTGCTCCTTTAACATCGTCAACTATAACTTTATCACACGGAATTTCATTAACGACACGATCAAACATAACGATTGGCATCCCTTGATTGATAGTTTCAGTAAAATGATGATAATCTTGCTGTAACAGTGTTTCTTTTGCAATGGATAGAATAAACCCATCAATACTACCATTGGCTAACATTTGCATGTTGATGACTTCTTTGTCAAAAGATTCATTTGATAATCCTACAATAACATTATAACCTCTCTTGTTAGCAACTAATTCTATACCTGTTATGACTTTAGAGAAAAAGTGATGTACAATTTCAGGTATGATAATACCTATCGTTTTTGTTTTTCTATTTTTTAAACTTAGAGCAATATTATTTGGCCTGTAGTTGTATAGTTTAGCAAAAGCTTGAATTTTTTGACGTGTATCTTCACTAATTTCAATACTATTTCTAAGCGCTTTTGAAACTGTAGAGATTGAAACATCTAATTCTTTTGCTATTTGCTTAAGGGTTATTTTTCTTTTCATTTAGGACGTTTAAAATGCATTTATTAGGGAGAATCTATTCAAGTTAAAAGAGAATAAAAAATTTCCTTTTTTTGTATTTTTACTTAAATTCAATTCCGAAGTTAGTAACAAAGTTATCACTTTATTATAAATCTGATAATTTCACGTGTTATTTTATAGTTTTATACTAAAATTCCAAAAGTTTTCAACACGAAAACGTTTGCGCAAGTTAATATATAATACGTTAACATAAAATTTACATAGTTTTGAAGTAGAAGTGAAAAATATAAGCATTAAAAAAAGCAACTAACTTTAAAAATTTTTTATGAAGACATTTTTAAATAGCTTACTCGTACTGACATTTTTAATACCTGCGACATTCTTTGGGCAATCCAAGGTTACAGGTACAGTTACAGATGAAGCTAACGCATTACCGCTACCAGGTGTAAACATCCTAGTTAAAGGAACTACAACTGGAGCATCAACCGATTTTGATGGAAAATACTCAATATCTGTCAACGAAGGTGATATCTTGGTATTCTCATATTTAGGATACTCAACAAAAGAAATCGCCTACAATGGCCTTTCACCATTTAATGTAACATTAAGTGAAGACGCTGGGAAATTAGACGAAATTGTAATAATTGGTTACGGTACAACCACAAGAAAAGATGCTACAGGATCTGTTGAGTCTATCACATCAGATGATTTTACAAAAGGTAACATTGTAACTACTGAAAACCTGTTACAAGGTCGAGTTGCTGGTGTCACTGTTAATACCAGTGGAGCTCCAGGATCTGGATCTGAAATAAAAATTAGAGGTGGATCTTCAATTAATGCATCTAACAATCCGTTAATTGTTATTGATGGATTGCCAATTACTAATGATAACATAGGTGGTTCTAGAGGTATACTTTCTAGTATTAATCCAAATGATATAGAATCATTCACTGTTTTAAAAGATGCATCTGCAACAGCTATTTATGGTTCTAGAGCATCTAATGGTGTTATTATCATAGTTACAAAAAAGGGTAAGTCTAGCTTTAGTGCAGACTACGATGTTCAATTTACATTTGGAGAAATTGCAGATCAAATTGATGTATTCTCTGCAGATGAATTTAGAGCTCTTGTAAATTCTCAACCTATAAATGGAACAACACTTAATACCAACTTATTAGGTGATGCGAATACAAATTGGCAAGATGAAATTTTTAGAGAAACTGTTTCTGCAATGCACAATGTAACTGTAAGAGGTTCATTATTCAAAGCATTACCTGCTCGTTTTTCTTTTGGAGTTACAAAACAAGAAGGTGCTATTTTAACATCACAATTTGATAGACGTAACTTATCTGTTGCGTTGAATCCAACTATGTTAGACGATCATTTAAAGGTAAGTCTTAATGCTAATCTATCTTTTGAAGATAACAGATTTGGAGATTCTGGTCAAATAGGCGCAGCACTTCGCTATGACCCAACACAACCAGTTTACGATCCAACTTCTCCTTTTAATGGCTTTTATCAGCATAGAAATGGAAATATATTATCTAATGGAACTACAAATCCAGTAGCCTCTTTATTACAAACAAATAACCAAGGTGATACAGAGCGCTTTTTTGGTAACATTAACTTTGACTATAAATTTCATTTTTTACCAGATTTAAAAGCTGTTATCAATTTAGGATTTGATGAAACTTCTGGTTGGACAAATAACAATTCTGTTTTTGCAACAAATGACAATGTTTCTGCCAACAAATCGGTAAGTTACCAAATTAGAAAAAATCAATCTCTTGATGGTTTTTTTAATTACAAAAAGACATTTGGAGACGTTGAAACAGATTTCACAACAGGTTATTCTTATCAACGTTTTACTAATAACGGTTACTTTACAGGAAATCAATATGATCCTCAAAGTTTTAGTGACACTTTTGCTGATCCTGATATTGTTCTTATTGGTTTCTTCGGAAGAGCAAACTTGACCTTCTTTGAGAAATACCTTTTAACTGCTACTTACAGACGTGATGGTACATCTCGCTTTAGCGAAGACAATCGTTGGGGTAATTTTTACGCAGGTGCTTTAGCTTGGCAAATTAGCGAGGAAGATTTCTTAAAAGATTCTGAAACTATTTCAGACTTAAAATTAAGAGTAGGTTATGGTGTTACAGGTCAACAAGAAATTGGAGAAAGAGATCTTTTTCTAAGTCGTTATCGTGGTGGAAATGCTAATTCACAATACCAATTTGGAAATACAACTATTACAAGTTTGATACCTTCGGAAATCAACCCAGATTTAAAATGGGAGGAGACTACCACTTTAGAAATCGGTATTGATTATGGATTATTCAACAATAAAATATCAGGTAGTTTAAATGTATTTCAAAAAGATTCAGAAGATTTACTATTTAATGCACCAGTACCAGATGGGAGTAATTTCTCAAACAGTATTGTACAAAATATTGGTAACTTAAGAATTCAAGGTATAGAGTTTACTACTAATGTTGATGTGATTCAAAAAGAAGATTTTTCTCTAAACTTTAACTTTAATGCTACTTTGTTAGATAGAGAAATTACTGAATTGGCTTATGGTCAAGATGTAACTACAGGAGGAATTGCTGGTGGTACTGGTAATTTTATTCAATTATTTAGAGAAGGAGAAGCTCCAAATTCATTTTATGTTTACAAACAATTATATGATAATCAAGGTAACGCAATTGAAGGTGCTTATGTAGATTTAAATGGAGATAACATAATAAACGATGAAGATCGTTATTTAAGAGCAAATCCTGACGCAGATGTTATTTTAGGTTTTCAAACAAGTTTAGAATACAAAAACTTTGATTTTGCTTTTAATTTAAGAGCAAATATTGGAAACTATGTGTATAATAATGTAGATTCTGCAAGAGCACAATATGAGTTATTACAAGACAACTCTGTTTTAGGTAACATTCCTACATCTGTCTTAAACAACAATTTCCAAAGAACATCAGATGTCATCAACTCAGATATATATCTTGAGAACGCATCGTTCTTAAAAATGGATAACATTACTTTAGGTTACACCTTTAAAGAGCTCTCAAACGTTATTAAATCTGTAAGAGTTTGGGGAGGAATTCAAAATGTATTTACATTAACAGAATATAGCGGTTTAGATCCAGAGGTATTTAATGGTATAGATAACACAATCTATCCAAGACCAAGAAATATTTTAGTAGGTGCTAATATTAAATTTTAAAAAGACTATGAAAAAAACAATTAAAAACATTAGTATTTTATCATTGCTATTTGTGTTTACGTTCTTCTCTTGTACAGAAGACCTTAACATCACACCAAACGATGATGATACTTTATTAGGCGAAGACCTTTTTCAAAATGAAGGTGCCTACAGACAAGTTATTGCAGGTGTTTATGGAAATTTAGCATTAACTGGAACCGAAGGAGCAGAATCTTCTAACATTGAAGGTATTGATGCTGGAACTAGCCAATTTGGTCGTGTGCTTTTATACATGCAAACACTTTCTGCAGATCAAATGATTTGGTCTTATGAGAATGATCCTGGTACAAGAGAAATACAGCGTAATATCTGGACAGCTCAAAATCCATTAATTTTAGGAATGTACAGTAGATCGCATTTAACTATCGCTCTTGCAAATAACTTTTTAAGAGAAACTACAGCAGATAAATTAGACAGCAGAGGAGCTTCAGAAGCTGTACGTCAAGACATCGTTGCATATCGTGCCGAAGCAAGATTACTTAGAGCCTTATCGTATTATTATATGATGGATCTCTTCGGAAAAGCAAACTTTGGTACAGAAGCAGATGCTGTAAATACAATTTTACCAGTTGCTGATAGAGCACAACTTTTTGATTTCATTGAAAGCGAATTATTAGCTATTGAATCTGATCTTGTTGAAGCTGGAGCTAATGAATATGGTAGAGCAGATAAAGGTGTTGCTTACATGATATTAGCTAAAATTTATCTGAATGCCGAAGTATATCTCGGAGCAGGACAAGGCCAATACGATAAATGTATTACGTATTGCCAGAAATTACTTGATGCTAATTACTCTTTAGCCACAAATTATAAAGATCTCTTTATGGCAGACAATAATACCAACTCTGCTATTAATGAAATTATATTCCCAATAATATCTGATGGTTCAACGACACAAAATTATGGACCTACAACTGTTATGATTAATGGTGCTGTAGGTAGTTTAGAAGTTAATGGTGCAGAAGTTGGTGTTTCCGAAGGTGGCTGGGGAGGCGCACTTAGAGTAAGAAAAGAATTTGCTGAGTTATGGCAAGGTGGAAACTTTATTGATGATGATAGAAATACTATTATATCTGCTGATAGACCAATTGGGATTACTGATATCTCAGATAAAGATACTGGTTATATCATACAAAAATATTCTAATGTAACATCTTCAGGTCAAGCTGGGATAGACCAAACTTTTGTTGATACAGATTTTCCGTTATTTAGATTAGCTGATGTATATCTTATGTATGCTGAAGCTGTTTTAAAACAGGATGGTGTAGCAAATACTACAGCTGTAGATTTAATAAATGATTTGAGGATAAGAGCTAATAATCCAAATTTAATTTCTGTTAATGATATAACAGATCAATTTATATTAGATGAGCGTTCTAGAGAATTACATTGGGAAGCACATAGAAGACAAGATTTAATACGTTTTGGTCTTTTTACTGGAGGTAATTATAACTGGGCATGGAAAGGAAACGGAAGTAATGGTATAGCAATTCCATCACATTTTAAATTGTATCCAATTCCAAATTTAAGCATGTCTTCTAATCCAAATCTTACTCAAAACCCAGGGTACTAAAAAAAGAAACAATGAAAAAAATACAAAAAATACATATTCTAATCGCTGTAATGACATTAGGTCTTTTCGCAATTTCTTGTGAAAATGATGAGACAAAATTTACAGCTATAGAAACTAATCCAATTGCGTTATCTGAGTTACCAATAACATCAATAGAATTGGATCCATCCAATCCTGCAAATGCTGCAGTAACTTTTAATTGGAATGAAGCTAATTATAATCAACAAGCTTCAGAAAATTATTCTATTCAATTATCATCAGATTCAGAATTTACGAATCCTATAATTGCAACGTCTGTTGTTGGTACAACTTCTGCAACATTATCAGTAAATGAGTTAAATTCATCAGCTGGTTCTGCAGGATTACCTCCATTTACGTTTAGTCCAATTTACGCTAAAGTAGTAAGCTCGATTGGAACTCAAAATGGTTTACCTGTTTCTTCAAATATCATTAGTTTTGAAGTACAACCTTATTTCAACTATGTTTTTAAAGATTACTATTTAGTTGGAAATGGTACATCAGCAGATTGGAACAATAACAATAATAATCCTCCACTATTTAGAGATTCAGAAAACAACAATTTTTATACCTATACTGGTTTCTTCACTAAAGGAGGTGGTGGTTTTGATGATGGTAGATTTAAAATTTTAGAAGTAAGAGGTCAATGGCAACCACAATGGGGAACTTCTACTCCAGAAGGTAGTGATGATATTATCGAAGCTGGAGAAATTGCAGGAAACCCAACGACTCAAGATAGTGATCCTGGACGTTTCGGAGTTGCTTCAGATGGATATTATACATTTACTATTAATTTTTCATCTAATACTTACACCATGACTTCATACGATGATTCTGGTTCTACTAGTTTATCAAGTGTAACTTTACAAGGTGATGCTCTAAATGGTGATACAGCAATGACACAATCTAGTTTTGATTCTCATTTATGGTATGTTAATAGTGTAAACCTTCAGCCAGGAGATTTACAATTTACAAATAACACAGGTGTTTCATGGGCTGGATCAACATCATTTTCTGGTGTTGCTACTGAAGGTGGAGGAAACATTCCTGTTGTTGTTCAAGATGATTACGAAGTTTGGTTTAACGACTTGACTGGAGACTATATAATGATCCCGTTAAACTTATAAAAAAATAACACTATGAAATTCAATAAAATTAGTGCGTTAATACTCTGTCTTTTCTTAGTATTTGTATCGTGCGAAACAGAAGAAAGTTTAGAAATCACAGCACCAGGTGCAACTTTTACGCTATTAGAACCTTCGATTTCTAACATAAATTTAAATTATAACTTACCAAACAACGAGGCTTTTACTATTGTTTGGAATGATCAATTAACAACAGGTTCTGCTAATTATATGGTAGAATTATCACCAGATGCTTTATTTGAAAGCCCATCAATTATTGGATCTTCTACTACAGATAGATTTACAATGACAGTGGCAGATTTTAACAACATCGTTTTAGATGCTGGTGCTGATGCTTTTGAGCCGTTTACAGTTTTTATGAGAGTTACAAACGAATCTAATGTAACAAATATCGTTAGTTTTAGCGTTTCTTCATATTCTGAAGCTGTGCCAGTAATAACAAATCCAGATAGTACATTCTCACTTGTTTTACTTGAAACTACACCTAATGATGAAGCTATTAGTGTTTCATGGGAAGATCCTGATTTTGGAGAAAACAGTTCTGTTGATGTTATTTATGAAGTGCAATTTGCTCAAGCAGGAACAGGTTTTGCAGGTGCAGTTACAGAAAGTGCAACTGATATGACGTTTTCAAGTACTCATGAGTTATTTAATGAGACTGTTTTAAATGCAGGCCTTAATGCTGAAGAAGTTGGAAGTTTAGATATTAGAATAAAAGCAACAATTGAAATGGATGCTGGAAACATGGAACGTTTCTCTGATGCTGTTACAATTTCTGTAACACCTTACAGTATAGAACTCGCTCCAATTCTTTATGTTGTAGGTGCAGGTGCAGTTGATGCAGGTTGGGATTGGACAACTCCAGTTGAATTACCATTACAAGGCACAAAATACTCTGGAAACATTAATTTAATTAATGATGCATTTAGATTCTTTACGGTAAATAATGATTGGGGATCAGGACAAAACTTCCCTTATTATGAGTCTGTTGGATACACAATAGATTCTAACTTAGCTAATGCTATGGATGGTGATAGTAACTTCCAATTCGTTGGTACACCTGGACAATATTTCATTGAAATTGATACAGAAGCAAAAACAATAACATTAGGACCTCCTGTTATTGGACCTAACTGTAACTTTGACCAATTATGGTTAGTTGGCGCAGGTATTGTTGATGCTGGTTGGTCATGGGATACTCCTGTTGCATTACTATGTACAGGAAATGGAACATACTCAGGTAATGTAGCTTTAGCAAATGATTCATTTAGATTCTTCACAGTAAATAATGATTGGGGAACTGGTATAAATTACCCAACTTATGAAGGTAATGGTTATACTATAGATTCTAATTTTTCTAATGCTATGGATGGTGATAGTAACTTTAGTTTCATTGGAACACCAGGAACTTATTTCTTAACTGTTGATGATATTAATAAAACAATTACGTTAGGACCAGAACAATTACAGTGTGATTTTGAACAATTATGGCTTGTAGGAGCAGGTGTTGTTGATGCAGGTTGGTCTTGGGACACTCCTGTTGCTTTACCTTGTACTGGTGCTGGAATTTATTCTGGACAAGTGGCTTTAGCAAATGATGCTTTTAGATTCTTCACAATAAATAATGATTGGGCAACTGGAATTAACTATCCTACTTACGAAGCAGATGGTTATACTATCGATTCTGATTTAATTAATGCTATGGATGGAGATAGTAACTTCTTCTTTAATGGCACACCAGGAACTTATACTGTTACGGTAGATACTGGTAACTTGACAATTACTGTTGAATAAATTATAAAATACTTAAAAAAGGCTATGTGTAATAACATAGCCTTTTTTTATAAAACAAAATACTATGAAAAAATATTTACTCATTTTAATAGCATTTATTTCTTTAAACACTTTTGCTCAAGTTACTTTGAGTGTTGGTGCTATAGAAGTAGATCAACCTGTTACAATAACACTAGACACTAATAGTTCTGCAACTAATTGTAACAACTTCAATAGTCCTGCAAAAGTATATATGCATTCTGGGATTGGTGATAATTCTGATGCTTTTGGATTTAACGTTGTAGGAAATTGGGGCCAAGATGATGGTGTTGGTGAAATGACAAGTAATGGTGACGGAACCTATAGTATAACTATCACTCCACAATCTTATTACAGTCTTACACAACCTCAAGCAGACAGTGCTACTCAGATAGGAATGGTTTTTAGAAATGAAAATGGTACTCAAGAATTAAAAGATAATGGCTGTGAAGATTTTATATTACCAGTTGGAACTGTGCAAATAAATATAACACAACCAACAACTGATTTAGTAGTCGTTGACTCTGGAAGTAATTTAAATGTTAGTGCTACAATAATTTTTCAAGGTAGCGCAACAGTACAAGGAAGTTATGAGATATTCTATAATAATGTATCGATAGCTACTGGAACTTGCGGATTTCCATCTTGTAATTATACAATTCCTAATATCACTCAAAGTGGTACAGTAAAAGTTGTAGGAACACCTCCTGGTTCTACTGAAACAGGCGAATCTTCTTTTCAAGTTGTAGTGGTTCCAACAGTTGTAGAAGAAACATTACCAACTGGAGCAGTTGATGGTTTAAATTATGGTCCAGACGCTACAAAAGCTACTTTAGTATTAACTGCACCAGGTAAAGAATTTATTCAAATTGCTGGAAGTTTCAATAATTATAATCCTAGTAATTCAGATGTCATGAAACGTGACCCTTCAACTGGGAAATACTGGTTAGAGTTAACAGGTCTCACTTCTGGTCAAATAGAGACTTATCAATATTGGGTATTTGACACCAATCCTGTAGCTAATTCTCCTGCTTTAGTTAAAACTGCAGATCCATTTTCTACTTTAGTATTATCACCTTTTGATGATCCTTATATTCCCGCAAACACTTACCCTAACCTACCTCCTTATCCTGCTGGACAAGAACGTGAGGTTACAGTATTACAAACTGGACAAACAGCTTACAATTGGCAAGTACCCAATTTTATTGCACCAAAAGAAGAAGATTTAATTGTTTATGAAGTATTGATTAGAGACTTTGATGCAGACAGAAACTATCAAAACTTAATTGATAGAATTGATTATTTCAAAAATTTAAATGTTAACGCTATTCAGTTGATGCCAGTAATGGAATTTGAGGGCAATGAAAGTTGGGGTTATAATACATCATTCCACTTAGCTTTGGATAAGTTCTACGGAACTGAAGACAAATTCAAAGAATTCATTGATTTATGTCATCAAAATGGAATTGCAGTAATTCTTGATGTTGCTTTAAATCATGCCTTCGGAAGAAACCCAATGGTACGTATGTGGATGAATGATCCAGATAATGATGGTTGGGGAGGACCTAGTAGTGAAAACCCATATTTTAATCAAGTAGCACAACACAGTTATAGTGTTGGTGATGATTTTAACCACCAAAGTAGCTTAACTCAAGAATACACACAACGTGTTGTAAAACATTGGGTTGAAGATTTTAAAATAGATGGTTTGAGATGGGATTTAACAAAAGGATTTACTCAAAATTGTGAAAACAATGAAGGTTGTACAAATACCTATCAACAAGATCGTGTAGATATTCTTAAACAGTATGCAGATTATTCATGGTCTTTAGATGCAGATCATTACGTGATATTTGAACATTTAGGAAGTCAAAATGAAGAGAAAGAATGGGCAAATTATAGACTTTCCGAAGGAAAAGGTGTTATGATGTGGGGAAAAATGACAGATCCTTATAGTCAACTTTTAATGGGCTTTAATTCTAATAACAATATAGATGCTATAGGTCACAAATCTCGTGTTCAATTTAATGGTCCTCGTGTTATGGGTTATCCAGAAAGTCATGATGAAGAACGTATAATGTATAAAGCTACAGAATTTGGAAACAATAGTGTAGGATCACACAATGTGAGAGATTTAAATACTGCATTATCTAGAATGTCGGCAATTGGAGCTGTAACCTTAACCGTTCCTGGTCCAAAAATGATTTGGCATTTTGCTGCTTTAGGAATGAATAACTCTTTATTTACTTGTCCAAATGGCACTGTTGATGATGACGGTTGTAAATTAGACACAAAACCACAACCTCAATGGACAGATAACTGGTTAGCTGATTCTAACAGAAATCAAATTTATAATGATTGGGCAAGATTGAATGAATTAAAAATAAACGAAGCCGTTTTTGAAGGTGATTATGCAATTACATCTGGAACTTTAACACCTAGAATTGATGTTTTTGATACGTCACTTCCTTCATCACAGTTAAAAAACGTAGTTGTATTAGCTAATTTTGATGTGGTTTCAAAAACAGTAAATACGAGTTTTCCAACTGGTGGTAATTGGTTTGATTTAATGGATGAGACTGGAAACACAACGTATAGTGCAAGTACTGTTACTATTCCTGCAGGACAGTTTAGAATCTTCGGAAATAAGCCTTCAACATTAAGTATAGATAGTTTTGATACTAATAGCGATTTCAGCATTTACCCTAATCCTGTAAATACATCGTTTAAAACTAACAAAGCTATTTCTAGCTTACAGATATTTGATATTACAGGTAAATTGATAAAGTCTTTCAACGGAGAATTCACAACAGAAAACGCTTATGATATTTCAGATTTAACACAGAGCATCTATCTTGTTAAGATTGAAAACACTAATGGTCAAACATTAACGTCTAAGCTTATTAAGCTTTAAAACTGATTAACAATCATTTAAATTAGTCTAAACCGTCAAGTGAAAACTTGGCGGTTTTTTTATTCAGTTTCGTACTAAGATTAGCTAAAAACCAATTGAAAACAGAAAACATTCAAACCTGTAATATTTCAGAATGCACAAAAAACAAAAAAGCTAACTCGTTAAAGTTAGCTTTCTATTAAGTACAGGCGGAGAGACTCGAACTCTCACACCTTGCGGCACTAGATCCTAAGTCTAGCGTGTCTACCAATTCCACCACGCCTGCATTTGTCCCAAAACGGGATGCAAATATAAAAAATACTTTCTACATTCAATTAACTTTATTTAAGAAAAATTTACTCATTGATTTTGTATTTTTGAAAGAATCTAAAAACACACAAAACATGCAACATATTCAGTCTTATCTTGAAGAACACAAAGACAGATTTCTAACAGAGCTTATTGACCTCCTTAAAATCCCATCTGTAAGCGCAGATCCTGCATTTAAAGATCATGTATTTAAAACGTCAAAGGTCATTAAAGAGAGTCTTTTAAAAGCAGGTTGCGACCATGTTGAGATTTGTGAGACCGAAGGTTTCCCAATTGTTTATGGCGAAAAAATAATTGATAAAAATTTACCTACCATTCTTGTTTATGGTCATTATGATGTGCAACCAGCAGATCCTGTTGAGTTATGGGATTCTCCTCCTTATGAACCTGTAATTAAAAAAACTAAAATACATCCTGAAGGAGCCATATTTGCTCGTGGTGCCTGTGATGACAAAGGTCAAATGTACATGCACGTCAAAGCGATGGAGTTTATGTCTAAGACCAATCAATTACCTTGTAACGTCAAATTTATGATTGAAGGTGAAGAAGAAGTTGGAAGTGTTAACCTTTCAAAATTTGTAAAAGCTAATCAAGAAAAACTTAAAAATGATGTGATTTTAATTTCAGATACTGGAATGATTGCTCAAGATGTACCATCCATTACAACTGGTCTTCGTGGTTTAAGTTATGTAGAAGTTGAAGTTACAGGTCCAAATAGAGATTTACATTCTGGTTTGTATGGTGGTGCAGTTGCCAACCCAATAAACATATTAACTAAAATGATTGCGTCTTTACATGATGAGAACAATCATATCACAATACCTGGTTTTTATGATAAGGTTGAAGACCTCTCTGATGCTGAACGTGCAGAAATGGCTAAAGCCCCATTTTCGTTAGAAGATTATAAGAAATCCATAGGAATAGATGCTGTTTATGGTGAAAAAGGTTACACAACAAACGAACGCAATTCTATTAGACCAACTCTAGATGTCAACGGAATTTGGGGTGGCTACATTGGTGAAGGCGCAAAAACCGTAATTGCGAGTCAGGCATTTGCTAAAATATCTATGCGTTTAGTCCCAAATCAAGAATGGGAAGAGATTACAGAGTTATTTAAAAAACATTTTGAGAGCATTGCTCCTGATGGAGTTAAAGTAAAAGTGACACCTCATCATGGCGGACAAGGTTACGTTACACCAATTGATAGTATTGGTTACCAAGCTGCAAGTAAAGCCTATGAAGATACTTTTGGCAAAACACCAATTCCGCAACGTAGTGGAGGAAGTATTCCTATTGTCGCTCTGTTTGAAAAAGAATTAAAAAGTAAAACAATTTTAATGGGATTTGGTTTGGATAGTGATGCTATTCACTCGCCAAATGAACATTTTGGGGTTTGGAATTATTTTAAAGGCATTGAGACGATTCCTTTATTTTATAAATATTTTACTGAGTTAAGTAAATAATCAAACATAAAAAAGCCACCAATTAAAAGTATTAGTTGGTGGCTTCTTTTTTTCATCAGAAATTTTATTCTTTAACAATCTTATAAGTCCCAGATTTTTCATTAGTATTTACTTTCAAGAAATAAACACCTCGAGGTAACTCTTTTATATTTAATTCAGTGCTTTCGTTAACGGTTTTATCTAGAACTAATTTTCCTGAAACATCAAACAAATTTAAATGAGTGGATGTTTCCGAAGCTAATTCTATAGTTAAAAAATTTCTAGTAGGAATTGGGTAAACTTTTACTTCTTCAGTAGAAAAAGACTCAAGTCCTAAAGTATCAAACAAAAGACAACTACTACGTTCTACACAGGTCCCAGAAGTTACTTCTACTGCATAATTACCATTTGCTGTTGGAATAAACGACTGATTTGTTTCTCCAGAAATAGCCATATCTGTATCACAATTGTACCATTGGTAGCTCGCCGAATTTTGATTAGAAGTCAACATTGTTATGGTTTGAGCCACTGTATTATCTACAGCAACCAAACTTCCTTTAGTAACCATATAACCTGTAACTAATTTAACCATTTCAGTAAGGTATGGCATATCTAGCGTAGCAAAACGATCTTGAGCACTATGATAAAAAGGGGTTTCATCATCTGTTTCCCATGATTCTCCAACCAAAACAGCAGAAAACGGATTTGCTCCACCATTTGCAAACCAAAAACTAGCATGATCACTTGCTGTAGTTCCTGGATTAACTTCAATTACAGTTAAGTCAAAAGTATAGGTATTTAAAACTGACAAAATATCATTTTTCATTGCCACAGAATTTGCAATATTTCTATAATCGATATCAAATTCATTATCTCCAGGTTGTCCAACAGGATCACCATCATAACCAATCATATCCATATTTAAAACACCTAAAATATTATCTCCATTACTGGCTGCTTGATTGGCATAAAATTGAGAGCCACGAAGACCTATTTCTTCTTCATCCCAAAGTGCATACACTATGGTATTATCAAGACATTGTGTAGAAAGTATTCTCGCAACTTCTAAAACTGCAGCTGTACCAGATGCATTGTCATCTGCACAAAAATCTGCAACAGTATCATAATGTGCACAAACAATATAAATATCATTTGGGTTTGTTTTACCAATTTGTGTTGCGATAATATTTCGACCATTAGTATTAAATAGTTGCTCTGATACAACTATATTATCTAGCGCTTGTAATCGTTCTATTAAATAATCTCCTGCTAGTTCATTATTGGCTTGTTGTCTATTTAATATAGTCACTGTATTACCATCAACTATTGTGGTTTGTTCTCCTGAAAACTCGTTAATAATTAGCGATAAATTATTGTTATCAACCTGATTGATAATATCTTGTATGTTTTGTGAATGCGAATAAAATGTACATAGTAATATGCACAGAATTGTAGAGTGTAACGATTTCATTGTGGGCAATTTTTCTTTTTATAATACTTCAAATATAGTGTATTTGAATTATATCTTTTAAATAGAATTTTGATAATTAATATTTTTACTCTACATTTGTAGAGTTAATTCTAAACATGTAGAGCAATGCAATTATCAAATTCCGAAGAACAACTTATGCAATATCTCTGGAAACGAGAAAAAGCTTTTATGAAAGATTTGCTTCTCGCCTATCCAGAACCAAAACCAGCAACGACAACTGTTGCTACGCTTTTAAAGCGTATGATTGACAAAGGTTTTGTGGCTTATAAGCTCTACGGAAAATCGCGTGAATATTACCCTTTAGTAAAGAAAAAAGATTATTTCTCTAAACACGTTAACACCTTAATTAAAACATTTTTTAATGATAGTGCTTCACAATTTGCATCCTTTTTTACTAAGGAAACAGATCTAACAAAAGAAGAATTGGAAGATTTGAAAGCTTTAATTGATAAAGAAATTAAAAACAAGTAATTATGGTAATCTATATTTTAAAATTTAGTGCTTGTCTTGCTGTTCTTATGTTATTTTACAAATTAATACTAGAGCAATCTAGCATACATAAGTTTAAACGTTTTTATTTATTAGGCGCTTTAATTATAGCTTTAACTATACCATCTCTAACATTTATTGAATATATAGAACCGGTAACTGTTGGAGAATTTACAACTTTTGTTGTACCAGATTTTGAGATGACAGAGACTACTCAAGAAGTTATTGACGTAGATTATACACCAATTATTTTATGGTCACTTTACGTATTGGGAGTTTTAATATTTCTGCTAAAATTTTGTTTCAATCTTAATAATATCATTTCTAGAATTAAGAGTAATCCTAAATTAAAATCGGAAGGCTTTATAAATGTCTTAGTTTCTAATTTGAAAATTCCACATACGTTTTTTAACTACATATTCTTTAATAAGAATAAGTACGAGCTTGGCGATATCCCAAAAGAAGTGCTATTACACGAGCAAACCCACGCCAAACAGAAACATAGTATAGATGTGCTTTTATTAGAAATATTACAAATCATATTCTGGTTTAATCCTTTAATATATTTACTAAAGCGTGACGTTAAACTTAATCATGAGTACTTAGCAGATCAGGCTGTTTTACAAAACGGAATTGAACCTTCCACATACCAAACCATTTTACTGGCTTTCTCATCAAAAGCCGAACACCAAGAATTGGCAAATGCCATTAATTATTCATCAATCAAAAAACGATTTACAGTCATGAAAACACACACATCAAAAACATCCATTTGGCTGCGAAGCCTATTAATTTTACCAGTTTTAGCTATTTTGTTATATGGCTTTACAGAGCGCGAGCAGGTTGTTAAGAAAAACTCAGTTACTGTTGAAACTGATATTTCCGAAGGTGCAACAGATGCTATGATGAAAGAATACAAAGATTGGATTAAGCAATTAAACAATTCTTCAAGTCTTTATATTCCTTTAGGTACATATGAACGCATAGTTGCTATCTATGACCTTATGAGCGAAGAGCAACGAAACTCCGTTGAGACTCATCCTTTTCTACAAGGATTAACTCCTAATTTATATTCGGTAGAACCTAGTAGACCCACAACTGCTCAATTTGAATCTTGGAAAAATGAAAAGGAGTTTGCAATTTGGTTAGATGGAAAGCACATATCAAATTCAGAATTAAACAACTATAAAGCAAACGATATTACATATTATGTAGGCTCGAGTGTTCATAAAAATGCTTTAAGCGAAAAATTCCCTCAACCTTTTCAATATAATTTATATACCAAAGAAGGCTATAATAAGTTTTTTAAAGAAGTCTATGTAAGTGATTATAAAGCATTAACCAAAACGTATTCTAATCTAATTAGTGCTTATTTAAAAGGTTCTCAAACAGATAACTCTGAACTTAGAATAATAAAAGCGCAAGCTGATAAATTCTATAATCAATTTACTAAAGAAGATTTAAAAGAATATAGTTTACGTCCTGCTCCACCTGTACCGATGCAAAAATCATTTCAAGAAGGAGCAACACCAGAGCAAGTAGCAGAATACAACACACTAGCTAAAAAATACAATGCACAACCACAAGATAAACGAATTATAAAACGTAAAGATATTGAACGTTTAGAATATCTCTACAAGATAATGAGTGATGAGCAAAAGAAAAATGCTGAGCCTTTTCCTAATTGTCCTCCGCCTCCACCACCTCCTCCACCAATATTATCTGCAAAGCAACTTGAGGAATATAACAAACTAGCAAAAAAGTATAATGATAAACCTCTAAAAGATCGCATCATAAAAGTAAAAGATTATGAATATCTAGAAGGTTTATATCAAGCAATGAGTAAAGAACAAAAGGAATCTTCACAACCTTTTCCGAGTTTTCCTCCTATAATACCTCCACCTCCACCGCCTCCTGCTGAAACCAAAACTGGTTTCATAGAGATTAATAGTGAGTTGTATTATTATGTAGAATTTGCAAAAAAAACTAAATATTATAATAGTAAAGGATTTCTAGTTTCTAAAGAAGGAAAAACAATTAGTAAAAGTAGAGCTAATGCCTCAGATATAATTCCTGGTCAATATATCACGAAAGTATATATTGGCAACGAGGTTTTTGTTGAATTTGAAGACAATAAACCACATAGAATGGATGACGTTGTTGATTCTCCACCTCCACCACCACCTGCTCCTGCTCCAAAGTCTACATTAGACTTTGTAATTGATTTAGCTAAAAAGAATGCAATTTTCTTTTTTGAAAACGAAAAAATAACATCAGATAAGGCTATTGAACTCATTAAAAACAATAAAGAACTCAACGTTCAAGCAATTAAAACTAAAAGTAATCAACCACAAGTTTTTATCTCTAAAGAGCCTATAAATGTGAGTCGTGGAAAAAGTGATGTGCCTGTTGCAGTAAACGGAAAAACATCAAAAGATAATCAATATATATTGTCTTCAAAAAAGATGCAAAAATTAGAACTAACGTTAAAGGAGGCACAAGTGATTAGTTTTAAAATTAAATTTCAAGGCAAACCTACACAAAGTGTAAAAGGAAGTGAGTTAAATAAAATGGCAAAAAGCTTAGTCAAACAAGCTAAAGAAGGAACTCAAGTTCAACTTTTTGATATTAAAGACAATGATGGTTTTACACATCCTCCAGTAATTATTACAATAACAGATAAACTTGTTGGTGTTATGGGCAAAAAAAATTAACCATTTAACAATTATTATATAATTAGACCTCTCAAGTTAAAAATGCTTGAGAGGTTTTTTTGTTAAATAATGTAACAAACAAGGTACTTATGCGTTCTAATAGTCAATCAATCAAAATCAACACTCATCATGTTAAAAAAATTCTTCATCATCTGCTCTGGAGCAGATACAGACATCCTAGACAATTGCGCCATTGGTGAACAAAACAAATTTGCAGGTATTGGAGCCACTGTATTTTTTACTGCAGTAATGGCTTTTATTGCATGTAGTTATGCACTTTACACTGTTTTTGACAATGTATTTGCAGCCATAGGATTTGGTTTTATTTGGGGTTTATTAATCTTCAATCTAGACCGCTTTATTGTGTCTACAATTAAAAAAAGAAACAACATCATTGACGAAATCCTACAAGCCTCACCAAGATTAATCCTTGCTGTCATTATTGCCATTGTGATTTCAAAACCTTTAGAACTTAAAATTTTTGAAAAGGAAATCAATCAAGTGCTTTTAGAACAAAAAAATGATTTGACGCTTGCCAATCAAAATCAAATAGCTGCACAGTTTACTCCTAATGTGGATGCGTTGTCTTCGGAAATTTTAAATCTCCAATCACAAATAATGACTAAGGAAGCAGAGGTTAATGCACTTTACGATGTATATATTTGGGAAGCTGAAGGTACTGCTGGTACAAACCTATTAGGCAAAGGACCAGTTTATAAAGAAAAACGAGACAAACATGATGCTGCTCTAACAGAATTACAACAATTAAAAACCGATAATAAAGCAAAAATTACTGCAACCGAAAGTCAAATTGCTCAACTTAATTCGGATTATGATACTCAAGTTGCAACAACCCAACCAATTATTGATGGTTTTGATGGGTTAATGGCTCGCGTAAATGCTCTCGGAGAATTACCTTTTTTGCCTTCCTTATTTATTTTGTTGTTGTTTTTAGCTATTGAAACCTCTCCTATTTTTGCAAAATTAATGTCTCCAAAAGGTGAATACGATTACAAATTAGAAGATGCTGAAACCGCAGTTAAAACTTGGGTTGAGCAAAAAGTAAGTGAGCGTAAAGTGTTATTAAAAACAGATCAAACACTTAATAATAGAATTTATAATGATATTGCCGAAGAAGATGAACTCTATACTTATAAACGCAATAAAGCTCGTGAATTAATGCAATTACAAGCGGATGCTTTTTTGAGTAAACAGAAAGGTGTCTTATAATCTTATCACTGGCTCATTAGAAGTTCATAAAAATTATAGATTTACCTTTAAAAAAAAACAACTATGACTTGCTTAAAGAGCTTTAAGTGCGCAAGTAGTTCTACCCTTTTTAATGAGCATATATACCCAATTACATGCCTAATGCCCATGTTTTCAGATAATTATATATATTTTCGAATAAGTAAAATTTTGCTATTAACTATTTTGAATTCATGTGGATAGTCCTCAATAAGTTGATCACTTTTAAAATTCAGAATAGTTTAAAAATTAGTATTAATCTTTAAATTAAGAAATTATGTCTATTCCAAAAAATAAAGTGAAAATTGGTTTAAAAAAGGATACACCAACACCTTTATCAATTCCTGTTTTACAAAAACAATTAAACAATCTCGGATTGGATTGTGCATACACCACACCAAAACGATTAGAAGTATTCCAAAGAGAAGTTACAGCTCAATTCCCTGATGGCATCAATCAAAGTTTTGGTATTCATCAACCCAAACAGAGCTCCGACATGACACCTTACTACAGATCTATGTATGATAGGGTTCCTGCTCCATATTTGGGTTTAACTGAATCATCAAAAGGTGATTGGAAACCCGAAGCTTCTGCATTAGGCTACTCAACACAATTATCTACAGTAGTTTTTCCAAGAAATTTTGAATATTTAACTCTAAATAGAGCAGGCTTTGCTGGTAATAGAAGTGAAGAAAAAACTAATGAGAATAAATACGAAACAGTTGATGCTATTAAAGATATGTTTATTCAATTAGGTATCGAAGCTTCTGCATCACTTGTAAAAGGTCTTGACAAATCATCTTTAAACTCTATATTGAGTAATGCAATCGCACCTATAAACGAAAAAAACGTAAAAGACTATTACAACGCAGATAGTCGTGTCGTGTTTTTAGTTGAAAACTATAATCCATTGACAGAAGAGGCTGATGCAATTGGCGTGTTAGGTATTGATTGGGAATTAAAAATCAATGATTACCTAGAAAAAAAGAAGAGTCCAAAACATGATACTAAGATGACCATTAGTACAAGGTCTATTCTCTACGATAGTATTGCTGCATTAGAAGCCGACATTGTTTTCTTAAAGGCAAATTTTGGAGAAGATCTATTTGGAAAAATCCCGAGCAAAAAGAAAGAAGTGAAAATATTTGATAAACTTCCCCCATCTAATGACGATACTTTTAAATATGGTTTACCGCTAATCGCTAAAGATGATTATGTTGATGTACTTATAATGTATGCACCAAATTTACAGAGCGTTGGAAGTATTGATAATACTTTATCTTCTATGGAAACTTCGTTTAGCAAAACAATTACAAGTGGTTTTACGTTTACCATGGGCCAAAAGATAACTGTCGGTGCAGAATTTGAAGCTGGAGTAGTGTTTGCAAAAGGGAAAGTATCCGTAGGATTAGAAGTTTCGTTCACAGAACAATGGAATAATAGCCAATCTGAAACTATAACGTTTAAAGCACCTGCGGAGAAAAAGGCTTTTTCTTACCAGGGTTATTTGCTTACTAGAAAGCTTCGGTTTAGTCCAGAAGATGGCTCATATACCTATGTTGAAGATGAAGGTCGCTTTTTAACTAATATTTTAAAAACAAGCACAGATCCTATAGTAGGTGACGTCTTACTTGTTACGGAATAGGGAAAGTAATTTCAAGTATAAAAAGTGTTAGGTATATATTAATATACTTAACACTTTTTTTTGCCATAGAAACCTCTCCTATTTTTGCAAAATTAATGTCTCCAAAAGGTGAATACGATTACAAATTAGAAGATACTGAAACCGCAGTTAAAACTTGGGTTGAGCAAAAAGTAAGTGAGCGTAAAGTGTTATTAAAAACAGATCAAACACTTAATAATAGAATTTATAATGATATTGCCGAAGAAGATGAACTCTATACTTATAAACGCAATAAAGCTCGTGAATTAATGCAATTACAAGCAGATGCTTTTTTTAAGCATCAAAAGAATGCCCTCTGATTTTTGAGTATATTTAAAATCTAAATATATACTCAAATGAGATTTGCATGTTGCTTTTTATTACTCCTTCTTTTGTCTTGTCAAACAGAAACTAAAGAAGTTGAGTCATCAACTGTTTCCGAAGAAAACATAGTACAAAACATTACTGGAATCAAAGAAGTGTTGTCTGCACAAGAAATCGCATGGAACAATCATGATCTAGAAGGTTTCATGGATGGTTATTGGAAGGACGACAATCTTAAATTTTATGGTAGCAACGGACTCACAAAAGGCTGGAAAAACACCTTAGCTAATTATGAAAAAGGATATCCAACAAAGGCTGAGAGTGGCACACTACGTTTTGTAATCAATGATATTTCTAAAATTGAAAACGATACTTATTGGGTTATGGGAGAATATCATTTAACACGTTCAATTGGTGATGCCAATGGTGTATTTATGATTATCTTTAAAAACATTAATGGCCAATGGAAAATTGTTGCAGATATGTCCTGCTAACGTTCTATTTACGCAGCTTCTTCTGTTTTAAAATGAGTGTATAAACTGCTTTGACCAAGTCCAATGATCGATAAACGCTTATTTTTAGCTAAAGCTTCATTTTGTAATTGTGCAATGGCATTAACACCATAACGGTCAATACTTGAAAGTTTTTCTATACTAACTGTGATTCCACTTGTGCTGTTAAATGCATTTTTAAAACGTTTTTTAAACACATGAATGTTATTACGATCTAAAGATCCTTTAACATTAAAAAAGTTGTTTGCAAATGTAATTTCTAGGTTCATAATAATATGGATTTAGGTTAAATTAAATAACTCTGGGTTGCTATTAATCAATATCATTAGTCGTGCCAATTATTAATTATTTATAATAACCAGCTTTGTAAATATCATAAATAATTATGGGTTACAGTTACATATTCGATAAAATGTATAATTGGTTGGTTTTAGATTATAAATAGACTTTTTTAATCGATAAAATACACGTTTATAGTAGTCTAACTTATGCGTTTACATATATTTTACAGTGTTTTTTATTAAATAACAGTATAATTATTAGACATTAGTTACTTTTACTTTCAATATATTTTCATCCAAAAAAAAGAAAACCATTATGAAACTAACTCATCTTTTTTACACTTTACTTTTCGCATTATCTATTGTAGGTTGTAAAAGCACACAACAAGTTGTTACAACAACTTCTACACAAGATATTTCAAATTTTGAAAAACTAAAATCTATAAAAAATGTGATTAGTGTCGAAAAGAGAGAACCTTCAAGTCACTTTGATGAGAATTATGAAATTTGGTTTGAGCAACCTATTGATTATAGTGATGCTTCTAAAGGCACATTTAAACAACGTGTGTTTTTAGGATTTGAAAATCAAAACTTACCTGTAATTGTAGAACTTAAAGGTTACGGAATTGGATCTGAAAAAGCTGGAGAGCTTGCGTCTCATTACAATGCCAATCAACTAAGTATAGAGCATCGCTATTTTAATAATTCTCGTCCTGAACAAATAGACTGGAATACCTTAACGATAGAAAATGCTGCAAAAGATCAAACCACCATCATCAATGCTATTAGAGATGCTATATATCCAAATGCAAAATTTGTGACTACTGGTATTTCAAAAGGATGCCAAACAACTATGGCACATCGTCGCTTTTTTCCTAATAATGTAGATGCTAGTGTTTGTTACGTTGGACCTTTAAATTATCAACGAGAAGACCCAAGAGTATATCAATTTTTAAAAAATGTGGCAACAAAAGCAGATAGAGATAAAGTGGAGGCATTTCAAAAGTTATGCTTTGAAAATAGAGCTGCATTATTACATATGATGAAAGATGAAGGCGTTAAAAAAAACATGTCTTGGGAATTTGGTGTTGAAAAAGCGATTGATTATACTATTCTAGAATATTCATTTGCGTTTTGGCAATGGGGAATTCCTATTAGCAATATTCCTTCACAAGATGTTTCCGTAGAAAATATGTACAAACATCTTATTGATGTGGTTGGTTATGGTTTCTTTGAAGAGAAAGCAGTTGATGATCTTCAACCTTATTTTTGGGCTGCATTAACACAACAAGGCATTTATGGTTATGAAACTGCTCCTTTTAAAAACTATTTAAATACTGATAGCATTTACAAGTTTGATTGGGCTTTTCCTGAAGGTATTACAAAAGATTATGATTTAAATGCGATGAAAGAGATTAAATCCTATTTAGATATTTCCGCAGAAAAAATACTTTTTATTTATGGAGAATATGATGCCTGGAGCTCTACTGCTGTTGAGTTAACAGACACAGCAAAAAACAGAGAACTGTACAAATTTGTAAAACCAAAAGGCGATCACAGAACCCGAATAAATAGTTTCTCATCGGAAAATCAACAGTCTATTTACAAAATTATTGATGGTTGGATTGCCAATTAATTAGAAAATTACCATTTTATATGTTATCGATTTTCTTGTAATGTTCTACTAAATCTACTGGTTTAAAAACAATGGTTTCTGATACTGGATATTTTTTGAGATGTTGTGTGGGACGGATTGGTCTTTCGGTAAAATTGCCTCCACAATTGGGACACACCTCTTTTAAGAGTGACACGCAATCTCTACAGAACGTGCACTCAAAAGTACAAATCATTGCCTCTTTAGAATCGTAAGGCAATGATGTAT
Organism: Psychroserpens sp. AS72; assembly: GCF_038900375.1. Classification (NCBI taxonomy): domain Bacteria; kingdom Pseudomonadati; phylum Bacteroidota; class Flavobacteriia; order Flavobacteriales; family Flavobacteriaceae; genus Psychroserpens; species Psychroserpens sp. AS72. Next base: position 377,312 of record NZ_JBBMRC010000001.1, on the reverse strand, counting down.
TACAGTTCTCGCAAGTAGGTCTAACTTCTAACAAGATGCTTATAGTTTTTTAACGTATTCAGTGATAATAACAGTTAATGTTGGTCCTACTTTACCTTCAATGTAGTTTTCGTTTTCATGATCCAAACGAATATTTCTAACTGCAGTTCCTTGCTTTGCAATTTGACTTGATCCTTTTATTTTAAGATCTTTTATTAAAACTACACTATCTCCATGTTCCAAAATGACTCCATTAACATCTCTATGAATTAATTTTTCTGGATCTGCTTCTCCTTCTCCTGTAGATTTAGCGAACTCTAAGACCTCATCCTCCATATACATCATGTCTAATAAATCTTGAGGCCAACCTTCTTTTCTTAACCTTGATAACATTCTCCAAGCAATAACCTGAACGGGTTGATGCTCACTCCACATACTATCATTTAAACATCTCCAATGATTAGGATCTGTAATTTCTGGATCTTCAATTTGACTAACACAAGTTTTACAAGCAAGCAATGATTTATCTAAGCTCTCGTCTTTTATAGGTGCAACAGTATGGATTTCTAAGTGGTCAACACTACCACATAATTCACATTTGTCTCCTGCTCTTTTCTTTAATTCTCTATCAATACTCATAAATTCAAAATTTTAATATGCAAATATATGAATTGTGAGTTGGGAACAATGTAAAAAATTAGTTATGACGCTTTAAGTAATGTCTTACTTAAATCTCCATCTATATAAACTTCTAATAACTTAGCATTATGAGAAGAAAAAACGATTTCTTTAGTTTCTGCTGGCAGTAAAATAGTTTCTCCTATTTTTAATGTTTCTGTAATACCACCTGCTGTTATAGACGCAGTACCTTCAACACACATAAAAATGATGAAAGAATCTAAGTTTTCATAGTTTTTCTCGAAGGTGTCGTTTACATTTATAATGTTCGTTGTAAAGTAGTCACAATTAACCAAATTAGTGCTTTTGTTAGATTGGAGTTGATATTCTGCTTTTCCGTTAGATTCAAAATGTTTAGTTGCTTGTTCTGCTAATTGGGTATGCAATTCTCTTTTCTCACCTTGATCATCCTTACGATCCCAATCATAAACACGATATGTAATATCTGAGGTTTGTTGAATTTCGGCAGCTAAAACACCTGCACCAATGGCATGAATTTTTCCTGCTGGTATAAAAAAGCTATCTCCTTTTTTAACAATTTCTCTGTTAAATACAGCTTCAACGTTATCTGAAGTAATGTGATTTAAAATTTTTGGATTAGTATTTTTATCTTTTAATCCTATCACAATATTAGCATCCTCATCACTATCCATGATATACCACATTTCTGTTTTTCCAAAAGAATTGTGCTGTATTTTCGCCATCTCGTTATCTGGATGCACTTGAACTGACAAGTCTGTGTTAGCATCTAAAAACTTAATAAGCAAAGGGAAATTATGACCAAAATGTTGAAAATTATTAGCTCCCAAAAATGCAGCTTCATGTGCTACAATTAAATCTTTAATGTTTGTTCCTTGGTAGATACCATTGCTTACTTCAGAAATGTTCCCATTGACATCAGAGATTTCCCAACTTTCACCTATATTATCTTTATTAGTATCTTTTGACAATAACGAACCTAACTTATGGCCACCCCAAATTTTTTCTTTTAATATTGGTTTGAATTTTATTGGATATACTTTCATTTTTTTTGTTTTTAAAATTTACTTTGATAATGAAGATTATCAGCTTGCCTCTCCAACTCTAGTTTTGTTAGATACTCTGAAACAGAAAATAATTTTTGAAATAGGGTTTTCCTTTTTCTATGACTTTTTATGATCTTCTTATCATATTTAATAATTGCGTCTTGATGCTCGCTAATAGCTTGAATAATGGTATTAAAACCTTGATATTGTTTATTTAATAAATTCGCATTTATATAACCTAAATGTCTCAATTTAAAATGATTAAACATGTATCGAGCTCCCGATTTTACTGCGGAAATATCTGACTTAAATTTTTTGATATTTACAATTGAAACATTGTCACATTGCTCTTTTACTTCCTCTAAAATTAAATACGTATCATCTTTACTTTGATTATCTACAAGACAGAATTCAATGTCTTTTACTTTTTTACAGCAGTTAATAAAAAAATCAATATTGATCTCTTTCTCGTAATTATGAAATATGATTATGATTCCTGTTTTCATTTGAGTTCTATTTATTAAGCTACTTTTAGAACTGTTGAAGTAGGAATTACGCTTTTACGTTTACCTCTATATACCCAAGCAATCTGACCTAGTTGTCCAACAATTTTCACTGAATCTTTCATTGATAATTTAGAACCATCTGCATGAATCCATCTTTTTAATGGTTGCTCGCAAAGCATTGCTTTAGCTTCTTTTAATCCAAAATGGATACTCATTCTTTTAAAGATTTCTACATCAAAAATCCATTGTGTTACAAACTTTTCACTAAATGCAATCTCAATGACATCCTTATGGAAAATTTTAGCACCACACTGTGTGTCTTTAAAATCCATTTTTAAAATCTTTCTGATAATAAAGTTGATGGTTAGACTTATAATTTTTCTAGCAGACTCTTTAGTAATGTTTGCACCCATTCTAGCAATACGAGAACCGCTTACAATTTTAAATTCTGATGTTTGTATTGTCTTTACTAAATCATCAAAATCTGCTAAGTCTGTAGATAAATCGGCATCTAAAAAACCGATATAATCTAAGTCCTCTTTTTTTGCCATGTGAAGCATTCCTAAACGAACCGCTTCTGCTTTCCCTCCGTTTTTCTCACAATCGTAAATTGTAATAAAATCTTCTCTTCCTTTTTGCAAGTCTTGTAAAACCTCTAATGTTTTATCCTTACTTCCATCGTTTACAAAACATAAATGGTAGCCAGAATTTTTATCGATATAGCTTATAAATTCATCACTCAACAAACGTTCCTCTTCATTATAACAAGGAATTACAACACCAACACAACGCTCTTGTATCATGACATTACTTTTAGTTACTATATTTTGTACTGTAGGAGCACCAATTAACCGTTTAACACGTGCACTAATTTCATTTAAGCTTAATGGCTTTTTCATGTAGTCATTAATTCCTAAGTCAAATCCTTCTGTTATAATATCATCTTGAGTATTACCAGATAATACCATTATTGGTGTTAAAGAATGTTTCGTTTCTCTTATATATTTAACGACATCTAAACCAGAAACTCCAGGCATATTAATATCTACAATTACTAAATCTGGATTAAATGAATCGTATAATTCTAAACCTTTAGAAGAATTCGTTTCTATTTTTACTTCGTACCCTAATTCTACTAATCTCTTTTGTAAAGGAAGTAATACTAACTGTTGATCATCTATTGCTAAAATTTTCATAATGTGTGATTTCATTTATTATTGATAGGTCAAAAGTACTCTCATTGACGCCTCATTTTTTTTTATTTAGTTCGCCTAACCTTTACTGTAGATGAATGGTAGAATGCCTTAGATAAACGATAAATGAGGCAGTACATTAATTATCTATATTTACATTGTTAAATTTGCAGTCGTTATAAATGAAAGAAACGAGTAATAAATATTTAATTGCAGCACTCCTTTTAGGAGTCGCTTTTCATGGTACTTCCATATTTTTCACATTGGAATCTACCTATGATGCGTTAATACATTTATTTTTTGCCGACCATTATGCTCAAAGTTGGTTTGAACCATGGAATTATGAATGGTATACAGGTTTTACAGTAATGAGTTATCCTCCTTTAGTTCATCAAAGCATTGCGCTATTCTCGATGATTGGAGGATTAAAGTTTGGAATGTTTACAGTAGCGTTAATCAGTATTTTATTATTTATAACTGGTGTTTACAGGTTTTCTCTGCTTATCACTGGAAACAAAACTGCAGCAGGTTACGCAGCTTTACTTGCTGTGTTCTCGTCTTCTTTTGTAGAAACTTTACATGTTTTTGGTCAGCTACCTAGTATTATTGGTATCTCTGTTTTAATGCATGCTTTACCAGAAATATATCTTTGGTTAAAAACAGGCAAGTACTGGTATTTAACAACTTCCTTATCACTTATTGCTGTTACCGTAACATCACATCATGTCACACCAATTTTTGGGATGATCTTTTTCATATTTCCATTGATTGGTATGGTTATTATGGATACTGCTACTGAGCAATCTGGATCAATAAAAGCGGTGAACTTTAAAATATTTTTAAATAGTTTTTTTAAACTTTTTAAACGCATTATTAGTTTTGGTCTCTTATCACTAACAATAATTATTGGTTGCATCCTTCCGTATTGGATAAACTCAAAAAACAATCCTATTACTCAAGTACCAATTCCGCATGGATCGCGTGATAATTTTTTAGAAATTACATCCTCTGGATTAGTCTTCTTTTTAATTCCTTGGGGAATTTTACTCATCTTATTACCTTATATATTCTACAGATATTACAGCAAACGCTATTTATTTTTCGGCTTATCAATAACTATTTTAACCATTTTAGGAACTGGAGGCACAACATCAATTCCTAGACTTGTTTTAGGCGAAACTGCTTTTAATATTTTAACCTTAGATCGCTTTACACTTTGGGCTTCTATTATGTCATTGCCTTTATTAGGCGAGTTTGCTTATCGTTTTATTCAAGGTGATTTAAAAACATTAATCCAATCTAAGTTTGGCGCTGTTTACCATAGAATTATTGGTGGCATCCTTGCTGGACTTTTTATATTCATGACTATTTTCACAATGAGTCTTGGATATTTTAGACCATCGCAACCTCAGCAAATTAAAATGTTGCCTATTGTTAATTTCTTAAACCAAGATGACCACGACAAATGGCGATTTTTAACCTTAGGCTTTGGGGATCAAATGGCTTGGCTAAGTGCACAAACCAATGCCTTAACTGTTGATGGTAATTATCACTCTGCAAGACGACTTCCTGAATTAACGACAAGACCAATTGAGCGTCTCGAAAACTCAAAATTTAAAGGTATTGCAGGTATTGGATCTCTGCAACAGTTTTTGACAACACCAGAAAAATATAATCTTAAGTATATATTTTCTAATGATAAGTTTTATGATCCCATGCTTTATTTCTGTGGTTGGCAACGATTGCGACAGTTAGAAAATGGCATCATGGTTTGGGAACGTTTAAACGTTCCTCCAGTGTCTTCTATTTTACCAAAAGATGATGTTTCGAAGTGGCAAAAATTACTTTGGGGTATTATACCACTATTAACCGTTTTAATAGCCTTTATTTTAAATATTCAAATGCTTTGGGTTAATGCTCTAAAAACAAAAATTAAGGAAGCACCTGTATTTTTAAAATATAAAATAGAGTATACTAAATTCTCAAATAATGTACTCAGAATAACCCATTTGTGGTCTATCATATTAGCTATAATAGTTTGTTTTGGTTTCTATCAATTTTATATAAAAAATGACTCACAACGCAGTCCCGAAAATGCAATTCTCGCTTATTATGATGCTTTAGATTTTAAAGAATTTGAAACTGCTTATAATTTAATTAGTCCAGAAAGCAATAAAACTATTGCACAATACATGTTAGAAGTCTCGGTTACGGATGGACTTCTAAGTAGCTATGCAAAATTAGATGCCATTGAGACAGACATCACAACTCTTAATGACAGTGCTGCAACTGCAAAAGTAATAACGTATTGGATCACTCCTCTTGAAAAAATTGAACGTATTGATTATAAAACATTATCAAAACAAAACGGTAAATGGTATTTAGAACCTGAAGACATCGATTCAGATTTACCACCAGATCAACTTTACTCTAATAATACAACTGGTTATTTTAATCAAGGTCGCAGAAGGATAACAACGGAACAAACCCATCATGAAGATATTTTAAAACAACCCGTTTTAGATGTACTCTCTGCAAAGCTTGTAAAATTTGATACGCACTATGCTATTATTGGAGAAATACAAAACATTGATAATGTTCCTGCAGATATTGTATTAAAAGGCACCTTATACAATGATGACAATAAAGAACTCGCTACCTACAATGCTAAATATCACATCAAACATAAGTTGATGCCTAAAGAGACAACAGCTTTTAAAATTAATTTTGAAGGTATTGCTTGGTCTAAAACTAAAGATTCTATTCCAAAAACATTTAATCCAGACGAATTTACTCCTATAGAACTAGAAGATCAACCCGTTAAATTTAATTTACAAGCAGCAGGAAATGTATCTGGCTCTGATTTATACAAAAACATCGTCTTAAATGATATCATTATTAATAAAGACAAAATAGAGGGAAGTTTATTTAATAGTGGCTTACAAGAAATAACAGTTCCTCAACTTTTAATAAGTTACTATGATCACAATAAAACTTTAGTTTGGATAGATCATGTGTTTATTAAAGAAGGAATAAGACAACAACGCAAACAAGATTTTGAATATAGTTTCATTACTAATAGTGTCGTTAAAATTATAAACGATAGCATGGATAACATCTATGTTAACGGACTACCAAATGAGCCAATTTCAAATAAAATAGTACCAAACAGAATTAAGAACCATCTCAATATAGAATTACAAAAGATCAATCATCCAGATTTTAGTTACATAAAAATTGAAACAAACGCTTATATCGGAAACCCTAATTAATGCGAATTAAACATATTTACATAATACTTTTAGGTTTGATAGTACTATCATCTTACACTGCCATTCAGGATAATGAAATGACTTTAGACATCAAACTACTAACGACTCAAACAGAGTTCGAAGCAGGAAGCACGATTGTATTAAAATTTTCTACTTCGGAAGGTATACGTCCAAAATTATATTGCTCTAGCAGTTATGGATCTACTTTAATGACACCTTCAAATGAAGGCACAATACTTTCATATTCCATCCCAAAGAACATTAGCAAAAAAACAGGACAAGTACAATGGAAACTCCTCAACGATGCCACATCATTATCTGGACAATTTAAGATTGTGCCAATACAAAAAGTCGTTTCTATGGAAACCTATATTGGTCCGCCAAGTATAGAAGCTGGTGGTACAGATTATACCATGTTAGTGGTAATCCCAACAGACTCTTTAGATAATGCATTACCAGACAATACAACTGTAGATGCAAAGCATCAGTTCTTGCTCAATGAAATGTCAGATGCTATCGTAACTAAAAACAGTATTGCTTACAAAAATATCTATTCCGAAGAAAAAAGTGGACGCATGCTCATCTCTTCAGAAAGTAAAAACACCAACTCCAAAGAGTATACAATTACTGTTTTTCCAGCGATACCTACAAATTTTAAAATTTCCGCTTTGCGACCTCATCATTATGCAGATGGAAATCAAGTCACCACTTTTGAAACCTCAATCATAAAAGACAAACATAACAATGTAGTGAGTGATGGGACTTATGTTTCATTTTATATTACTAATGATAAAAACAATAGTCTCAAAACGTCTGGCACCACAATCAATGGTGTGGCAACTGCCAAGATGATTCATCCAGATTATGAAACACAATGGTCAATAAAAGCCTATGTAGATGGTATGGCAGAGAGTGAAGTGATTACTTTAGACTATCATCAGGTAATTGACAACTTCGAGGTAAATTTCTCAAAAACCAATCGAGACATTACAGTTGGTCCTTTGCAAAGTTTCATGAAACAAATGATTCCTGATGGTTTACAAGTTAAATTGAGTGTTTACAAAGATGATATTCTTTTAGAAACCCTTCATAAAACATCTATTGATGGTTATGTGAATTTTAATTTAAACCCAAATAGTATTAAAAATGACACCTATAGAATAGTTATTACAACTGCTGGTTTAGAAAAAACAGTTAATGCACTTCAGCTATGGTAAGTCGTAATAAAAATATCGTTCGTGCCATTTTAATTGCATCATACATTGTAATTATAGCCTTGATTGTTTCTGGTATAAGTGCATTATTTGGATACTTAAATACTGGAGCAGATCGCAGTGCAATGCTTCATACTGAAATAAAAAAAACAGAACAATACACTCCTAAAATTGTTTGGGCTCCTCTAACAAATGAAGGCAGACCTATGGATACAGACAATCTAAACGCTCTAGAACATGATTATTTGGATGCATGGTATGTCAAACATGTTGCCTACAAAACCAATACTACTGCTGGTATTAAATATTATTATACAGATAGTGCGCGACTCAATTTGTATGATATGATTGCGTTAAATACCATTGAAAATATCACCATTGAATCTACAACACTTGAGCATCATCCCACTTTAGAATTTTTTAGCGAAGACGGACAATTAGCAGTCCTCACAGACAATAATGTGGTGGAATATAAACGTGTGTTTCAAGATGACAACATGATTTTTGAAACTACGGAAATATCCACTTACAAAATCGTATTGCTTCTTGAGGATGGGTTTTGGAGAATTAGACATTTAGTCAAAACAGCGACTGAAGATTATAACATAGAACACAAAAAGATATCCACAACTAACTTAAATATTCAAGGTATTAATTACTACCCTCAAGCCACACCTTGGGATATGTTTGGAGATGAATTTTCTACAGACACCATTGCTAAAGATTTCAAAATTATAAAAGACGCTGGCTTAAACACAGTACGTGTATTTGTGCAATATGATGACTTCGGAAAAGCTAACGTCAAGAACACTAAACTAGATAAATTAAAACAAACTTTAGATGCTGCCGAAACGGCTCAACTAGATGTCATTGTTACGCTTTTTGATTTCTACGGAAATTATGATGTGTTAGATTGGACGCTTAATATGCGTCATGCAGAAACTATTGTTAACGCTTTAAAAGATCATAAAGCACTTGTGGGTTGGGATATCAAAAATGAGCCTAATCTAGATTTTGAATCTCGCGGAAAAACAACAGTCATGGCATGGCTGAACACGATGATAAATCTTGTAAAATCTATTGACAACCAACATCCTGTGACTATTGGTTGGTCTAATACACAAAGTGCTACTTTATTAAAAGACAAGCTTGATTTTATCTCCTTTCACTATTATGAAGACTTAGATGATTTAGATGTTGCTATAAAAACACTACAAACTGAAATCCCAAACAAAGCTTTAGTCATGGGAGAATTTGGAGAATCCTCTTATGATGGATTTTGGAATCCGTTTGGGAGTAGCGATAACGATCAAGCCGATTACCACAAAAAAGCCCAAGCCATTATTGCGACTAACAATTTGCAATATGTGTCTTGGACTTTGTATGACTTTACTGAAATACCAAAGGAAGTCGTAGGTAGACTTCCTTGGCGTAAAAACGCTCAAAAGCAATATGGCTTTATTGATGAAAATGGGATAAAAAAGGCATCGTTTAAATATATTTCTCAGTAGTATTCAAACCAAATTTTGGTTTGCTCTTAGGTATTTTATTAGTGATTATAGTTGAAAACGTATGTACATACATGTCTGTAATTTTTGACATAGGATACGCTGTAGCTGCTTGATAATTTGTTTTTCCTATAGCTGTTCTATAAGCTTCATTAGTGACAATATTTTCAATTGCTGATGCTAAACTTACTATTGAAGTTGGATCAAAGAATTCACCTAAATACCCTTCATCTTTTACTAATAAGGCTAAATCACCAAGGTCTGGCATTACAACTGCTTTACCATAACTTCCTGCTTGGTGTAAAACTCCTGAGCTTCCAGTTGTTGATGTATATGGAAATACCACAACTGCACTTTCTTTAAATAAAGTAGGCACTTCATGCTCTTCGACATATCCTGTAAAACGAACTTGAGGTACATGCTTATAATCTTCCTGAACTTTGGCTAAGTAACCAGGTACATTTGGATTATCTGTTCCTGCAATGACAACTTCTAAATCTAATCCTGTAGAAGCCCTCACCATCTCAACCGCCTCAATCATCTGTTCTACTTTTTTGTAGGTTCCAAACTTTCCAAAAGTCATGATTTGTAGTGGTCCTTCTGGAATCGTATAATCTGGTTGTTCTTCTGTAATTTCAAAAGTTCCGTGAGGAATTAATTCTACATTGGTAGCTTTATATTTTTCTTCTAAGATGTTCACATACTTTTGCATGGTTACTGCAACGGTATCTGCTTGAAGTATTAATTTGGTTAAGCTGGTTCCTATAAAACCATAGATCTTTTGCATTAGTTTACTAGATGTGAAACCTGCAGATCCTAAATCTACTTCTTCTAAGATATTGTGAAGTAAAACAATATTAGGAATCTTTTTAAGCTTACAAACCAATGGTAACATTAATCCTAAAGCAGCAGCAATTTTCTTATCACCAAACTTCATAAATTGTAAGTTAAATAAGACTGCATCTGGTTGTGTATTATTAATCGCTTTTGTCACATTTATAATGTTTGTGTAGCTGTTAAATGCCCAACATTCTTTTACTGTGATTTTACAACCATCTTCTGTAAACGTGATCTCTTTTGCACCTTCAGTTTTATCTGTAAGTAATACTATTTCTGTAATAGATTCTTTTTGTCTGAAGTGTTTTACTAAGTGAAAAGCGTACTCATTTAAAGTGACTTTACTTGGCGGATATGCTGTTACGATTGCTAGTTTCATGTTATAAATTATATTGTGTTATTTTTAATTACACTACAAATTTGCACTATAATTTTGGGTAAAATTGGTGACTGTAGATGGGATGCTTTTTGCTGTAGACGAACGGAACAAAGCCTTCGATTTAGCTTTTAGCAGCTTTCAATTTTGAGTCGTATGTAAAGTAAGTTATTTGAAAAATGAGCAGTAAAAACATGGCTGCGATTTGCATGTGAACCACTTGCTCTAAACTCTCATGAAAAAAGATGACTAATCCCATTTGAAGCATCCCAAAGAGTCCAGAAAAAATCACTGGCACATAACGATCCAAAGACAAGTAGTAATAAGCAAATATGTTTGAAATAGCGAAGACTCCTGTTGCTAAGGCATATTTCCAAAGTAAAGGTGCCATTGCTAAATAACTATCACCAAATAATAGTGCTATTGCTGTTTCTGGAAACAACGCACAAGCGAAAACAATTACAGAGGCAATAGCTGCAATATATCCAACATATTTAAATAAAATTGGAGCAGTCGCTTTTCCTTCTTTTTTAAGCTGAACAACGGTTGGTAATAATAACATCACAAACATCCAGGCAATGAAATATACAATACGACCAATCAAAGCCAATGAAGCATATAAACCTGCATCGTAAGATTCAAAATAGTGTTTTACTAATAAAATATCACTGTTATTAATGATGATTTGTGTGAGTTCATAAAATGCGGTAATGATAAAAAAGTTACGCACTTGCTTAGACTCTACTTTTGCAATACGTTGGGTTGCTTTCAGTTTTATAGTTTTAAACTTAAACGGAATTAAACCAAATCCAAAAGAGATTAAAATCCCTATAGCAATCACGACAGAAGATTGGATATCGAACAAAAATATCAATCCGAGCGTAATTAGTAATCGACTTAACATTTCAGCTTGATATGTAATAGATAAAGATTTGAATGCTTTTTTACCTTGATACACGCCACGATTTACACTCATTAAAAAGTATAGAGGTACTCCAAAACCAAAAATGACAAACATACTAGATGACGAGGTGTGAAACAATTGTTGTAATTGAACAGAACACACAATCACTAAAGCTCCAAGAATAACACCAACGATTGTGGCATTTTTATATATTCTAGATACGAAGTTATTAAACGTGCTGTTCTCAAAAACCACAGAGAATTTTGCAGTGACCAATTGAAACGTCATAGCCACAAAAGACAAGACCAATAAAAATGTAATTAACACTGCAGCATCTGCAAATTGTTCTGGTCCTAAAAGACGACCTAAAATTAAATTATAGAGATAGTTTCCTCCATTAACCGCTAATACGCTGAGCATAAATAATTGCTCTGGAGATAGTTTTCTTGATGTAATTGCTGTAATGGCTTGCATTATTGTTGTGATTTAAATTGATGTATTATGCGATTGCATTGAGTCTTAATTCTTCGTGAATTTCTTTACAACCATTTCCAATAATAGAGAATGGTTTATTCCATGATATCGCATTATTATAAATTGTCTTTAAAGCTTCAATACCATTAGAGTCTATTTCTGTGACTTTACTTATGTCAATAGTTAAATCACTTAGAGAATTTAGTGTGATTACAAAATGTGTTTTGAAGTTACTAGCAGTAGATGCATTAATTTTTCCGTCTACTGTAAATGCCTTTTCGTTACGTGTAATTTTAAGTGCCATATCTGTTATTTTTAAATGATTATTTGTTTAAATCTGACGCAAATATCTGAACAACTTCTACGTATGCACATTATATTTCGACGGATGGACAATTGGTGTAGATGAATGAAACGGTAATGCTCCGTAACTTGCAGTTATACAAATCAAACAGATATGAAGACTTTAAAATCACTTATAATCCCTATGTTTCTATTACTAGTTTTAACGAGTAATGCGCAAGACATGCAAGAAGGTTTCACCTATTTAGAAACTGGAAAGTATGCACAAGCAGAAACATTCTTTGATACCATATTAAAGGAGTACCCAAAAAATAAAACTGCGCGTTTATGTTATGGACGTGCTGTGGGATTAAATGGAGATGCTCAAAAAGCAAATGACATTTTCACTAATCTCTTAGAAGATTATCCAACCGACTTTGAAGTAAAATTAAATTATGGAGAGTCCTTATTATGGAATCAGAACTTTTCCGAAGCAAAAATCTATTATACTAATTTAGTAACTAAAGCTCCAGAAAGTTTTCCTGCATTATTAGGTTTTGCAAACACTTTATCTAACTTAAAGGAATACGATAATGCTTTAGTCTATGTCAATAAAGCTTTGAAGGTTTCACCAGGAAACCCAAATGCATTGGTGTCTAAAAAATACATCTATTTAGGATACGCGTATCAAAACCAACAAGCGCAAAATTATGGCGAAGCAGAAACGCTACTTACTAAAAACTTAGAGTTGTTTGGTGAGGATAAAGAAACCTTATTGAATCTTGCTAATCTGTATTTGATTACTAACGAACTTGATTTTGCAAATGGTATTTATAACAGAATCGCTAAAAATCCAGCTAATGAATTAGAAGCATTAAATGGTTTGGCTTTAGTTTCTCATTTAAAAGGAAAAGATAAAAAAGCATTACAATTAAGCACAGAATCTTATACGAGTATGTCTACAAGTACTTCGGAAATCGTCTCACAACAAACTACAGAGCGTTACACACAAGCCTTGATCTGGAATAAAAAATACAAACAAGCAGAACGTGTTATCGATACTTTAATAACAAAGCAACCTAACGAAAATTGGGTATTAGCATTGCGAGCAACTTTGAACGTTTATAAAAGTAATTTTAAAAAGAGTTTAAACGATTATAATAGAATCTTAGTAAATGATAGTACGTCGTTTGATGGTAACTTAGGAAAAGCAAATGTATTAAAAGCATTAGGTTATTATGATGATGCCTATACCTCTGCAGAAAACACCTTAAAGTTTTATGACAATCAAAAAGATGCGGTAAATTTCATCAATATCTTAAACACCAATTTTACACCAGCTTTAGATTCTAGAGCAGCATACACGTTTGATAATGGTAATAACAAAGCCTATTCGTTTAATACCAATGTGACGTTTCCATTGTCTACAAAATTCAAAATCTTAGGAAGCTACAACTATAGAAACACAAATAACACAGTGACTAAGAATAAGGCAAATTCTAACGATATCTCATTAGGGTTATCTTACCAATTATTAAATAACGTTACTTTTAATGGAACAACAGGATTAACTTCAGCCAAAGCAGAAACTGGCGACTACACACAACTCTTAACAGATATCTCTTTTAATATCAAACCGTTTAAACTACAAACCTTAGATATAGGTTACAAAAGAGAAATTCAAAGTTTTAATGCCGATTTATTAGATCGTGAGATTGTGCAAAACAATTATTACGCAAATTACAATCTCAGTACAAATTTCAACTTAGGTTGGTTTACACAATACATGTACACCTCTCAAAATGATAGCAATAAAAGAAACTTACTCTTTACCTCATTATACTACAACCTATTGGCGAAACCATCTTTAAAAGTAGGATTGAATTACCAATACATCACTTTTGCAGATCAAGTACCAACCATTTATTTTAGTCCAGAATCTTTTCAAGCAGGAGAAGTCTTTTTAAACTTGATTAAAGATGAAAATACGACGAAACCAAAAGCGTGGTTTTATGAATTAACTGCAGCTACAGGATTACAATATATAGAAGATGGTGAGAGTCAAAGCACCTACCGTATTCAAGGAAAATTTGGTTATAAATTCTCAGAGCGCAGCATGTTAAATGTATTTGGAACCCGAAGTAATATTGCCTCAGCCACTGCTGCTGGTTTTACCTTTACGGAAATTGGCCTGAGATTTAAATGGAGGCTGTTTGATGGACCTGTGTTTAGGAAGTAAAAAACGAATAGAAATTCTATTTTCTAAGTCTTAAACCAATCCTCCGTTAGCACCTATTACTTGCCCGGAAATCCATTTAGAATCATCACTTGCTAAGAACAATACAACTCTTGCAATATCGATAGGCTTTGCTAATCGATTAAAAGCATTCATAGCACTTAATTTATCAATTTGTTCTTGAGATTTTCCATTTAAAAACATAGCAGTTTCAGTGGCACCTGGTGCAATAGCATTAACAGAAATTCCTCTCCCTATTTCCTTAGAATATACTCTTGTCATTTGTTCTACTGCTGCTTTTGTTGCAGAATAAACAGCATAATTTGGTAGCATTAGTTTTGCAGTACTAGATGAGAAATTAATAATATTTCCATTATCAGACAATTTGCTATCTGCTTCTTGTAACGTATTAAATAAACCTCTTACATTGACTTCAAATTGTTTAGTGAAATCTTGTTGTGTATGGTCTTTTAATTTTTTAGAAATCATAGCACCTGCATTGTTAACCAAAACATCAATTTTCCCAAAAGCTTCAATCGATTTTTTAAATAGTTGTGTGACTTGACTTCTATCACTCACATCTGCTTTTATTGCTATGGCATCTCCTCCATTTTGTTTTATTTCATCAACTGTGTCCTCTGCTTCTTTTTGGCTATTAGAATGATTAACAATAATTTTTGCACCATTCTTTGCTAATAGAATAGCGATTTCTTTTCCAATCCCTCTAGATGAGCCAGTAACTAAGATTACTTTATTATTTAAGTTATTCATGACTTTTTATAGATTTTAATTTATAAATTGAAAACACAGCTAATACAATAGCTACTATAACCAAAAGCAACAGGCTGTGGTCTAACTAAAAACGCTATTAATAAGGCTGTTAACATCGTTACTAATAAAAATATAAATGCACTAATATGAATATTACACTAATCCCTTGATGCTTTGTTTTTTCGTCTTATGTTAATGTGATTAATTTATCTGTAACTAATTTTAAATTGATTTCATTTATCTCAGGATTTGGTGCAAGAGGATACAATTGAGCACCTGGTCTGCTTATAAATGCACTTCTCCATCCAGCCCAAATAGCACCTGCAATATCCCAACCATGTGCAGCGACTAATAAACATTCACTTGGAGCAATACCCATTTTTCTTGCTGCCCAATCGTAAGCATCTGTATCTGGTTTAAATTTCCCGATGTCTTCAATAC
The DNA here is from genome assembly GCF_038900375.1 of Psychroserpens sp. AS72. Lineage (NCBI taxonomy): Bacteria > Pseudomonadati > Bacteroidota > Flavobacteriia > Flavobacteriales > Flavobacteriaceae > Psychroserpens > Psychroserpens sp. AS72. The sequence continues at coordinate 361,616 of NZ_JBBMRC010000001.1, read as the reverse complement.
TTAATCGATCATCAAAATAATCGGTTAATCCTGCGTTTTTGAATTGAGTTTCAACACCTTTATTAGAAGAATTAGTAAATGAAACCAACTTGTAACCAGCACTCTTTAATCTTGCCAATGATTCTTTCACCTCTGGATGAGCTGGTAAAGATCGTATTGGAGTAAGGATAGCCTCTTTTGCTTGAGCTTCTGTTAATGTAATATTATGGTTAGCTGCCACCATTTGTAACGCAGCCGAACCAATGATGCCAAAATCATTGTATTGCCTTCCAACTGTTGATACTAATGAATATTGTAGCATCGTTGTAAACCATAGAGGTAATAAATCATTTCTATTTCCTAGAGCTTGTCCTACACTTTCTTTCATGGCAGTTAAGTCTAATAATGTTTCATTTACATCAAAAAATAATACTTTTGGTCTAGTACTCATACTTTCTCTTGTTTCTTCTGCAACGTTAGCAGCAATTCCAAATTGAGGAGTAGCTGCAATTCCTAAACCTAATAACATAGATTTTTTGATAAAACCTCTTCTTTTGTTTTTCATTTTGTGATTGATTTATAAAACATACTAATACGTATGTTTTTAGTTAAAAAAAATTAGACTTTTATTTGTTTTAAGTAAAAGGTAAGACCTGATAAAAACTCTTCTAATACAGAGTCGTTGTCATATAACTTTCTAATACCTCTAATACCTTCAAAAGCACTTATTAAGTAAATTGCAACTGCTTTACTTGAAATATCTTTTTTTAGAGAATTTTCGCGTTTACCTCTTTCAATAAGTTCTACCAAGGCAGTTTTCCATAATTCAATAATATTTTTAAGAGCTATTTGATAAGCGACTTCGTTGTTTCCAATTTCATTAATTAAATTATTCATGGGACAACCTTGTTCCTTTTCATGAATAGAAAACTCTTTTAACCTATTTATAAAGACCTCCTCTAATATTTGATATGCATTACCAGATTCCTTTAGCGGTAAGATCATTCCATTAACAACTCGTTTTTGAACTTTTAGACTAATCACTTCTAGTCCTAATTCCTTCTTACTTTTATAATGATGATAAAAAGCCCCTTTACTTAATGTAGTTTCCTTCATTATTTTATCTATACTGGTTGTTTTGAAACCATTTTCATAAAATAAATTAAAAGCTTTATTTATGATAAGCTGTTTAGTCATTTCAGACTTTAATTCTTGTTGCATGATGTAAAACTAACTAAAAAACACCAAGTAGTATGTTTATGTTTTGTTAATTATTGATCTTATTTTTTGTGAACGGAAAATTGGGTTAGCAAGAATTAAGTTAGTAAGCGAAAACGAGCTAGAGAGTAAATCTGAAAAACCACACAACTAACAATAATCAAGAAATTATTTCTATAAATTACTGTCACAGGTTGTTATTTCAATTTTATTTGTCAGTTTACGATGTAGAAAATCTTTTATAATTTGATAATCAGATTCGATTAAATTCATATAATCTACTTCGTGTTTTTTTTGATTTTTATCGATTATAATAATGTCGCTAGATTTGAAAACAATACTATCAATTTTCTCAATTTCAATTGTTTTTTTTCTTGACCCATTTACAAAACTCAACTCGTTATTATTGATTTCAATTATACCACTCGGAACAAAAAGGAAACCTAATATTAATGACAGAATTCCAGTAAAAATCAATAAGCTCCAAAATATTTTATTGGAGTCGATGTCTTTTAATGCAAAAAATCCACCAACTGTACAAACAATACCGAAAATGAATGGCATAATTCGGTTGATGTCATCATAGTTAGTTGGAATTCGTAATTGGTTAGTTAATTTTCCGTTTCTGTATTTCAATCGAGAATTAATTCCCATGAAAATCAGAATCATAAAACCTACAGGTATATAATCTTTTAATGGCTCAAAAAAAGCGTTAGCACTAGGTAATGAAATAGTTAGCATGATTACAAATATTGCAATTTTTCCAATGTAGTGATTTTGCTTTTTCATTAAATTAATGTCAACTTGTATGATTCGTTACGTTGTCTAGAACTAAGTTAGTAAAAGAATACGAACCAGTAATTGATTTTCTAGGTTGTTGTAAGACGCTTATATTAAATAAACATTTCCATTTCATATAAATCAAGACCTTCTCCCCAATAATCTTCTTCTATCCGATTAATAGTGTAACCAAATTTTTCAAAAAACTTGTATGCGAGTTGAGAGGTCGTTACTATAAATTTTTCGACTCTTTTGTCTTTACTCAATGCATTTAAACAATAATCCACTGATTGTTTTCCAAGTCCTTGTCCAGAATAATTTGGGTCAAAAAAGATCCAAGTGATTCGTCCAGATTTATCCTTTTCATTCACATAATATCCAGTACCAACAACTATAGTGTTATTATCTTCAATAGTTAAATAGGTTTCTGGTTTCTGTTCTAGGTATTCTAGAAAATCATTAGTTTCGTTTTTGTCAAAAAATTTTGGAACATTAAGATTAAAAACTTTTAATAATTGTTCTTTATCAGTTGGTTTGTATGGTCTAATCATAATTAAAAGAACAGTAGTTTTTATTACTATTTTTCACAAATTACAACTCTCCATTTGTTATTATACATTACTCGACCATTATTCTGAATATGAGGTTTTATCGCTTCTGTCATTGTTTCATAAACTTTTTCTCAAATTACTGCCAACTCTTTATACCCACACTAATACAAAATTTTGTACTGAAAATCAATAAGATAACTCAAATTTTAAAGATTTCACCACTCTAATTATAGACCTAAAAACAAAAAAAGCAAAAACTTTTGCTTTTGCCTTCGTATCAAATTACTAGTACCAAACATCTCCACATTCACTTATAGTAATTGATATTTTATTTAGTGATTGCCTTTAGTATTTTCCTTTAAACTCATCTGTTGTGATATAACCGTCTTTGTTTTTATCACGCATATCAAAATTAGCTTTCAACTTGCCTTTGGCTTCGTCTCTTGATAATTTCCCATCCTTATTAGCATCCATTCTAGAGAGCATTTTTGTAAAACTAGGTGCTGATTTTGAACTATTAGTTAACATGTTAGAACTTTTAGTAGACACTGTAACTTCTAGTTTTGACGTAATGTTTTCATCATAAGGAATCGTCATTAAATCATGAGCATAACTAATATCTCCAGCATAGTTTTTACGCAACTCTGCAGTTGTTGCCTCTTCATCAATCGTAGTTGCTGTGAAATGGGTCAAAATTAAATGCTTAGCACTCGCTTCTTTTGCCATTAATGAGCTTTCACTCAAGTTAACATGAGCACGTTCTTTTTTACTACCATTTGTTCTTGTACTATTCGTCCTAACTTTTGAACCCATAGCAACTGCACCTCCAGAATCTATTATCAAGTAATCTACATTTTTAGCTAAAGCAGGTAAACTTTCAGAATAGGTCAAATCTCCAGAAACTACAATAGATTTTCCGCCAGCTTCAAATCGATATGCAACCGTTTTTATAGTATGATTTACATTTACAGAAGACACTTTAATCTCTCCAATTGTAAAAGCTTCAATTCCATTTAACTCTTTAACAGTAAAATTAGATTTTACATCATATAATGTTCTTTGACTTTTTGATAATCTATAATTAATATCCTTATCATAAATAGTAAGCGTGCTTTCTACAAATGCAGCTGTAGGCTCTGGTCCTGCAATTACAAAGTTATTACCACCAAGAAGTAATTTGATAAAAATTGGCACAAACTCTTCATTGTGATCTAAATGGTGATGCGTAAATAGTAAACCATCAATTGATTTAAAGTTCACATCAATTTTATCGAAATTGGCTTGTGTACCATTTCCCATATCTACTAAAATCTTCGTGTCTTGATAAGAAATTAAAACAGAAGGTCCTGAACGCTCTGTATTATATTTTGGAGATCCCGAACCAATTATAGTTGCAGACAATTGACTGGTTTGCTCTTGAGAAAATAATTGTGCGCAAACACAAATTAGAATAAGATTTAAACAATATTTCATTATTATTTGACTCTTATTTTTAGCAATAGTTTAATAAACACATCCAAATACCAAAACATAAGAAACTAAAAAAAGCAAAAGCTTTCGCTTTTGCCTTTAACCTAAAACATCTTAGCAGCAAATCTCATTATTGCCAGACATTTTAAGTAGCTATTAGATAATTAGGGATCATCTAGCTATTAATCTAAGGGGATTATAAAGTGTTGTTTGACTTATGATTTTACAGAAGTAAATTCCTGTGCTCATATTATTTCTGTTAAGCGTAATTTCATTGTTTCCAGGTGTTGCTCTATGTGTCGTTTGATATACAATTTTACCTAGTTGATTATAGACTACAAATTGCACAGTTTCTGTTTGGTTTGCTGTAAATTGTATCGTTGTAGCAGACGACATTGGGTTTGGTATTGCAGAAAGCACTGTGGTATCTTGAGTTAAATCATCTACAGATAATGTGTCTTGAGATACACGTAGATTTTCTAGAGTTAATTCTTTTGTCGATATTGTTCCATCTTCACTTACCATAGTAAATACTACAGTAACCACATCGTTTAGTTCTAGATTTGTTGCATTTCCTGATTGAAAACTTGAGATTGGTAACACATAGTTTTGTGATGCATTACTTAATGTAATCATACTTTTATATTGATCTTCCCAATTAGAAATACTTGCTTTTACAAATGTGATTTCTAAATTTCCTGTTCCTTTAGCACTAAACTTTAAGCTATTGTATTCACTTAAGTCTACGGCTTTAAATCTAGGCGTCAATGCTCTATAAACTGCAACATAACTACTTGTTGTTGCTTTTAAAACCACATTACGTTCTATTGGAAAATCATTATCGTTAAACGTAAAATCATTTTGTAAAACTGCATAGGTATCTACTGTTGTATTTGTTTGAGAATCATCAATTCCCCAAGGTCCATCAGACATAAATAAATCATCTGGTGTTGCGATACCATCACCAATTCTAAATCCGATATCAAATAAGTTTCCGGTTTCTAATTGTAGGTTTGTGATGTAATCTTGATTAAGATCTATGGTAGAATTTAGGGCTCCAAATTCGCCTGTTTCAGTAGTTCTAAAACCAGCGTCAAAGGTGATGTTTTCAGTAGAATTGGTATTAATGATCTGCAAATTGAGGGAACCATTAATGTATTTTCCTTTTCTAACAAAAACCGTCGGAGGGATTGAATTGTTATATGTTGAAATTGCTTTTTGTGTTTCTAATAAGTTTAAAACTTCTTGTCCAATTGAAAATAAATCATCAACTGAGTTTGACCAGATTTGAAAATTATAAAAAGTGACATCCTCCTCGTATTGATCGAGATTCCAGTGACTCTCTATGGCGAAGTTTTCATCATTATTGACCACTTTAGCAGATAAACTTAATACAAACTCATAGGTACCATCTGCATTTTTAATAATAGACTTGATAAATGATTGTCCGTTGATATCAATCGTATTCACTGTGATCAATTCTGCGCCTAACAAACGATCACAAATGTATTTGGTGTGTTCATATACACCATTTTCTGTTTTAATAGCTAATATTGAAGCTATAGGTGTATTGTTTTTTAAATAATCTACACCGTAAATTTCAGTTGCATTGGTAATGTTTATCAAATCTGAAGGTGATGCATCAATAACCTCATCTTCATTTATGATGTCTAAAGGAATAAAATCTTCTAAAGTAAAACCAGAATTGGTATTACGTTGAGCGTAGCTATCATTTTTCGTCATTCGTCTTGCAGAACTTCTGTCAAATGAATAGCTTGTTTTTGCACGATTGAAATTACGCGTATTGATTTGCTCAGATAATCTGTTATTACTTTCTAATCCACCATCATTACTTCCTGTTGTTGGTGGTGTAACTACAGCACAATTACCAAAACCAGAACATGAAGGATCCTCACAATCTATGAGTCCGTCACCATCATCATCAATTCCATTATCGCAAATTTCTTGTAATACTGGAGCAGTTGGACAACGTGCACCATCATTACTAGAACTTGATGGACCAAAAGCAAATAAATTAGAATCCATTCCTCCGTTTTCAATTAACTCTTGTACACTTTGAATGACATAGATTGTACCTGTTTCATTTGCAGACACATAAAAACGTCCAGACAAATCAAAGTAGACTGCACCATAGGTATAGCTCAATCCTGATAATATTGGGACTTCTCCTAAAGCTTGCACATTTCCGTCTAAAGGATTAATACGATATAAGATATTTGAGGTTTTAGCAACTGCGTACAACATACCGTCAACAGCATTAAAAGCCCAATCATGAATACTAATGTTTATAGATAGATTTGATGTTTCTTGATGTTGTGTGTAGTTCTCAGATTCGGGATCTAAGTCAATTTTATAATAGGTTTTCCCTCCTCCTTTGAGGTAATAAATTCCGTCAGCACTAACATCACCTACATATCTTCCGTTTGTTGGTAATTCATCTACATAATATGTTGTTGTATTAAAGTTTTTACCAATACGTACAATGGTTTTAGCTGGAGTAGATAATGATCCCCAAATAAAACCATCAGCAGGATTATAAGCTGCTGCATTAATATTACCTGGCGTGACATCTGTAGCAACTTGGTATGAATTTCCTGAAGCTAAATCAATTGCATAAACATCGTTATACTGAAATAAGTAAGCACTAAAATCGCAATTAAATGGAATATCTTGAGCTTGTGATGAAAAGCACATTAAGATAGATCCTAATATTATTAATTGATGTTTTAAAGTGTAAAATGTATTCATTATCTTTTTTTTAGATTCTGATACAAATTTACCTTGATAAACTGCTCTATTTTAGATTATTCGATTGACGAATGTATGATGTCGATAAGTGGCTTTTTACTGTAGACGAATGGAATTAGAGTAGGTTAAGACGCTTCATTAATTCTGGTCTATTAGAACGACTCACAGGAATAACGTCTTTTTTGATAAGCACACTATTATCTTCAATATCAATGATTTTATCAACGTTGATGATAAATGAGCGGTGAATTTTTAAAAACAAATCGTTAGGTAATTTATCTTCGATTTTCTTGAGTGTAGAGTGAACCGTATAGTTTTTAGTTTCGGTTTTCACATTGATATAATCCCCTTTTGCTTCTACTAAATAAATACTAGGAATATCAATCTTTATAAGTCGTCGATCTATATTGACATACAAATCATTACCAGATGTTGTTTCTACGTTTTCAGATGTTGATGCTGTTTTAGCTTTACTAGCTGTTGCTTCTGCTTTTTGAATCGCTTTTTGAAAACGCTCTGGCAAAATAGGCTTTACGAGATAATCAACAATACAATCATACTCAAATGCTTGAATTGCAAAATTAGCATCTGATGTGGTTAAAATAATTTTTGGTGGATTCTTGAGTGTTTCAATAAAATCAAAACCTGTAAAATCTGGCATATGAATATCCAAAAAAATAAGATCAATCTCATTTTGATTGAGGTACTTTATGGCTTGCATTGCATTTGGAAATTCTTCTAAGACATTTAAGCTTTCTATATTAGAACACAATTGTCCAATAATTGCTCTAGCTGTTGCCTCATCATCGATAATAATACAATTCATAAATCTATACCTAATTATAACTGTTGTAAATAATTAGTTATGGTTGTTAATATAGCTTCAAATTCCTCTTGAAGTGTAGTTTCGCCTTCGAGTAAATTATTTTCGAATGCTACTGCAATCTCATAACTCTTTTCAAGGCCTAAAATACTAATTTTATGTTTAAGTTTATGGACATTTTCTGCTGTAAGTTTATAATTTTCAGCAGCTATGTTATCAAAATAGACTTTTTTTTCCTCCGGAAATTCGCCTTTAATGATATCGATCAACTTTTGTTCGAAAGCTTTGTCTCCACCAGACATGCTATTGATATATGATAAATTAGGCTGTTCCATTAGGTTGTTTGTTTAGAGTAAAATAAAATGTGGTGCCTTCATTAATTTTGGAGGTAAGCCAAATCTTTCCACCATATAAAGTGACAATTTTTTTAACGATAGATAATCCTATTCCTGTAGATTCTAAGTTGTTTTCAAGTTTTTCAAAAGTTTTAAAGATTTTGTCAAAGTATACGTCTTCAATACCTTTTCCATTATCTTTTATATGAAATTCCCAAAACTCACCTTTATCTTCTGCTCCAATTTCAATATGGCCTTTTTCTTTATCGTTATATGCAATCGCATTTCCGATAAGGTTTTGAAACAATTGTTGCAAACGGTATTTATCACCTTTGACGACAGGCAACTTCATTTTTTGAACAGTGATGTGTTTAGGTACATGAATAATGTTTAAAATATCATCTATAAGTTTATTAATATCAACATCATAAATATCTATTTGATTTTTACCAATAGTTGAATACTCCAAAATACCATTAATTAAAGTATCCATTTTTTCAACATTATTTCTAATGAGACTTAATGTTTTTATGCCATTCTCATCAAAAGCATCTTTATAATCTTCTTTTAACCAAGCCGTTAAAGTATCAATACTTCGTAAAGGGGATTTTAAATCGTGAGAGACCATATGTGCATAATCACTAAGCTCTTGATTTTGATGTGCTAGTTCGTTTAAAAGTGATTCTTTTTGCTTGTTCATTTCGATAATCTCTTTAGTTTGATTATCAATAAAATCTACCAAATCTGAACCTGTTAACTCAACAGCTTTACCTTTTCCGTCTTCTTTAAGATTGTAAAATTTAAGCGTATCGATAACATCTTTTAACTTATCAATTAATTCTTTTTGTTCTTTAGCTTCCTTTTGTAATTTCTTGTTAGCAACATATAATTCATCTGAACTAATAGACATTGCTCTTTGAATCATTGTTGATTGCTCATCAAAATTATCATAAGACCTATCCACTGCAGAGAGAAACTTTTCTAAGTCTTCACTGTCTTTTAATTCTTCACTTAGATACTTTCGTATTTGACGTTTTAGTAATGAATTCATTATTCACTTATTAACGTTATCGTCATGGTTTGGTTATGTAATTGACAAGCCATTTCTCCATGAAAAGGTGCTATTTCTCCATAAGAATAAAAACCACTTACTGTAGTACCATCTCCTAAAATTTCTATGACTTCATCAATTTCTTCTTCTACACGTTGATCTAGCACTAATTTTCGACCAATACAACTCACTAACAATGCAATTTCTGGTTTGTTTTTTCTAAACTCTAAAGCTTGCTTTGCTGCTCTTTCTGATGCGTTTGCAATATTGTCAACGTTAGTCATCATCAATTGCACTTTAGAGTTTTCTTTAATATCTCCAGCTAAAATAACCGCATTGTCTTTTTCATTAATATTTAAAATAGATCTTACGATAGACTGCTCCTCATCTTCAGATTTTACATTTAAAGGATACAATAAGGCTGCTCCTGGTAAATCTTTAGCTTTATCACCTAAATAGGTCTTATACAAATCTAATGCTGGTTGGCCATCTAATTCATAAAGGATGTTACCATCTGATTTTGTTACAGTACGCTCTGGTCCAAAAGGTGTCCAACCTCCATGAATTGAAAACGTAATTTCTAAGGATTCGCCATAAAAACCAACAGCAACTATTTCGCCTTCTTTTGGGTTTTCGTTATAAGAGGCTAATGTTTTTTCAAAACGTGTATCATCACCACACAAACCTCCTGTAATTAAAAGGTTTTCGTTATTTGAAGCGCTCATACCTTTAGTAAGCTGACTACCATTAATAAAACTGCCTTCAGAAACTACAAATACATATTTTAAACCTTCTACTGGAAATTGTTTAATAAGATCATTTCCTGTTTTAAAACTATCTAAATCTGCATTTAAAACGTTGCTAGTTTTAATAACAAACTGACTTTTTTCAAATTCCATAGCAGTGATGGTAATGCTATCTTCATTTACTGTACTTGATGAAATTTCTGCACAAGCAGAACCAAAAATAATATGTCCATCAGGAAATAATGTTTTTATTTCTTGGTAGATAGTAGGTTCTTCTAACATATATCTATTGCCAAAAACCAAAACTAAAGGTTCACTTAATTTCTGTTTTTCGCCAACGTAAGCCCAATCTTTATTATTATGTTTTACTAATTGTACTGTTTTCATAGTTATTTTTTAAGGGTAAAATAAAAGGTTGTACCAACATTAGGTTGGCTATTTAACCATATTTGACCTTCGTGTAGATCGATAATTTTTTTAACTATCGATAATCCAATTCCTGTAGATTCTTTGCTCTTATTTAAAGCATGGAAAATTTTAAATATTTTATCATGAAATTGTTTATCAATACCAATACCATTGTCTTGAATTGAAAATTTATAATGACTTTTTAAATCCTCAACATCAATAATTATTAATCCATTTTCTTTATCAATAAACTTAACTGCATTGCTAATTAAATTTTGAAACAACTGCTGTAATTTGGTTATATCACCTTTTATGATTGGTAAAGGATTTAATGTATTTATCTTGATATGCTTTGGAATATAAAGCATCGTAATTAAATCGTTAAGCATTATATCAAGGTCTACATCTGCATCAGCATTACAATCTGTTCCAATACTTGAGTAATTAAGCACATCTGATATGAGTTTTTCCATCTTTTCAAGAGTGACTTCAATAAGCTCAAAGTTTTTAAGACTCACATCATCTAACTTTCCTTTATTATCCTCTTTTAACCAATTTACTAGAGCATCTATACTACGTAGAGGTGATTTTAAATCATGAGATACAATGTGAGCATATTCTTGAAGTTCATCATTACTTTTTTCTAGCTTAAGAAGTAATTTTTCTTTCTGAAGTTCTAGTGCTTTTAAAGCTGTAATATCTAGATGAATGCCTATTGCACCAATTCTGTCTCCATTTAAATCATAATTAGGTGCTCCACTAACAAGCCAATATCTTATATCTCCTTGCTTTGTTTCTACTTTTAACTCATAAGAATTAGCCTCGCCTTCTTTTCTTTTTTCATATTCTTTTGCAATAATTTCTGAACCTTCTTCTATAGCATAAACATCTCTAGATCGCTTTCCTAACAATTCTGATTCTTCATAACCTGACATTTCAGAAAAACTTTGATTAATCATTAAAATTTCATCATCATTATTAACCTCGACCAACCCTAAATGCATATTGGCAATAATACTATAGTATTTTTGCTTTTGAACCTCGAGACTTTTACGATAGGTGCGTTTTAAAGTGACGTCTGTAAATGTCCAGAGAAAACCTTTAGATTTCTCTCCAATATTAATTGGCATATAATTACGCTCTAGAATTTTACCATCAATCATTTCTAACTCATCGCCAATGACAACTTCTTTAGCCTTGTTAATAGCTTTCATACGATTTAAAAACCCTTCAGGATCTGTAAATAAAACTTTATTTTGTTCTGAGGCTACTGAGCAATCCATACCTAATAAATCACTAGGTTGTGCTTTGATATTAAACAGTTCACAAAATTTTCTATTGGTAAGTACTATGTTTCGGTTTTCATCCTCTAAAACAATACCACTATCAAGATTTAAAACTAATGTAGCGAGTCTGTTTTCAGATTCTATTAATTTTTCTTCGGAAGCTCTTTCTGCTGTAATATCACGAACGATTCCTTGGGCTGCAATTGGTTTTTTATTCTTGTCATAAACAACACTACCATTAACATGTACCCATTTTACCTCCTTAGATTTGGTATAAATTCTCGTTTCATAATTTTTAAAAAAGCCATGTGTTTTTAAATCTGTAAAACAGCTTATGGCATATTGGTAATCTTCTTTATAAATAAGATTTACAACATTAACATCATCTTTATCAATATCGTATCCAAATAAACGTGTAGCTGCTTCATTAAACTTTAAGACGTGTCCATTAAGATCCATGACAACGTATGCATCTACAATGTTTTCAAAGACACCTTGTAATTGTGAAGATTTTTCGTCAAGGAGGTTTTCTAATTTTTGGGATGTATGATAGAGTTCTCTTGATTTTTCTTCAAGAATTTTTTCAGCTGCTTTTCGTGCACTTTTTTCTCTTTTCAGAGCACGTTGTAATATCTCAACTTGATCTCGACTCATTAATTCTTATTAATAACAAATCTAACTTGTGTACCGTCTTCTTTTATTTTTTCTAATTCTATGGTTGCAGTAGAATTGAAGTGTTCAAATGTTTTATTCATTAAGCCGAGTCCAAAATGATGCATTGCTCTGCTGGATGTATAATCCATTACTAAATGTGTATCTGATTTCTCTATAACTTCAAAAGTAGGCAACTCTGCATCTGGATAGATTTTACGTACCTCAACATGAATATGATTTTCAATAGATGAAATCATCTCAATTGGATCTTTATAAGTAGCTAAAAGTCCAGGATAACTTTGTTCTATAACACTAAAAAAGTGTTCGGCATAAACTAATAATAAATTATCAATTGAAATACCTGTTCTTTTACTGAGGTGTTGTAATAGTTGTAACATTTCAGAAAAACTATAAGTACCAACAGCAGTATAAATACCTTCGGATTCTAGATCTGAGCTCGAAATAATATCATCTACCATTTCTAAGCCAAATTTATCTTCTACAAGTTCTAAAAATTCAGTAAAAACTATACCTTTCATTATCCTTTTATTAATTCGTTAATACTCCAATAAGCCAGCAAACTTTCTATTTTGGATACATAATCCTCATATTTTAAAGGCTTTAAAACATAGCCTGCAACACCAATTTTATAACATTCTAATAAATCTTTTTGGTTATTAGACGTGGTTAAAATAATTGTTGGAATGTATTTTAGGGTATCGTCATTTTTTAAAATTCCTAAAAACTCAATTCCATTAATTTTAGGCATGTTTAAATCTAATAAAATAATATCTGGAAGCGCATCTTTTTGTTGTAAAATCTCAAGAGCGTCTTCTCCATTATTAGCTTCAATGATCTGGTGATCTAGCTTCAATGTAGAAATTACGCGATTCAATTTCATGACTTCTATAGCATCGTCTTCAATTAAGAGAACTTTTAACGTGTTATTCATGCTGAGGATATTTTTTTAATTATATCGAAAGTAGCTCAATTCAACCTTTTTACTTGTTAAATTCGTTTAACCCTATTTAAGTGTAGACGAATAACGCTTAAGTGTCGACGAATGGTAATAATGCTTTAGATACTTTCACAAGTCAGTAATTCAATAGTATTTAATTGTGAATTACGCTTAATTTCTGCAAATTTTTGTAGAAAGTTTAACGAATAACTTTTTTCTTGACGAGTGTCTATGTGAGTTTCAAAAAAACTAATAAACTCTAATTGTTTTAAACTAGCTTGTAGTTGTTTACTTATGTTCATGGTATCATCAGTTATGATTTGTAAATCTTCAGTTTTTGTAATTTCTAATAAGATTTCATTAGAAAACAAGTGCTTAAATTTGTGTAATAGTTTTGGGATTTTAGGGAACATGAATTTTATCATTAATTAATCTGGAGACAAATTTATAATGACAATCCTTTGAAAATGAAAAAATTCTATAACACAACCATCTGGTAAGATGGATGGTAGTTTTCTGTAGATAAAAGAATTTACGACTTTAGTTCTTGTCGCATTTTTTTGGTCATGCCTTTTACAACCATATCATAAGAATGGTCTATAAGTTCGCAAACCAATTTAGGTTGTAATTCACCTTTATAAATGTAGAGAGAGTTCCAATGTGTTTTGCTCATGTGCCAACCAGCAGTTATGCTTTCGTAAGTTTCTCGTAGTTCTAAAGCATACTCAGGCTCACATTTTAGATTGACTGAGCCTTCTCCTTTTTCCCATTTTTCTAACGGAAAAAGTGCAAACATCTTACCTAATACTTTAAAGACAAGGGTATTTTGGTCAAACGGAAAATCTTCAGTCACACCTTTTTTCTTTAAACAGTAGTCTCTAAGTTGTTCTATATTCATTATAATAAACGTTCCATTACTTTTTCTGGATGCTTTAACTCTGTATAACCAAATTGCTTGTAAAGCTCATGAGCATCAGATGTTTTTAGCATCCAAACCTTGCAAGGCTTGAGCAAAGGTTCTTCATTAATAGCTTTCATCAATTGTTTTGAATACCCTTTTCCTCTATGTTCTGGAAGAATAAACACATCCATTAGATAAGCAAAAACCACATAATCTGTAGCTATACGTGCAAATCCTATTTGCTTATTTTCTAGGTAAACTCCAAAACATAAACAGTGTTCAATTGAGGTTTGCACTTCTTTTAGTGTTCGACCTTTAGCCCAATATGTTGTAGTTAAAAACTGATGAATTACATCTACATCTAGGCGCAATTTATCTTTTGATATCTCTATCATGCTTTAAGTTTTTCGGGTGTTTTATCTTCAATTTCTAATGCAGTATAATCGAGTTTCCAACCAATGGTTTCTACAATACTTTCTATAAGTAGGACTGAATCTAAGGCTTCTTTTTTTGCGATTTCATACAATCCGCTTTCTGGAACTTTATTCATGATATGAAGTTTGGCTTCATTATGTAGCTCTGTTAAATCTGATGCTTCAAATTTATTGAACATACCATCAGATTTATCATAATAATTTAAATCTGTTTCTATACTCAAGACTTCGGGTTGCGGAAAATGAAATAAGGTTACGGTTTTTGTTTTCACATTAGAATCCATTTGAATTTTAGACAAATCAAAACCAACATGTGCTTTGGCATTTATGACGACTAATGCTTTCTTTTTACTAGAAATAAGCTTCAAAAAACGTTCTTTTACGTCTTCGTAATGGTAAATTTCTGCAAAATCACCTTCTACAGTAATAAATTTACAGACTCTTTTTATTTTATCTAATAAGATTACCGATTGTGAATTGGTTTGCTTTTTTAATCTAAATTGTTTTACAATCGTTACAATTCCTAACGTAACTAATATGCTTAAAATGATTATAAAAAATGTGTCCATGGTTAGTTCTTTCTATACAATTTTATGTGTTTAGTAACTTATATTCAAATTTTAAGCCATACTTTGAATTGTAGATATTTCCGAAGAAAAAATTATGCTATGATTACTCTAAAACTTTAAATAAAACAGGTTTACTAGGTGTTGCATCATTTTCAAAAGGAGCAATTTGAAGGTTTAAAAAATACTCACCATCCTCTACACTATTTGGCACATAAATAAACTCTGTTATTGTAGCATCTTTACGTAATTTGCCGTTGAAATTCCAAAATGCTTTATGAGCTTTCAATTCGCCATCATCTTCTTCTCTATCGACACTTGGCAAATCTATAAGTAAATGTTTTATGCCTTTTTTGACTAAAAACGCAACTGCCTCTTCTTGTAAATACGTCCAATTCGTATTTGAATATTGACGTGACATTTTATCATTTGTATTAGGAATAGTTCGTATCACAATGGCATCCCTTTTTTTATTTCCTATGGCAAATTGCAACTGCGCTTTTGAGATTATAGTATCTCCTTCTAATTCTTCTGGAGCAACGGTTATGACTTCAGCTAAAAAGAAAAATTGCTTTAAATTTTGATTAATGGAGTGAAATCCCTCTGTAATATGACCAACACATTCGGTGTGTGTACCATGAGCATGTGGATTAAAATTTATTGTATTAAAATTCACTGCGGCACCTTCTGCAACTGTCATTATATTATCATCAAATTTAACTGCTTCGATGGTTGGCTCATCAATATACCAAGCATTTACATTGGATTTTGAAGCACGCATTGGAATAGAAATATCTAATGGCTGTGAAAAATCTACTTGGAGTTTTCTAGAATTGTATTGTATAGTTGCTAGCATAAAAGTTTTCAGTTTTCAGTCTCAATTTTCAATCGAGATCTATCTTTAATTTATAAAAATAAGTCTTTTGAAGTTAACTTTTATTTTCGAAATTTGAAATTAAGAGCGATTCAGCATAAATAAATCTGAGGCTATTCCATCACACAAAAATTTTCCTTTTTTGGTGACCAATAACTTTTCATCTTCAATATACAATAATTGTTGATTTATAAAAGTTTGAGCATGCTCCAAAAGGTAATTTTTATATGGTAATCCGTAATTTGTTTCCACTTTTTGTAGAGAAACTCCCCAAACTGTTCGCAATCCTGTCATGACATATTCATTATATCTATCGGTTGTGCTTAGTGTTTCTGTTTCCTTCGGAAATGTGCCAGCTTCAATTGCTGCAATATATTTTGAATTGTTTCTAATGTTCCAACTACGCTCATTTCCGGAGAAAGAATGCGCAGAAGGTCCAATACCTAAATACGGTTTGCCTTGCCAATATGCCGAATTATTTCTACTAAAAAAACCATCCTTACCAAAATTAGACAACTCGTAATGCACAAAATCATTTGCCTCTAAAGTCTCTACCAATATGTGAAATTGCTCATGTGCCAAATCATCATCAACATTGTCTATAATGCCTTTTTTAATAAAACTTTCTAAAGCTGTTTTTGGTTCAACCGTAAGCGCATAACTTGAAATATGCGGAATCCCATAACTCAAAGCCATCTCAATATTTTGTTGCCACTGTTCGTTTGTTAAACCAGGAATTCCGTAGATAAGGTCAATAGAAATATTATCAAAGTGACGCGTTGCTTCTTCTAAACAGGACTTTGCTTCTTCAGTATTGTGTGCACGATTCATCAATTTTAAATCGGTTTCAAAAAAAGATTGGACACCAATTGAGAGACGGTTGATACCTATGCTTTTATAATCACTAAATATTGAATTAGATGTGAGACCTCTCGACTTAGTTCCTAAGCTACCTTCATTCAAAATATATTTTGAATTCGTTAATGCTCGAGATGACAGTTGCGCATGAATCAAATCATCTGGATTGGCTTCTATTGTGATTTCTGGAGCTTCGGAAACCTTATAATTCACATACACTTGCTGGATTAGAAAATCAAGTTCTTTGATAGTTAAAAGTGATGGTGTACCTCCTCCAAAATAAATAGTTTCTACTGTGGTGTTTTTGAATTCGTCTTTACGCATTTCTAACTCTTTGCCTAATGCGATTACAAGTTCATCTCTCTTTTTTAAAGACGTAGAAAAGTGAAAGTCGCAGTAATGACAAGCTTGTTTGCAAAATGGGATGTGGATGTAGATACCGCTCATATTAGTTTTCAGTCTCAGCAACAGTTTACAGTTGCGATTGGAAGTAACAAAAATAGGGCTTAATAATTCAAAAACTATAGCAGAAAGGCATACAAAACTTACTCTCGACCTTCAAATGACTAGATATTAAAACGTCTCCAAAACTTAATACAATTTCCATTGAAAACTGCGACTGTAAACGGATTACTTCTTTACGCGATCCTCATTCTGTTTTACAAAAGCTCCCCAACCCGAATAACTTTTACCAACCTCAACACGACCTTGGTTATAGAAATGACAAACTGCTGCTGCTAGTCCATCCATAGAATCTAAGTTTTTTGGTAAGGTTTTCAAACCTAACATACTCTGTAGCATTTTTGCAACTTGTTCTTTACTTGCATTACCACTTCCTGTGATTGCCATTTTTATTTTTTTGGGTGCATACTCTGTAATAGGAATTTCACGAGATAATCCTGCTGCCATTGCGACACCTTGTGCTCGACCTAATTTGAGCATACTTTGTACATTCTTACCAAAAAAAGGGGCTTCAATAGCTATTTCATCTGGATGATGTGTATCTATTAATTCTATGGTACGTTCAAAAATAAGTTTTAGCTTAAGATAATGATCAGAGTATTTTTTTAAATCCAATTCATTGAGTTGCATAAACTCCATCTTTTTACCTGTGACTTTTATGAGTCCAAATCCCATAATTGTTGTTCCTGGATCAATACCTAATATGATTTTTTCGTTGCTCATTAATTAACAGTATTGGCAACCACTTAGTGAAAATGAGATTCCGAAGGTAATCGTCATAAGATTTCCATTAAATGATCCGAAACCTTCAGTGATAGGATCAAAATCACCTCCAAATCCTGCTATATATGAAACATCTGTATATAATGACATATATTGACTCAAGGCATAATGTATTTCTAAACCAGCCATTAGATTTAAAAATGACGTCTTATTATCACCAAAATTACCTAATGGTTTTACAAATGTATATCCTGGTCCAGCATGAGCAACTAAACCCATTCTTGGCGGCAAAAAAGTTATAGATTCTGTTGGATCATATACAAATTGCGCATTAATTCTTGTATAGTTTGTTTTAAACTCAATAGAGTTATCATCACTAGAAAAACGGTTAAATCCAAAATCTAGTTTAGCACCAAACTGACGTTTAAACATGTATTGAACTCCTAAATTTACCGTTGGGAAATTGATAGATTTAGCTTGAAAATCATCTACAAATCCAGATTGTGACGGACTATTAACACCAATTGCTATTTGTGCTTTGATCTCATTTGTCGGTTTTTGAGCATAGGTAAATGAAAAACACAACATCATTATTACTAAAATACTATTTTTTTGAAGTCTGTTATTCGAGGTCATATCATTATAATGGTTTAATTTGTGGAAATAATACCAAATACACATATTTATTCTATGAATTTTGGTGGTCTTCCATACAAAACTAAACAATTCTTTTTTGTACTTATTAAATTAAGCATTGTTGTTGGTGCTTTTTATTTTATCTATAATAAATTAGCCAACAATCAAGATTTAGACTTTCATGATTTTATACAATATTTAAGTCATAATGGTGTGTTTTCAATTAAAAACGTAAGTATTTTGCTCTTTTTAACCATTTTTAATTGGTTTTTTGAAATTTTAAAATGGAAAACGCTTATCAGTTATATCAAAACTATTTCTTTTAAAAATGCCTTCGAACAAAGTTTAGGTGCCTTAACTGCATCACTATTTACACCAAACCGAATAGGAGAATATGGTGCAAAAGCTATTTATTTCAATTCTGAAATACGTAAAAAAGTCATGCTTCTTAACCTAACAGGAAACATGATGCAAATGACTGTAACTGTAATTTTTGGCAGTATAGGTTTGCTTTTAATGCATTCCACTTATGATATGAATATTAACTATTTTAGAATCACTAAATTATTGCTCATAGTAATTGTAATGCTTGGTTTTGCAATCTTTGGTTTACAACAAGACAGATTTAAAATCAAAGGGTTTTCTTTAGAAAAACTGAAGTCGTTTTTTAAAGAGCTACCGTTAACTATTGAACTAACAGCATTTGGATTATCTATATTACGCTATTTAATTTTCTCTTTTCAGTTTTATTTTTTATTACATAGTTTCGGAATTGATTTAACGTATTTCAATGCGATGATGGTAATTACTAGTATGTATTTATTATCATCTGTTATTCCGTCGATCTTCATTTTTGATGTTATCATTAAAGGAAGTGTTGCCGTTTATTTATTTTCTATGGTTGGTGTTGATGAGTTTACCACACTTAGTATAATAATGATCATGTGGTTGCTTAACTTTGTGCTTCCAAGTATCTTTGGTAGCTACTACGTATTAAATTTCAACCTTCCAAAAACAGAAAATTCATTATGATTACCATAGTATTCATTATTACTATTCTATATCTCGTTTTAATTGGGAGCTTTGTATTTGGTTTTGATAAAGTACCCGATTTTAAATTAGAAGATATTCCTCCTAAAACTAAATTTTCAGTAATTATTCCTTTCAGAAATGAAGCAGAACATCTTCATTTATTATTAGCTTCAATCTCAAAATTAAATTATCCTAAAGCACTATTTGAAATCATTTTTGTTGATGATGATTCTGAAGATGATTCCGTAGAAAAAATCACTTCAATTTCGCTCAGTGACCAAAACCTAATTAATATTTCTATCTTAAATAATAGTCGCAAAACAAATTCCCCTAAAAAAGATGCGATCACTACAGCAATTAGTCAATCAAAACATAATTGGATTGTTACTACAGATGCCGATTGTTGCCTTCCAAAATATTGGCTAGATACGTTTGATAATTACATACAACATCATAATGCTAAACTATTAATTGCTCCTGTCACATTAACAGGAGTTAATTCCTTTTTAAAACGGTTTCAACTACTTGAAATTTTGAGTTTGCAAGGTGTGACCATTGGTGGTTTTGGCATTCATAAACCATTTTTATGTAATGGTGCAAATTTAGCATATCGTAAGGATATATTTAAAGCTGTTAAGGGTTACGAAGGCAATTCTCATATTTCAAGTGGAGATGATATTTTTCTACTTGAGAAAGTGATTAAGATTGATAAAAATAGTGTGCATTATATTAAAAATAAAGATATTATTGTCACTACAAAACCAGAGTCTACGTTCAAAAATTTAAAATCACAACGGGTTAGATGGGCTGCAAAAACATCAAATTACAATAACATATTTAGTAAATTAACAGCAATTGTAGTTTTGTTTATGAATGGTCTTTTAGTCTGTCTTCCGTTTTTATATGTAGCGCAAATTGTATCCCTAAAAACATTGGTTTACAGTTTTACTATTAAATTTTTAATAGACTTTTTATTGATCTTTAAATCTGCTCGGTTTTTTAATCAAGGTCAATATCTATCCTCTTTCTTTTTATCATGTGTATTCTATCCGTTTTTTAGTATTTATGTGACATTCATATCTGTTTTTTCGAGCTATAAATGGAAAGACAGAGCCTATAAAAAATAGAACGTGTATGACTATCAAAAATTTTTGCTAGATTTACGTACATCCAAATCCGAATTGTAATGAAAAAAATTGTTGTTTTATTTTGCTTAGTATTAAGTTTTGCTTTCTCAGAAGCTCAAGAAACCTATACTTATAATGGAGAACTTCTAGAATTAAAAACTGAAGTTAATGGTAAACTCGATTTATTATGGAATATCATTGATGGGAAATATCGCTATTTTGTAAGACCAGAAAATAGCACTCTTATAGAATTAAAAAACACGAAGTTAGATGGCAAATTTCAGGAAGAATACAAAACGCTTTTAAATGAGTTGACCAATGATTCAATGTCAACCAAACGATTAAATCTCACCCTTTTTAGCCTAAAAGAATTTATAGATACTTACAATAGTAATTCAGATTCTAATTACCAAACTACTGCAGTTAGAAACAAATTACAATTTAGACTTGGTGTTTTTGGAGGGATCACAAACAGTCCTTTTATTACAAATCCTGATAATTTAACCACACCTCAATTTGGTGGTGAATTAGAAGTTTTAGACGTCAATCAAATATCTAGACATGCTGTTTTTTTACAATTAAAACATGTGCTTGAGCAAGATGAATTACAATATTCTACCACAGAATTAGGATTGGGATATCGTTTTAGAGTTATAAATAAAGCCTCTTTTAGTCTCTACGGAAATGTAAAATTTGCAACCGTAAATTTCTCAAGTGCAACCGTAGTCACTAACATTGACGATGTGATTACTACTAGTCAAATGAGTCAAACCGCTTTTGATGTTCCGTTTATTTTTGGTGTAGGAGCAGATATTAGACTTACAGAAAACAGTTATATCACTTTAGCTTACAACGAACTATTTGCTATACTACTAGACAATCAAGGCAACTTTTCGAAAGATTTCACAATAGGTTATAAGTTTAATCTATAGCACTCAATAAAAGTGAAGTTATCAAATTATAAAACTAATAACCCTGTGTTTGCAGGCTATTTTTGGGATGGTGCTAAATCGTCTTCAAAAAAAATGACCGTTTCAGGTATTTTTATAAAATCCTTAGGCTGCATTTTGGTGATTGCAGCAATTACAGCTTATCTATGGAAACTAAATGAAGCTGGCATGCCAATGAAATGGTTTACACTTGGAGGTATGTTGGCTGCAATAATTATTAGCATCGTTATTTCTGTGCGTCATCATTGGGCTCCTTTTCTTGTCCCTTTATATACAATTGCTAAAGGATTTTTCTTGGGTGGATTTTCGGCTTATGCTCATAAGCATTTTCCTGAGTTACCTTATCAAGCCATTGGAGTTACCATCATTACTTTTTTGGTAATGTTGCTACTCTATCAAACTCGAATTATTGTGGTTACTAAAAAGCTAAGAAGTGTAATTATCACGTCTGTCGCAAGTATTTTTGTAGTGTATTTAATATCTTGGATTTTAGGTTTCTTCGGAATTAACACCTACATCTGGGGAACGTCATGGTTTGCCATCATTTTCAATTGTATTGCTGCAATTGTAGCTTCTTTTTCTTTACTTCTTGATTTTGACCATATAGAACGACAAAAAAATCGTGCTCCTAAATGGAAAGAGTGGCTCGCAACTTGGGGACTTTTAGCAACATTAATTTGGTTGTATATAGAAACGTTACGATTGATGCAGAAATTTGCTATTCGATTTTAGTTTGGACAAGGTTATCAAAATAGATTTAATTTATGTCATTCCGAACGAGGTAAGAATAGGAATCTCATCTTATTATAATTAAAAAGATTACTCGTCGCTCATACTTCGCTCTGTCGAAATGACAATTTTTCAAAATGATTATAATAGTGCTGTTTTATGAAGAAAACGTTGTAAAACTATTCAATCTTAATAATTACAGGAAAAACAAATTGTGTTTTCACCTGTTGACTTCTCTTAATTGCCGAATATATTTTTGGAAGTGAGTCTAGACTTTTCCGAAGTAAACTATCTAATTGTGGGATTTCAGATCGTGTAACTTCGCTACTTATAATGTCGTTTATTAGAAATTTACCTTGACTATCAATAGTGATTTTAAGTTGCACTGTATCGTGTATTTCTTCGGAAACGATAATCTCATATTTTGCTAGATTTTCATTGAGAATTTGTCGCAATGTATTTTCAAAACATGCTTTTTTACTGGCTTTATCTAAAGTGGTGTCGCAAGATTCAAAAGTAGGATATTCATCAACATCATTCCAGTTGAAAGCTTGTAACTGTTCTTCAAGTATATCATCAGAATACACTTTCTTCTTTTCGATAAAATCGCAAGAGCACAATATCAATAAGAATAAAAAAGTAAATATGCGGTTCATAGCAGTTAAACTGAAACCGAAAAGTACAATTTTTGTTGAAATAAATACCTACAAGGTTTTCAAAACCTTGCAGTATAAGAAAGTATTAGTCTTTTGTCTTTAAGAATTTCTCTTGTTTAAGCTCTGTTAATCGTCTAGATGCAAATTTTGAATAGAATGTATCTGGATATTTATCTCTAAAATCTTCATACATTTTAATCTTCGTTTCAAGATCTGCGTAATACTTATCTTTTGTAGATATGATGTAAAACTCTGAACTTATGTTATTAGGATTTTCTTTTAACGACTCTTGAAATGCTGCAATGGCTTCTTTGTTTTTGTCTTGTCTATTTAAGACAGTACCTAATAATTGATATTCATAATCTAGAGGTACATCTTTTAATGCTAACGCTTGTCTGATGTACTTTTCAGCATTTTTGAAATCTTTGAGTCGGTTGTAATAACTCCCAATTAACAACATAGCATCAGCACTATACGGATTGTATTTTAACACCAATTTTCGTTGTTCAATAGCCAATTCATAATCTGTAAATTCTGCATGGAGCGTGCTCAATTTCTCATGAATAAACTCAGAGGACTCTCCCATTTCAATTAATTTTTTGAACCAATCTCTTGCATTGTGGTAATCATCTTGGTAATAGTAATTTTGAGCTTTCAGGCTAATGAGTTCTATATTGTTTTCATAGCTCTCTAATCCTTTATCTATATATCTATGTGAGATGTCATGTTTCCGCTTAATTAAAAAATGCTTTGCTATTTTAAAAATCGCTTTTTGATGGGTTTGATCTAAATCATAAGCAGATCGAAACCTATTTAATGCTGTAGAATCATCTTCCATGCGTTCTAACGCTAATCCCATTTCATAATGGTAATTTGGATTGCGATAATCAATATTCATCAACTTATTAAACACCTCTATTGAGGTTTCAAAATTTTTGGTTTTTGATAGCAATCTTGCGTACTCGTATAAAATGAGTCCGTTTTTTGGATCTTCTTCTGCAGCGAGTTTATAAAACTCTAAAGCCTTGTCGTAATTTCCTAAAGCAACATAAGATTTCGCAATTTTAGCATTAACTTCATCTTGATTACTATGTGTTTTATAAGCTACAATCGCTTTGCTGTAATTACCATTGCTATACAAACTATCTGCTTGATTTAAAACTGATGTTTGCGCTTGAGTATTAAAAGTTATTAGAACGCATAAAAGTATAAAGAGTGATCGCATTAATTTTTCTTATTTTCTTTAATGTCTGAATGAATTTGAAATACTATAGGCAATGAGTAATTAACGATTACTGGCTGGCCATTCATTTCTCCTGGAGTAAATTGTGGTAAGCTGTTCATAACACGCTTAGCTTCGGCTTCTAAATCTGGATGTGGTGCTCTTGCTTTGACGTCAATAACCTTTCCTTCTTTATCAACTTTAAAAATAACGTTAATACGTTGCTTACCTTCTAAACCAAGTTTTGAAGCTAAATTTAGATTGAAATTTCTATTCACATATTTAGAAACGAAGTCACTAAAACATTTTTTTGAGGCTTTTTCTGTATTTAGACTTTCACAGTTCTCTGCGATTGGAGCTTTGTCCAAAGCCATAAAAGGCACTTCATCTGCATTTTTAAACTTTTCTTTTAATTCTTTGATACGTTCATATTCTGGTTTTTCTTGGATATTGGCAGCATTATAAGCATTCAAGTTCTCCTTTAGTTCTTCAATATTTTTCTCTACGGAAGGATTATCGTCTTGAGTATTAGGCTTTCCATTTACCTGAAAAATAATTGGCAAACTATAAGGCACCACAACCGCCTTTCCTTTTTGTTTTCCTGGTATTAATTGAGGTAAGGTTTTAATAACACGTATTGCTTCGTCTTCTAAAGCTGGATGTGGTGCTCTAGATTTAACATCAACAATATGACCTTCTTTGTCAATTTTAAAAATAACGTTGATGCGCTGTCTACCAACTAAGCCTAAACTATCTGCTAGTTTTGTATTGAAATATCTATTCACATGTTTTGAGATGTGATTACTCATGCATGCTTTTCGTTCTTCGTTGGTTTCCAACGTTTCACAAAATGTGAATGTTGGTGTTTCTTCGATAATTGAGAATGGGACTTCTACGGTTTCTTGGATCTCTATTATGTCTATGTCGCCTGAGGTGTTTAATTTAAAAGTATTTTTCTCTTTTCCGAAGTCATATATATTTGAATCCTTATAATCTGAAACAATGAGCTTGTGATACTTATCATCTGTTTTCAATTGCTTTAAATGAGTCTCTTGTTTTTTCTTTTCTTCGGAAGTCAAATTGTTTAAATCTTCTACAAATAATTTGAGTTCTCCACCTCTATCATTAGCTTCCCAAAGTTGCTTAGCTTCGTCTGTTTGTTTCCACTCTAAATATTCTTTGTAAGTTTTTCTAGTTTTAGAATGAAGTTTTTGTTCCATTTCTAAGAAATCGTCTGTCAATGTACCATCCTCAGATTTACGCTTTACAGATTGATCAGATAAATATTTCATATAAACCCCAAATCTGTAATATTGAACTTTGGAGCTTATGTATTTTTCATCTCCAGACATCACAAAATTTGCAATCTCCATAAATGTTTTACCACTCTTTTCCATGTCTACCAACTCTTGATACAACTTTTCTTTTAACTCTTCATCTGTTAATTCTTGAGCGTCAGGAACAATAATAGTTTCTACAATTACTTCGTCTTTTTCTTGAGCATAAGACGATGTATACATAAGCATCGTAAAAACGATTGGGATTAATAACGCGTATTTGATCAAATTGATTTGACTAGATTTTGATTTGCTTAACATAACGATTCGTTTTTTGATTAATGATTGTTTAAAAAATGGATTGACAAATGAGAACTGCTGTGTCTCAAAAACTTGTGTTAATAAATTGTCATAATACGCTGACTTATTTTTACCTTTTACAGCATTGTCATCTGCAATATATTCATGAAGAGTAGCTATTCTGTTTTGATACATATAGACTAATGGATTAAACCAAAACGCAATACGTAAGAGTTCAAAAAACAATAAATCTAATGAGTGTTTTTGTTTGATGTGTACCATTTCGTGCTCCAAAATTGAGGTACTTTCTTTTGGTGTTAGCCTGTTTCCTAAGAAAATATAATGAAAAAACGAAAAGGCTTTTGTACTATTTAATAAACAAACAATCAAAACCTTACCACTCCAACGTTTAGGATTATTTGACACTAACAACAACAGTTTTATGATTTTATAAACTAAAAATAGTGCTGCAATACACATCCCAGAAATTAATATAATGTTCCAGATAGAAATAGGTTCTGGTTCTAGGTTAATGCCTGCTTCCATTGCAATTATTGGATCAATTGTACTGGCTACTTTTGTTGTTTCTCCAATGAGAACTTCGGGTAAAGTAATCACGAAATCTTTGGCAACGACTTCTTTAATGCGTTCTATTTTTATAAAAGGAATCACTAATGATAAGACTGATGTACTCAACAAATAGACACGATTGAGGTTAAAGAACGTTTCCTTACGAAGAAAAACATCATAGATTATTAAAAACAGTAATTGAAACGCAACGACTTGTAAAATATAGTGTAACATGTTATTGGTTTGTTTTATTAATATCTTTTAAAATGGCTTCCATGTCTTTTAAATCGACATCATTTTTCTTGACAAAAAACGATACCATACTTTTAAATGAGCCTTGAAAATAATTGTCCACTAAATTATTTATGGATTGATTGCTATACTCCTGTTTTTTAAGAAGCGGAAAATAGATGTGTCCTTTTCCTTGCTTTTCATAATCTACAAAGCCTTTATTTTCTAGAATCCTAACAATTGTAGACACTGTATTGTATGCAGGTTTTGGTTCTGGAAGTTCATTGATAACATCCTTAACATTGGCTTTTTCTAATTGCCAGAGAACTTGCATGATTTCTTCTTCTGCTTTTGTTAATTGCTTCATATTTATTTCCCAACTAGATTGGGAATCTTATTAATTAAACTTCTATTTTTTAGTTCTCATTGGTACTTAACCAGAGCATTAAGTTTCTAATAAAATCGACGTTATTTGGAGCTGTTTCAGAATTAAATCCAACATGAAACGTTCCATTTTCAATAGTTATAGTTTGCGCTGTAAATTGCGCTGCTTCACCAAAAACAGCGAGTTTGCCTTTACCAAATTCTAGAATTGCACCTTGGTAACTATCTTCTAAATCTTTACTTGGTGTGTTTTCATCAAATTGCCAAGCGATTTCTGGTTCTAGGCATTCATCTCCTTTTTTAAATTTCAAAATCCCAATTGCTTTCTCAGGAATTTGAAATGACGAACCCATAAAAGTAGTCACACTATTTATCGAATTACCATAAGTACCATCTGTTATTTTAGAAACTAATAATCTTTTATTTTCTTCGGAAAACACATCTGATGCGCCTTCAGGTTTTGATAAATAAGCAAACCCATCGCAAAAATTAAATCCGAAAGCATTGGCTAACGTATTCGTTGCTCCCGAAAAAGGCATATGGTCTGCAATGATTAACAAACGTCCTCCTGCTTCTACCCAATTTTTAAGAATCTGGATGTCTTCCGAAGTAAAAGCATCATGAATAGGTTGTTGCCAATTACCAATATTTCTTGAATTTATGGCGTTTGATATTACTAAAACATCTGTTGTATTGAGCAAATCATAAGTTTCTAAAGATTTGACTTTGTACCCATCGCGTTCTAAAAGCGTACTAAATGGTTTAAAACGACCCTCTTTAGTATGAAAATTATTATGTATTTCGTCAATAAAAACTGTAGGTCCTTTATCTGCTTTATAAAATGGTTTTATTATTTGTGGCACTAAAGTCGTATCGACTTCCTGTTGAGACGTTGCAATATATGAACAACATAATATGAAACTAAATGCGATATATTTAAACCAATTGGATATCATTAAATCTTACTTATAGATTTTCAAATATAACTAAATTTTTAGTTTGAACTAAATATTTAGTTTAAAATGTAACAACTTAAACAATTTTGCGTCTTACTAATAGAATATTAAATACTTATAATGGACATTTTTTTAGTCATTTTGGCTGCTTTTTTTATGATTTTAGGAATCATAGGTAGCTTTCTCCCAGTTTTACCAGGACCTTTAACCAGTTGGATTGGTTTACTTATTTTTCATTTAGCAGATGTAGTACCAATGAATTGGACATTTTTAATCATCACATTTATAATAGCTATTGGGATTTGGATTTTAGACTACATCATTCCTGCCATGGGAACTAAACGTTTTGGAGGCACAAAAGCTGGTATGATTGGCACTTCTATTGGTTTAATCGTAGGATTAATTGCGCCAATACCAGGTGGCATTATTATTGGGCCTTTTTTTGGCGCGCTAATTGGAGAACTTTTAAATAAGGCAGAATTTGATAAAGCCGTAAAAGCTGCGTTTGGATCATTTCTTGGTTTTATAGCATCAACCTTTATAAAATTTGTAATTGCAATGATCTTTTTAGGCTTCTTTATTGTGAAGTTTTTTGATTACAAGGATGTTCTTTTTCAATAAAAATTAAATAAAAAAAACCTAACACTTGTTGAGGAGTGTTAGGCTAATTTTTCTTTGCTATTAATTCAACAAATTACTTAGAGGGATTAAAATAATCTTTGTTGACTTGTTCAAATATATATATAGTCAATAACTTTTTGTTACGGAAAAACCGTAAACATGGTGTGGAAAAACCGTAGTTTCTAGCAATGACAATGGTTTCAAGAAGACTTAAAAACTGTAATTAAGCAAAATTTAACAGTTTTTTTAAAGAAAACCTTTCTTTCGAGCTTCAGTGATTAAAGATTCATCTTTTCCGTCATTAATTGAGAATAAAATCTTGAGTTGTTTTTTACGTTTTTCAATAGCACTCATTGATAAATCTATATGCTCAGTTAAGCTTCTTGTTTTGATACCTTGTGATAATAAATGTAGAATCTTGCGGTTAATTTCATCTACATATATTTCATTAACAACAGATTTGTTTAAAAAGTTACTCACTGTACTACTATAATATGGAGGATCAATTAATATATGATGAAAAGCCTCTGCCAATTCACTAGATGTTAAATCACTTTTAATTAAAAATCCATCTGGACTTATCTCTTTTACAATATTATGAATACGATAAGACTCATTGAACATCGTCAAAATAATGACTTTAGCATTTGGCATTATATTACGAGAAATCTTAGCCAAATCTTCACCTGAAGTAATTTTACCATCTGCAGAAGGTGGTAAACTAATATCAAAAAAGCAGACATCATAAGGGTGTTCATTTGCTGCTTTTTGCATCAATATATTGGCAGCATCACAAGTATTAGCAGTATCAATTACTAATGTTTGATTGTCTTTTTTGGTTGCCATTAATGTGTTTTGGTACCCTTCTATAATGATTGGATGATCATCAACCATTAAAATGTGAATTTGTTGCATTGTGTCTAATTTTTGTAAGGTATTGTAATAATAACCTTAGTCCCTTTATTTAATTCAGAATGAAATCGTGCTCTCCCACCAGCTTCTTCCACTCTTGAATTTATATTTTTAATGCCAATACCTTTTTTACTTTTATTGACATCAAAACCTTCACCATCATCTATTATAGATAAGCAAATTACATTATTTTTCAATTCAAAACTAATTTTAACCACCTTTGCATTGGCATGTTTATAAATATTTTGAAGTGATTCTTGTATGATCCTATAAATGTTGATTTTAGTTTTATTAGAAACCATTTCCCAATTAATATCATCTGTAAAATCAAATGAAGATTGTATTTGATAAGCGTTAGTTTGCTTTTCTATTAGCTCAGACACTATATCCATAAACCCAGAACCAGATACAAAATCTGTATTTAAATCATGAGATATTTTTCGAATGTCATCCTCAATAATTTTAAGTTCACTAATGTAAGCCGCTCGTTTATTGATCGCTTCTTTTCCTTCGGAAAAATTAAAACTATCCAAACTGAGCCTAGTTCCAAATAATCGTCCTAAAATACCATCATGAAGTTCTTTTGAGACTCTAATTTTCTCTATTGCTCTTGCTTCATCAACTTTATCTTGCTGTGATAACATAAGATTATAAATCTCTTCATTCGCTTTTTGTTGATCTTTCTCAAACTTGAGTTCTTTATTTTTTGTACGTTGGGTAATAATAATATAAATCAAAACAGCAGTTACAAATAAAGCGCCTAAAATAGACAACAACCATATGAGCTGTTGCGACATTTTCTCATTTTCTTGCTCTACTTTATCGGTTTCAAATTCAATTCTAGCAAATTTGTTTCCAACATTACGCTCTACTTTAAGTAAACTATCGCTTAAATTTATATGTTGTTCTAAATACGATTTACTCTCTTCTCCTATTGTGAGTTTTGATAATATACGCATTGACTCTAAATACAATTCATTAATTGGAATCTCTTTAGAGATACGATAGCTGTCTTCTGCATACTGTTTGGCAAGTTCATTTTTGCCATTTGCTTTATAAAACTTAGCTAAGTCTATTGATGCAGAAAGTTTAGAATAGTCATCTTGTATACTATCAGAAATCTTTAATGCTTTTTTGAACTCACTTTCTAACTCTTCAAAGTCATAATTTCCAATCATAAATTTTGTAAACGTTCTATTTACAATTACTAATGGATAAAACGTTGGGTCTTCTGAAAGCACATCAGTCTGATCAATAAATTCATCATAGATTTCTAAAGCCTTTTTTAAATCGCCTTTTGACCGATACACTATTGCCAAATTATTTTTGGACTGAAGTCTTAAATAGTTTCCCCTTTTTAATTTTTTTGTTAAAGCAAGCGCTTGTTCATGATATTTTAAAGACTCATCATAATTTTCGAGCTTAAATGAAACTATACCTAATAAATTAAAACAATTGTAAAGATCATCATTAAGAGATATCCCTTCATTTTGTTCTATCGTATTTAATAGATTTAAGACTTCTATTGCATTCTGTTCACTACCTAAATAATCTTTAGCATCATCCTGAATTGTTGCAATACTAATTAAAACAGCAGCTTTCTCTTTTAAATTATCTAAAGCCTCATAATACTTAAGTGCATTTAAATAATAATTATAGGATTTTATATTATCACCTTCAATAGCATAATAATACCATCCTAATTGATTACTTGTTGAAGCTATACCTATAGAATCCCTTAATTCTTGAGCTAATTCGAGATTTATAAGACTTGAAGAACGGAAAGTCTCATATTCTCCTGAAAGGAGATATAAATATGATAAGTTTCTATTACTTGTTAATATTGTAGAATCTATTTCTGTTTGTTGAGATAATTTGCTTGCTTTGATGCCATAAGAGAGTCTCTGATCAATGGGCAAATCTTTATCCTCAGATAATTCTCTCAAACTAATGATACTATCAATAGTAGTGTTTTGACCATATACGTTAGCACATAATAACACTAAAAATAAAATCAAAAAGTATCTTGTTTTGTGTTTCAAAAGATTAATTAGTTATAATCTCAAAGTTAAAATATTTTATTGATTTAATACAAGTCATTTCTCACCAATAAAAAAGCCCATACTTAACATTGTAAGTATGGGCTTTTGCATTTAAAAAGAGTAATTTCTAACCGTTATTAGGTAATTTTATTTCTTTTTTTGTATGTGCCAACAAATCTGTTTTATTATACGTTTTGTACGTTGGTTCACTAGAATCCGCAACAGCATCACTGCTTTGTCCAGATAATGTTAATAATAATACTGCTAATAATAGTAAAGTAATTTTTAGGGTCTTCATGTTAATCAATTTTAGGGATTATATATTCAATTTTAATTATGTTAATTATTAAACACTATTAATAATGCCAAAACAAGGGATTGAATGGATTATTAATTTTAGGCATAAAAAATGCCAATAAAATTGAGGGAACTTTAAATGTCAATGACATCTAAAAACTAAAATGGATTAAAAAATTCCTTTATAAGTATAATTAGGGCCTTATGAAGAACCCCAAACATACTACTATTTTGGAGAATGACAAACAAAAATCCGATAAAAAGCGATGTTTTAACGACAAAATACATTAAAACGATTAAAAATTGTTAATAACTTGTTGATAAACATATTATTGTGTCTTCGGATTAAAAGTATTTTTCTTCTTGATTATCTTCTCATCCATCTTAATCTAAATCTATTACATCATCTTTATAACTACGAGTTGATCATGAAATGGATTTAGAATATCATCACCACTACTCTTAAACATTAAAATTTTGAAATATTTGAAGTTTGATATATAAAAACATCGTTAATAAATAGGCATGACATACCATTAAATCAAAACCATTTATTAAATAGAAAAAACTATCGTGTGTACACTATAAATGTACTGTAAGTAGATTACAAACAGCCTTAAAACAAAAAAGCATCCCGATTTTCAATTAAGAAAAAAGGAAAGCTTCTCATTGGTAAGAACTCAACAACATTGAGTTTCTCACAACTCTCAGATTTCTCTGAGAACAACACAACTTCTTTATATTGCTTAAAAAAAGCCCTAATTTCTTAGAGCTTTTAGTTGCAATTTTTTTAGCGGTCTGGACGGGACTCGAACCCGCGACCTTCGCCGTGACAGGGCGACATTCTAACCAGCTGAACTACCAGACCGTTGCTTTATTGCGAGGGCAAATATACATTCGATTTTTAATAACACAAACCTTTTTGCAAGATTTTTAAAAAAAATTAAATAAATTTTTGACGCTCCACCATATACGTGGTCAAGATCTTGTCAAAAGGCTTATTAATATCTGCTTCAACATATTTAATTTGATATTGTCCACATTTTAATTTAATACTCCTAAAGTAATCTGACACAGCACTTTCGTAACCTTCTTTTACTGTATCTGGATATAGATTAATGAATTCATTAGTCTCTACATCTATAAATCGCTTGGGTGTGTTATCAAAATCAAACTTTAATTCTTTTTCTTTATCAATAACATGAAATAATACTACTTCATGCTTATTATGTTTAAGATGTCTTAAAGCTTCAAACAATTTCACCTCATCAGTTGATGTTTGAAACATATCTGTAAAAAAGAATATAAGTGATCTTCTGTGAATGTTCTCTGCTATCTGGTGCAAATAGGTATACGTTTCTGTTTGTTTGTTTAGCTGTTTTGAAACGACCATTTTACTTAACTCAGCTAATAACATTTGATGATGACGTTCGCTCCCTTTTTCTGGAGCATAATAATCATAAGCATCACTATAAACACTTAAACCTACTGCATCGCGCTGTTTTTTTAAAATATGCATTAATGCTGCGGAAGCTAAAGCAGAAAATCCAATTTTATTCAAATTGCCAATGTTAAAATCCTTTATCTCAGGATAGTGCATTGAACTACTATTGTCTACAATAAGATGACAACGCAAATTGGTTTCGTCATCATAACGTTTTGTGTACAACTTGTCTGTTTTAGCGAACAGTTTCCAATCTATATGTCGTGTGCTTTCGCCTTGGTTATAGATTTTATGCTCTGCAAACTCTGCAGAAAACCCATGAAACGGACTCTTATGCATGCCAGCAATAAAACCTTCCACCACTTGCTTAGCGAGTAGTTCTAGGTTTTTAAAGCCTCCTGCTTTATTGAGTTCTGCTTGTAGGTTCATGAATTTTAAAATTTCCGAAGAAAATATTAGTTTTAGATTATGCCGTCAACAATTCCATAGGCTTTAGATTCATCTGCTCCCATCCAATGGTCACGATTAAAATCTTTCATTACCTTATCGAAATCTTGTCCGCAATTATCTGCTAAAATTTGAGCACTCAATTCTTTAGTTTTCAATATTTCTTGAGCTGTAATTTCTATATCACTTGCTTGACCACGTGCACCTCCACTTGGTTGATGAATCATCACTCTAGCGTGAGGTTGAATAAAACGTTTCCCTTTTGTTCCTACAGATAATAAAATAGAACCCATAGATGCTGCTAAACCTGTACAAATAGTAGATACATCACTATTTAGTGATTTAATACAGTCATACATGGCAAATCCAGATGTTACATAACCTCCAGGACTGTTGATATATAAATGGATATCTTTTGTCTCTATTGAGTCTAAATATAATAAACGATCAATCACATGTTTTGCCGATTTATCATCTACCATTCCCCAAAGAAAAACTTTACGTTCTTCTAATAATTTGCTATCAATTAAATCTTGCGTTTTTGCTTGCTTACTCATATGTGTTTTTCTTATGTCTTAATATTAGTTAAAAATAAAAAAAGGTTCACCATACTGGCAAACCTTTTATCATTTCTTTGTGAAATATATTTTACAATAAAGCGTCGATTGCTTCAGAGTAAGCATTTTTAGGTGCTACACCTACTTGACGACCAACAACTTCTCCGTTTTGGAATATTAATACTGTAGGGATGTTTCTTACACCATACTTAGCAGCAAATTCTTGATTTGCATCAACATCTACTTTACCTACAACAGCTTTACCATCGTAATCTGTACTTATTTCGTCAATGATTGGTCCAACCATTCTACAAGGTCCACACCAAGCAGCCCAAAAATCAACCATTACTGGCTTATCACTCTTTAATACTACTTCTTCAAAATTTGCATCTGTTATTTCTAATGCCATAATTATATTGTCTAATTGTTTAACTTCATTTTAATTTAATACACAAAATTAGTCAAAAATTTTGCCATTCCTTACAGTGGCAGTATTTGTTTTGATTATGAGGTTATTGACATAACATATATGGCAATTTGACATTAATTCAGAATTCAAACTGATCTAAAAAGTCAAATGATTAGCATTTATGTTTTTTAGTTTTACCTATTTGAAAATAGCCAAAAATTAAACTAGTACTGCAAATAATCGTAAATAAATGATCTAAGATTGGATCTCCTTTTGATAATCCAAATGATACAGCTGCTAATCCTAAAGCTCCTACTAATAACAATAATCTTCTTGTTGTTTTCATAACTATAATATTTGATTTAAAGATATGTAGCAAATATCACAGGAATGTTACACTAATTTAATTTAAACATCACATCATGATATTTAAGCTCATTTAATAACTCTTGTGAGATTTTAATTTTCTGTTTTCGGCTAGGCATATTGAGTTTTATCTTTTCAACATTATCATACACTACAAAAGTGAGTGCTTTTTCTCCGGAATGCATTCTAAACAAATCTTGTAATACTGAAATTTTCTCTTCTTTTAAATCCTTAATATCTAATTGAATGGACAGCTTCTTCGCATAAGTATCCATGACATCATGCAATAGTTGAAAGCTATTAAACTGAAGCCTTGGATCACTCTTTTTACCAGTTTCTCTATTCGTCCAACCTTCTCTTACAAAAGATTTAACGTACACAAAACTGTTTTTTACAAGAAAATGTCTGTACTTAAGATACTCTTCACCAAAGATTCTAAATTCGTAATTATCTGTATAATCCTCAACCATGAAAATCGCCCAACCTTTTCCTTGTTTACTCACACGATGCTGTACATCAGTAACAACGCCTCCAAAAGTGATTTCTCGATTGACATAATTCTCCATTTCATTAAAAAATGCCAAACTACCACTACAAAACGTTTTCATCTCCACTTTAAAATCATCTAAAGGATGACCAGAAATATAAACACCAACCACTTCTTTTTCTTGTGCTAGTTTTTCCATTGTTCCCCATTCTTCAGCAGGTGGAACAATAGGTTCTGCAATTTGAACATCGCTTGCTGCACCAAACAAACTTACTTGTGAAGAGTTTTCATTCTCTTGGTGTTTGGCTCCATATTTAATGGCTTTCTCTAAAAATGTAATCCCATCACCTTCATCTTGAAAATATTGTGCACGATGTGTATCTCCAAATCCGTCAAAACCTCCAGCCAAAGCTAAATTCTCAAATGCCTTTTTATTGGCTGCGCGTAAGTCAATTCGCTTTGCTAAATCAAAAATAGATTTGTAGTGACCTTCTTCTTTTCGGTTAGCAACAATAGTTTTTACAGCACCATGACCAACACCTTTTATGGCTCCCATACCAAAACGAACTGCGCCATCTTGGTTCACCGAAAACTTATAATACGACTCATTAACATCTGGTCCTAAAACAGCCATTCGCATACGTTTACATTCTTCCATAAAGAAGGTAACTTGCTTGATGTCATTCATGTTATTTGACAATACTGCTGCCATATATTCTGCAGGATAATGTGCTTTTAAATACGCAGTTTGGTAGGCAATCCAAGCATAACATGTTGAGTGCGATTTGTTGAATGCATAACTTGCAAAGGCTTCCCAATCTTTCCAAACCTTTTCTAATATTTTGGCATCATGACCTTTGGCACTTGCTTGCTCAATAAATTTTGGTTTCATTTTATCCAAAACCGCAATTTGCTTTTTACCCATTGCCTTTCTCAAAACATCGGCTTCACCTTTTGTGAAATCAGCCAATTTTTGAGATAAGAGCATTACTTGCTCTTGGTATACTGTAATTCCATAGGTTTCTTTGAGATACTCTTCCATTGCTGGTAAATCATACTCAATATCCTCATCACCATGTTTACGTCTTGTAAAACTTGGTATATATTCCATTGGACCTGGACGATACAAGGCATTCATTGCAATTAAATCTTCAAAAACTGTTGGTTTTAATTCCTTTAAATGCTTTTGCATTCCTGGTGATTCATACTGAAATACACCAACGGTTTCACCTTTTTGGAACAACTCATACGTTTTTTCATCATCTAGAGGAAATGTATCTGGATCCAACAATATATCATGTTTTGCCTTGACGATTTTTACCGTATCTTTTATTAAAGTCAAGGTTTTTAATCCCAAGAAATCCATCTTAAGCAAACCTGCATCTTCAACCACTGAGTTATCAAACTGAGTGACATATAAATCGGAATCTTTAGCTAAAGCAACAGGAACGAATTTGGTAATATCATCTGGTGTAATAATTACACCACATGCATGTATTCCTGTATTACGAACAGAACCTTCTAATGATCTAGCTAAATTTATCGTTTCAGCATCTAAACCGTCACCATCTGCTATGTTTAATAGCTCATTAACTTTCTCTAAATCTTCTGCTCTAAACTTCTTACCAAGCTCTTTTTCATCAAGTCCAAAAATCTTATTCAGTTTGGACATCGTTGGGATTAGCTTCGCAATGCGATCTGCTTCAAATAGCGGCAAATCTAATACTCTTGCAGTATCACGTATTGATGATTTTGCTGCCATTGTTCCGTAGGTAATAATCTGAGCCACTTGACTAGAACCATACTTGTCAATTACATAATCCATGACGCGACTTCGGCCTTCATCATCAAAATCGATATCAATATCTGGCATACTCACACGATCTGGATTTAAGAAACGCTCAAAAAGCAAATCGTACTTAAGCGGATCAATATTTGTAATCCAAAGGCAGTATGCCACAACAGATCCAGCTGCAGATCCACGACCAGGACCAACCGATACGTCCATCTTACGAGCTTCTCTAATAAAATCTTCTACAATAAGAAAATAACCAGGATATCCAGTGTTTTCAATAACGCTTAACTCAAAGTCGAGACGCTCAATAACTTCTTCACTTAATTCTTCTCCATATCGTTTTTTTGCACCTACAAATGTTAAATGCTTTAGAAATGCATTTTCACCACGTTTTCCTCCATCGACTAAATCTGCTTCATCTTTAAACTCTTCTGGAATATCAAAAGCAGGTAATAAAACGTCTCTAGCTAGTTGATAAGCCTCAACTTTATCAACTACTTCTTGGATATTTGAAATTGCTTCAGGAACATCCTTAAACAAAGATTTCATCTCATCAGAAGACTTAAAATAATACTCTTGGTTTGGCATCCCATAGCGATAACCACGACCACGACCAATTGGAGTTGCTTGTTTCTCGCCATCCTTTACACACAACAAAATATCATGTGCGTTAGCATCTCCTTTTTTACAATAATAAGTATTATTAGAAGCTACTAATTTGATATCATGCTTTTTAGAAAACTCAATCAATACAGGGTTAACACGATTTTCATCTTCTTGATTATGACGCATTAACTCTATATACAAATCATCACCAAACTCTTGTTTCCACCATAGTAATGCTTCTTCTGCTTGATGCTCTCCAACATTTAATACTTTACTTGGCACTTCACCATAAAGATTTCCTGTTAAGCAAATAAGGTTCTCTTTATATTGTTGAATCAGTTTTTTATCAATTCTTGGCAAGTAATAAAATCCATCAACAAAAGCATGAGACGATAATTTCGCAAGATTGTGATACCCTTCCTTATTTTTAGCTATCAATACAATTTGATACCCATTATCTTTTCTAGATTTATTGGTATGATCTTCACAAACAAAAAATTCACAACCTATAATTGGTTTAATCTCTCTTAAATCTGATGTTTCACCTTTCTCTTCTGCTTCTTCTATTTTAGCTTTGACACCTTTATTATGATTATTAACCGCTTTTACAAAATGAAAAGCTCCCATCATATTAGCGTGATCTGTCAGCGCAACAGCTGGCATTTTATGCTCTGCAGCGACAGCAACCAAATCTGTAATACTAATCGTTGATTGTAAGACTGAAAACTGAGAATGGTTATGAAGATGTACAAAATCTATATCTGCAAGTCCAGAAATATTTTCTTTTATTTCTGCTTCGGAAATATCAACTGCTTGTAACTTTTGGAGCCTCTCATTAATTTTAGCACTTTCCTTTTTTAGATTGATGTGCTTTAATCCAATAAGTTGAATCGTTTGTGGGTTCTTAGCATTAAAATTCTGAAAATAATCAGGCTCAACGTCTAATTGTTCCTTGGTATATTCTCCAAGTCTAATTAATTCTAAAAAACAACGAGTCGTTGCCTCAACATCTGCAGTTGCGTTATGTGCTTCGGAAAATGGAGTATTAAATAAAAATTGGTGTAATTCGGTAAGGGTTGGGAGTTTAAACTTTCCGTAGCGACCACCAGGCAGTTGACACAATGCGGCAGTATGCTCTGTACAGGTATCTAAAACGGGTAATTCTTGGAGTTGGTTTGCAAGGTTTTCTCTCACAAACTCTGCTCCCATGATATTGAGATCAAATTTTACATTTTGACCAACAACAAATTTAGTTTTTGAGAGTGCAACATTAAATTTCTCTAATACTTCTTGGAGAGAAACACCTTGTTCTTGCGCTAATTCTGTCGAAATCCCATGAATTTTCTCAGCATCATACGGAATATTAAATCCGTCTGGTTTCACCAAATAATCTTGATGCTCAATACAATTACCCATCTCATCATGGAGTTGCCACGCAATTTGAATACATCTTGGCCAATTATCTACATCTGTAATTGGTGCATCCCATCGTTTTGGTAATCCTGTGGTTTCGGTATCGAATATTAAATACATGTATTGTTGAGCTTTTGTTTTCTTGCTAAAACGCAGAGGCGTAATGCCTTATATAATTACTCTTATGTTTAAAAGCAGTTCTTAAAACTGTGGTAGTTTCAAAAACTTCAGAAAAAACTAGTTTATAAAATTACGTAGAATTTCAACTTTTAAAAAAGTAAGTTATGAACAGTTTTAAACAAAAAAAATCAGCTTTCTCAAGCTGATTTTTCTCACATTGAATCGCATCTATTATGATACTAATTCTTCATGTACTTTTTCGGTATTAATTGCCGATTGAATTGCATTTCTATGTTTAAGCAATAACGCATCAATTGTAGGTGGTAAATTTCGTTCTTTCATAAGCTCATTATACTCTTCTAAACTAGCTTCTTCTCCTCGAATTGCTTCTTCAAGAATGGACTCCTCGTTATTTGACGTAAAAGTAGATTTTAATGACATCCAATTACGATGCATTGCACCTTTAAAACTTCCTGAATCTTCTGGAATTTGTCCGTATTGTAAAATCTCAGTTCTCAGTTCTTTTGCAAATTCGCTTCGTTCTGAAGCTCTTCTCTTAAAGAACATTTTTAATTTATCACTATCCACATTCTCTAAAGCATTTAAATAGCCTTTTTCTGCGTCGTAATTTTTTACTAATAATTCATTTAATTTGTTTGAAATTTCTTCTGAATACTTCATTGTTCTCTTATCATTTTTAAATTTCAATACTTTCTTTATTGATGCGTATTGTTTAACATCCAACTGTATATAGTATAACACGAAAAGTAGGAAAAATCAAACAAATTAACATTTTTAACAAAGACTTATAGGTATTTAACAAAAAAAGCAACCTTAGAGGTTGCTTTGATTTATATTGTATATAATAATGCTTTATGGAATACATGTTCCTAAACCATCAACAATTACTTGTTGGCTTCCATCTGGATCTCCACAAACATCGATTTTATCCATTAACGCATTTTTATAAGCATTACAAGCATCTGTATAATCTGGCATTGTAGTATCTGTGGCATTAAATACTGCTAGTGCAATATTTACTTGTTGTGTTGCTTGTAAACAACTACTTCCGTTATCAAATGCAACTAAACCACCAACAATAGGCACTTTATGAAATACACCTTCATTGAAATTAACAGTTTGCATACCATCATCTGAAAAAGCATAAAACCAAAATGTTCCTGTCATGGTCTTTGGATTCGTATCTTGAATACTCTCAACAATAATTTGTCCTTCAACAGGATACAATGTAAAATCTGGATCTGGTTCATTTGCTGTAGAATAAATGACACCATTTGCATCTCTAACAATTGCAACACTAGGATTATCACCACCCAAATTGTAGATACCAGCAGTATCATCTTGAGTAATTAATTGTAACGTTTCAATATTGTTAGTTCCTTGAACTAAGAATCCTCCAAAATCGATATCGGCAGCGTAAGATGCTGCTCTCCATAGATTCCCATTATAATTTCCTTGTATTGCAGGAGAATTGAATTGTAATTCTTCTCCACAGCTAAATACCGTAGCTAAGGTTATAAGAAATAAGGCTATTTTTTTCATTTTATCAGTTTTCAATATATAATAGGTAAATAAAATAACGTTTTAGTGTTCCCAAAAGTATAATAATTTTTCAATATTACTTAATTACTAATAAAATGTTGAGAATTAAATTATTGTATTATCTTTGCGCCTCATTAATAATAGAGGTCGCGAACCTTACAAATTAATTATAAAATATGCCTGTAAAAATTAGATTACAAAGACACGGTAAAAAAGGGAAACCTTATTATTGGATCGTTGCAGCAGATGCACGAGCAAAAAGAGATGGTAAATACTTAGAAAAATTAGGTGCTTACAATCCAAACACAAATCCTGCAACAATAGAATTAAATGTTGACGGAGCAGTACAATGGCTACAGAATGGTGCACAACCAACTGATACGGCAAGAGCAATTTTATCTTATAAAGGTGCAATGCTAAAAAATCATTTAGCTGGAGGTGTAACTAAAGGTGCTTTAACTGAAGAACAAGCAGAAGCTAAATTTGACGCTTGGTTACAAGAAAAAGCTGGAAAAGTACAAACTAAAGAAGCTGGTTTATCTGAAGCTCAAGCAAAAGCGAAAGCAGATGCATTAGCTGCCGAGAAAGCAGTTAACGAAGCTAGAATAGCAGCTGCACTTCCTGTAGAGGAAGTAGTTGAAGAAGTAGAAGCAGCAACTGATGCTCCTGCTGAAGAAGCTAAAGCTTCAAACGAAGAAGAATAGAAAATTATTTTTTATACTTTTAAACTCCGATACGTTGTATCGGAGTTTTTTTGTGAAATAGTATTTTGCTACTGCAAATACGTAATTGAACAAATCCCATTGAAGAATGGGATCTCATTAATAATAATCAAGATTCCCTTTTACAAGGGAACGAAAAACAAAATTTTTCGATGGAAAAAAAAGATTGCTTTTTTCTAGGTAAAATTGTTAAGAAATACAGCTTCAAAGGCGAATTATTAGTAAAATTAGATACTGATGAACCTGCACTTTATGAAAACATGGACTCAGTTTTTATAGAGGTTCGTGATACATTACTTCCTTTTTTTATTGAATCTTCTCAATTACACAAATCTGAATTATTACGTGTTAAATTTGAAGATGTAGATACTGAAGAAGACGCAGATGCTCTTATGAAAAGCGGATTGTATTTACCTTTAGAGTTTTTACCAAAACTAGAAGATGATAAATTTTACTTTCATGAAATTATTGGATTTAAAGTAGAAGATAAAAATTTTGGACATGTTGGTATCATAAAAGCTGTAAATGACTCTACAGCACAATCACTTTTTGAAATTGATAGAGATGGAATCGAAATTTTAATCCCTATGAATGATGAGTTTATTTCTAAAGTAGACAAAAAGAATAAAACGATTTTTGTAGATACTCCTGAAGGATTGATTGACCTTTATTTGGAAGAATAAGTTCTAAATAAAAATTCTACAACATAAGATAAAATATCAAAATGAGATTGCCACGTCCTTCGTTCTCCCAATGACAATAAGAAAATGAACAAACCATTTCAATTTAAAGAATTCTCAGTTAATCAAGATCAATGTGCCATGAAAATTGGCACAGATGGTGTTTTATTAGGTGCTTGGACCTCAATTGAAAGTAATCCATTTTCTGTTTTAGATATTGGTGCAGGAACAGGTGTTTTATCCTTAATGCTTGCGCAACGCTGTGATGCTCAAGTTATCGAAGCTCTAGAGATTGATGACAAGGCTTATGAGCAATGTGTTGAGAACTTTGAACAATCATCATGGAATGATCGTTTGTTCTGTTATCACGCGTCATTGGATGAGTTTGCTGAAGAAATTGAAGACACATATGATTTGATTATTTGCAATCCGCCATTTTATTCTGAAGACTATAAAACCGAAAATGTACAACGAGATCTAGCACGATTTCAAGATGCAATGCCTTTTGATCATTTATTAGAAAGTGTTGCAACCTTACTTTCTGAAGAAGGTTCTTTTTCAGTTGTTATTCCATTTTCCGAAGAAAAACAATTTATTACTCTTGCTAGACAAGTTTCTCTTTTTCCAAATCGTGTTTTACATATTAAAGGAAATCCTTCCGTAGCTATTAAAAGAAGTCTTATAGAGTTTACATTCACAGAACAAGATGTTGACATTTCAGAATTAATTATTGAAACTACTAGACACAACTACACAGAAGATTACATCAATTTGACTCAGGATTTTTATTTGAAAATGTAGTTTTAAGAAAACGTTTTCGTTATTTTTGTTTTTCAGAAAAAACAATAATATCAATTAGATGAATTTAGCATTTTAGCGAACACCATCTGACAATCATTTAAAATACAAACTACCAAATGACTTGAGCGAAGCAACAGCATTTGACC
The DNA here is from genome assembly GCF_038900375.1 of Psychroserpens sp. AS72. Lineage (NCBI taxonomy): Bacteria > Pseudomonadati > Bacteroidota > Flavobacteriia > Flavobacteriales > Flavobacteriaceae > Psychroserpens > Psychroserpens sp. AS72. The sequence goes on along the minus strand of NZ_JBBMRC010000001.1, from coordinate 318,272 downwards.
TTTGAAATAACAATAAAAACTACCAAATGACTTGAGCGAAGCAACAGCATTGGACCTTTGAAACAACAATAAAAACTACCAAATGACTTGAGCGAAGCAACAGCATTTGACCTTTGAAATAACGATAAAAACTACCAAATGAAACCAGATTTATTCGAAGCACCAGATTATTACAATCTTGACGAATTACTTACCGAAGAACACAAATTAGTACGTGATGCAGCAAGAGAATGGGTAAAACGAGATGTTTCTCCAATTATTGAAGAGTATGCTCAAAAAGCAGAATTCCCTACACAGATAGTTAAAGGTTTAGCTGAAATTGGCGCTTTTGGACCATACATCCCAGAAGAATATGGTGGTGCTGGACTAGACCAAATTTCTTATGGTTTAATTATGCAAGAAATTGAACGAGGAGATTCTGGAGTGAGAAGTACAGCTTCTGTTCAATCATCTTTAGTAATGTATCCTATTTGGAAATATGGTAACGAAGAACAACGTCAAAAATACTTACCAAAATTAGCATCTGGTGAATGGATTGGATCTTTTGGTCTCACTGAACCAGATCATGGAAGTAATCCAGGAGGCATGGTAACCAACTTTAAAGATATGGGTGACCATTATCTTTTAAATGGTGCTAAAATGTGGATTTCAAATTCTCCATTTTGTCAAATCGCTGTGGTTTGGGCTAAAGATGAAAGTGGAAGAATTCACGGTTTAATTGTTGAACGAGGCATGGAAGGTTTTACAACTCCAGAAACGCATAACAAATGGTCACTTCGTGCATCTGCAACTGGTGAACTTATTTTTGATAACGTAAAAGTGCCTAAAGAAAACTTATTACCAAACAAATCTGGTCTTGGTGCTCCACTTGGATGCTTAGATTCTGCACGTTTTGGTATTGCTTGGGGAGCGATTGGAGCTGCTATGGATTGCTACGATACGGCTTTACGTTATAGTAAAGAGCGCATGCAATTTGGAAAACCTATTGGTCAATTTCAATTACAACAAAAGAAATTAGCTGAGATGATTACTGAAATCACTAAAGCACAATTATTAGCTTGGAGATTGGGTGTGATGCGTGAAAATGGCACTGCAACATCTGCACAAATATCTATGGCGAAACGTAATAATGTGGATATGGCTTTAAAAATTGCTCGTGACTCAAGACAAATGCTTGGTGGAATGGGAATTTCTGGAGAGTATTCTATCATGAGACATATGATGAACCTTGAAAGTGTTGTGACATATGAAGGTACGCACGATATTCATTTACTAATTACAGGATTGGATGTTACTGGTCTAAATGCCTTTAAATAAAGGCTTATTTAATTGTTTCACTCGAACGCATACGTTTCGGGACATAGTAAGACGAAAAATCAAAAAATGCTTCTCTAGTTTGAGAAGCATTTTTTATAAAATAAACTTGCTGGTTATTGTAGTATTTGTAAGATTTTTAATACTGAATCTGATTTTTTTCTTTGCTATAAAGGAGAATAAATTATCTTTAGAGAAAATCCATAACCCTTTTGAAATTTTACTTTCTTATTATTTTTCTTTCTTGTTGTTCTATACTAAGTGCCCAAAATGAACACATCGTTGATAGTTTAACACAACTTATCCAACAGAATAAAGTACAAGACACATTAAAAGTCAAAGCTTACAATGATTTAGGTATTCAGTATGCGCGTTCAAATCCTGACCTTGCAAAAGAGTATATTAACTCTGCTTTAAAATTAGCTACAAAAGCAGATGCTAAACGAGGTGTTGCTGGTGCCTATAACTGTTTAGGGATTGTTGATTACTATCAAAAAAATTATGATGATGCATTACTGAATTTTCAAAAAGCGCTTGAAATTAATAAAGAATTAGAACATCTTTGGGGACAAGCTGCTGCATTGAACCAAATTGGTGCAGTATATAACCTTAAAGATGATTATAATGCTGCTATAGAGAGTTTTGAAAAAGCAGGAGACATCTTTAAAACCATGAATGACACGCTTGCATGGGCCAAATCTATACAAAACATTGGCCTCTCCTATTCGCGAATGGCACATCACGAAAAATCTATAGAATATTACCTTAATGCAATAGAAATTTACAAAGGAATTAATAATCAAGAAGGAATTGCCAGAGTATATGTATCTATAGCAACCATTTTATATAAACAAAAAGACTGTGAAAAATCACTGGAATATCTTAATAAAGCCCTTCCTATAGTAAAAAATACAGGCAATACTGATTTGTTATCTACCATTTCAAGAAAAATGGGGAGTAATTTTACTCATCTAAAAGACTATGATAAGGCGTTGTACTATTATCAAGAAGCTCTAGATTATCATAAAGACACTGATAACAAGAAAAAAACGCGCTCTATTATTTCCCATTTAGGACTCACTTATTACCACATGCAAGACTACAACAAAGCCTTGCAACACCAAAAAGAGGCTATAAAATATTATACTTTGGGCGCTAATCATAAAGATAGAGCTAGAGTTAAGAATGAAATTTCCAAAACCTACTTAAAACTTAATCAGCTTAATCAAGCAACTCATCACGCAACCAAAGCTCTTGAGATTTCACAACCCATTGGATATTTGAAAGGACAAAAAAATGCCTATTATACACTTGCCATGATTGCTAAGCAGCAAGGAGAAAATCATAAAGCACTGCAACTTTATATAGATTATGAGATCTTCAACGATTCCTTATCAGTCCAAGAAAATCAGCAAAAAGTAAGACAACTAACTACTATTTACGAAAATGAAAAGCGTAATGCTGAAATCATAAAACAAGACGCAGAAATTAAACTTTTAGAAAGTGATAAAGCAATTGCAAAAGGCAAACAAAAGACATTATATACAATTCTAATCGCTTCATTTTTGCTCATGATTGGTTTAATCTATTACTTATTAGAAAGAGCAAAACGAAAGCGAAAAATCATTGCTGACCAATTAATACGTAGCAAGCAAGAACTTAGTGATTTCACCAAACAACTGCTTATAAAAAGTAAGGAACAAGATGTCCTTAAAAAAGAATTTGAAACCTTAAAATCTTTATACGGTGAAAAAGAAGAACTGGTAGAACTTCAAGAACTCGCCGATTCTAAAATTTTAACCAATGACGATTGGGATGATTTCAAAGCTAAGTTTTCAAACGTATACCCTCACTTTTTTATCAACTTCAAAAACAAAGGTTTTAAATTTTCAAATGGTGAAGAGCGTTTAATTACTTTAGAAAAGTTAGAATTAAAAACTAATGAAATTGCAAATATGTTGGGTATTTCTTCTGAAAGCGTCCTTACTGCAAGATATAGACTTCGTAAAAAATTAGATGCACCTAAAGAAATGGAGATTCTCACTTTTTTGGAATCCTAATTTTACATTTCATATATCAATTAACCACATTTTCGATTATATCACTTTATACATTTGGTAATAATACACCGTATAATTAGCCAATAGTTAGGAAACTATAATTGTCTATGCTTTTGTCTATACTCTTTTATCGTTTTATTGAATCATTATTCATCAATTTGATTCAAAGCCTTTGATAAGTTCAATTCATTACTGTTGATGGCATTATAATTCTAAAACTATGGATAAGAAGAATGATACTATATACACAACAAAAAAACGTCTAATTAAAACAATACTTTCAATCAATAACTCCACATTTATAGATTGGGAGACGATTAGAGAAGATTTTAATACAGTTTATCCCAATTTCTTTACAGCAATTCTTATAAAAGACATCGATCTTTCAACAAAAGAAGAGCACTTTGCAATGCTAGAAAAATTACACATCAATACACATACCATCGCAAGAGTATTAGACATTTTACCTGATAGTGTATATACTAATAGATATAGATTGAATAAAAAATTCAAGAAAAGTGATATGTACAGCTAACATTTGACAAAATAACGAATATTCAAGATATTGAAATCCAGTGATTTAAATAACTGTCTATACTTTTGTCTATGCTATTTTCTAGTTTTATTAGATCATTATGCTGCTATTTGTTTCAATCAAGCTAAAAAAATTCAATTGATCACCATGGGCTCTGTTTTCTGAAATGTATTCTAAAAAGGAAAATAATAAGGGAATAACAATATTTAAGACGCTATTAATCGACGAAGAGGGAGTTACTATTTATTTAGTAGCTCCTTTTTCAATTTAGGTAAATTTCCTTTGGACATTTCTTATAAAAAAACAACTCCCTACCAAAAAAGCACGTTTTGTATAACTCTAAAAATTACAATCTAATGAAAAAAGCGAGTGCAAAAATATTTATACAAATAGATATAGATTAAACAAAAATCAACAAAAAAGATACACACCACCAACATTCAACGAAACACTTAGAGGCATAAGGCGCTAACATATAGATAATTAACAAAGTGTCTATGTTTTTGTCTATACCGCTTTTAGCAATTAAACAGGATGTTGCAACTACATTTGAGATAACACAGCAAAAAACTATTAACCAAAACTATTACTCATGAAAAAAACAATTACTCTTTTAATCTTTATGCTAAATCTCCTTTACTCGGGAACAGTATTAGCACAAGTTCCTATAGTTACTTATAATTACCCATCACTAGATGATGGCTTTCATTTTAAGGTAACAACCACTATTGCAAATGAAACTTTTACAATACCTACCAATGGTACTGGATATAATTATCTAGTGTATTGGGGAGATGGAGGCTACCCTATAGAATATAGTGGTAATGTAACACATACATTTACTAATGCAGGAACGTACTTAGTGGAACTAGTGCCATATAATTTTACTGTAACATACTCAAATGTTGGAACTACATTATATGAAACTTGGAATCCAGATTGGACAGGGTTCCCAGGAATTTACTTCAATAATACAGGAGATAAAGATAAAATAGTATCTATAGAGCAGTGGGGAAATGGCATATGGAGCAAAATGGAAAATGCCTTTTATGGTTGTAGCAATATGGTAAATAATGCTACAGATACACCTGCTGAAATACTTAATTCTATGCAAAATATATTTAAAGATGCTAGCCAGTTTGATGTTAATTTAGGTAATTGGCCAGTAGCAAATTATGTTACAAATTTAACGGATGCGCTATCATATTCTGGTGTAAGCATTACTAATTATGATAGTACACTTATTGGTTGGGCTTCACAAAATGTCAACTCAGGTTTAAATCTAGGAGCAGATGGATTGTTTTATTGTAGTCCAACTGCACAAGCTGCAAGAAATACTTTAATTAATGATAAAGGTTGGACCATTACTGGTGACATACAAGATTGTGGAAGTATATATACTTATATACCTGATCACAATTTTGAACAGGCACTTATAGAAGAAGGCTATGATTCTGGCCCTCTTGATAATCTAGTATTAACAGCAAATATTAATACCGTAACCAGCTTGGATGTTAATGGCAAAAACATTTCGGACCTTACAGGTATTGAAGCCTTTAGTGCTTTAACATCTTTAATTTGTAACAACAACCAACTTGTAAACTTAAATGTATCACAAAATACAGCTTTAACTACTTTAAACTGTTGGGAAAACCAAATAATAAGTTTAGACTTAACCAATAATTCAGCTTTAACATTCTTGATATCTACTACAAATCAAATTACAAGTTTAGATTTATCACATAATAATAATTTAAATAATATCTGGGTTGGAGACAATCCGCTTACAAGTTTAATTATTAGTCCTAGTTTAATTAATCCAGTTACTGAATCTTATTCAGATATTTCATTTATTACTCTCTATACGCCAAATTTAAATTGCATAGATGTCGGAATAAATCCTATTAACGGTCAATCTAATGTTAATAATGCTGCTGCATCTTGGACAGCTATAGATGCTGCAAGTTCTTTTAGTGTCGATTGTAACTATCAAACCTATGTGCCAGACAATAATTTTGAAGCCTATTTAGAAGCAAATGGTATGGGTAATGGTATTGCTAATGATGATTATGTATCTACACTTAATATTAATACGGTACCATCCTTAAATGTTTCTGGCGAAAACATCTCTAATCTTACAGGAATAGGTGACTTTAGTGCTTTAACATCTTTAATTTGTAACAATAACCAATTAATAAATTTAAATCTAAGTTCAAATACTAATTTACAGACTTTAAATTGTGCTGACAATCAACTTACAAACCTCAATATTTCGCAAAATACATCGCTAACAAGCTTAACATGCAGTAACAATGCACTAACGAGTTTAAATGTAATATCTAACACCTTGTTACAGACTATAGATTGTGGTACCAACCAAATAACAGATCTAAATGTTTTACAAAACAACCAGCTGTTAAATTTAACCTGTAATAACAATCAATTAGTAGATTTAGACATTAGCGAAAACAAAGCATTAACCAGTTTTAATTGTAGTAATAATCAATTAATAGCTTTAAACGCAAAAAGCAACTATAACACCACATTATCGGTCTTTGATGCTACAGATAATCCGGCTTTAATATGTATCAATGTAGATGATTCAGTATATTCAGAAACAAACTGGACCAATATTGATCCCGTAACTAGTTTTAGTTTAGATTGTGAGAACGCTAATCTACTAACCTATATACCTGATAGTAATTTTGAACAACGTCTAATAAATCTTGGGCATGATTCTGGACCAATAGATGGTTATGTAGTAACAGCAATTATTAGTGCCATACCTTCTTTAAGTTTAAACCAAGCAGGTATTAGTGATTTAACAGGATTAGAAGATTTTACGAGTTTAACCTATTTAAATTTTATGAATAACAGTGTATCAAGCATTGATGTAAGTCAAAATACAATGTTAACAGAACTATGGATGCGTTTTAATCAAGTTAGTAGCTTGGATGTTACACAAAATATTAATTTATCAATTCTTGTTTGTGGTAGTAATCAATTAACCGAGTTAGATCTTTCTAAAAATGTAGCATTAACACAATTTACTTGCGAGAATAACAATATAACTACTATTGATATAAAAAATGGTAACAATCATAATGTTTCTGGTATATTTTTTCAGGTTACTAATAATCCCATAGAATGCATAAATGTTGATGATGTAGCATTCTCATCTGCATTTTGGTCATATGTTCCTGATTCTTATTTTAGTGAACATTGTGATACTTATAGTACTTATGTACCAGATGATAATTTTGAACAAGCACTTATAACTCTTGGGTATGATTCTGGTCCATTAGATAATTATGTCTCAACATCAAATATTAACACTATAGAATCTCTAGATGTTAATTCACAAGGAATTACAAACCTCACAGGTATAACAGATTTTACAGCATTAACGTCTTTACTTTGTTATAATAATGACTTAATAGCATTAAATGTAAGCCAAAACACAGCCTTAACAACTCTAGAGTGTGATGGTAATGACATCTCTAGTGTAGATTTAAGTCAAAATACTGCCTTAACACACCTCTGGGCTGGATCAGATAATATATTAACCAGTTTAAATCTTAAAAATGGCAATAATGCGAATTTAAACTTTTTAAATATCAATAACACTCCTAATTTAACTTGTGTTCAAGTAGATACACAAACTATTGCAGAAAACTGGAATAGTAATGTAGACCTGCCCGCGACTTTCGTCAAAGACCCACAAACTTTTTGTAGTACAGATTGTACGAGTATAACTTATGTGCCAGATAATAATTTTGAAGCATATTTAGAAGCTAATGGTATGGGTAATGGTGTCCCTAACGATGATTATGTATTAACAACAAATATTAACACAAAACCTACGTTAAGTATTGGAAACCTTGATATTGAAGATTTGACAGGTATTGAAGATTTTGTAGCTCTACAATCCCTATACTGTCAAGTTAACAACTTAACCAGTTTAGACCTGAGTCAAAATCTTGCAATAACGGTATTGTATGCTAACAGCAATCAATTAACAAGTCTTAATCTTGGTAGTAACACGAATTATTCTCAATTCGGTGGGCTTAATACTTATAATAATCCTGATTTACTATGTATCAATGTGGAAGAACAAGCTACTGCAGATCTTTGGAATGACAATTATTTTGATAATGGAGAAGGCAGTTCTTCTATAGACCCTCAAACTGTTTTTAATACAGATTGCTTTGATTATTTAAATACCTCTATACCAGACGCAAATTTTGAAGCGTATTTAGAAGCCAATGGTATAGGTAATGGCATCGCTAACGATGGCTATGTATCCACATCAAATATTAACACGATACTATTTTTAAGTGTACCTAATCAAAACATAAGTGACCTAACAGGCATTGAAGATTTTACAGCATTAACAGCATTACTATGCTACAATAATCTATTAACAGCATTAGATGTAAGTCAAAATACAGCATTGGTTCGTTTAGAATGTGATCAAAATAATTTGGAAACTTTAAATATTGCAAATGGCAATAACACAAATTTAACCATCTTATGGCTTGAAGACAATACAGATTTAACTTGTGTTACAGTAGATGACCAATCTATTGCAAGTGATTGGAATAATGATATTAATTTACCAACAGACATATTTAATGTAGACTTCCAAACTGCTTTTAGCACCAATTGTGGTGAAGTTACTTTAGAAGCCAAAGCCTATTTACAAGGTGCGTTTATGAATCCTAATACAGGTGAGGAAACACTTATGCGTGATGATTTACGTATGTTAACAGACTTTCCGTTAACAAGTCCTTATGGTGATGGTTTAACCATTACTCCAACAGAACTTACAGTTTCAGGTCAAGATGCTATTGTGGATTGGATATGGGTAGAATTACGTGATGATGCAACAAATACAATAGTTATAGCATCACAATCAGCCTTATTACAACGCGATGGTGATATTGTAGATATAGATGGTATAAGTCCAATTGTATTTGCACAAAATGCGAAACATTATAATGTGGTGATTAATCACCGTAGCCATTCTGGTATTATAACAGCAGATAGACAGCCATTCCCTAAAAACCAAGTACAAAACTTTATGGATAGTTCAACAACTACATTAGGCTCAAATGCACAGGTTAACATGAATGGTACGATCGCACAATGGGCTGGTGACCTTAATAATGATGGTAAGATTCAATTCTCTGGTGCTGATAACGATGCTAATGCACTTAAAACTGTAATTCTAGCAAATGCACCTTTACCTTTAATAACTTTTACTGTAAGTGGGTATTTTAATAGCGATATCAATCTTGATGGTGTATCTAGGTTCTCAGGTTCCAATAATGATACAAATATCATTAAGGGCATTATTTTAAACCATCCTGCTAATCAAATCTTTGGTTTTCCAACTTTTACAATTTCAACTCAAGTACCACCAATAAATGATTAATTATTATAGATAAAATCTAAAACTATGAAACATTTTTATACACTTATTTGCTTATCCTTTTTAACACTTACGGGTTTTGCCCAAAACAGTGACACTTCTGGTGAACCAGCTGGCTACACCTTTGGTATTGTACAAAATGTAGGATATAATTTCTCTGTGATTGCTACACCAAATTTCGATACAACAAACTCTGATGTGTCAGATATTGGTTTTGCACTTATGCTACCTGCAGGCAATGCAGATGTTACAAACGTAACAGCGTTTAATACTAGAGCCTGGACCGTGACACAAGTAACTCAAGCAGATTTTCAACTTTTTGGAGCAGACAGCAACAATCGTGATGGTTTTGCAATGAACTTACCTCCTGGGCAAACTATATTATCTCACACTGCAGGTACTCCTTTTGTACTTGTCTCTTTTGATATTAGTAATTCACCCACCAGTGGTATGATAGAAATCTTAATTAATACAGACCCAATTGCCATAGCTTTAGGTGGTGCTATTGATAGTTTTTATAATACAAACCTTCTAGACAGCGGTACAAATAACTATTTTAGTGGTATTACAACTGGTCAAGAGAGTTTTATGTTTAACTCATTGAGTATTGATGAGGTAATGTTAGAAGATTCTAGTATTACTATATATCCAAATCCAACTTCAGATGTTATTAATATTATAACGACTACTGAAATTGATACCATCGAATTATTTGATGTCACCGGAAAACGCGTATTATCAAAATCTCAAACTAACAAAATCAAAGTAAATCACTTACCTATTGGTGTATACTTACTTAAAGTGTACTCAGCTAGAGGGAGCTTTACCAAAAAGGTAGTGATCAATTAGTGCTATTAGTTAATTAGGGAAAGCCTCTCATTTTTGAGAGGCTTTTGTATTTATAGGTATGACCTTCTATTCAACTTTAAATTGTGTAAATTAGTGGTTTAGAACTATATATTAATGTCTTCAAAAACTCGTCTCAATAGAGCCTATAAAACGGCCAAGCACATTTCTTTTAATGATGATTCTAAATTTATTTTATTTAGCGATTGTCACAGAGGAGATAACAGCTTTGCTGATGATTTTGCTAATAATAGAAACATCTACTATCATGCCTTAAAGTATTATTATACTGAAGGTTTTGACTATTGCGAACTTGGTGATGGAGACGAATTATGGGAAAATATTTCGTTTGATTCCATCTTGAATGCTCATAAAAATGTGTATATGCTTATGAAACTATTTCATCAGCAAGACCGTTTACATATGATTTGGGGAAATCATGATATGGTGTATCGTGACCCAAAATATGTAGAGAAGAATTTATCAACTTATTTTGATCCAAAAATTGGTGAAGATGTAGAATTGTTTTGTGATCTTAAATATCATGAAGCTGTGGTGTTGAAACATTCTGAAACTAATCAAGAATTATTTTTAACTCATGGTCATCAAGCAGATTGGTGGAATTACATCTTTTGGAAATGGAGTCGATTTCTGGTTAGAATACTTTGGAAACCATTAAATGTTATGGGAATAGCAGACCCAACTAGTCCAGCAAAAAATTATAAAGAATTAATAAAAGTTGAACGTCGCACCAAAAAGTGGATTTCTGAAAATAACAACCTCATCACTATTGTAGGTCATACGCACAGACCTCGTTTTCCAAATCCTGGTGATATTGCTTTTTTTAATGACGGAAGCTGCGTACACCCTAGAAGTATCACAGGAATTGAAATTGAAAATGGCGAAATTTCACTCATTAAATGGCAAATTGCTACTACTGATGATGGGACTTTAAAGATTGTTAGAGTGTTATTGGAAGGACCAAGAAAGTTGATTGATTATAAGACGGATTGAATGAGTTCTATAAATCAGAAGGAAGTAAGACTGTTGATTCTAAGAATTAAAAAAGAGATTCTTCGCTTGCACTTCGACTGCGTTCAGTGTGACACTCTGAATGACAAAAACTGAATGTTTACGATTCAGGAGCTAATTCAACTTCCAAACCTTCCATCTCTGGTCTCATTTGAATTTGACAACCTAAACGACTATTATCTTTAACATAAAAAGCTTCGCTTAACATCGCTTCTTCATCGTCTTGCATTTCTGGTAATTCTGTATCGCTTAAAACGTAGCACTGGCAAGAGGCACACATAGCCATACCACCACAAATACCTATGGTTCCTTCTGGAGCTAATTCGTATGAACGAACGACTTCCATTAAATTCATAGCCATATCTGTTGGTGCTAAAACGTCGTGAGTTACACCATCTCTGTCTGTAATTTTTATGTTTATGTCTTGTTCCATTGAAAAAAGTAATTAGTATCTAGTTGATAGTAATTAGTATTTTATTAATCTATCGCTTTAATAACTGCCTTAGGCGCTTCTTTACGTGTCCCATCAAAACCATCAACTCCTGCAACTGTTGTATATTTTAAAACATAACGTTTTCCTGGGTTAATAATTTGATAAGCAGATTGACACATTAGTGTAGCCTCATGGAAACCACATAAAATTAATTTTAGTTTTCCTGGATATGTATTAACATCACCAATGGCATAAATTCCTGGAATATTGGTTTGGTAATCTAAAGCGTTATTAACTACAATAGCATTTTTTTCTATCTCCAATCCCCAATTTGCAATAGGTCCTAATTTTGGTGACAATCCAAAAAGCGGAATGAAATGATCACATTCAATCTCATACTCTTTATCAATATGTTTATCCTTAGATTCTTTAACAACAACAGCCTCAACTTTATGGTGTCCAACAATATTAATAACCTCTGCAGGAGTCACCAATTTTATCTTACCTTTATTTTTTAGTTCTTGAACTTTTTCTACGGAATCTAAATGCCCACGAAATTCATTTCGTCTATGAATTAAAGTCACTTCACTGGCTACATCACTTAAAAAGATACTCCAATCTAATGCAGAATCTCCTCCTCCAGCGATTACAACTTTTTTATCTCTGTAAATCTCAGGATCTTTAATAATATACTCAACACCTTTATCTTCAAACGAAGTAATATTTGAAATGAGTGGTTTTCTAGGCTCAAAACTTCCTAAACCTCCTGCAATAGCTACAACAGGAGCTTGATGTTTTGTTCCTTTATTTGTGGTTACAATAAATGTACCATCTTCTTGTTTTTCTATGGTTTCTGCACGCTCACCTAAAGTAAAACCAGGTTCAAATTGCTTGCATTGTTCTAATAGTTTATCTGTTAAATCTCCAGCCAAAATTTCTGGATATGCAGGAATATCGTAGATGGGTTTTTTAGGGTAAATCTCTGAACATTGTCCGCCAGCTTGTGGTAAAGCATCAATTAAATGACATTTTAATTTAAGTAATCCAGCTTCAAAAACAGTAAAAAGTCCTGTTGGTCCAGCTCCAATAATGAGTATATCTGTTGTAATCATCTTATTATTTTGAAAGCAATAATCTCATGATTTATACTTTCTTTTTAATTTAAAACCTACAAAGTTTTAAAAACCTTGCAGGTTGTATTCGTTTATCTTTAATTACGACAAAGTTCTATAAATTTAATTCTAAATTTTATGACATTTATCAGTTTGCGTGAAGGATTGAACGGTCTGTTTGAGCTCCTCGCAGAGAGCGAGTAGTGAAAGCCTGACCCTTGTGGTCACGCCCTACTAAGCTTCAATATTAATGACATGTTCTATTTGAGGTGCGTACTTTTTAATCGTCATCTCTACACCAGACTTAAGTGTCATTTGATTTACACTACAACCAACACAGGCGCCTTGTAATTGAACTTTTACCAATGTATCATTTTCTATTGACAGTAATGAAATATCACCTCCATCACTTTGTAAAAACGGACGAATTTCATCTAATGCTTTTTCAACATTTATTCTTAACTCTTCTGTACTCATCTATTATTTTTTTACTGCTGAACATCCAGCCATAGTCGTTATTTTAATTGCCTCTGTTGCAGGTAAGTTCTCGTTACGTTTAACGACTTCTTCAACTACATTTTGAGTTAATTTCTCAAATGCCTTTTCTAATTTAGTTGCGGTTTGTAAAGCTGCTGGTCTACCAACATCTCCTGCTTCTCTTATACTTTGTACTAAAGGTAATTCTCCCAAAAAACGAACGCCTAAATCATCGGCAAGATTTTTTGCGCCTTCTTTTCCGAAGATATAATATTTATTATCAGGAAGCTCATCTGGTGTAAAATATGCCATATTTTCAATGATGCCTAATACTGGTACATTGATACTTTCTTGTTGAAACATCGCAACACCTTTTTTAGCATCTGCGAGCGCTACATTTTGAGGCGTACTAACAATGACTGCTCCTGTAATTGGGAGTGATTGCATGATACTTAAATGAATATCTCCTGTTCCTGGAGGTAAATCTATGAGCATAAAATCTAATTCTCCCCAATGTGCATCAAAAATCATTTGATTTAACGCTTTTGCTGCCATTGGTCCTCTCCAAACAACTGCTTGATCTGGTTTTGTAAAAAAGCCAATCGATAACATTTTAACTCCGTAGTTTTCTACAGGACGCATTTTTGACTTTCCATCAACATTTGTTGCTAATGGTCTTTCTAGTTCTACATCTAACATGATTGGCATTGATGGACCATAAATATCTGCATCTAAAACACCAACTTTAAAACCCATTTTTGCTAAGGTCACAGCAAGATTTGCTGTAACAGTAGATTTACCTACACCTCCTTTTCCTGAGGCTACAGCTATTATGTTTTTTATACCAGGAATTTCTTTTCCTTTAATTACATTAGGAGCAGATTTTGTTGGTGCATCTACTTTTACATTGACCGTAATTTTCGCTTTTTCGTAGACCAATTTGTGGATGGTTTGCATGATTTCCACTTCGGTTTTCTTTTTAGCTTGTAAACTTGGATTTGTAATTGTTATATCAACAATAACCTCATCTGCAAAAGTGACAACATTAGTTACTGCGCCACTTTCTACCATATTTTGTCCTTCTCCAGGAGCAGAAATGCTTTCCAGTGCTTTGAGTATGTCTTGTTTGTTTAGTTTCATAGTTATATGAGATACTAGTGAAAAGTACTAAGACTTAACTTCATATCTATTAAGATTAATTCTAAATACAAAGATACAGTGAATAGTTTAGAATTTGAAACGGTTTTATTGAAATGATTTATAGCACAAATGAGTAAGGCTATACTTATATATTATTTAAAAAACGTAACTTTAATCTCCTGAAAACCAACTTTATGAAAAATTACTACGCATTACTTGCTGCACTTTTGATGTCGTTTACTATTAATTCACAGATTATTGATATTCCTGATGCTAATTTTAAGAATGCGTTGGTGAATACACCTTGTGTTCAAATTGCCGGTAATATTGCATATGACGCAGATGAGAATAATGATGGTGAAATCTCAATTGCTGAAGCTGAGGCAGTAAATAATCTTAAAATAGAAAATCAAAACATTTCATCATTGGCAGGAATTGAACACTTCGTGAATCTTACTAGCCTATATTGTAGGTTTAACGAACTTTCAGAATTAAATTTAAGTTCATTACCAAGTTTGTTTAGATTAGAATGTGATAACAATCAATTAAGTGAATTAAACATTACCAATTCTCCCTTAACGAGACTGATTTGCTATAATAATGAACTCACTGACTTAGATTTAAATACCATGCCATTATTGGAAAGCTTAAACTGTAGTAATAATGAATTAACACAATTAAGTATGTCGGCAACAACAAACTTAGAGAGCCTAAGTTGCAATGACAATCAATTGACTCAATTAAATGTAGATTCATTAACAAGTTTGTGGTCATTAGAGTGTAATGACAATTTGTTAACTCAATTAAACATAAATGCATTAACAAACCTAAATTTCGTTCTATGCGGTAATAACCAACTAAATGAAATTGTTATAAATAATCTACCAAATCTCGATTATTTTGACTGTAGTGGCAATTTTTTGACATCTATTGACCTTTCTGGACAAAATTCATTTAGCCTATTAAATTGTTCTGATAACAATTTCACAACTTTAGACCTTTCAGGTTTAGATACAATATGGAGTCTTGGAGCAAGTAATAACCAACTAACATCTATTATTCTTTGTGATGTAATGGAGTCTGTTTGGGTTGACGGCAACTTTCTTACTGAATTAGATTTAAGTAACATCCCAATGCTTGATGGTGTTTTTTGTGAAAACAACTTACTTACTACTTTAGATATTAGCAATAATCCTGTTATTGTTAACTTGTATGCCGACAATAATGAATTCACCTCTTTAAACTTAGGTGCTGCAGAAAATTTGTATTGGCCAGGCGATGTGTTTTTTGATGGTAATCCAAATCTCTCTGTTGTTTGTACAGTTGAAGATAAATTTGATGAGGTTCAATCTAAATTAACAGAATATGGTTATTCTGATTGTACCATATCTTCATATTGTTCGTTTGAGCCAAATAGTGAATATTTTATCGTACAAGGGCAAACTTCATTTGACTTAAATAGTAATGGTTGTGATATTTCAGATGCTTTCGCTACAAATCTAGAGTTCAATATTTCAAGTAATGATTTTTACGATTCGTTTTATTCCAATTCACAAGGTGAATTTGATTTATATATCAGTTCTGGTTCACATACCATAACACCTACACTCCAAAATCCAGACTATTTTACGATATCACCAACTGAGATTATAGTGTCGTTTCCAACAGACACAAGTCCTTATACGCAAGACTTTTGCATCACACCAAACGGAACCCATAATGATTTGGAAATTACATTAGTTCCAATTGATGATGCACGTCCAGGCTTTGACACAGATTATAAACTTATATTTAAAAACAGAGGCACAACACCATTATCTGGAAGTGTAGAATTAACATTTCAGGATGACCTTATGGACTTTGTTTCAGCGTCTCCTTCGGAAAATTCACAAGCTCCAAATTTACTCTCTTGGAATTTTACTGATCTAACGCCTTTTGAAAGTCGCGATATAGATATTACTTTTAATATTAACACACCTACAGAAACACCTCCTGTAAATGGTGATGATATTTTAGCGTTTACAGCTACGCTTAATACTACTGAAACTGATGAAACACCAGAAGACAACACATTTACACTAAATCAAACTGTTGTAAACTCCTATGACCCTAACGATAAAACCTGTTTAGAAGGTGATTTTATCACACCAGAACGTATAGGCGATTATGTACATTACATGATTAGATTTGAAAATACGGGTACTGCCAATGCTATAAATGTTGTGGTTAAAGATATTATCGATACTTCAAAATATGATTTATCTACACTTGTGCCTTTACATGCAAGTCATGATTTTGTGGCTAGAATAAAAGACAACTCTCAAGATCACTATATAGAATTTATTTTTGAAAATATAAATCTTCCTTTTGATGATGCTAATAATGATGGTTACGTCGCTTTTAA
Source organism: Psychroserpens sp. AS72 (assembly GCF_038900375.1). Taxonomy (NCBI): domain Bacteria; kingdom Pseudomonadati; phylum Bacteroidota; class Flavobacteriia; order Flavobacteriales; family Flavobacteriaceae; genus Psychroserpens; species Psychroserpens sp. AS72. Next base: position 301,485 of record NZ_JBBMRC010000001.1, on the reverse strand, counting down.
AATCAAAACTTTAAATACGTTAGTTTTAGGAGATACTTTTGAAAACGAAGCCGAAATTTATTTCGATTTTAATTTCCCTATTATTACCGATAGTGCACAAACTACTGTAGCTACTTTAAGTACGGATGATTTTGAATTAGCAAACAATGCAATATTGTTGTATCCTAACCCAACAACTCATATTCTAAATTTAGATTCAAAACACGCTATTAAACACATAGTTATTTACGATATTTTTGGTCGAGTTATAAAAGAGATTGCTGTTATTGGTTCAAAAACTGAGCTAAATATGTCTACTGAAAGTTTAGCTTCTGGAAGTTATTTTATTAAAATTAAAACTGGGCAAGGTGATAGTGTACAAAAGTTCATTAAGAATTAATCACAACTCCTTCATAGGATCCCAAAAAACAGATTCTAAATCTTGGATTTGATTCTCGATAACTACAATGCCTTCACTTTCTAAAAGTTGTTGCATGAGATTTGTACCATCAAAATGATGCTTTCCTGTAAGTAATCCTTTTCTATTCACGACGCGATGTGCAGGAACATCTTTTCCATGAGAACCATTCATAGCATAACCAACCATTCTAGCACTACGCTTAGCTCCTAAATAATTTGCTATAGAACCGTAGCTGGTTACTTTTCCGTAGGGAATCAACTTAGCAACCTCATAAACGCGATCAAAGAAATTTAGGGTTTCGGGTTTCATTTTAGATGATCCATTAAAATATTTATAAGGGTAATTAATGCTACTATCGCAGTAATTGCTCCTATAATATAATTCATGTTTTTTTGTGATGTCAGCTTTTTATTACTGATTTTATCAAAAAAGAAAATATAAACATACAGCATTATAAATGTTCCTGTTGTGGCACCAGAGCAATACGTAACAATACTCATTGCATCAAAAGCAAACCAACCAAAACCTGCTATGGTAATAGTCATATAAGCTTGATACGGAATTGGAAACACATTTATTGCAGATAAAAACAGTCCTTGAAAAAAGCGACTCTTTTTACTTTTTGCATGAGGTTCAATATCTGGTTTAGGGTTAGATTTACTAAGAAACAGAAAATAGATAGATAGCAGCACAAATATTACAAATGCTACACCTCTCAAGATTTCAACAGTATTTGGATGATTGCTTAAATATCGTGCAAACATAGCAGCAATATACGTTTGCAAAAAAACAATTAGACACACACCTATTGAAAAAACAAACCCACGATTGTGTCCTTCTTTAAGACTAATTTTAGCAGCTGTCATATTAAGTAGACCAGGTGGAATCACACCTACAAGTGCAATAATTACTCCCAGAAAAAAAATAACAGTGGTACTCAAATTATTTTATTTTAAACCTAATATACGTAATTGGTTTGTTTTGTTCTAAATATTGAGATTCATAGTAGGTTTGAATACTCGTTACCTCTTCTGGGCTACCTTCTTGCTTATACACATTATGATTTGCATATAAAATCTCGTGACCTTCACCTTGCAAAAGACCTAGTGTATAGCCATGCATAAACTCGCTATCGGTTTTTAAATTTACAAAACCTTCTGGTTTTAAAATGGTTTTATAGCGTTTTAAAAACTGAGAGTTGGTCATTCTATGTTTTGTACGCTTATATTTTATTTGAGGATCTGGGAATGTAATCCAAATTTCATCTACTTCATTCTCTGCAAATACAACATCTACTAACTCAATTTGAGTGCGTATAAAAGCAACATTAGGAATATTCTCTTCTATAGCTGTTTTAGCTCCTCTCCAAAAACGTGCACCTTTGATATCGATACCTATAAAATTTTTCTTCGGAAATTTCTTAGCTAACTCTACCGAGTACTCACCACGACCACAACCTAATTCTAAAACCAACGGATTATCGTTTTTAAAAACACTTGATCTCCAATTACCTTTTAATTTGTATTGTGCATCAACTAATTCTTCTCTTGTTGGCTGAAACACATTATCAAATGTTTCATTTTCTTTAAATCGCTTGAGTTTATTTTTACTTCCCACTACTTCTTTTTAACAATTTGTTATTTTTACTTTAAAGTGGTAAAATTAAGGAAACATTTTAAGCTTACCTTTATTTTTGAAAATAGACTCATTAAATAAACAATACTAAATTACTGAAACAAGTTCAGCATATGCCAATTCAGCACAAAAAACGTATACTCATTGCTCCATTAAATTGGGGATTAGGTCATGCCACAAGATGTATTCCTATTATTAAAGCTCTAATTAATCACAATTTTGAACCAATTATTGCTAGTGACGGGATTGCATTATCTTTATTAAAGATAGAATTTCCAGATCTTACCTGTTTAGATTTACCATCTTACAACATCACATATCCAAAAAAAGGTAAACACTTTAAGCTAAAGATGCTACAAAGTTCTCCTAAAATGGCAAAAGCTATTAAAGCTGAAAAAAAAGCGGTTGCCTCAATTATTGCAGACTATCAAATTGACGGTATTATTTCTGATAACCGATTAGGCGTTCATAATAAGGACTTGCCTTGTGTATTTATAACGCATCAACTTCAGGTTTTAAGCGGAAATACAACTTGGCTAAGTACTAAATTACATCAAAAAATAATTAAGCAATTTAATGAATGTTGGGTGCCAGATAATTTAGGAGATATTAATCTTAGCGGAAAATTAGGTCACACAACAATTTATGATATTCCAATAAAGTTTATTGGTCCTTTGAGTCGGTTTTCTAAAAAAGAACGTCCTATTAAATTTGATGTGATGGTATTACTTTCTGGACCAGAACCACAACGGACACTTTTTGAAAAAAAGTTACTCAATGAATTTAACAATTATAAAGGCAGCGTCATTTTTGTAAAAGGAGTTATTGAGAATGAACAGCTCATTTCCGAAGAAAAAAACAGGGTTATTTATAATTATATGACAAGTTCACAATTAGAAAATGCCATTAACGAGAGTGCTCTAATAGTTTCTAGGTCTGGTTATACCACACTTATGGATTTAACAAAACTTAGTAAAAATGCTTTTTTTGTACCAACTCCAGGTCAATATGAACAAGAATATTTGGCTGAGCGTTTAACAACTTTGGGTTTTGTTGCCAGTTGTAAACAAGATGAGTTTACCGTTGAAAAATTAAATGATGTGTCAAATTATAAGGGATTGAGCGCCATGGATTATATAGTAAATTATAATAAACTATTTAGTCTTTTCGAGCGTAAATGAAAATTCACTTCCAACACCTAATTCACTTTCTACATAAATTTTCTCATCGTGAGCTTCAATAATATGTTTCACAATTGAAAGACCTAAACCAGAACCTCCAACTTTACGATTACCACTTTTATCAACACGATAAAAACGTTCAAATAGTCTTGGGATATTGGTTTTTGAGATACCTTCTCCATTATCGGTAACTCTAACAATAACTTTATTTTTTATTAGATTCTCAATGCTTACTTCGGTTGTTCCTTTTTCTTCGCCATATTTAATAGAATTGACAATAAGGTTAGAAAGTACTTGTTGGATGCGTTCTTTATCTGCCCAAACCATAACGGGTTCATTATAATCAATATCAAAAATCAAAGAGATTTTCTTCTTAGCAGCTTTCATTTCTAACAAATCAAAGACGCTTTCAACGAGTTCTACGATATCAAATTCTACTATATTGAGTTGTAAATCGCCAACCTCTAATTTAGTAATCATATCTAAATCATTAACGATATAAATAAGTCGCTCTAAACCTTTATTTGCTCTGTTTAAATATTTCTCGCTTACATTTTCGTCATGAATGGCACCATCTAATAAAGTTTCTAAATACCCTTGTACTGTAAATAATGGTGTTTTTAATTCGTGAGAAATATTACCTAAAAACTCTTTACGATATTCTTCTCTAACAATAAGTGTTTCTATTTCTAGCTTTTTATCTTTTGCATATTTATCTATTTCTTGAGTAAGTGTAGCCATATCTGTAGTTATTGGCTGTTTACGTAATGAAGCAGATTCTAAAAGTGTTAAATCATCATAGATCTTTTTCACTCTTCTATAGATAAAACGCTCTACTCTATATTGAATTATAATAAAAGAAAGCACATAAGTTAATACAGCAAATGAAAGTAGATAAACAATATCAATAGAATGTAACAAATACAAAAAAACACTCGATAAGAGCGTCAAAAAAAATGTTATGTACATGGATGTTTTAAAAGCAAACTTGTACGTTTTTTTTAATTTATTTTGCATTAGGAGTGATTTAAACTTTTTGCTTCTTAGTCCACAAACTTATATCCAACACCTTTAATTGTTTTAAACTTTTTATCTCCTATTTTTTCACGAAGTTTTCTAATATGAACATCAATGGTACGTCCTCCAACAATAACTTCGTTTCCCCAGACTCTGTCTAGTATTTCTTCTCGCTTAAAAACCTTATTAGGCTTGGTTGCTAACAAAGATAACAATTCAAACTCTTTTCTTGGTAAGATAAGTTCTTCTCCTTTTATTATAATTTTATATTCTTCTCTGTTGATTGTTAAGTTACCAATTTTTAAAATGTCATCTGCTTTTTCATCTTCCTTCAAACGTCTTAAGAGTGCTTTAACTTTACTCACTAAAACTTTTGGTTTTATTGGTTTTGTAATATAATCATCTGCTCCTGCATCAAAACCAGCCATTTGAGAATAGTCTTCACCTCTAGCTGTAAGAAATGTAATTATAGTATTACTTAAATCTGGTATTTTTCTAATGTGTTCACATGCTTCAATACCATCCATTTCTGGCATCATGACATCTAAAATGATGAGTTGAGGTTTTTCTTTTTTAGCTTTTTTAACACCTTGAGCACCATTTTCGGCAGTTATGACCTGATAACCTTCATTAGATAAATTATAACCAACTATTTCTAAAATATCTGGTTCATCGTCTACTAATAGAATTTTAATATCCTTCTTTTTCATGTGTTTATATGTATTGTTTTTTTAAGGACACATACTGTTCGCTACTAATCATTCTCTTGTTAGATAAAGTTTTGAACATGCTCGTTTCATTTTTTTAAATTGAAACCCTTTGATTGGTAAAGATAAGATTAATAACAAAAAATTGTATGAGTACTTAAATTGATAACGTTAAGTTAACTTAATTGTTACGTTTAAATTAATTAGAAGCTATTTTTGCATCAATGTTATGCTAGTGTTAAATAGCAACATAGCGCATAATTTATTCGTTTAAAACTCAAATTCTACTTATATTTGTATGCTTAATTTTTAAAAATTTAAAACTAAATAATTATGAAAAAACTTTACTTTTTATGTTTAACCCTTTTAGTAACTTCATTGTCTTTTGGACAAGATCTAGTTATAACTGCTGCCTTTGATGGGCCTCTTCCTGGAGGATTACCAAAAGGTATTGAACTTTATGTTATTAATGACATCGATGATTTAAGTAATTACGGAATTGGTAGTGCTAACAATGGTGGCGGAACAGATGGAGAAGAATTTACTTTTCCTGCAGACGCTGTTACAGCAGGTACTTATTTACTTATAGGTTCTGAAGATGTAGAATTTCCAAATTGGTTTGGTTCTGCTCCAGATTACAACGCTGGATCTGCAATGGGAATTAATGGAGATGATGCTGTTGAATTATATCAAAATGGTGTAGTAATTGACACTTTTGGTGACATTAATGTTGATGGTAACGGAACACCTTGGGAATATTTAGATGGATGGGCTTATAGAGTTGATGGAACTGGACCTGATGGTTCAACTTTTGTTCTTGGAAACTGGTTTTTTAGTGGAGCAAATGCTTTAGATGGTGAAACTTCTAATGGTGCTGCTGCTAGTCCAATTCCTGTTGGAACTTACACAACTGTTGCAAATACAGATCCAACGATAACGATTACCTCTCCTTCAAATGCTACTGATTTTGCTCCAGGAACAATGTCTGTTGATGTTGAATTCTCAACTACAAATTTAGTAGGTGGAGAAACAGTAGATATTACTGTAAACGGTAATACTACAAATAACGTATCAAGCCCATTTACTGTAATTACTGTTGATGGTCAAACTTATAATGTAACTGTTGAATTGGTTGATGGTGGTGTAATTGATTCTGACATGGTTTCTTTTAGTGTATTATCATCTAATAATGTAGCAAATATCGCTGCTCTTAGAGCAGGAACTATTGGTGAAGTTTACACACTTACTGGTGAAGCTTTCTTAACATACCAACAAAATTTTAGAAATCAAAAATATATAGAAGATGCATCTGGTGCTATTTTAATTGACGACAGTTCAGGAACTATTTCTTCAATGTATGCAATTGGTGATGGTATTTCTGGTATCTCAGGAACTTTAGGAGAATTTAGTGGAACTTTTCAGTTTGTACCTGTTGCAGATCCAGGTGCAGCAACATCAACTGGAAACACGTTAACTCCTCAAACTGTAACTTTAGCAATGTTAACTGCAAACTCTGAGCAATATGAATCTGAGTTAGTTGAAGTAATTGCTGTTACTATGGACAATACAGAACCTGTTTTCATGACAGGAACTGCATATGCTTTAACTCAAGGAGGTGACAACTTTAACTTTAGAACGTCTTTCTTTGATGCAGATTATATTGGTGCTAATGTGCCAACTACTGCAACTGATATCGTTGGTATTTTAAACGAAAGAGCAGATGGATACTTCATTACTGCAAGAGATGCTGACGACTTTAGCGTACAAATCTTATCTGTTGATGAATTTGGTTCTAATGCATTCTCAATGTATCCTAACCCAACATCTACAGGATTTGTAAATGTAGTTGGAACAAATGATAACGCTATTTCAGTCTCTGTTTATGACGTCTTAGGAAAGCAAGTTATCAACCAAACTTTAACAAACAATCGTATTGATGTTTCTGCTTTAAACGCAGGTCTTTACATCGTTAAGATTTCTCAAAATGATGCTTCGGTTACTAAAAAGTTAGTGATCAAGTAATCCTTTTTAAATAAAGTAATACAAAAGCGTTGTCATTTTTGACAGCGCTTTTTTTATTTTTACACTTATGATAAACACAGACGCTATTTTTTCTATTTCTTCGGAAAATGAATTTAATAAGATCGCTTTGAAAGTCTTCAAATTTCAGTTTGAAAACAACCCTGTGTATCGCTCGTTTTGTGATTTATTATATATCCATCCAAGTGATGTAAAAACGGTTGAAGAGATTCCATTTTTACCCATTCAGTTTTTTAAAAGCCATAAGGTATTGAGTTCTCAATCTCCAATTGAGGATACGTTTTCTAGTAGTGGCACAACAGGATCAATTACCAGTAAACATTATGTTACAGATGTAAGTATCTACGAGCAAAGTTTTAGAAAAGGCTTTCAAAATTTCTACGGAAATATTAAAGATTATACCATTCTCGCTTTATTACCAAATTATTTAGAACGCAAAGGTTCCTCATTAATCTATATGGTTAATGATATGATACAGCAATCGCAACAACCTGATAGCGGATTTTACCTCAACGATCTCGACGCACTAAAAACTAAATTGTGTGCTTTAGCTTCCGAAGAAAAGAAAGTCCTACTCATTGGTGTGTCTTTTGCACTTTTAGATTTGGTAGAGTTACATCAATTTAATTTAAACAACACGATCGTCATGGAAACTGGCGGAATGAAAGGTCGCAGAAAAGAACTTGTTAGAGAAGAACTTCATACGATTTTAAAATCAGGTTTTGGCGTTTCAAAAATTCATAGTGAATATGGCATGACTGAGCTTTTGAGTCAAGCTTACTCGCTTGGTGATGGTATTTTTAAATGCCCAAATTGGATGCGCATTCTCACACGTGATCCAGAAGATGCACTCACCATTCAAAATGGTAATAAAACTGGCGGAATAAACGTCATAGATTTAGCCAACGTTAATTCCTGCTCATTCATTGCAACTCAAGATTTAGGTCGCATTCGTGACAATGCTACTTTTGAAATCATTGGCAGGTTTGATTCTAGTGATATTAGGGGTTGCAATTTGATGGTTTTGTAATTATCTCCAAATATTCTCGACTACACTCAAATGAAAACTAAACTATTAGGTGTGATTTTTTTCTTCGGAATACTCACCACATTCGCACAAAACGTAGATTACAATACAAAAAAAGGCTACATCGCTAAAGGTTATGATGTTGTTGCCTATTTTGATAATCAAGCAATTGAAGGTAAAACAGAATATACTACCATGCATTATGGTATAAAATATAAGTTTTCTTCGGAAGAGAATTTAAAAACATTTAGTAGTAATCCGGAGAAATACATTCCGCAGTATGGTGGTTATTGTGCATTTGCAGTTGCAGAAAAATCCAAAAAAGTTGATATAGACCCTAAAACCTTCGAAATCAGAGATGGAAAGCTTTATTTGTTCTATAATTCCTGGGGAAATAACACTTTAAAAACGTGGAAAGAAAATAATGTGAAAGGTTTACAAAGTAAAGCCGACAAAAACTGGGAAGCTATGAATCTAAAATAGTTTAGAGTTCTATGAAAAAGAAAGATTAGCTTCTAATAAATAGTTGATTGGTTAATGTTAAACGTCCCATTTTATGGGACGTTTTTCTTTTTATAGCTATTCATGTTTATTGCGTCATTCTGAACTTGTTTCAGAATCACATAACATAATCGAAATCATTATGTGAGACCCTGAAATAAATTCAGGGTGACGAGACAGTTTTAAAAGAACTCGAATAACTTATAATTTAAGACACTTTTATTATATAAGTATTCTTCTTTCCTTTATTTATAATGATGTATTTGTCATTAATTAAATCATCTTCAGACAGCTGATAATCTTCTTTTACTTTTTCTTTGTTAACAGACACTGCATTTTCTTTTAATGCACGACGTGCTTCGCTATTAGACGCTAGAAAGTTTGTTTGAGCTGATAGTACTCCTATCATATCTAGTTGAGAAAGTTCGGCTTTAGATATTTCAGCTTGCGGAACACCTTCAAACACATCTAAAAATGTGTTCTCATCTAAGGTTTTAATATCTGCTTTAAAGCTTTTACTAAATAATATATTTGAAGCTTTCTCTGCATTTTCAAATTCAGATTTTGAATGTACCAACGTTGTTACTTCTTCTGCCAAACGTTTTTGTAAAATTCGTGCATGAGGCATTTCTTTATGCTCTGCTGTAAGCTTTTCTATTGTATTTTTGTCTAAAAATGTGAAAATCTTAATATACTTTTCGGCATCTTCATCACTTGTATTTAACCAAAATTGGTAGAATTTATAAACAGATGTTTTCTCTGCATCTAACCATACATTACCACCTTCACTCTTTCCAAATTTAGAACCATCTGCTTTTGTAATCAAAGGACAAGTCATAGCGTATGCTTTGGCTTCTTCTCCAACATTCATTCGTCTTACAAGCTCTGTTCCTGTTGTAATATTTCCCCATTGATCACTTCCTCCCATTTGCAATAAGCAATTATGAGATTTGTACAAATGATGGAAATCATAGCCTTGAATAAGCTGGTACGTAAATTCTGTAAAAGACATCCCTACGTTTCCTTCTTCTCCACTTAAACGTTTTTTTACAGAATCTTTTGCCATCATATAGTTTACTGTGATACGTTTACCAACATCACGAGCAAATTCTATAAAAGAAAAATCTTTCATCCAATCATAGTTATTGACTAGCACTGGAGCGTTTTTTTCTTCCGAAGAAAAATTTAAAAATCGACCTAATGTATTTTTTATTCCTGCAACATTATGATTTAAGGTTGCTTCGTCTAATAAATTACGTTCGTCACTTTTACCTGAAGGATCTCCAATCATACCTGTTGCACCACCAACTAAGGCAATTGGTTTGTGGCCAGACTTCTCTAAATGCATTAATAAAATAATAGGAACCAAACTACCAATATGTAACGAGTCTGATGTTGGATCAAACCCAATATATGCTGTGGTCATCTCCTTTTGCAATTGCTCTTCTGTTCCTGGCATGATATCATGTACCATTCCTCGCCACGTTAATTCTTCTACTAAATTATAGTTCATTGTTTCTGTATTATTCTTAAGTGCGACAAAGATATGTTTATCAAACAAAAGAGAAAAGCGATTCACAAAAAAGACTGTTTTTATCATAAACACGTTTAACCGTTTTCAATTGGCTACAAAATGTTCTTATATTCTAATATCTCTTATTGCTTTTACTTCGTAACTTTGCTATGAAGTGCTAATAACAATTCATATTAAAATAGAATAACTATTTTTCGCTTCAATCAAATTAATTAAAAAGTTCAAATGATTTTAGTTACAGGTGGTACAGGCTTAGTTGGTTCACATTTATTATATAAATTAGTGAGTAATGATGCTTCTATTAGAGCTATCTATAGAAGGGCTCACAAGCTAGAATCTGTCAAAAAAGTATTTGCATATTATACGGATGAAGTTGAAACATTGTTCAATAAAATTGAATGGATTGAGTCTAATATTAATGACATCCCTTCATTGGAGCTAGCTTTTACAAATATTACTCGCGTATATCATTGTGCTGCTTTTATAAGTTTTGAACCTAACAAATACAAAGAACTTAGGAAAATCAATATTAAAGGCACAGCAAATATTGTAAACCTTAGTATATCAAACAACATTGAAAAACTATGTTATATAAGTTCTATTGCAGCTATTGGTCATGAACCGCATCAAGACACGTTAATTACAGAAAAAACGGAATGGAATCCTGAAGCTGATAATAGCGTTTATGCGATTACAAAATATGGCGCAGAAATGGAAGTTTGGCGAGGCACTCAAGAAGGTTTAGACGCTATAATAGTGAATCCTGGGATTATATTAGGTCCTGGATTTTGGAACAATGGCGGAAGTGGTAGTTTATTTAAACAAATTCATAAAGGACTGAAGTATTATCCTAAAGGAACATCAGCATATATTGATGTTTGGGACGTTGTTGATATCATGTTTTCTCTCATGACAAGCGATATAAAAAATGAACGTTATATTTTAATTGCTGAAAATTTACCGTTTAAGACATTTCAGGATAAAGTTGCAAAAGCGTTACATGTTAATCCTCCAAAAAAAGTAGCGACTTCATTCTTATTAGCTATAGCTTGGCGATTGGATTGGTTAAGTAGTGCCCTTTTTGGTAAACGACGAAAATTATCAAAACAAATGGTGAATTCAATATCTAGCAAAACGGTTTTTGATAATTCTAAACTAAAAAGGGATCTCGATTTTAATTTTACTCCTATTGACGTCTCTATTACAAAAGTTTCAAATTATTATTTAGAGGATATTAAAAAATTGAAATAGTTAAATAAAGAGACTAGGATATATCTCATCTATTAAACGTTAATCGTTTACCTGCTTTGACATCTAAAACTTTGAAATTATTATAAACTAATGTCCCATTTAAAAAAGTGTGTGTTATTCTTGATCTAAATGTAGTCCCTTCAAATGGTGACCATCCACATTTGTATAATATATTGTCTTTATTAACTGTCCAAGGGTTATTGATATCTACAATAACTAAATCTGCAAAATATCCTTGTTTAATGTAACCACGTTTTTCAATTTGAAATAATATTGCAGGATTATGAGCCATTTTTTGGGCAATTTTTGGTAATGCAATCTTGCCTTTATGAAACATTTCGAGCATTGCAACCAAAGCATGTTGTACTAGTGGACCACCAGAAGGTGCCTTGGTATACACATTATTTTTTTCGTCTAAGGTATGTGGAGCATGATCTGTAGCGATAACATCAATTCTATCGTCTAAGAGAGCTTTCCAGAGTTGGTCTCTATCTTTTGCTGTTTTTACAGCTGGATTCCATTTGATGTGTGTTCCTTTTTTCTCATAATCTTCATCACTAAACCAAAGGTGGTGAATGCAAACCTCTGCTGTGATTTTTTTATCTTTTAAAGGAATTTTATTACTAAATAACTTTGTTTCTTTTCCTGTTGACAAATGAAAAACGTGCAACCTAGCTCCTGTTTTTTTTGCTAATTCAATAGCTTTAGAAGATGATATGTAACAGGCTTCTTCACTTCTAATTATTGGATGTTTCTCAATAGGGATATTCTCGCCATACTCATCAATATGAGCTTGTAAATTTTTTCTAATAGTTGCTTCATCTTCACAATGCACAGAAATAACCATATCTGTACTTCTAAAAATGTTCTCTATAACTTTTGGATCATCAACGAGCATATTTCCTGTAGATGAGCCTAAAAACAATTTTAAACCTGCAACTGTTTTGGGATCTACTTTTAAAATTTCTTCTAAATTATCATTGGTACCACCAAACATAAATGAGTAGTTGGCATATGATGTTTTTGAAGCTATTTCAAATTTCTCTTCTAATTTTTCTACAGTAGTTGTTTGAGGGTTTGTATTTGGCATTTCAATGTAAGATGTGATTCCACCTGCTATTGCTGCTCTAGACTCAGACTCAATATTTCCTTTATGTGTTAATCCAGGTTCTCTAAAATGAACTTGATCATCAATAACACCTGGAAACACGTAATTACCTTCTACGTCTATTATTATAACATCTGCAGATTTTGCGCTAATAGAATCTGAGACTTCTTTAATGTAGTCACCTTCAATTAAAATATCACCTTCTGTAACCGTTCCTTCGTTTACAATTTTGGCATTTTTAATAAGTATGGTTTTGTTTTGCATTTTATGTTCTAAATAAACTTTTAAATTTCATATTAATGACACCAAAAATAGCTTCAGAAATAATTCCTCCACTCATTTTAGATTTTCCTTTTTTTCTATCTGTAAAAACAATTGGCACTTCAATGATCTTAAATTTCTTAAGATGTGCATTAAATTTCATTTCTATTTGAAAAGCATAACCAACAAATTTTATCTTTTCAAGATTTATAGTTTCTAAAACGCGTCTATGATAACATACAAATCCTGCAGTAGTATCATCTATTTTCATTCTAGTAATCAATTTTACATATTTTGAAGCAAAATAAGACATGAGTAATCGCTTCATATCCCAATTGACCACATTTACTCTATTATTGATATAACGAGAACCTATAGACATATCTGCACCTTCGTTAATACATGCATTGTACAACCGAATTAAATCACTTGGGCTATGTGAAAAGTCGGCATCCATTTCAAAAATATAGTTATACTCCTTAGCCAAACACCATTTAAAACCCTCAATATAAGCAGTACCTAATCCAGTTTTCTTTGGTCTATTTAATAAGTGTAATTGATTAGTGAACTCCTTTTGTAACGTTTTTACTTTTGCTGCTGTACCATCTGGAGAATTATCATCAACTACTAAAACATCAAATACCTTCTCTAGAGAAAAGACTGCTCTTAAAATAGCTTCAATGTTTTCAATTTCATTGTAAGTAGGTATGATGACAATAGCATCTCTCATAGATTATTATTCAAGCTTATCGTGTTAGTTACTGACAAAAATAAGTGATTTATCATTTAAAACTAACTGTAAAAATCATAAACAATGTTAATCTTGTGGTAATGAATATTAGTTGCTTGCAATAACGTGTAAAATCATCAAATATTCTTCATAATTTTGTACTATGCTTAGAGACGTAATTTCTAATGATTGGTTTACTATTTTTCTAGTATTGGGTTTAGTGTGTATTACTGTATCCAAATTTTTATTTGCGCATAGATTTAAGGACTTTTTAGCTGTTATTGGAAATTCTAAGTATTTGAAAATTTATGCAAGAGATCAAAAATTTATAGATGGTTTTGACGCATTGCTGTTTTTTAATGGAACCCTATCTATATCTATTTTTTCATTTATTAGCTATACAACATTAGTTCACCCTTCAGAATTTAATATCAATCAGTTTTTTAAATTACTTTTTGGAATTGGCGTTTTATTCTTAATTAAAGTACTATTAGAACGTTTAATTGCAAGTCTATTTGATATAGATGCACTTATTGATTCTTATTTATTTCAGAAAACAACCTTCAAAAACTATTCAGGATTTGTATTATTTCCTATTAATTGTATTTTAATTTATACGATAGAACCAACAAAAAAAATAGTTTATCTAATAATTGGGCTTGTAATTTTAATTAATCTAATTGGATTCATCACTTCATTTAAGAATCATCAAAAATTATTATTAAATAATATATTCTATTTTATTTTGTATCTTTGCGCACTTGAAATCGGACCCTATCTGATTTTATATAAGTTAATTAAAGATTTCAACGCTTAAAACACTTTAAGGAATATGACGAAAGTGAAAACGATTTTAGTATCTCAACCAGAGCCTAAAATAGAAAATTCGCCTTACTTTGATCTTCAAGAAAAGCAAAAGGTCAAAATTGATTTCAGACCATTTATTCATGTTGAAGGTGTAGAAGCTAAAGATATTAGACAACAAAAAATTGATCTTGCAAATTATACTGCAATCATTCTAACGAGTAGAAACTCTGTTGATCACTTCTTTAGAGTTGCAGATGAAATGCGTTTTAAAGTACCAGATTCGATGAAATATTTTTGTCAATCTGAAGCTGTAGCCTATTATCTTCAAAAATATGTGGTGTATAGAAAACGTAAAATTTACGTTGGCAAACGTACTTTCTCTGATTTATGTCCTTTAATAAAGAAGTATAAAGACGAAAGCTTTCTATTACCAACAACTGATAAACTTAAACCAGAAGTTCCTGAAATCTTAAATGAATTAGGTGTTAAATGGAAACAGTCTGTATTTTACAAAACTGTGATTAGTGATTTATCAGACCTTGCTAATGTGTACTATGATATTTTAGTATTCTTTAGTCCATCTGGAATTGAATCTCTATTTCATAACTTTCCTGAGTTTAAACAAAATGAGACACGAATAGCTGTTTTTGGAAATACAACTATTAAAGCAGTTGAATCTCATGGTTTAAGAGTTGATATAGCTGCTCCTACTCCTGAGACACCATCAATGACGATGGCATTAAAGAAATATATTGACCTTGTTAATAAAGGCAAATAACACATAAAATTTAAATATAAAAAAAGCGATTTCAAATTTGAAATCGCTTTTTTTATACTATTAAATGAATGCTCTAAAAAGCATAACGTTGAGGACCTCCTCGACGTATATCTTCATTAGTATCTTCTTGAAATTTCTTGAAATTTTCTCTAAACGCATTAGATAATTTAAATGCTGTTTTATAGTAAGCTTCGTCATCATTCCATGTTGTTCTTGGGCTTAATACTTCTTGTGGCACACCAGGACAAGATCTTGGTTGAGCAACTCCAAATACAGAATGGATATGGTAATCTTCATATGTATAAGCTCCTAAATCACCATTTAGTACAGCGTTAATCATTGCACGCGTATATTTTAGTTTCATACGAGTTCCAACACCATATGGTCCACCTGTCCAACCCGTATTTACAAGCCAAACATTAACTCCAGAATCCTTCATCTTTTTACTTAACATCTCAGCATACTTTGCTGGATGTAATGGCATAAATGGAGCTCCAAAACAAGCTGAAAAACTTGGCACAGGCTCTACAACACCAGCCTCTGTTCCTGCTACTTTAGCAGTATATCCAGAAATAAAATGATATGCAGATTGATTAGGTGTTAATTTTGAAATTGGAGGCAGTACACCAAAAGCATCTGCTGTTAAAAAGAAGATGTTTTTAGGATTTTCTCCAATAGATGGTTTTCTAATATTTTCAATATGATATATAGGATAACTAACTCTTGTATTTTGAGTAATAGATGTATCATCAAATTGCACTTCTCCTTTGCCATCCATGATGACATTTTCGAGAATAGCTCCTTTTTTTATAGCATCATAGATCTCTGGTTCTTGCTCTTGTGATAAGTTTATCACTTTGGCATAACAACCACCTTCAAAATTAAAAACTGTATTCTCATTGGTCCAACCATGTTCATCATCACCAATTAAACTACGATTTGGATCTGTTGATAAAGTTGTTTTCCCAGTACCAGATAACCCAAAAAAGATAGCAGTATCTCCATCTTTACCAACATTTGCACTACAGTGCATTGGTAAAGTATTTTTAAACACTGGAAGTATAAAGTTAAGTGCAGAGAAAATTCCTTTTTTGATCTCACCTGTATAACCTGTTCCACCAATTAAAGCAATTTTACGAGTAAAATCTAATATAGCAAAGTTATGCTGACGTGTTCCGTCAACTTCAGCATCTGCCATAAACCCAGGTGCATTTACAATGGTCCACTCTGGTGTAAAGGTTTTCAATTCCTCTTCCGTAGGACGTAAAAACATATTATAAGCAAACATGTTACTCCAAGGATATTCGTTTATTACACGAATGTTTAACTTGTAATTTTCATCAGCACATGCATAACAATCTCTTACAAAGACTTCTTTATTAGATAAATAGTCTGCAACCTTATCATATAGCTTTTGAAATTTATCTGAATCAAAAGGAATGTTGATATTTCCCCACCAAACGCGATCTTTTGTTACATCATCTTTAACAATAAATCTGTCTTGTGGCGAGCGTCCAGTAAATTCACCAGTATTAACTGCTAAAGCACCAGATGATGACTCAACACCTTGACCTTTATCAATGGTGATTTTATGGAGTTCTTTAGGAGATAATTGATAGTTGACTTTAGCATTTTTAATGCCATAAGTTTCTAACGCAATCGTTTTCGTATTTTTTGTATGGTCTACCATAATTTGTTTATGTTGTTTAGACTGCAAAATTAAACAATATTTTAAAGTAGAGTGCTTATTTTAGGATTTATCCCTATCTATTTTCAAAAAGCTTATTAACATTATTAGCCAAGCAATAATTAAAAATAATCCTCCAATTGGTGTCACAAAACCAATGCTTTTAAAATCAAAACTTGTAAGCTCATTTGTTGATAATCCATATATAGAACCCGAAAAAAACAGAACACCAACCAAAACCAAATAGAAGATTATTTTCTTAGTTTTCTCAGAAATAAAGGAAAAACCTCCAATAAATAATAGTAACAATGCATGATACATTTGATAACGAACTCCAGTTTCGAAAGTCTGAATAGATTCCGAAGACAATAAAGATTTTAATCCATGAGCACCAAAAGCTCCAAGTATAATTGCGATTACACCTAATACACTTCCTAAAACGAGAATTTTTTTGTTCATATATAAATTAGATTTAGGTTTTTATAACCCTTTGTATTTAGTAAATTCGTCAAGATATTTCATTGAAGTTTTATAAAAACATTAAATCGATTGTTAAATCATTCTCTTGTACTTCAAAGAATTTTAAACAACAAAATTACTCAACTATTCCCATTATGCGAAAGATTTTAGTCATTGGTTCAGGAAAATCAACTTCATACCTAATCAAATATTTATTAGATAAATCTGTAGAAGAAGAACTCCATATTATCGTAGGAGATATTAATATTGGTAATGCTAGAAAACTAATAGGAGATCACCAAAACGCTAATGCTATTACCCTAGATGTTTTTGATAAATCTTCTAGAAAAGCTGCCATTGAAAATGCAGATATAGTAGTGTCTATGCTACCAGCTAGATTTCATTTAGAAGTCGCCAAAGATTGTGTTGCACTTGGTAAAAATATGGTTACAGCTTCATATGTAAGTGAAGAGATGCAAAAGTTAAATAAAATAGTGACAGATAAGGGGCTCGTTTTTATGAATGAGATTGGTGTAGACCCTGGTATTGATCACATGAGTGCCATGAAAGTTCTAGATTATATTCGTGAAAAAGGTGGAAAAATGCTACTATTTGAATCATTTACTGGAGGACTTGTAGCTCCAGAAAGTGACAACAACCTATGGAATTACAAATTCACATGGAACCCTAGAAATGTCGTTGTTGCTGGTCAAGGTAGTGCTGCAAAATTTCTTCAAGAAGGTGCATACAAATACATTCCTTATAATAGATTATTTAGGAGAACAGAATTCTTAGAAATTGAAGGTTATGGTCGTTTTGAAGCTTATGCTAATAGAGACTCCTTAAAATATCAATCTGTTTACGGTTTAGACTCAATTAAAACTTTGTATCGTGGTACAATTCGTCGTGTTGGATTTAGTCGTGCATGGAATATGTTTGTACAATTAGGTATGACAGATGACAGTTACACAATAGAAGATAGCGAGAATATGAGTTATCGAGATTATGTAAATGCATTTCTTCCCTACAGTCCCACAGATTCAGTAGAACTTAAATTTAGGCTTGCTTTAAAAATAGATCAGGATGATATTGTTTGGGACAAACTAGAAGAGCTTGACATCTTTAATAAAGCTAAAATGGTAGCGCTTAAAAATGCTACTCCAGCACAAATTCTTCAAAAAATATTGATGGATAGTTGGACACTAGAAGAGGACGATAAAGATATGATTGTTATGTATCATAAATTTGGTTATGAACTCAATGGCAAGAAATACCAAATAGACTCAACTATGGTGACCATTGGAGAAGACCAAACCTATACAGCTATGGCAAAAACTGTTGGATTACCCGTTGCTATTGCGACGATGGCTATTTTAAATGAAAAGATTACAACTCCTGGTGTTCAAATACCAATCACTAAAGAAGTTTACGAACCAATTTTAAAAGAACTTGAAGACTTTGGGATTCAGTTTACAGAAAAAGAAGTGCCTTATCTAGGTTACAACCCTCTTAATGTCTAATTTTTATTCGGAAATACGCCAAGCTTAAAACTAGTCGTTAACATGAAAATAGTTAATCAAAACATACAAATAGACGGTATCGATAAAAAAATTCTTCGTGCCTTAATGGAAGATGCAAGAACTCCTATACTAGAAATTGCTAGAAGTGTTGGGATTTCTGGAGCTGCTATTCATCAACGTCTTAGAAAACTAGAAAAATCTGGTTTAATATCTGGTTCCAAATTTATTATCAACCCAAAAGTATTAGGTTATACCACGATGGCTTTTATTGGCATCTTTTTAGATAAAGCCATTAGTAATCCAGAAGCTGTAAAGCAATTACAAAAAATACCTGAAGTTTTAGAATGTCATTACACCACAGGTAATTGGAGTATATTTTGTAAAATCTTGTGTAAAGACAATGAGCATTTAATGCATGTATTAAATAGAGATATTCAATCTATAACTGGAGTTTCTAGAACAGAAACTTTTATTTCTTTAGATCAACAAATTGATCGACAGATAAAGATTTAATTCAAAATTTAATAAAAAAGGCAACCTAATTAAAGGCTGCCTTTTTTATTAAAATTTAGAACATATTTTATTCTTTAATTATTCTAATCGTTTTAGTCGTATTTCCAATTGTCACTTCAACAAAATATGCTCCAGTTTGTAACTGTGCCATATTAATGTTTTTTGATGCTACATTTGGAGTTTCTGCTATTACTAATTGACCAAGTAAATTAAAAACTCTCACATTATCAATTGTATGTTGAGCTTCTAAAACTAGCTCATTTTTAACTGGGTTTGGATAGTAGTTAAACGCTTGGAAATTATCAATTTCCGAAGTAGAAAGAGTCGCATCGGTAACCGTAATGCTAAATGTTCCTTCAACTCTACCTGTTTCAGGTGGTGGTGTTGCAAATACTCCATCACTCCATACTCTAACACTATATATTGCATTTGGTATCAACGTAGTTATGGTTAAGACTTCTCCACCATTACTATGAGAACAACCAACACTATCAAAATCAAATTGCGAACAATCTGTTGATGAATACACAGCAACATTAGCCTGATCTGAATTTCCAGAGATAACCGTAGTAATCGTTGCTTGTCCAGATATTGGTGCTTGGAATGTATACCAAACATCAGAATGAAAATTATAAGAATCACAAGGTGTATCATCAAAATCACTCGTAGAATCATCTGTTGCTCCAACTGTAGTCTCACCTGATAAAGTCACACCTAAACTAAGAGCTGTAGCGTTTGAGCATAAATCATTTCCTGGAGCTGGAGTATTAGGCATGCAATTCACATCTAGTTGATAGTCTCCTAAACCAATACCTCCTACAAAATTAAAAAAACCATCTATCATAATATAATAAGTAATATTTGGTTGTGCAGTAAAGGTTACTTGAGATTGATTCCCACAAAATTGGTCATTAAAAGCTATTTGATTTGTTTGTGGACAATCATCAAATACTCTAATAATAGTATCAAAATCAGTATTTCCACAGGTTGTAAGTGTTACATCTTGTAAAATTGTATCTGTAAATGAATAAAACACATCTGGTGAAGAATCATAACCACTATTTGTTGCATTCACAGTAGAACCTGTTACAGTATCACCGCAAGCAACTGCTATAGCTCCTGTACATTCATCATTAACTACTGCAGATGCATTTATCGTAACACTTACACTTGAACTATTAGGACAGGTTCCAGCAGTTGTATAAGTCACTGTATATGTTCCTAGTGTTGATGTCAAAAGATTAATAGTTCCTGTGCTTGCATTGATAACCAATCCAGCATCTGATGAAAATGAACCTCCAGCTAATCCTGTAATCGTTGGTGTAGGATCTGCATCATCGGCATTATATGAAGCTGCATCATAACTAAATGAAGCATCATCATTTGTATTTACTGTTACGGTTACAGTACCACAAGGACCACCAGTTGAACAACCTCCTTCACCTCTAACAAAATAAGTTGTAGTAGCTGTGATTGCAGGAAGCGTAACACTACTTGATGTAGTAACAGCTACTAATGTGCCTCCACAAGATCCTGAATAAACATACCAATTGGTAGCATCGTTTAAATCTCCTGTTATATTTAAAACGGGATTATCTCCACTACATATTGACGAAGATGTTATTGTTGGTATATCTGGATCATTACATGCAACTGCAAAATCAACATTAATATTATGAAAACCGAAATCGTTTAAATCATCATTATCTGTTGGGTTAATATTTATCTGAGAAATATCTAAACCGTTTGCAGGATTAGTGATCGTTAAAGTTCCGGCGCCTAAGGAATAAGCTGTAGGGTTAGAAATAAAATCACCATCTTGATTTGTCAATGAAATAGTTCCTGCTGCTAGTGTATCATAATCAATACTATTAAGGTTGAAGTTGGTAGGAGTTCCATTTTTTGTTATACTCAACATGTGAGGTGTTAATGGGTCTATGGCACTAAGATAAAAGATTAGGTCTCCTCCTCCAATATCATCGAGTTCTTCATTACCAGAATGAAAAACGGTTAAGATATACGTGTCAAGTCCAACCACTATTGTTTCAGTAATTGATGTCCCATTATCTACAGCAGTATCAATAGTAAAATTGATGTTTTGTGCTGAACAAAATGAGGATATTAAAATAAGTAAAATGTAAATTTTTTTCATATTATTTGTTAGTATTGATAATTTAATCGCGATATGTACGATTTTTAATATATCAATTGATTTAAATGTTAATAAAAAACTCAGTTACTACTAAGGCGTAGTAACTGAATTAATTCTTTTAAAGACACTTATTTAATAATTATCTTCTTTACTGTAGATGCATTTTCCGAAGAAATTGTCATAAAATATAATCCTGAAGACAATACAGAACTTAAATTAAGTTCTTTATCAACAGTAGTTCCTTGCAAGTCAAGAACAATCATCGTACGACCATTAATATCTGTAACAACAGCATTACTAAGTGCAACTCCAGAATTTTTAATAGTTATCAAACCATTTGATGGATTAGGAGTTACAAATAAAGAGTTTCCTAAATCAAACTCATTAGTAGAAAGAACTGTTCCCTGAGAAAAAGAGATTCCGTCAATACCTAATTCTTCAGCTGTAGAATTAGACGAGAACTCAACTAATAATTGCGCTTTACAACCTGTGTAGGCAGATAAATCTGCACTAAGCGTGTTCCATGAGTCTTCGATACCCAAATCATTAATATCACTTCCTATAGTGTTTAATAAATCTAGTGTTGAACTTGCACAATCTGTAAATTTGATAGAAATCTTTACAAAATCATCTGCTTCATAACCGGTAGCTTCTAAAATGTAGCTCATACTAAATTGAGGATTGGTTGTTCCTGCTAAATCAACAACATCAAAACTCATCAAAATTGTACCATCTACATCTTGCATATAGAATCCTTGACCTCCTTCTGGTGGTGCAAACCCAATTCCAGACACAAAAGATGCAGCAGATGCAACACCAAAACTGTCGCCATCACTAAAACCTGCTGGTCCATTTGTTGTTGTAGGATCTAAAATAACTGAATATCCTAATGTAGTAGCAGATCCAGTTTCTTTAACATAGATTGTTCCACATGGCGTATTATAATTTTGAAGTTCGTGCACTGTAACGTTATCAAAATCAAAATAACGACAAGCACTTCCGTCAAAAATCATACCTGGTAAATTCTCAAAACCCTGAGTGATTTGAGCTAGCATTATTGTAGGTAATAATAAAATAAAAAATAGTAATTTTGTTTTCATAATAGCTTAATATTTAGATTAATAATTATTAAAAGTACTGTATATCATATCATTATAACCTTTACTTGTTATGTTTTCTACGTATTACGAGTTTAGACGATAAACACAGTTTTCTTAAACATTATTGCAGGTAATTATTACGCTAGATTGGGTTTAGAACAAGTCTATTTATTCTATAATTAACTTCTTTGTTACCGACTCATTACCAGACGTAATGGTTACGAAATAAACACCAGATAAAGCACTTGTTAAATCAATTGATTTATCAGTAGTTATTCCTTTCATATCAATTTTAGAAATAGTACGACCATTTATATCTGAAATTTGTACAGTTTCTAAAGAAGTTCCATTGTTTTTAATTGTAAAAATGCCTTTAGATGGGTTAGGAAATATTGAAATTGAATTATCTAAATCAATAGTTTCGGCTGACAAAGTCATGCCTCCTGTAAATGCAATGGCATCAAGACCTAATTCTTCAGCAGCAGAATTAGATGAAAACTCAATAATTAATTGTGCTTTACATCCCACATTTGCTGTTAAATCAGCATTTAAAGTATTCCACGTATCCTCAATACCAAGATTATCAATATCTAGACCTGTAGTATCTATTAATGTAAGTGTTGGACTTCCACAATCTGTAAATTGGATGGTTATTTTTAAAAAGTCTTCGAGTTCCCAACTTGTCCCTTCTAAAACATACTGCATGTTAAATTGCGGATTAGTTGCACCAGTCAAATCTACAATATCAAAAGTCATTGTAATGTTTCCATCTGGATCTTCCATAAAAAACCCTTGACTGCCTTCAGGTGGATTTAATCCGATTTCAATATTAAAAAACGCTGAAGTTCCCACACCAAAAAAGTCACCATCACTAAATCCAGCTGGCCCATTAGGAGATGTAGGGTCTAAAGTAATAGTATAGCCTAGAGTTGCTCCCGATGACGGCTCTGTAACATAAATTAAACCACAAGGCGCATTGTAATTGGCAAGTGTATGAACTGTGGCAGTATCAAAGTCAAAGTATTGGCAAGAACCACCAGAGGCATTAAATGTCACGCCTGGAGTGTTTTCAAAGCCGTTTCCAACTTGTGCAAACATAAATGTAGGTAATAAAAAAGTTAATAAAAGTAGTTTTGTTTTCATAATAATTCTTTTTTAGATTAAGAAGCCTAAAGTACTGTAAATACATACAATACTTTAGGAATTCTTTTAAAATTCGATGACTGACGTCTTTAGCTTCTTGGTGGATAAAGACCTTGCATACATATAATATAATACATTCCTAAAAAGGGATTTTGAATATCAAATGGTTGGTTCCCTCCTTGAAGCCCAGTATTTCCTGAAACAGCTCCTCCTCCAAAAGTTGCATCATTAGCTGCAGAATTATAAGGTGTTCCAGATTCTGAAATACCAATATTTCTTCCTGATGGTTCATTGTTATCTCCATCGTCTTCATTACAAGATAACGCTGCTGTTAACGTACTTCCGTCATGACTGTGAGATGGTAATTGTCCAGTTGTAAGAGTCACTTGTTCACGACCTGCTCTTTCTCCTAGAGTAACAGGTTGTAATCCTGGACCATTACCTGCATGTTTTGGAACACGTCCTCTTAAATCTGGTAAAGCAAAAGTGGTTCTACCATCACCTCCATAAGTAGTTCCCAAAATTGAGAATAACGCATTGTAACTGGCAATTGGTAATAATTGCCCACTACAAAATGCCCAATTTCTTGGAGCAAAGTTCCCTCCAAACATCATTACTGTTCCTATATATGCATCTTCCATAATATTATTTATTTTAAAGTTTTTTATTAATTTTAATTTGTTTTTAATTTAGCTTCTTGGTGGAAAAACACCTTGAAGAGCGATAATATAATTGATTCCTAAAAATGGATTTTGTATATCAAGAGCTTGGCCATTACCTTGTGGTCCAGTAGATCCAGATACTATTCCTCCACCAAAAGACGCATCGTTAGCTGCCGAATTATATGGTGTTCCTGATTGTGCAATACCAATATTTCTTCCTGATGGTTCATTATTATCACCATCATCTTCATTACAAGACAATGAGATGCTTAAGCCGCTACCATCATGACTATGCGAAGGCATGTTGCCTGCAGTGATAATAGTTTGTTCTTTTCCTCCCCTTTCTCCCCAAGTAACAGCTTGAAGTCCAGGTCCATCGCCAACACCTTTAGGTGTCCTACCTCTTAAATCTGGTAAAGCAAAAGTGGTTCTACCATCGCCTCCATAGGTAGTACCTAGAAGAGAAAACAAAGCAGAGTACTGCGAAATTGCTAGTAATTGTCCGTTGCAAAGCGCCCAGCCCCTGGGTGCAAAATTGCCGGCGAACATAATAATTTGTGCCAAAGTTGGGTTCATAATAGTCTAATTTTTAAATTGATTAATAGACTTCAAAGTTGATAGTATATATCTAAAAATTTAACCGCAAAAGCACTTTAAGTTGAAAACACGTAGAAATACCTGTTTTTTTAAATGCTAGTAATTTTTTAATTCTATTTGAGTAGCTTTATAAACTATTAATCAACTAAATTATATATTATGAGTGCAACAACACCCTTAACTCCTTTAACACCTTTAACAAGAACTATAGAGGAAGCAAAAAGATGGACAAAAAAATGGCGAACTAAACATCCTAAAATTTCTAAAGCTTTTAGAATCCCTGCAGATGACTTAGTAGCTTGTTTAAATGAAATGGGAGTAAAATTCTCAACAGATTCTAACGGTAAAATTCAAATAGTACCTGAAAAATATGAACCATCAGTAAGAGCATATTTAGCTATTGATGATCAAGATGGAGAAAAACTATTGATAGTTGGTACAACTACCGAAAATGGTACTTTATATAAAGATATCGTTAAAGATGAAAAGAAATTAACTGCAGATGGTGATCCAAGTCCAAATGGAAGTGGTGTATATGATTTCACAGTACCTTGTCCAAATGACTGTGATCCAGGAAGTCCATTATTCAAAGACTAAAACTATAAATATTGAATGAATTTAATAAATCATTTTTTTTTATATACAGGGTTTATATTAGTCTTTATAAACACCTTATTATATCTTATAGGCTACAAGCAAAATAAAAAAGCTGTAGCCTATAAATATTTTACATTGTATTTATTAATTTCATGTATCATTTTATTTACCTCTTACATAGTTGCTAGGATCTACAAAAACAATCTATATGTCTCACATATATATTTTATTGGTCAGTTCTTACTTCTATCATTATTTTATCATTCGTTATTTAAAAAAACTCAGAAAAAATATATAATATTTTTTATAATAATAGTTTGTTTGATGTTGGGTATTCAATATATATTAAGACCTGATTTATTTTTTCGGTTTAATTTATTTGAAATATTTATCACATCTTTACCCTTAATAATTTATGCTATAATGCATTTATATAATTCATTAAGTCAAAATAATGACTATTTAATAATTAATGCTGGTGTTTTAATTTATATATCTTCCAGTACACTTATTTTTATATTAGGTAATTATTTATCTGATTTAGACATGACTGAAGCTGTTAGAAACATATATCTAATAAATAGAATTCTTTACGTTGTATATTTAACTTTAATTCTAATTCAATGGCAGACGAGTTTTCGGCGAATCAAGAACAGATAATAGGAGCGCTTGTTTACAGCATCATATTTTTAGTCCTAGTCACTCTTGGACTCATTCTCTTTTTCTATTATTCAAGAAAAAAAATAATCGAAAAAGAAGTCGAAAAAGTAAACATTAAACTAGATCATCAAAAAAAAATATTACAAACCACAATTAAAGTTCAAGAAAAAGAACGCAACCGTATTGCTCAAGATTTACACGATGCCATTAGCTCAAAGCTCAATGTAGTTAGTTTAACAACCAATGTATTATTAGATGATGCATCTATGAATACTGATCAAAAAGAAGCGCTTAACCATATTTTAGATATTACAACACGAACTTTAGAAAGTGCTCGTAAAATAGCCCACGAATTGATGCCTCCAATCTTAGATAAGTTTGGATTAAAAGTAGCTTTAGAAGAGTTATTTGATGAGTTCACTTCTAATACACCTATTAAAATAAATCATCATATTGAATCGCTAGGGAATCTCGATAAAAGTAATGAACTTCATGTGTTTAGAATAGCTCAAGAACTTATAAACAATGCGTTAAGACATGGGAAAGCAGACCAATTACAAATGGAACTTAAAAAGGAGTTAGATGGATTTGAGCTCGTTTTTAAAGATAATGGTGTAGGATTTGATATGAATCACTACAATAAAAAATCTGGAATAGGATTACAAAATATTAAGAGTAGAGTTGCCATTTTAAACGGTCAGCTTTTTGTTGAGAGCTCTAAAAATAAAGGAAGCATATTCACTATAAACTGTCACTCTTATGGATACTAAAATAACACTTGCAATTGCAGATGACGAATTACTATTTAGACAAGGTCTCATGTCTATCTTAAGCAAAGAGAAGAATTTAGATATTCTTTTTGATGCAGAAGATGGCAATGATCTCATGGAACAATTAAGAGCTGCAAAACAAATTCCTGAAATTGTAATCACAGACTTAAAAATGCCTGGACTTAATGGTGTTGAAACTACAAAATTGATTCGTAAGGAGTTTCCAGATATTAAAATTATTGCATTAACTAGTTACTTTAGCAAACCATTTATCATTAATATGATTTCTATTGGTGCTGTAGCGTATCTCGCAAAAAACAGCACACCAAAACTGATGTTAACCACCATTAACGAAGTTGCAGATAAAGGTTTTTATTATGATGCTCAAGTGATGAAATTTATTCACGAAGGATTACTAAATAATAGCGATCAAGCCAAAAAATCAAACTTTGACATGACCTATTTCACAAAACGTGAAAAGGAAGTTTTGGAGCTTATCTGTAAACAATTTACAACTAATGAGATTGGAGAAAAACTATTCATCAGCCCAAGAACTGTTGATGGTCATCGTAATAATCTTCTATTAAAAACCGAATCTAAAAACCTTGCTGGTTTGGTCGTTTATGCGATTCAGAATAAAATAATAAATCTCGAAGAGCAGCTATAGTCAAAAAAAAAAGCATCCATTTCTGAATGCTTTTAACTATTTATGTTGTTTTAATATTTCCGAAGAAAAACTAATCTCTCGACATAAAAATCTGTAATACGTACCAAAAGAGCAACATCAACGATGCAAACAATCCTAGTGATGCAGGTATGTAATCATCCTCAGTATATTTGTTAATCAAATTTGATGTTTGATATAAAATTGAACCTCCTGCTAGTAAACACATCCCAACGGAGAACCATAGCCCTAAGTTAAACCCAAATAATGAACCTGCGATGATTAAACCAAGAGCTATAAAAAAACCAATCGTAAGTCCAGTTTTTAGAAAAGAAAAATCTTTTTTTGTCACAAATACCACAGCTGTTAATCCTGTAAATAATGATAAGGTTACAATAGATGCTTGATATAATACGTTACCACCATCTTCCAAGAAATTAATAGCGATGTAAAGCATTGGCACAAAAATAAAGGCTTCTGCTAAAATATAAAGTCCGTAGGCCAAATATTGCTTATTCTTATCTTTTGTCTTGAGTGCCATACCTTCAGCGTAATTAGTGATAAACATAAATCCACCAAGCATAATCAACCAACGCCAACCTTGTGTCATTGACATTGCAAAATTAATAATCGTTTCACTTTGTAAGAGTAACCATTCAAACACAATAAATACGAGAACACCTCCTGCAACGTGAGCATATGTCTTTTTATAAAATGCAGTACGATCTGAAACTGCAAGTCTGCTAAGTACCATTTTGTCATCGAAATTTTCGAACTGACTATGATTTGAATTTTCCATAAGTAATAATTGATTTAGTTTAATCTAAAGTAATAAAACAAAACCGAATGACGTATAAAAAAACGTCATTCGGTTTTAACTTTTTTCTCTTGTGCTGAGTAGAGTCGAAATATCGGAAGATTTAATCGCGTCCTCCAAACACTTGCATAGCCCAATATAAAAGTGAAGCTAAAGCTCCAATTGCTGCTACTAAATACGTTCTTGCTGCCCATTTGAGAGCATCTTCAGAACCTTTATATTCTTCTGGAGTAACCATGTTTTTATTTTTCAACCAAGCTAATGCTCTATTACTTGCATCGTACTCTACTGGTAAAGTAATAAAGCTAAACAAGGTAGCAAATCCCATAAACACCAATCCGGCAACAGACACCCAATACCCTAAACCAATACCAGCAGCAGCTCCAAGAATTAAACCTCCAATGACCAACCATTGAGACATTCCAGAAGTTACACTAACAATTGGCACTAAAGCAGATCGCATCCCTAAAGCACTATACGCTTGTGCATGCTGTATTGCGTGACCACACTCATGTGCTGCAACAGCTGCAGCAGCTGCATTACGTTGATTGTAAACAGGCTCACTTAAATTAACCGTTTTATTTTTTGGATTGTAATGATCTGTTAGTTGACCAGCAACCGAAATCACCTCAACATCACTAATGCCATTATCTGCGAGCATTTTTTCTGCGATTTCTCGTCCGCTCATTCCATTTCGCAATTGCACTTTAGAGTACTTTGCAAATTTTTGTTTTAATTGATTACTTACTAACCAGCTTACCAAACCAATGGCACCAATTAGTATATAGTATCCCATCATTCCGTTCATATGTTCAAATAATTATGTTATTGCTATAAAGATAGCAAAAAGTGAGCCAATTTGAGATTACGAAAATTTGTCAGTTCTATTTAACTTTTTGTTACCAATTAAAAGCTTCTGCAATGCCTTCACATACAATTTCCCCATTAAGAATATTAATTCCTTTGGCTAAAACAATATCATCTTCACAAGCTTTTTTCCAGCCTTTATTTGCTAATTTTAAAACATATGGTAATGTTACATTTGTCAATGCAATTGTAGACGTATAAGGTACTGCTCCTGGCATATTTGCAACACAATAATGAACAACATCATTGATAATATATGTAGGATCTTCGTGTGTTGTAGGTTTAGTTGTTTCAAAACATCCGCCTTGATCTACCGCTACATCAACAACTACAGTACCTGGACGCATCAATTTCAACATGTCTTTTGTTATTAATTTAGGAGCTTTAGCACCTTTTAAAAGTACACCTCCTATAATTAAATCATGAGTTTGAATATGTTTTCTAATATTATATTCACTTGAAAACTCAGTAGTGACATGACTTGGCATGATGTCGTTAACATACCTGAGACGTTTCATATTAACATCCATAATAGTCACATGTGCTCCTAAACCCGCAGCCATTTTAGCTGCTTGAACACCAACAACACCAGCTCCCAAGATTAAAACTTTTCCTGGAGCAACACCTGGAACTCCACCTAATAAAATACCACGACCTTTTATAGGTTTTTCTAGATATTTTGCGCCTTGTTGGATAGCCATTCGTCCAGCAACTTCAGACATTGGTGTTAACAATGGTAAGCTTCCATCATGATCTTCAACAGTTTCATAGGCAATACAAATAGCATTGCTTTGAATCATTGCCAGAGTTAATTCTTCCGAAGAAGCAAAATGAAAATATGTAAATATAATTTGATTAGATTTTATTAGTGGATACTCATATGCAATAGGCTCTTTAACCTTGATTATCATATCACTTTTCTCATACACTTCTTCAATTGTATCAAGAATTGTTGCGTCAACATCTCGATAGTCTTTATCTGAAAAACCACTACCAAAACCTGCATTAGATTGTACAAAAACATCGTGTCCATTTTTAGTGAGTTCATAAACTCCAGAAGGCGTCATACCTACTCTACTTTCATTATTTTTTATTTCTTTTGGAATCCCAATAACCATAATATATCGTATTAATTACAGTTTTAAAATTACTTTGAAAACTTGAGTTCTCACTAATCAAATGAGTTACAGATTTTATTTTTATGAATATTAAAATTTCACTTTATCTATTTTACGAAAACGGAATTTCAAATTCATTTTTTTGATGATTCTGAAATTAGAAACTTGCAGAAGTTTTCTAAGCCAATTAATTTAAGGTCTGATAAGAATTTTGTTTCTAAGATTGACTACTCCATCCTCACTCTAAAAGCTTTGATAGCCTTATTATTTTCAAACTCTATGATAAGTTCTTCTCGCTTGAGTTCTTTAAAACTTGGAGGTGTACCAATTTTATAATTTAGAATATCTTTTTCAGAAGTAATTGGATCTACAGGTGCTCCCAAAATTTCAATAACATCTTGTTTAGATTTCCCAATAAAAATCTCATCATCAATTATGTCATCTACAATTTTGTAACGTTTTGACGGACGAGCATGCCACTTTTTCTCATCAAATTGTTCTTCAAAAACCAATGAATACAGTGAGCCAAGAGAGAATACTACGAAAAAAAATAAAATAACTTTATCGTATTTTCCTGGTATAAATCGCTTCATTCTATAGATTGTATTACTTGAACAGCATGATCTAATTCAAAATCAATGATTAAGATGGTACGTTTAGATTCAGAAAAACTCGGTGGTCTTCCTAGCCTATATGCGATATTATCTTTTCCGTAGAGATTTGATTTGTATGGCAACCCTAATACATCGATAATGTCTTCTTTAGACTTACCAATGAGCATTTCGCTATCAATAATATCATCTGCCATTTGATACCGTTTTTCAGTATTTGATTCCCAGTCATCTTGGTCAAAGCGTTCTTCAAAAGTCCAAATCAAAAAAGAAGCAATTAGCGAAGCACCAAAAAACACAAAAAGAACCTTATCATATTTTTTGAGTGTAAATTTCATTAATCTTTAATTCGTATTACTTTAACAACAACATCATTATCAAAAACAACCACTAATCGTTCACTTACATAATCATTGAAGCTTTGAGAACGTCCCATTTTATAAATTATGTGATTTGAATTTGAAGGCGTAACGATTTCTGGTTCTTCTAAAACTGTAATAACCTCTTCTTTCGTTTTACCAATAAGGAATTTACTATCGATAAGGTCGTCTGCCATTTTATAACGTATACCTACGCTTTCTCTCCATTCTTCTGGTGTAAATCGTTCCTCAAAAACCCAAATTAAATAAGAACTAATTATTGCTGCAACAAAAAAGAATAATAATACTTTATCATATTTTTTGAGGTGCAAACGCATTAGTCTTTTAATTCTATGGTGTTAATTAAATAACGATCATTAATCACTTCTCCAGACACTTCAGCTGTTCTAATTACTTCGCAAAACCCAGTATTTTTATCATGAGCATCACCAAAATCATCAATATCTGCACCATCTACAAAATACCCTTTGTCATCGATTCGCACTGCCAAATCACAACCGTCTTGAGAAGTAAGACCAAATTGACATTGTCCGCAAGATAATTCTACGGTTTGCTTTTCCGAAGTAGAACAAGCAACACTTAAAAGGAGAACTAAAATAAATACAACTCTTCTCATAATTAATAATTTTATAACAATACAGTTACTGCCAACTGATGACTCGTAACTAAATATTATTTTATCCTACAATATTCACAATTTTACCAGGAACTACAATCACTTTTTTAGGCGTACGACCTTCTAATTGCGCAATTGTTTTTTCGTGAGCCATGACTGTTTTTTCAATATCATCTTTGCTCATATCCATTGGTAACTCTAACGTAAAACGCATTTTACCATTAAATGAAATTGGATAATTTTTACTACTCTCTACTAAATATTTTTCTTCAAACTTCGGAAATGGAGCTGTTGAGATGGATTCGTCATTTCCAAGTCTATTCCATAATTCTTCAGCAATATGTGGTGCGTAAGGCGATAATAAAATTAAAAATGGTTCTAGAATTACTTTACTCGTACATTTTTGAGCAGTGAATTCATTTGACGCAATCATAAATGTAGAAACCGATGTATTAAACGAGAAGTTCTCAATATCGTCTTCTACTTTTTTGATGGTTTTGTGCAAGGTCTTTAAATTATCTGCTGTTGGCTCAGCATCATTAACTTTTAAACCGTTGTCATCAACGTACAATTTCCAAAGTTTTTTAAGAAAACCGTGAACTCCAGTAATACCAGCAGTATTCCATGGTTTTGCTTGCTCTAAAGGTCCTAAAAACATTTCGTAAAGACGTAGGCTGTCTGCTCCATATTGTTCACAAATCGCATCTGGATTAACGACATTGTATTTGGATTTGGACATTTTTTCGACTTCGCGAGATACTTTAAATGTGCCATCTACTTCAGTTATAAATTCAGCGTCTTTATATTCTTCTCTCCAATTTTTAAAGGCTTCAATATCTAATTCATCAGAAGCATTTACAAAAGATACATCAACATGCATTGGCCAAATCCGAGTAGCTCTAATGATATTCATATCAGGATATTTCTGCTTAATTTGTGCTTCTCTTTTTGAAATAAATCCTTCAATTTCCTTTTCTTTCTTCTCTTTGCATTTTTCTGATTCGTTCTCAGATACAAAAAGAGTCAAATTAAATAAAGATTTATCTACATCTTGATCTGGCTTTGATGGAAATTGAATACCTATTCTAGAAACTAAAGCACTAGTCCCAAGTATCATCCCTTGATTAATCAATTTCTTAAAAGGCTCATCAACATTTACAAAACCGCGATCTTTCATAAACTTCACCCAAAAACGTGAGTAGAGTAAATGTCCTGTGGCATGCTCGCTTCCTCCAATATATAAATCGACGTTCTCCCAATACTTGAGTGCGTCTTCGCTTGCAAAGGCTTCATCTCTATTGGCTTTGTCTTCCATATATCTAAAGAAATACCATGAGCTTCCTGCCCAACCTGGCATAGTGTTTAACTCTAAAGGGTAAATTCCGTTGTGAGATTCCTCGTCAGTCGTGCCTCCTTCTGTCGGAATGACAAGATTGTTTGACACTACTTTGTTATTTTTTGTGTCCCAAGCCCAATCTGTCGCACGACCTAAAGGTGGCTCACCTGTTTCGGTTGGAAGATATTTTTCAACTTCAGGCAATACGATTGGTAAATGCGCTTTGTCAATCATTTGTGGCATTCCATTAACGTAATACACTGGAAATGGTTCTCCCCAATATCGTTGTCTAGAAAACACAGCATCACGCAATCTATAATTGGTTTTACCTTCGCCTTGACCTCGTTTTTCTAATTCATAAATAGCAGTTTTACTCGCTTTTTTATAGTTTAATCCGTTAAGAAAATCACTGTTTGCAATTTTTACGTTGTCTTTTGATCCATATGCTTCTTCGGAAATATCTACACCTTCAAATATGTTAGGAATAGGAATATTAAAGTGCTTAGCAAAATCATAATCTCGTTGGTCACCACATGGAACAGACATCACTGCTCCTGTTCCGTAACCAGCTAAAACGTAATCACCAATCCAGATTGGAATTGGCTTTTTGGTAAATGGATGTTCTGCATAAGCACCTGTAAAAGCTCCCGAAATGGTTTTTACATCAGCCATACGATCACGTTCGCTACGTTTTGCTGTAGCTGTGATGTAGGCTTCAACTTCGGTTTTTTGCTCATCTGTCACGATTCGTGACACGAGTTCATGCTCTGGAGCTAGTGTCATGAATGAAACACCAAAAATGGTATCTGGTCTTGTTGTGAAAACTTCTATATCCCATCCTAAATCCTTCCCTAAGGGAAGGACTTTCTCACTCTTGTGTTGCTCACTCGATTGTTGATTACTCTTGATTGATTCCCTTTGCGATAGTTCTTTATTGATTTTCTCTAAAACGCTTTCTACATCACCTAAAACTTCTTCGTTTGTAAATCTTATAACTTTGTAATAGTCATTTTCTAGTCTAAGTGTTCTAGCATTATCCGCTTCAATTTGATTTTCATGGATTTTACCATCTACCTCAACAATTAATTTTTTATCCAAACACACAAAATCAACAATGAAGTCACCAATTAAATGTTGTTGTCTAAACTTGGCATCTAATTTTTTCCCTCTCAAACTTTCCCACAAAGCAGCTTCTGCTTTTGTAGGATTTGCTCTCATTTCTTGAGCTCGCTCTATTAAAAGATGTGAATTATTCCCACCTGTCATATATCCAGCAGGCTGAGAAGAGTCTGATTTCGCTTCCCCTTTGGGGAAGGATAGGATGGGGAATCTCACACTAGCTCCAACCGATTTCCCAATCCAGTTACGCTGACTTTCCTTTAAAGAATCTGTCCAATCAATAGTGTCTAATCCTTGAAGCAAACGTTCTGCATACGCAGAAATTCGCATACTCCATTGTGTCATTTTTTTACGCATCACAGGATGTCCTCCACGCTCTGAAACTCCGTTGACAATTTCGTCATTTGCTAAAACTGTTCCTAATGCTGGACACCAGTTAACTTCTGTTTCAGCTAAATAAGTTAATCTATATTTTAATAAGATGTCTTGTTGTTTTTCCGAAGAAAAACTGTTCCATTCTTCCGAAGAAAAAATAGAGATATCATCGTCACACTCTGCGTTTATTTGCGCATTACCTTCCGAAGAAAACTTTGAAATTAGAGTGTCAATAGATTCTGCTTGGTTTGTATCATTATTGTACCAAGATTCAAAAAGCTGAATAAAAATCCATTGTGTCCATTTGTAATATTCTGGATTTGAAGTACGTACTTCTCTACTCCAATCAAATGAAAAACCGATTTGATCTAATTGTCGACGGTAGGTTTTTATATTTGTTTCTGTAGTAATTGCTGGATGCTGACCTGTTTGAATTGCATACTGTTCTGCAGGCAAACCAAAACTATCATACCCTTGAGGATGCAAGACATTAAATCCTTTATGACGTTTATAACGTGCGTAAATATCACTTGCAATATAACCTAACGGATGACCAACGTGTAAGCCTGCACCACTTGGATAAGGAAACATATCTAATACATAATATTTGGGTTTATCGCTATTGTTAACAGCTTTAAATGTTTTATTGTCTGCCCAGTATTTTTGCCAGTCATTTTCAATTCTATTGAAATCGTATTTCATAATATCTATAAAAGGATGTCTTATAATTACTTGCTTCTACTCTGTCACATCGAGCGAAGTCGAGATGCTTTATAAATTAAATCAAAAGGTTTCTCGACTACGCTCAAAATGACAGTAATCAATTTCACCTAAAAAATGATCTAATTTAAAGCGCAAATTTAAAGGTATTACAACACAATTAAAAGTTTAAGCGTTGTAATCATTAAACAAACAAATTCTTTTATATTTTTACAGCATTAATCTATACATTTTATGGCATCATCTTTTGATCAATATCAAAAACGAAAGTTAATTTCATCATACTTTTCTGTGGTAATCAGTATTGCTCTAGTCTTGTTTTTACTTGGATGTTTAGGATTATTAGTACTTAATGCTAAAAAACTAGCTGACCATTTTAGAGAACAGGTCGTTGTATCTATTTATTTAAATGATTCTGCTAAAGAAGTTGAAGTAAATCAACTTAAAAAAAGTTTAGCCTTGGCAGATTATACTAAAGAAGCTAAATATGTTTCTAAAGAAGAAGCGGCTCAAATAGTAAAGTCTGATATTGGTGAAGATTTTATGGAATTTCTTGGCACTAACCCATTACAAAACTCCATAGACGTCTACCTTAAAGCAGATTATGTCACTAATGAAACTTTAGATGGTATTACTACCGAATTATCAACTAAAGCCTTTGTTGAAGATATAAAATACGACAATGATTTGGTCGAAATCATGAATGAGAACGTTAAAAAAATCACTGTTTGGGTTCTTATTATAAGTGCAATCTTCACTTTAATTGCGGTTTTACTGATCAATAGTTCTATTAGATTAGCAGTATATTCAAAACGATTTATTATTAAAACAATGCAAATGGTTGGTGCTACCAAACGTTTTATTAGAAGACCTTTTGTTTCTAA
The DNA here is from genome assembly GCF_038900375.1 of Psychroserpens sp. AS72. Lineage (NCBI taxonomy): Bacteria > Pseudomonadati > Bacteroidota > Flavobacteriia > Flavobacteriales > Flavobacteriaceae > Psychroserpens > Psychroserpens sp. AS72. The sequence continues at coordinate 265,141 of NZ_JBBMRC010000001.1, read as the reverse complement.
AAGCATTCAATTAGGTATCATTGGTGCTATCGTTGCATTATTAGGTATGGGAATTGTTCTATACTATCTCAATGCTAATTTCCCAGAATTAGAACTGCTACAAAAGCCAATACTTATTGGATTATTATTTGGTGGTATTTTCCTGCTCGGAATCCTAATCACTTGGATTAGTACATTTATTGCTACACAACGTTTCTTAAATTTAAAAACTGATCAATTGTATTATTAATTCCTTTTTATAAAGTGATTATCAAAATATTACATTTTAAATAGTGTTTTTATTCTGAAATTGTTTCTAAAATAGAAAAGCTAGGCAATATTTTTATAACATTTTTCGTTATGGTTGATATCAACCAATATTCTAGTCATGACTAAGCGAAAACTTTATCTTGCTCTAGCCCTAAGCATTATTTTTATCATTTGTTTATCACTTTTTTCTTGTGTTATTCAAAACCCTCAACCTGAAGAATGTGATATTGTAACCATCAAAATCACTAAAATTACTGAAGGATCTTCCTACGATATCGTTTTTAATAAAGGCGACTTGGGCTCCTTTTACATAAATCGCGGATTAGAAAACGGATTAAATTTAGATTCTCTTAACGCAAAAGTTTTAAATAAAACTGTTACTTTGCACCTACCAAAATTATTTTATGGTACCTCAAAACATATTGCGCAATTAGCAATAGATGATGAGATTATTTTTACAGAATTTTCCTCTTTATAAAATACAATAGAGGATTAATATGATATCATGGGAGAACAAAAACGTAAAAACACTTCTAAAAACGAATTTATCTTCGGAAAAAAGAACTACAAATTCATGCTTATTGGTTTAGCATCTATTGTACTAGGTTTTATAATAATGTCTGGTGGTGGAAGTGATGATCCTAATGTTTTTGATCCATCAATCTTTCATTGGACGAAAATTAGATTAGCTCCAACTTTGGTGTTACTTGGATTTGGTATACAAGTGTATGCGATATTATTGAATCCTAATAAGGAGTAATTCTATCAACATATATAATCAATAAATACTTTAGATATTTCCTATAAATAAGTCTATCCATTTTTAGAACCACAATTAAATTTTAGGCTTTACCTATAATTAAATCGTATTAGATTAGCCTGTTTTATTTAATCAGAATTCTGATCAAATTAATACTTCTAGCAATCTAACATTACTTGAACTAAATTTTAATTTATCTGTATTTGCCGGAACTAATATGGTTTCTCCTTTATTAAGGTTGACCGTTTGATTTTTATGATTCATTACCACATTTCCATCTACACAGATGTATATTACAAACGAGTCAACTTCTACTAAATTTCTCAGCATTTCCCCTTTAACATGTAAAAAATTGGTTTTAAAAAAAGGCGAATTCACTAATTTGTTTGTAGTGTTAGTCTTATTTGAATAATCCGTTCTATAATCTTTATTATAGTTAAAGTCTATTGCACTCAAAGCTAAATCTGTATGCAATTCTCTCTTCTTTCCAGTAGATTTGTCTACTCTATCGTAGTCGTAAATTCGATATGTTATATCTGATGTTTGCTGAATTTCAGCCAATAGAACACCTGCTCCTATGGCATGAACTCTACCAGTTGGAATATAAAACGTATCTCCACTAGCAACCTTTTCAATATTTAAGATTTTGGATAAAGTTGAGTTATTAAGATAGTCTTGGTAACTCTCTCTTTCTACTTTTTGATTGAATCCAACAATTAATTCAGAGTCTTTCTCCGCTTCCATTACATACCACATTTCGTTTTTCCCAAACGAATTATGACGCTCCTTCGCCAATTCATTACTAGGATGCACTTGGATTGATAAGGGTGTTTTTGCATCAATAAACTTAATTAATAACGGAAAATCATTACCGAAGGTTTCAAACACACTATTACCAACTAATTCACCTTTGTATTCGCTAATTAATTCTTTTAATGATTTACCTTTTAGTTCGCCTTCGCTAACCAAAGTTTCATTGTTTTCAACATCAGATATTTCCCATGATTCTCCAATAGAATCTTGGTTATAATCTTTGTTTAACACTGTTTTTAGCTTATTTCCACCCCAAATACGATAACTATATACTGGATTGAATTTTAAAGGATATAATTCCATTTACATTAATTTTTTTTGGACAAACTCTATAGCTAATTTTTCTAAATATTGACCTGCATTAGCTAATGCATCGTCTAAATCAAATGCTTGATCCATTATTGAGGACGAATAAGAAATCCCTAAATCTTGAACAATGCTTTTTTCTAAGTCAATAGTCCCACAAAAAACTGCTAATTTGATATTTTTATCTCTAGCTGAATTAATAACACCTTGAATAGTCTTTCCAGAGAGTGTTTGATTATCCAACTTTCCTTCGCCAGAAATAATCCAGCTAGCTCCATCAATTTGTTGATTGAAATTTGCAAGATTTTTTATAAGTTGAATTCCGGGTTTTAAAGTTCCATTTAAAAAAACTTTTGAAGCTATTCCCATTCCTCCTGCAGCACCTGCACCTTTTATTAGTTGTGCATCTACCTTAAAAGTAGTTTTTAAAACCTTAGAAAAATCTTCTAAGCCTTTATCCAACATTTTTATATCTTCTTGTGTTGCTCCTTTTTGAGCTGCATAAACAAATGCAGCACCATTTTCGCCAAATAATGGATTTGTAACATCACAAGCAATTTCGAATTTTATATTATTAAGTTTTGAATTTACGTTACATGTATTGATTGATACAATTTTAGATAGGTTAGCGCCAATAGGTTTCACTTGTTCATTATCCTTATCTAAAAATTGAAACCCCAAAGCGGAAGCCATACCAATACCACAGTCGCTTGTTGCACTACCTCCAACACCCAAAATGATTTTAGAAGCTCCTTTTTTTATCGCATCAGCAATCATTTCTCCAGTACCAAATGTTGTGGCATTTTTACAATCAAATTGCTCAGGTTTTAGCAATTTTACACCAGACGCCTCAGCCATTTCTACAAATGCAGTTTTTGAAGATTCTGAATATAAATAGGAAGCTTTTATAGTTTTAAAAAAAGGATTATTAACTTCAATATGAATTATGTCACCTTTTAGATAATAATCTACCACATCAATTGTCCCATCTCCTCCATCGGCTAAAGGTAACTTTACGATTTCAACATCAGCCCTTATGGTTTTTATACTCGTTTCAACAACATCACAAAACTCCATTCCTGTTAGAGAATTTTTGAATTTATCGGGTGCTAATACTATTTTCATTAACTTAAGATTTAACTTAAAATGGATGGAAGGAAATAACTAAATATCAAAATAAAGATAAAAAATGCTACAAGAATATAAACCTCTTTTATCATGAAGTCCTCTTTCTTAATCGTTACATTAAAATTAGAAATACTTTTTATTTTTGTTTTACTTGTTAAAGCACTTACAGCATATGCAACTACTAAAGCTATTATAACACCTGTGAAATTAAGCCAAATCCAGAAAATATTAAATCCTAAATCGATATGAAATAATTCTTGAATCGTTTTTGAAAATATAAGATTAATTAACACTGCTGAAATTATTCCAGCATTCATTCCAATATGATTTACTTTTTTTGAAAAGAATGCTAAAAAGAAAGTCACTAAAACTGGTCCATAAAATACTGAACCAATTGCATTAATAATTTCTATCACAGCACTTTTACTACCTCCGAAAAGAAAGGCAGCTGCAATACAAACAAGTCCCCAAAACACAACGGAACCTTTAGAAATAAGCATGTACTTCTTGTTAGTTAATTTTACTTTACCACGATTAAAAAAGTCTTCAACGGTTACTGCAGATAATGAATTGACTGTAGAACTTAAAGAGGACATAGCAGCAGACAAAATACCAACCATTAATACACCAATTAGACCATGAGGCAAATATTTCATGATAAAAACAGGCACCATCAAATCTGCTTTGACACCATGAGTTGCATATTCTTCTGGAAAATATTTTTGAGTAGTCGTAGCTATTTCTTCAAGAAAATCTGGTGCTACTGTTAACAATCCACCAATAACCAGTCCCATAATGCAATAAATTAAAACCACTGGAAATCTTAAAAGACCGTTAGCCAGTAAAAGAGTTCTAATCGTTTTTTCATCCTTAGCAGACAGCATCCTTTGTGCTTGTGTCTGATCGCAACCATAATACGAAGCATAAAGAAAAAATCCACCAACAATCATTGGTAGTAAGCCATATTCGTTTCCCTCTCCAACTCCTAAATTATAGTCTATTACTTTTAATCGTTCTGGATCAAAACCAGCTTCTAAACCACCATGGTCTTGCAGAAGACTCCATCCAAAATACAAGCAAATAATTAATCCTGAGAATAAGATAATCATCTGTATAGCATCACCCCAAACAACAGCTTTCATACCACCTTGCCATGAATAAATTATAGTTATTACACTAATAATTAAAATGGTGTAGACAAAATCTATATCTAAAACAGCTTGAAGAATAATAGCTATAGTATATACCATAACTCCAGTTCCTAAAGCCCTACTAATTTGAAAAACAACACTTAAAATTAACCTTGTTGATGTACTGAATCGTTTTTCTACAAACTCATAAATACTTACAACACCTGATTTAAATAAAGGTGGAATAATAACAATCATAATAAATATCATCGCCAACGGAACAGCAAACTCAAAGGTTAACCATTTCATACCTCCATTTAACTTTAAACCTACAAAAGCTGGAGCTGATATAAAACTTATGGCTGATAGCTGTGTTGCCATTGTAGATAGACTTAATGGAAACCAACTCATACTTTTTCCACCCAAAAAATAATCTTTTGAGTCTTTATTATCCTTAAAGAAAAAACCCATTCCTAGAAAGAAAATTATGTAAAATATAATAATACTATAGTCTAGCCAATTCATAATTTATGAGTTTAGTCTTTATTAGTTAGTTAAAGTTTTAATTCTGAATTAACGGTATTTTACCATTTACTTTTTTAATATAGCACTAATTTGGTCATCAGTTATTCCGTTACCTTTTATTATTGGAAAACTGTTTCTTATGCTATACAACCTCCACGGTTCATTATTTCTACATTAAACGTATTGTCAACAATAGGACTTAAACCAATAATCACAATATCAATGTTTAAAAAATTATTCATTTAATAAATCGATTAACAAAGCTGCTGTCCAAGAAAAATTATTCCCACCATAACCTGCTTTATTATCCTTATGCATCTCTTTTCTTGAATCGAAATATTCGTAGAACCCATTATTTTCTATTATAGTAATTGTGTCTGTTTTAACACGTTCGGCTATATCATTAAAACCATATTGCTTTAACCCATTATACAGCATCCAATTAAGGTTTACCCAAACTGGACCTCTCCAATATTTTTTTGGATTGAAGCGTTCACTTGTTGGGTCAAATGACGCACACAGGTATTGATTTTCGTTTCCGAATTTTTCCATCATAACGTCAACCATCGTTTCTGCTTTTTCTGTGTCAGGAATATTTGCAAATAATGGAGCAAATGATGATGATGACAAATATCTTAAAGCTTTTTCATTTCTTAAATCATAATGAACATAAGCACCTAATTCCTCATCAAATAATTTATCATTAAATGCGGTTTTACTTTTTTGTTGCCATTTTTTTAATTGTTTAATTTTATTTTCATTACCTCCAATAAGGTTATACAACTCTATCAATGACTCATTAGATTTAATCAACATTGCATTAAAAAGTGGATCTTGAACTAAGAAAGGAGATAATTCTGCTATTTTCTCATCATTATAATTATTTGCTTTAGCAATTTCAATAATGTGTAAGTAGTGATCATATTCTCGTTTGCTTGGTCGCTCTTCAGGATCTACATGTGTTGTATCACGTCTTTCGAAATCATATTCTGGAGGATTCATGGTTTCCCATATATCATCCCAAATAGGTGAATTATCTGTACCCGATTCCCAATTATGATATATGTAAACTAAACCTTCATTTTGAGGATCTCTATTTTCGTAAAAATACCGATGATTATCATATACTTTATCAATTTGTGTTTCAATAAATTTTAGTGTCGATTCTTTAACTTCACTTATTCTATAAATTTCTTTTAGCACAAAACCAGTTACTGGAGGCTGAGTCATTCCTGTTGATTTATACTTAGGATTAGACTCTGGATGTAAATCTGAGCGATGAAAGTTTGCTCCAGGAAAATAACTATCTGTTTCAGTATGAAAAATAATATGAGGAATGAATCCATTACTCCATTGAGCTTTAAGTAAGGTTTTTATTTCCCTTTCAGCTTTTTGCATATCATAATGTGCAAAGCCAATTGCAATTAGACCTGAATCCCAAAACCATTGGAATGGATATAAGTTTTCACAAGGAATGGTAAACTCACCTTCGGTTTTGAAGTTTGAGTCTAAAATATGTTCTGCTTTTTGTTGTAATGTTTTTTTCATTGAGGAAAAATAAATAAAAAATACATTGATGCCTATGAATAACATCAATGTATTCTAGTGAAACTAAATCAAATTCAAACTTAAAAATTAAAAGTTGCATTAAAGAAAACTCTTGTTGGTAGCACTGGTCTTCCAACGAAAAACTCTTCTTCGGTTTGGTTATTTCCTAATCTTGGTGATCCTTCTGTAATTCCGTCAGAATTAAAAAGATTAAATACTTGTGCTCCTAAACGAAGCGTTTCATTATCATCACTGAGTTCAAATGTGTATCCTAAATTTAAACTTGCTAAACCAATAGCATCAAGTTCAATAGTATTAGAATCATTTGAGAATTTCTTACCTGTATAATTATAGACTACACCTGCATCAAATTTAGATGTCACATAGTCTAAGGATAATGTAGTCAATAGATTTGGTTGTCTTCTTAACTCATTACCTTCTAATTCAGAATCTGCTTCAGATTTTGTGATTTCATGATCTTGGTAAGTTAATGAACCACCAAAATTAAAATTCTCAGAAAATGCCCAACTCCATGTTCCTTCAAATCCAAAAGTACTTGTGTCTTGTGTATCTACTTCTTCAATAAACCCTCCTCCTGGAGCATTAACAAAACTAATTGAACGTCTATCTTTAAGACCTACGGAATATAGCGCAGCTGTTCCTGAGAAAGAATTCTTAGAGTATTTTACACCTAATTCTCCCTGTATAATTTTTTCAGTATCATATGAAGAAGGGTTGCCTAAATCATCAAACTGTGTTCCTCTAAGTTCTGGAAAAAAGTATCCTCTTGAGAAGTTTCCATAAGCACTTAAGTCATCATTGATTTTGTATAAACCAGCAACAACAACTGCAAAATCATCTGCAGAGACGTGACCTCTTGTAAAACTTCCGTTACCCCAAGTTACATTATCTAAATTTGCAATACCTGTATTATCTACTACATAAGATTGAGTTCCTTCTACTTCAATATCTCCTGAAGCTCTTTCATATCTTACACCAAAATCTAGATTCCAGCGTTCAAGTTTTAATTCATCTGCTACAAAAACAGCTATTTTATTACTAGAAACATTTCTATTTGTGTAAGCTGTTCCTCTATTGGTTACACCATTTACAGAATAACCAGATACATTTATCAACTCTGGTCTGTCATTATATTCTCCCAGATAATTAGTTATAACATTAAAATCACCACCTTCAGATCTAGACATAAAAGTTCCAAAAGTAATATTATGATTTCCTGCAGTTTTAGTAAACTTAATATCTGCCATTAACTCTTGTAACGGTCTACTACGATCTAATATTCTATTTTCAAACAATAAGGCATTTGAAGCTAAAGGCTGTCCATTTAGGTATGTAAAATCACCAGAAGTCAAACCTCTTGCATCTAAATATTCTTGTTGTGTTTCTACTGCTTTAGCTCCACTTACACCACTACCATCTAGGAAAAGATTAAATTGATGCTTATATTTAGAATATCTAAGTTTTGCGTCTAACTTTAAATCATCTGAAAAACGATGTTTAAAGTTTGTCAAAAAATACCCACCCAAAGTGGCAACACCATCTTCAATTGGAGAATTATAGATACCATCTGGTGTAGCATAAGAAATATCAGAAGCAGCAGCTGTTTGTAAAGTAAATATTTCTTGACCATCATTTCCAGTAGGACGTTTTCTTGAACCTCCTTCTAAAGGGTAAGGTAAAAAAAACTGTACCGCATCATCAATCCATTGTCCTGAAAAGGTAATTGACCCTTTATCTGTAACGTGTTTGATGTTACCTCTTAATTGGAAACCCTCGGTTGGTAAACCTGTTTTTAATGGTCCTTCATCATATCTATAAAATCCAGAGATCGCATAAAAGGTATTTGAATTCTCTCCTCCTAATGGACCACTAGTAACGAAATCTGCTTTATATCTTGAATTAGATGCAACTTCTGTCTTTAATGTTGTTTTAGATTGTGACGAACCAGTTACACTAGTATAGTTTATAATCCCAGCCACTGAACCAACTCCATAAAGAATAGAAGAACCACCTCTTACAAATTCTAAACTTTTCATCCCAATGTCATTCCTAAAATAAACATCATGAGCTGAAGAATTTAGTCCAAACGTACTAAGAACTGGCATCCCATCAATTTGTAGAGGATTGAATTGGTATTGTCCACCCGAAGGTAAACCTCTTACAAATATGTTTGAAGCTACTTCACCACCACCACCTTCAGCAGTAATTCCAGGAATACTTCTAAGAACATCTGCCTGACTACTTGTATTGACTGTTGCTAATTTTTTAGCACCAATAGAAGTAATTGACATTGGTGTTTCCTTTTGAGACCTTTTTGTTGATGTTGCAGTTAATACAACAGCATCTAAGGCACTTCCTCCCTCTTCTAAGATGATATTAATTGTTAATGTTGTTCCATCTAAACTAATTTGTTTTTCATAGGTCAAGTAACCTAAATAAGAAACTTGAATTACTTGACTTCCTGTTAGACTTGTAGAAAAATTATAGTTTCCATCAAAATCTGAGTTTGTTCCAGATGTGCTTTCTTTGATAATAATGTTAGCTCCTATAATAGGAACTCCAGAATCATCAGTTACTTTTCCGTTAATTTCTGTTTGCGAAAAAACAGTAACTGTACTTATTAAAAGCACAAACAATAGTAAAATTTTCTTCATTGGATTATTAATTAGTTAATATTTGTATAAATTTATTGTCATTTTGTTAATTTTAACCTCAAAACATTAACAAATAACTACGCAAACGTTTGCGGTAACGTTTGCATTTAAATAAAATACCTTGAAAAAGAAAATAACCACTCTAAAAGAGATTGCTAAACAGCTTAATTTATCAATTTCAACAGTATCGAGAGCACTCAATGATCATCCAGATATTAGTGAATCAACTAAAGAGAAAGTAAAACGGTTAGCCAACGATCTCAGTTATGTACCAAATATCTTCGCTAAAGGTTTTAGGTCTCACAAATCCAATATTATAGGTGTAATTGTACCTAGCATTACTCATTATTTTACAGCTACAATACTTAAAGGTATATTAGATGAAGCAGCTATAAAAGGGTATCGAGTCATTATTTCAGAATCAGATAATGACATTTCTAAACAAACAGAAATGCTTAAAACTATGATGCAGTTTGGAGTAGATGGTATTTTAATGTCACTCACAAAAAGAACTAGAAACATTGAGAACATTATTAAAACCATGGACACTGTACCTTTAATTTTATTTGACAAAGTATCTAATAAAATCCCTTGCACACAAATTGTCATTAATGAAGAAGAGGCTGCTTTTGATGCTGTCGAACATCTCATAAATATTGGAAAGAAAAGAATAGCCATCATTAAAGAAAGTGAGTATTCTTATAATTCTGAAAAAAGATATACTGGTTACTTAAGAGCGCTCAAAGAGCACAACATTACAATTGATGAAAAAATAATTTTGAGTGTTGAAGATATCACTCTCAAACAAGGTAGGCGTATGGCAAACATATTACTAAGCTTAAAAAACAGACCTGATGCTGTATTTGCAATTACCGATAGTGCTGCAATTGGAGTTGTACAAGCATTAAAAAAATTCAAAATTAAAATCCCAGAAGAAATTGCTGTTGTAGGATTTAGTAATTCTATTCATTCAACAATTATAGAGCCAATGCTTACAACTATAGATCAACCAGGTGAACGCATAGGCTCTACAGCAATAAAATATCTTATTGAAGAAATAGATAATCCTAATGAATTTACTGGTATCAAAACCGTAGAGATTAAAAGCAACCTAATTATTAGAGATTCTACTTTTTCAAGTTAAATCCGTCTATATATAATAGACTTTATATCTGTAATTTTAATATTTTTGCCTCATGGATATCATCGATTCAATTATATTAGGAATTATACAAGGTCTTACTGAGTTTTTACCTGTATCATCAAGTGGTCACTTAGAATTAGGAAAAGCTATTTTAGGAGACGAATCTCTACCTAAAGAAAGCCTATTATTTACTGTTGTTTTACATTTTGCAACTGCTTTAAGTACGATAGTTGTTTTTAGAAAAGACATCCTTAGTCTTTTAAAAGGTGTTCTAAAATTTGAGTGGAACGACGATTTACAATTTGTTTCTAAAATTGCATTATCTATGATTCCTGCTGTTATTGTTGGACTCTTTTTTGAAGAACAGTTAGAACAATTATTTGGAGGTAATATTCTACTAGTAGGTTGTATGCTTTTAGTAACAGCTGCACTATTATTTTTAGCAGACAGAGCTAAAGACACTAACAAGAAAGTAACATTCTCTAATGCTTTTATCATTGGAATTTCTCAAGCTGTGGCAATGCTTCCAGGAATTTCACGATCTGGAGCAACGATTTCTACATCTGTTTTATTAGGTAATGATAAAACTAAAGCTGCTCGTTTTTCATTTTTAATGGTTGTGCCTCTTATCTTCGGAAAGATCGCCAAAGACATTTTAGGCGGAGAAATAACATATGATAGTGCGAACTTTACGAGTCTAGGTATTGGATTTGTCGCTGCATTTGTTGCAGGATTATTTGCTTGCACTTGGATGATTGCTTTAGTTAAAAAAAGTAAACTCTCATACTTTGCTATCTACTGTGTGATTGTTGGAATTATTGCTATTACATTCGCTTTACTAAACAAATAATTGATGACTGGAGAAGACTTTCAAGCTGGTCAAGTATTACTTATAGACAAACCTTTAACATGGACGTCCTTTCAGGCTGTTAACAAACTACGTTGGGAAATAAGGCAAGCTTTCAACATCAAAAAAATAAAAGTAGGTCATGCAGGAACGCTTGATCCTTTAGCAACAGGTTTATTAATTATCTGCACAGGTAAAATGACCAAACAAATCAATACGTTTCAAGGTCAGGATAAAGAATACACAGGCACTTTCGTTTTAGGTAGTACAACACCTTCTTATGATTTAGAATCTGAAATAGACCAAACATTTCCAACCGAGCACATTTCCGAAGCACATATTCATAATGCAACCCAACAATTTATTGGAGAGATTAATCAATTTCCACCTGTATTTTCAGCATTAAAAAAAGACGGAAAACGATTGTATGAGTACGCTCGAGCAGGTGAAGACGTTGAAATTAAATCTAGAAAAGTGAGTATCTCAACATTTGAAATCACCAAAATAGATGGTTTAAATATAGAATTCCGAGTCGTTTGCAGCAAAGGAACTTACATACGTTCGTTGGCACACGATTTCGGAAAAGCCTTGAACTCTGGAGCTCATCTTTCTGTACTTCGTCGCACAAAAATTGGTGACTATGATGTTAAAAACGCAGTTTCACCAGAAGATTTTATTAGTTCTCTTTCTTCGGAATAATTATTGATGATTTCATTGCTTCTAATCTCAACTAATTATGAAGCTTCTCTCTACATTACTTCTCGTATTTTTTTTTACAATTGTACAGGCTCAAGACAATCAAAAAACTAGTGGATTGTTTTACAAATTATCTTTATCTGCCACATTAACGACCAATGAAGATTATACAATTGGAAATGATGATGACCAATCTTTTATCAATCTCAACGGAGTTTTCTTAAATAACACAATAGGCTATCAATTTGATTCTAAGTCAAGTTTTGGGCTAAATGTTGAGTATGATCATTACTTCGATCAAAACATAAATTTCTTTCCTGTTTATTTAGATTTCACATACAATATCTTTGATTTTGATAATCAAGTCTTTATTAGAGGTGGCTATGGAAAATTAGTAGATTTAGGTAAAGTATTTGAAAAAGGTAGTATGTATAAAGTTGGAATTGGCTATCGTATGTATGATGATGACTTTAAAAACTCTTGTTTAATTGGTTTTGATTTTAGTAGAAAACGCTTTGGATTTAGGCAAACTGAAAAATTATCTAGCTTTGCTATTTTCTTAGAGTTTATGCTTTTTTAATCTTTTTTCTTACTTTAACCGTATATAAAATAACTAACTTAATTTAAATTCGCCTACTTGAACTTTGTTGAAAAACATAAAGCATTACTTTTTACGCTCTTAATTACAGGAACGCTTGTTCTTGGTATGTTTAGTTTTAGCTTAACAAAACACACGGAATTAATTACAGAAAGTTACTACGAGATAGAACCTCAAACTGAAGAAGAGTTAAAAGAATTAGAAGAACTCAAAGCACTTGAAGCTAGCAAACAAGCGACTACCAATGAAGCTTCTAATGAGGATGAAGAGTTTAAGGAGATGATGCGAAATTTTAAAACAATGCGTAATGCACCAACTCATAAAGAGCAAACTCAAGACGATGATGCTATTGAAGATAACTCAGAAAACCCTGAAGATGTTTTAACGTCTAACTCAACTTCACAGGCTTCAAAACAATATGCGCTTAATGAAAAAGAACGTCTGCGTTTTAACAAAGCAAATGATGTTCTTGCTATGCATACAGCAAAAAAATCTGACAAGAATATTGATAGAAACTCGAATAGTAGTGTGTCATTTTCATTAAAAAACAGACAAAAAGTAAAATTACCTCCTCCTGTTTATTTGTGTGAAACTGGCGGAAAAATTGTAGTTAATATTACTGTTAATGCTCAAGGGCAAGTCACTGATACTTATATCAACTCATCGTCATCTAGCAGTAATCAATGTTTAATTGATGCAGCATTAGAATATGCTAAAAATGCTATTTTTTCTGATGCGGAACGAAAAAGTCAAATTGGGTCTATTACGTATTATTTCAAAGAAAAATAATACGTCTTTTCTAAATCGTAACCTCTAAATACCCAATAAACTCATAACATCTTTCATTACATTTTGACCTTTATCTTTGTTATACCAACCTTGTAGATCCTCTTTAAATTCTGGAGTTAATTGACCATGCGCTTCTTTATAATCATTCACCAATTTTGTGGCTTCTGTAGGTCTTGGTCCATAGGTATTGATCACGTCTCCTGTAACATTATCAATCATAATCAACTTAGCAATTGCGCGTCCTCCATTGGTTAAAAACTCATCCATTAAGGCTTCATTTTCATCTCTAAGCACTAACTTTAAGTCAATATTTGGCGAGAGTTCTGCTATTTTATTTAGTGCAGGAATGACATGAGCCGCATCTCCACACCAACTCTCTGTAATGACCAACCAAGTTACATTTCCGTGAAAACTTGATACTTTTTCTTTTAACTCTTCGGAAACTTTAAGCGTCTTATCCCAACGTTTCATTCTCCTGTCGTTAAGCATGGTATAATTAACTAAAGCTTCGGTTTTTTCATTTCCTGTTGTAGATTCTTCTAAAACTAATTGTTTTACTAAATCACGATAATCTTGATACGAGATCGCTTTTTTTAAACTTTCTGTAATTATCTCCTTTACTGATGTATCTTCCAATATGTTCATTTTATTTAGGTTTGCAATTTAACTTTTTTCATTTCCGAAGAAAATGATAATAGTCATAGAAATTGCTCGATTATATTATTCTCTAAGACGAAGTATTTACTAAAAACTTACTATTTTTAAAATTCAGTTGATTTAAACTAGAGTTATTATGGAAAAGCATAAATGCGGATGGTGTAAAGGTGATGAACTTTATGAAGCGTATCATGATGAAGAATGGGGAGTTCCTGTTAAGGATGACGACACATTATTTGAATTTCTTATTCTGGAGACGTTTCAAGCTGGTTTAAGTTGGATTACCGTTTTAAAAAAACGTGAAAACTTTAGAAAAGCATTTGACAATTTTGATTATAAAAAGATTGCCACTTACAATCAAGAAAAAATTGATAGCCTACTCCAAAATGAAGGCATTATTAGAAACAAATTAAAAGTAAATGCGACCATAACCAATGCTCTAGCATTTATGGAAATTCAAAATGAGTTTGGGTCGTTTTCAAAATATATTTGGAATTTTGTAGATGGTAAACCTATAAAAAACAAAGTCAAAAATTATAAAGAAGCACCAGCAAATACGCCTTTAAGTGATATTATAAGTAAAGATTTAAAAAAACGCGGATTCAAATTTGTAGGCTCGACGGTAATTTATGCGCAAATGCAAGCCACAGGAATGGTCAACGATCATGAGGTCAATTGTTTTAGGTATAATGAAGTCTAGTTTCAACACTTCGACTAAGCTCAGTGCAGGCAATCTCAACAACCTAATTCTATAAGTATTTTAAAAATTCTTCTCTAGAGATATCTTGAGCACCCAAACTTTCAAGGTGATTTGTATACACTTGACAATCGATTAGCTCATAATTTGAATTTTGAATAAACGTGATAAAACCAACTTTACTAGCATTACTTACTAGACTAAACATACTTTCTCCACAAAACACACCATTATTAACATCAATGCCATACAATCCGCCTACGAGTTCATTATCTAGCCAAACCTCAACAGATTTTGCATAACCTAACTCATGTAATTTTATGTAGGCTGATTTCATGTTTTCAGTAATCCATGTGCCTTTTTGACCCTCTCTTTTTATTTTTGAACAGTGACTTATTACAGATTCAAAATCTTTATTAACGGTGATTTCAAAATCGGTATTTCTAAGCACTTGTTTCATGCTTTTAGAGATTTTCAATTGCTCCGGAAATAGAACAAATCGAGGATCTGGCGACCACCACATCAACGGTTCTTCATCATCAAACCATGGGAAAATTCCGCTTTTATAAGCCAACAATAAACGTTCTGGAGATAAATCGCCTCCAATTGCTAATATACCTTCTTTAGAAGCTAAGCTCACATCTGGAAATACGATTTCATTTGAGAGAAAGTGCATTATTAAATTTTAGTTCTTAATTCTATAACATATAAAAGCCTCAATTAAAATCGAGGCTTTTGTCTTTATAACGATACACTTCACTAGCTCAGTGCACAATTATTTAGTTAGATTAAAACGGTAAATCGTCGTGATCTTCTTCGTTTAAGTTAGTTGCTGGTTCAAAAGCTTCTGTTGGTGCAACAGGAGGTGCATTATTACCTTCAGCAGCTTGTGCAGCTTCAATTCTCCAACCTTGAATAGAATTAAAATATTTAGTCTCTCCTTGTGGATTAACCCATTCTCTACCTCTTAAGTTGATATTTACTTTTACAGCCTGTCCAACTTGGTAGCTATTTAATAAATCTGTTTTATCTTGAACAAATTCAACCATAATATGTTGTGGATATTGTTCTTCTGTAGTGACTACTAATTCTCTCTTTCTAAACCCATTACTTCCAAATGTTTGAGTTTCTCCTATCATCTTGATTTTTCCTTGTACTTCCATTTTTGTATTACTTATATTAAATTTTAATTTCTTTTAATGTTACGACAATAGCAATTTCCATGCACTATCTACATCACCATAACTCAAATAGTTTCTGGCAATTTTATGTTTTTCGTGATGAGACTTTTCCTTAATATTAGGATAACGCTCACTCACATTGTTAATAAATTCATCTATCTCACTTTGATTTGGCAACCCTTCTACGTTTGCTAGCATTCCAATATCATTACCTGTTAAAACCATACTGTTTTTAACTTCCTCAGGCATATTATCTACACCAATTCCTAAGGTTGATAATGGTTTTGGGATTTCAAAAAACCCTTTATTAGCTCTACTGTAATAGCTTCCACCTGCTCTTGCAACCAAATCTAATTTGTTTTGATTAATCACATCATTTTCATCTAAAACCTCATCAGCAATATGAAGTTTAACAACCTCACAAATGACTAGATTTCCTGCACCACCTTCAGTCCCTAAATGGACAATCTCATTTACTTTACATTCAAATTGAACTGGAGACTCTGCAACTCTAAACGGTTTTACAATTTCCGAAGATAACATCGTTAATCCTGCTTTATCAAACTCATTAACACCTTGCGCATATTCTGTGCTACTCAATGACATCTGTTGTACAATGTCATAATTAACCACATTTATGACCACTTCTTTAGTGACTTCAACATTTTCTAAAGTGTGCTTTGTAGTATTATCTCTCACACGACGTGCTGGAGAAAATATCAATATTGGCGGATTAGCACTAAACACATTAAAGAAACTAAAAGGCGACAAATTAGGATTCCCATCAGCATCTAACGTACTCGCAAAAGCAATTGGTCTAGGAGCCACAGCACTTAATAAGTAGCCATGCAACTTGCCAGTAGAAATGTCTTTAGGATTAAATGATGCCATGAGTTTAATTAATGGTTAAATGTAACCGTTTCAAGATATTGAAATGCAAAGGTAACTATATTGTAAACGCTATAAAAATGAATTCACCCACTAACAAGACAATATTATTAACATAAATCGTTAGTATAGTCAAAACAAATAGTTTTGAGTATATTTAAAAATCAAATTATCAATTAATGGCATTAACCATAAACCGCAATATGACACGATGGATTATTATCGTGGCTTCTTTTATTATTATTTCTCTTATTCTTTGGAATACGTATGTGTTTTTTCAAAATTTTAAAGATGAGGAACGAAGCAAAATGGAATTAACGTCTTCTGCTCAAAGAAATATCTTTAAAGCCCTTGAGGAATCTAGTAATAATAATAGCGATGATGTGTTTGCCGATTTAGATTTGGCTTTCAAAATACTTAACAATAACAGCACAACTCCAATGATTCTTATTAATGCTGATTCTACAGTTGAGAATTATAGAAATATTATCAACAAAACTGAAGTCGATTCAATACATGACATAAAAGAAGCAAAATATGTAAATGAAAACCTTAAAAAACTTATTGCTAAATATGGTAAAGAAAATATACCCATTAAAATAGAAAACAATAAACAAACCCTCTATTACGGTAATTCAAATCTTCTCAACAAACTTAAATATTATCCTTTAGCATTACTTCTTATCATAATGCTTTTTGCAGCTGTCGCTTATTTCTTTTACAAAAGCACCAAAACAGCAGATCAAAATAAACTGTGGACAGGTATGGCAAAAGAAACTGCGCATCAAATTGGTACACCTTTATCGTCATTAGTTGGTTGGACTGAAATTTTACGAAGTGAAAACGTCAACCCAGAATATTTAGTTGAAATTGAAAAAGACATCACTAGACTCCAAACCATTACAGATCGTTTTAGTAAAATTGGCTCATTACCAACTTTAAAACGTTGCGATATTGTACAAGAAACTATTGAATCTTATGAGTATCTAAAAGCACGTTCTTCAAAATTAATTGACTTTGAAATTATTGCACCTCAAGAGAAATTGTTTGTAAATTTAAATGAGCAATTATTTAGTTGGACTATTGAAAACTTGGTAAAAAATGCCATTGATGCCATGAAAGGAAGAGGAACTTTAAAATTAGTCATTACCAATGACGATAAACATGTGAAAATCACTGTAGAAGATACAGGAAAAGGAATTTCTAAACAAAGTTATAATTCGGTGTTTCAACCTGGTTACACAACAAAGAAAAGAGGTTGGGGATTAGGATTATCTCTCGCCAAACGTATCATTGAAGATTATCATAATGGTAAAATAAAAGTACTACATTCTGAAATTGGAAAGGGAACAACCATGCAAATTTCATTAAAATTAATTGCTTAATCACAAGCCATGAAACAGCAAAACTATTTCACTTTAAAAGAAGTAAAGCTCAATAATAATTGTCCGGAATGTTATTCTAACAACGGTTTAGAACTCACATTTAAACAGCGATTTGTAGAAAATGCGTTTTATAAGGCAATAACTGAAGATACTATTTATGAAATGTATTGTAAAACTTGTGATACAGCTATTTTCCCTGGAAGATGGACAGATGAAATAGATCGCGTAGTTGCCTACCAAAAACGTGCAGCGACTCCTAAACCTAAATCTTTAAAATTAAAAAAACTGGCTTGGATTATTGTTATTGTTGATGTTGTTTTACTAGTTGTAGTATTGTTATTTGCTTTTGGTGTTTTGAAGTTTTAATCTACAAAAACGAAGTAATCCTAGCAGCAACTTCTTCAAACGCTTCTTTCTCTAATTTTGTTTTATTGATAAAACGCGCATCTTCCATAGAATTTAAAGGAATCAAATGCACATGAGCATGTGGCACTTCTAAACCAATAACAGTCATTCCAACACGATTACAAGGCACAGCTTTTTCTAAAGCAATTGCTACTTGTCGTGAAAACTCCATTAAACCATGAAAAGAGGTTTCATCTAAATCAAAAATTTTATCAACTTCTTTTTTGGGTATACATAGCGTATGACCTTTAGCATTGGGATTGATATCTAAAAAGGCTAAATAGTCTTCGGTTTCTGCAACTTTATAGCAAGGAATTTCGCCAGAGATAATTTTAGTGAATATTGAGGCCATTATTTAAAGTTTTTTATCACCTTGAGAGCAGTTGAAAAATCATGTCTTTTCAAAATCAAAAGTAGTTTCAATTGCACTCAACCTGACAGGTTGCTATAAATATAAAAAGATTCCTCATGAAGAGGAATCTTTTGTTTATAATTTTTAATAGTAATTACGTTTCTTTAGAAGGCTAAAATTATATTTAAAGCCAATTTCCGAAGCGCATACATTTATCTTGTAATCTCTAATACATCAAATTTCATAATACCATTTGGCACTTGAACTTCTGCAACTTCACCTACAGACTTTCCTAAAAGCCCTTTTCCAATAGGAGAATTGACAGACAATTTACCAGACGCTAAATCTGCTTCACCATCTGCAACCAAAGTATAGGTCATTTCCATACCATTGGTTTGATTTTTAATTCTAACTGTAGATAATACGAGTGCTTTTGATGTATCCATTTGAGACTCATCAATTACTCGTGCTCCAGCCAATGTGTCTTCTAATTTAGCAATTTTCATTTCTAACATGCCTTGAGCTTCTTTTGCAGCATCATATTCTGCATTTTCACTCAAATCACCTTTATCTCTAGCTTCTGCAATAGCTTGAGATGCTTTAGGACGCTCTACGTCTTTTAATTGTCTTAGTTCGTCTCTTAATTTTTTTAACCCTTCAGGAGTATAATAAGATGCTTTACTCATATTTCATTCGTTTACTTAATAGCTATATTCAAAATATCCCGAAACCAGTTCGGGACTAATGAAAAAATCCCGCTATAACGAGATTCAATACAAAGATACAAAATATTTAATTCAACATTTAAAATATTGTAAATTGCAACAAAAAATTAACGCTCCTATGAAAAAGCTCCTTCTCATATTACCTCTCTTATTTTTAAGCAATTGTAAAGGCGATGACACTATAAATAATTGCAATTTTTTACTCAATGTTGGTGTGAATGCTTCCATAAATCTCAACCTGCCAGAATATAGCCAATTGATGTTTACAAGTGAAGTTGTATATGTTGCGAATCAAGGTAACGCTGGATTTTACATCATAAATACTGGTAATAATAATTTCAGAGCTTGGGATGCTGCAGATCCTAATCATGTGCAACAAACGTGCTCTTTTTTACAACGTGATGGTGTAGAAGTCACTTGTGGTTGTGCAGATGAGAACAAATACAATCTATTTACTGGGCAAGCACTTGGCTCACAATTACCATGCGGACTTAAAGAATATCGCGTTACAGTTTCTGGTTCTAATATTTCGGTTACTAATTAAGGTTTTCTTCGGAAATGTAACTTATAAAAAACGTTAGCGCTCGTCTTTGACGAATGAACACAAGACCTGAATAAAGCATTCGTTACAAACGAGCGCTAGCGACAATAACTATAAAAAAACTCCCAAGTCTTTTGATTTGGGAGTTTTTATTTTAATCCCGAAATTTCGGGACTGCTTCCACTTGAATGTGTTAAAACTTCAACGTAGCACCTAATAAAAAGTTGGTGGTTGCTTGCGGATAATATCCAGCAAAGTATCCTGTCGTTGTTCCTGTTGGACTTGTATCATCAGAATAATCATACGATCCAAAATACCCATTAGACACATACTTTTCATTAAAAATATTATTTACCAATCCAGAAAATACAATAGATTTAAATATTGATTTTGGTTTCCACTCGTAAGTAATATTAAAATCATTAACGAAATAACTATCTAATTTTGAGTCTTCATTTTCTGTATTTCCCATGAATTGTTCACCAACAAATTTACTCAATATAGATACTTGAAATCCTTCTTTAGGCTGAAACACAAAAGCATTAGCTGCAACAACTTCTGGAGAAAACGAAATATTTGTTTTACCTAAATCTAAAAGTACTCCGTTTACAGAGTTAAAAGTTTCTTTGTTTTTATTAGAACTAATTGTAATATTTGGCTGTACTGAGAATGTATTGGTTAGTGCTATGGCAGCTTCCACTTCCAAACCTAAACGATAACTATCTCCATTATTTGATCTAATAGGATCTCCTGTAGTATCAATTTGACCAGTCAACACCAATTGTTCATTGTATAACATATAATATCCATTAACATTCAGTCTAAATTTTTGAGTGTTATGTCTCCATCCTAATTCAAAATCATTAAGCTGCTCTGGTTTTACGGTTGCATTATTTTCAAAGTCACTTCTGTTTGGTTCTCTATTTGCTCTAGCATAAGAAAAGTACAAACTGTTATTTTTGTTCATCTTATAAGTGATTCCTGCCTTTGGATTAAAAAACGTATAATTTTCATCTACATTAAAAGGCACTCTGTCTGATGTTAAACCAGAGGTTTTGTAATCTACCAAACGTACTTGTAAATCGCCATATAAACTCACCTTGTCATTTAATCTATAGGTTGCTTTTGTGAAGAAACTTAAATCTGATTTCTTACCATTTCCTTCATAATAACGATCTCTAATTTCACTATCACTGGCAAACTCTGCCCAAATGATTTCTCCAAAATGGTCTCCATCATGAAGGCTGTAAGAACTTCCGAAGAACATATCAATGGCATTATTCTTATAGTTTGCGCTAGCATTCAATACATAAAAATCACTATCCAACCAACGACGTCTAATTAAATTAGTCGTTTCAATCGTTTCTCCTCCAATTGTGATTGGTGTTAAATCATAATCTTCAAAATCTTCATCTTCTTTATATTGCTCAAAGTAACCTCTTCCGTAGGTGTAATTGAGTCCAACATTTGTTGACCATCTATTATTATATTTTTGATTCCAATGTAATTGGTAATGGTCTTGATTATAGTTATCTACTTCATTGTCGTAAAATTGGTCATCATCATTAGCATCAGTATACATACCAGATGGATTAAACGTGCGATCATCAATTAAAGTTTGAGCATCTATACCATTCCATGCTTGATACGTCACTTCTTGTCCGCCAAAAGCAATGGCTTTTATTAAGGTATTATTATCAATATACGATCCTTGTAGAAAGTATGATTTTAAATCTGTACGTGCTCTATCAATATATCCATCTGAAGAAATATTTGATAAACGACCAGCAATTTCTATGTGTTCGTTGAGTAAACCTGAACTAAATTTAACAGTGTGTTTTCTCGTATTAAAACTTCCAAAGGAATTAGAAATTTCTCCATTAGATGTTTTTGATACAGCATCTGTTAGTACATTAATACTAGCTCCAAAAGCTCCAGAACCATTAGTCGATGTCCCAACACCTCGTTGTAATTGCAAGCTTTCTACAGAAGACGCAAAATCACCTAAATTAACCCAAAAAGTCCCTAAAGATTCTGCATCATTATAAGGAATACCGTTAATAGTTACATTTGTAGATTGCGCATTAATACCACGAATACGAATACCAGTGTAACCAACTCCTGCTCCAGCATCTGTAGTGGTCACGACTGATGGTAAAAAGTTTAACAAGACAGGAATATCTTGTCCTAAATTACGTTTTGCCAATTGCTTTTTGGTGACGTTTGAATGTGTAATTGGCGAAGTAGCTTCTACTCTCACAGCTTTGACAAGGACTTCGTCTAGTTTTTCTGTTTTAGTAGAATCTTGTTGTTTTGTGTTGTCTTGTGCAAATGCATTAAACGATAGTACCAGAAGTACTATAAAAAGAAAATTATGTTTCATACGATTATGAATATATAATCGAATAAAAAGAGGTAATTATTCTTAATAGTTAATAATTAGTTTACAAATACAAATTAACAAATTACAGTGCAGGTATAACCACAAAGCATTTGGTAATTATAATTAAAAATTCCTAAACAGCATTACCTGTTCTAGGTTCAATGGGTATGATCTCAGCCGATAATAGGCACCCCTTTTTTGAGAACGATGCAAAGATAAAATAGATTTATGATTTGCACATAAAGAATTCGTATATTTTTTAATTAATCTACTTGTGGTGGTTTTCTATTAGCTTTCTTCTCTGAAGTTTTACGTTTATTCGTAAGACGTTTTCTAACAACTGCTCTCGGGATTTTTGTTGGTATACGATCTTTCTCCTCGATTAAATTGGTCGCAATCAAATCTAAAAAACGTTGAATAATTATAGATTTATTTTTATGCTGACTCCTACTTTCTCCACATTGGAGGATAAGCACATTTTCATTTGTGAGTCTTGTTTTAAGATTTACTTTGAGAAGTTCTTTTTGATCGTCATTTAAAAACTGTGAGTTCTCTAAATCAAAAGTGAGTTCTACTTTAGACGATGTTTTATTAACATGTTGACCTCCAGCTCCAGAACTTCTAACATATTTAAAACTCAACTCATTTAATATGGCATTTTCATCAAACATTTTTCGAATAACTTATTTAATTTGATGTGGTGCTTTTAGTAAATCGTTGACCGTTTTTACAGGATTAAAAGTTATTAGAGGTACCTCAACAAAAATTGTATTCCAGTAGGCCATACTTCCATTCCATAATCCAGGAAGCTCTAATGCTTTAAGGTCTTTTCCTGTTTTTGTTTTCATGGTAATAAAAGCAGCTTTATGATCTACAAATTTTTTGAGATCGTACTTTTCTCCTTTATAATTTTTAATTCCGAGGACCAAATCTACTGGATTAAAATGCGTCGCACCTTTAAGAATTTCTTTTTGACGTCTACTCTTTTTATTGATTTGAGCAGATTCAACAATTTGTAATGATACGTTTCCACTTTCGTCCTTAACCCAAAAAGGTCCTCCTCCAGGTTCGCCTTCGTTTTTTACCATTCCGCAGACACGAATTGGACGATTTAAAATTTCAGCTAAATACTCAACTTGATATTTAACCGAATATTTCTCAAACTCAGAACTGATTTTAACATTCATTTTATTGACCAAAAACTCACCAATTTCGATGCGTTTTTCTTCGGAAAGATCACCAGTTTCAAGCAAATGAAGATAATTAAAAGCCTGTTCTTGCACTTCTAATAATATACCTGCTAATACTTTTTTATACTTAGCAACTTCCTCTTTGTATTTATAAGTAACAACATTATCTATGTTTTTCACAAACACAATATCTGCATCTAAATCATTTAAATTTTCAATCAAAGCACCATGACCAGATGGTCTAAAATGTAGTGAACCATCATCTTCTCTAAACGGTTTATTCTTTGAATTAACAGCAATAGTATCTGTAGATTCTTTTTGATATGAGAATGAAATATCAAATGTAGAACCTGATTTTTTCTCTGTATGTTTTTCTATTCTACTAAACTCTTCACCAAACTTATGGTTGTGTTTTTCTGAAATTGTAAAATGCAGTTTAGCAGATTCTTCAATTGACGAATACAATGCTGATTCAAACAAATGCTCTTCAAAAGCAGTAGACAGCATTTGATTTTTGTATTGATGAAAAGGCAATAAACCTTTTGGTGAATTCCCGTAATCTAATTTATCATCATCCAGCATCATTTGAACAAATTTTAGCCCTTGTTCATTAATAGATCTGTTTTCCAAATCTGGATACAACTCTTTCAGTCTGTTTGCCACAATGTGATAAAATGGAAACTTTTCTAATCCCACAAAAAAGATGGATAAATCTTTATTTTTAGTCTTATTGATATAAGAATTAATACTTCCTTTTTCAATATCATACTCATCTAAAAACGCGAATAAAAATTTAAACATTCGTGTTGCTGCTCCTGAAGCAGGAACAAATTTTAAAATGGAAATTTTATTTTTTTTATCATCAAATTTTGAAATATAATTTTCAATATCATCATCTGATAATTCTAAGATCCCATCACCAATTGTAGCCTCAGAAACTAGGTTAGCATAAGGCAAACCGTTCTCAAAAAGCCTGATTTGCATTTTAACTTTGTCAACTGTTAATCCTTTAGCTTCTATTTGTTTTATATCTTTTTCTGTAAACTTCACTTTTTATTATTTAATAATTTGTCAATATGTTTTACAGCTGTTTCTAAACGTGTTTTCTTATCACCTTTTAGTAAAACATAAGGTATATTATACTTTATTAAAGTTTCTTTAAAAATTTGAAACATACTTAAACGTTCTTCTGGTTTATCACGTAAGTCGTCTGCTTCCCAAGGTGTGTCAATATACGTTAAAAAGTATAAATCGTATTTGTTTTCTAAAGCATATTTCTCAAGAATTGGATCACAAATTCCTGAATAATACGTTTCAGAATACACTTTGGTTTCTAATAAATCTGTATCACAAATTAAAACAGAATCAGTTTTTTTTGCCAAAGCGTTTTCTAATTTCATTTGCCCAATAGCAATTGGCAATAAATCTTTAGGTTCGCAAGTTTTTCGTTCATTATTCCATTTGTCTTGCAGATACTCTCTAGCGTATTCTGGAGCCCAAACCGAATTATAATGTCGCGCTAATTGCTTTGATAAGGTTGTTTTACCAGTTGACTCTGGACCAAATAAAACTACTTTTATGCAGTTAGTTGGTTGTTGTTTAAGTTTTTCTTCCATGCTAAATAGCCAAAAATGGCAATAAATGTAAATCCTAAATATTGAAAACTAGTGAATGTAAATCCTTTATAGAAATAAAGTGGCACTGAGATAACATCACCAATAATCCAAAAAATCCAATTTTCTAATTTTCGTCTTGCCATCAACCACATACCTACAAAAAATATAGCTGTTGTAATGGTATCAACATAAGCAACCCAACTTGTCCATTTATCAAACGTTTGATAGACTACATAAACAAATAATAGGGTTGCAATAAAAATAAAAACACTTATTTTCTTCTCTTTTAAGGTTGTTCTAGATATTGGTGTCATATGAGAATCATCAACTTTTCTCGTCCAAACATACCAACCATATACGCTCATTATAAAATAGTAAACGTTAATCATCATATCACCTAATAATTCCCATTTTACAAGTAAGTAAACAAAAATGGCAGTGCTAATCATACCTGTTGGAAACACCCAAATCTTATTTTGTTTAGAGAACCAAACCGATAAAAACCCAAAAATTACAGCTGTGATTTCTAAAACGATATCTGTTGTAGCATAGTCATCATATTGACCAAAAAAGAACTCAAAAATGTGGTTCATAGTCGTAGCGATCAGATTTAACTATTTTCATATGTAACAAGCCTCTTTCTATAAGTTCAAAAACTTCTTTGATTTCTACGGTTAACGTTTTCATAACGGCATCGTAGTCTCCATAAACTTGTGTGCTTAATGGATTTTCGAGTACTTTTAAATTAGAATCTCGCAGTTTTTTTATAAAATGAATTATCGCAGGCTCATAATCGTCGTGCAAAGGTGTTAGTGTTAATTCTACTGATATGTTCATCGAAAATTAATTTTCGTTTCCACGAAAGTGGAAATCTTTTTTTAAGTTATACTTATTTTTTAATAATGAGATGCTGAAACAAGTTCAGCATGACGAGCTACTTAAGTAGTTCTTCAAAAAACGCTTCATCATCCTCAAAAGCGGTTCCTATAACCACAAGGTCTGCTCCAGAATCATAAGCTGCATTTAATTGTTGTTTTGTTCTAATTCCGCCACCTACAATTAAAGGGACGCTTAATTCTTGCTTTACAAAACTAATGATTTCTGTTGGTACTGGTTGTAGTGCTCCACTTCCTGCCTCAAGATAAATGAGCTTCATACCTAACAATTCTCCAGCTTTTGCAGTATCAACTATGTATTGAACATTCTCTCTTGACAAAGGTTGTGTTTGTGTTACTTTTTCTACGGAAGTCTGCCTACCATTTTCAATCAACAAATATCCTGTTGGAATAACTTCTAAGTCCAAGTCTCTTAATTTTGAAACTGCTTTAATATGCTTTCCAATAAGATAATCTGGATTATCACCAGAAATTAATGACAAAAACAGCAACGCATCTGCATGATTTGTAATTTGAGAGACATCACCTGGAAATAATACGACAGGTAATTGGGTGTATTTTTTTAGTTCGGCAACTAATATTTCTGTCGCATTATTGGCAACAGTACTTCCTCCAACAAAAACATGTGTTGCAATAGATTGATTCAGTTTTTGCATAAAGCCAGATAAGACTTCAGGCTTCATTTTATCTGGATCAATTAAAACTGCTAGTAATTTTTTTTCTTCGGAAATGAAACGCAATAT
Organism: Psychroserpens sp. AS72; assembly: GCF_038900375.1. Classification (NCBI taxonomy): domain Bacteria; kingdom Pseudomonadati; phylum Bacteroidota; class Flavobacteriia; order Flavobacteriales; family Flavobacteriaceae; genus Psychroserpens; species Psychroserpens sp. AS72. The sequence continues at coordinate 238,274 of NZ_JBBMRC010000001.1, read as the reverse complement.
GTGATTGTAGGTCGATTTCATTTACGTAGTCACAAAAGCACAAGAGAATCCTTCAAATTCTAAGAAATGCGTGTTATATCTATATTTTTTGCTTTCGTAATCTATCCAAGCAACGGTTTCACCATCTTCTAGCATAAAAGGAATCACCAAAAAATGCTCTCTAAATAGCATGCCTGGAGTTGCAAACAACTTGTAAAGTGACTCTTTAATTCCCCAAATAACGGTTAGTTTTTTAATGTAGTTGTCATCAGTTTTAGAAAGATATTTAAACTCATAATCCACGAATTTTTTGGCGATGATTGCAATTTTATCTCTCTGTTTTTCTATGTCTATGCCAATTTCCGAAGAAGAAATTATAACACCAGAAAACGTAAACGAATGCGTAATTGAAATATGTTTCCCATCTTTTAAATGTGGTTTCCCATTATCATCATAAAACAAATCTTGATCTGTATACCCAAATTCTCTAAGTAGATGACGAACGCTTAAAAAGCCACGTTGATGCAATTCACTTTTCATCCCTAAAACACGATCTAAACTATTAGGTTTTAAATCTAAAGGTTGAAGTAAATCGTCATAAGACTCTGTAATCTTCCAGATTTTAACAGTAGTTTGTGAATTAGGCTCAATAGTTTTGTAAAGTGGCATTTAATTATCTGAAACTTAATGATTATCTTTGCATCGCCTAAGGCGTACTTGGTGTTTTTTACGATAGCGAATTTAGTTATTTTATACACCTAAGCCAAAGGCAAATCTTAAATTAATAAACAAAGTAAAAAGATAAATGAATACAAAAACAACAACTTACGTGCCTAACAAAGTAAAAGACATGTCTCTTGCTGCTTGGGGAAGAAAAGAAATTAATCTAGCTGAAGCAGAAATGCCAGGTTTAATGAGTTTACGTGAAGAGTATAAAAACGAGCAACCTTTAAAAGGAGCGCGTATTGCTGGATGTCTTCACATGACGATTCAAACTGCTGTTTTAATTGAAACATTACAAGCTTTAGGAGCAGAAGTTACTTGGAGTTCTTGTAACATTTTCTCTACACAAGATCAGGCTGCTGCTGCAATTGCAGATGCTGGAACTGCTGTGTATGCTTGGAAAGATATGACAGAAGAAGAATTTGATTGGTGTATCGAGCAGACTTTATTTTTTGGAGAAGATCGCAAACCATTAAACATGATTCTTGATGATGGTGGTGATTTAACAAATATGGTTTTGGATAAATATCCAGAACTATCTGCAGGAATTAAAGGACTATCTGAAGAAACAACCACTGGAGTTCACCGTTTATACGAGCGTGTTAAAAATGGTACATTAACAATGCCAGCAATCAACGTTAACGATTCTGTAACAAAGTCAAAATTTGATAACAAATACGGTTGTAAAGAATCTGCAGTAGATGCAATTCGTCGTGCTACAGATATTATGTTAGCAGGAAAACGTGTTACTGTTTGTGGTTATGGTGATGTTGGTAAAGGTACAGCTGCCTCTTTTAAAGGCGCAGGAAGTATTGTAACGGTTACAGAAATTGATCCAATTTGTGCATTACAAGCTGCAATGGACGGTTTTGAAGTAAAGAAATTAGAAACTGTTGTAGGAAATTCAGATATCATTATCACAACAACAGGAAACAAAGACATCGTTCGTGCTGAGCATTTTGAAGCAATGAAAGATAAAGTTATTGTGGCAAATATTGGTCACTTTGATAACGAAATTCAAGTTGGTTGGTTAAACGAAAAGCATGGTCATACTAAAGATACGATCAAGCCTCAAGTTGACAAATACAACATTAACGGAAAAGATATTATTCTATTAGCTGAAGGTCGTTTAGTAAACTTAGGTTGTGCAACTGGTCACCCAAGTTTCGTAATGAGTAATTCATTTACAAACCAAACCTTAGCACAAATCGAACTTTGGAAAAACAGTGCAGCCTACAAAAATGATGTCTACATGTTACCAAAGCATTTAGATGAAAAAGTAGCTAAATTACACTTAGAAAAAATTGGTGTTGAGCTTACAGAACTTGCTCCTTACCAAGCAGAATACATTGGTGTAACTGTAGAAGGTCCTTACAAACCTGAGCATTACAGATACTAATTGACATTCAGAGTGTCACACTGAGCGTAGTCGAAGTGCGTAAGCGAAGAATCTCAATAATAGAATTACAACCCCAAACTTTCAATAGAGAGTTTGGGGTTTCTTTTAGCAGATAAGTTATTAACTTCACACAAACAAAAATTAGATGAGTTCATATAAAATAAACAGTCTCCTTAACAACCTAGAAGCACATATAGAAAACCATACTGTTTCTAATCCGAAAATATCTAAAAGTGATGTTGCTTGGCATATAGACCATAGTCTTAAAGTGATTAATAGAGTATGCGAAACACTACAATCATCAGATCCTGAAACTTATAAAAACAATTTCAGCTTTTTAGGAAAAGTATTCTTCACGCTTGGTTTTTTTCCCAGAGGAAAAGCTAAAGCTCCAAAATATGTGATACCACCAGAAACCATTTCAAAAGAAGACCTCATATCGCAAATTCTATTGGCAAAGACCAATGTTAACAGTATAGCGAGTTTAGACAAAAATGCATATTTCAAACATCCTTTATTCGGAAATGTAAATTCATCAAGAATTTATAGATTTTTAGAACTTCATACCAATCATCATTTGAAGATTATTGGTGATATTGTTGGGAAATGAAACAGATTAATAAAAAGCCTCACTAATTTAGTGAGGCTTTTTTTTGACTAAATATCAAATCTTTATTTCTTAGGATGCACCAAGGTCATCTCGTCAATTAAATGTTTTGCTCCTGCATATTTATCGACAATAAAGAGTACATAACGAATGTCAACCATAATGTTTCGGCAAATTTCTGGATCGTAATTCATGTCGCTCATGGTACCTTCCCATACACGATCAAAATTTAAACCCGTTAAATTACCTTCAGCATCTATAGCTGGACTTCCCGAGTTTCCACCAGTAGTGTGGTTTGTTCCTAAAAAGCACACTGGCACTTTTCCGTTGGTATCAGCATATTGACCATAATCTTTAGCGTCATATAAATCAATAAGCTTTTGAGGTACATCAAATTCATAATCTCCTGGTACATACTTTTCGATAACTCCATCTAAATAACTTACTGGATTATAATACACAGCATCTCTAGGAGAATACCCACGAACTTGACCATAAGTGACACGAAGCGTACTATTAGCATCTGGAAAATAACGCTCTTCTGGCAATACCTTCATTAAAGCTGTCATGTAAGTGGTTTGTAACGCAGTGATTGGTTCATTTTTTTCTTGGTACTCTGAGTTAATCTCGTTGTAATACTCCTCAATCATAGGTTTTGCATATTTGTATGCAGCATCTTTATTTAGTTTTTTAATTACTTCACTTGGTTTTCCTTCAAGTAATTTTAATGCACTATCCAAATTTGTAAATGCAGACGTATTATAAATACTAGCATCAACATTTTTATTATAAAATGGCATAACAGCTTCAAAAACACCTTTATCTACTTCAACATCATAATTTTTATGAGTGCCTTTTAATCTGTTTTCTAAAACCTCTTTTGCTTTCTTAAAATCATCAGGATTTTTAGAGATTGCTAGTTCCATTTGATAGGCTCTTATGGTCATATTCATAAGTTCATTGGTCACAAAAAAGACTTCGATAAAGTTTCTTCGTTTAATGTTTATAGCCGAAAAGTCTTTATATAAGCGATCAAATTCTGGTAGAATATTTCCGTAGGTATCTTCCATACCTTTTTCTTTAAGTGCTTTGGTAAACGTAGCTTCAAATTCACGACGTTTTGCTACTGCGTTACTTTTCTTGATTCCTAAGTTTTCACCAATCCATTTTTTCCATGCATTTGCAATTCTGGCTTGTTTTGATGCATATTTAATACGAACATCATCACTCGTTTTCATTTTTGCGTCAATCACTTTTAAAGCCGCTTCACGAATAGCAATATTGGTAGGATTATATTCTTGTGTGATATGCTCAATTGCTACTGCTGGCAAATACTCATCTGTAGTTCCTGGAAATCCAAAAACCATTGTAAAATCACCTTCTTCAATTCCATCTAGAGATACTGGCAAAAAGTGTTTTGGCTTGTATGGCTTGTTATCTTTACTAAACTTTGCTGGACGATTATTAGCATCAGCATAAATCCTGAACAAAGAAAAATCACCTGTATGTCTTGGAAACACCCAGTTATCTGTATCACTTCCAAATTTACCAATACTTGTTGGAGGTGCTCCAACCAAACGAATATCTTCAAAACGCTCTGTTACAAATAGAAAATATTGATTGCCTTTAAAAAAGGATTTAACTTTAGCATCTTGCCAAGCTTCTCTTGTCCAATCTTTTAAAATACCATTACTGTTTCTTGAGATTTGCGATTGTTTACTTGTTTCAGTCATTGCATCATTAACGCCTTCTAAAACTTTACCAGTGATATCATGAATACTGACTATAAACTCTACATATAATCCTTCGTTAGGTAATTCTTCGTCTAAAGACATTGCCCAAAATCCGTCTTTTAAATAATCATTTTCTAAAGAGGAATGCGATTGGATTTGACCAAAACCACAGTGATGATTTGTTAATATTAATCCTTTTGGAGAAATCACTTCACTTGTACATCCACCATTAAAATGTCCGATGGCATCTTTTAAGCTAGAGTTATTGACATCATAAATATCTTTGGCAGTTAATTTACTACCAAGGCTTTGCATTTCGGTTTCGTTCATACCTTCTAAAAGTGACGGAATCCACATACCACCTTGTTGTGCAGAAAGTTGAAAAGCAATGAAAAAGAAAATAATTTTTAAGAATCTCATAGTGCGTATTTTTATGTACGTAAAGATAAAAAAATACTCACATATATCTTTAATTGGAAGGTACACTCAAACGTGTATTGAAGATCCAATTTTTGACTAAGTTCTTATTAGTTGATATTTCAGCAAAGACATAAATATTGGAAGAAAAGCAAGGCGATTTTTCTGCCAATTCAATCACCACTTTATCATCGCAATAACTTGAATGTAAAAAGTAGAGTTCTTTATCTTTTACTAAAACGTAACCAACGTGATTGTCTAAGCCTACGAAATAAATCCCATCGTTGTAAACGGAGTTCACTTTGGTTTGTAAATCTTCAAAAGACACATTTCTAAATGTTTTGAGTTCAGAATTGGGCTGCAGCATTCTAGCTTCAATTAATCCAGCTTGCTGTGCCATTTTATAGCGATTGAGATTAAATCCGAAATGTTTTAAAGTTGTAGACACAAAATAACCGCAAGCAATTTCGCCATCATTTGGTGTGTTGGTGTGACCGTTAAAATCCCATTCTGTTCCGTACCAATGTGGCACAATGTCTTTCAGTAATTTAGAATATAAATATTGTGATGCACTATCTATCGCTTTTGTTGGATTGGTTTGGTGTAAGGTTTTAAAATAAGATCTATCTGTTGCAATGGTATTTAAAATAGAACTGTAACTTCCTTTAGGCTTGAAGTTGAGATTAAGTTTTAAAGAATCTAGAGATAACTCTACAGGTATGTTTTTAATAATAGTTTGGCCATTATCAATAGTAGTTACAACCATTTTTTTTTCTTGCTTAGAGATACATCCAAACACTAAAACACTAAATAAAAGAAGACTAATCTTTGACATAATTGTTTAACGATACGTTCATAGATTTAGTATCTTAAAATATGGAATACGAATATAAACGACCAAACCTAGATTCTATAATATATAACATAACATGCCTTATTACAAAATATTCTTCGTAACTTAAAAATTCACTTAGTTCAGTTCTAAAGTCAGACAATAATTTATTTTATATCATAGCATAAGCCTGCAATTGGATGGTTAATGCTTATCTCTCAATGTTCGAAAACCGAATAAAAATAAACCAAAACAGAAGTATCGTTTTTTCAAATTATCCAAACGGAAATTTAATAAGTTCAGTATTATATAAACTATGAAACACAAATCAAAATTGCCAATTGTTGGTACTAATATCTTTACAGAAATGAGTGCTTTGGCAAAAAAACATAATGCAATCAATTTATCACAAGGGTTTCCTAATTATCCAAGCCCACAAAAATTAAATGATTTAGTCAATCATGCTATGAACAATGGCTACAACCAATATGCACCTATGGCAGGAAATTTAGACTTACGACTTGCCATTGCAAATAAATATAAGTTACTATATAATAAGGCTTATGATCCTGAAAAAGAAATTACAGTATCAGCTGGAGCCACACAAGCCATTTATACAATTATATCTACATTTATAAGAACTAATGATGAAGTCATAATTTTTATGCCAGCTTATGATTGTTACGAACCAGCAGTTAAAGTGAATGGAGGTAAAACAATTCCTATTCAATTATCAGCACCAGATTACAAAGTCAATTGGGAAGAAGTCGCTTCAAAAATATCTTCTAAAACCAAGATGATTATCATTAATTCACCTCATAATCCAAGCGGAACAATCTGGCAAAAGGATGATATGTTAGAACTTCAAAAAATAACCAAAGACACAGATATTATTGTATTGAGTGATGAAGTCTATGAACATATCATATTTGATGGTGAGCAACACCAAAGTGCTTGTCTCTTTGAAGATTTAAAAAAACGAAGTTTTATTACCGCTTCTTTTGGAAAAACATTTCATAATACAGGTTGGAAAATTGGCTATTGTTGTGCTCCAGACTATTTAATGGATGAATTTAGAAAAGTGCATCAATTTAATGTGTTTTCAGTACATCATCCATCACAAAAAGGGATTGCAGATTATATGCTAGATCCCGAAACCTATTTAGGATTAAATTCCTTTTTTCAGCAAAAACGAGATTTGTTTTTGAATCTAATTTCAGAATCTAGATTTAAGTTTAAACCATCAAAAGGTGCCTATTTTCAAGTATTAGATTATTCTGATATTACAGATGAAAATGATGTAGATTTTGCCAAACGATTAATCAAAACTTTTGGTATTGCCTCTATTCCGTTATCTGTTTTAAGCCATAAAGATAAAGACGATCAAGTATTACGTTTTTGTTTTGCTAAAACTGAGGACACATTAAAAGCCGCAGCAGATATTTTGAATAAAATTTAACGTATTTTCAAGTGACTTTTCAACTACATTTGTGTCTTATAAATAGAACAATTAAAAACAAAAAACATGAAATATATTATCACGCTTTTAGTGTTGCTATTTAGCATCACAATGAATGCTCAAGAAGTACAAAAAGACGGAAAAACCTACGAAGTTAAAAAAGACAAAATTTTCTTAGATGGTAAGGATATTACTGAAACCTTAAGTATTGAAGAAACAGCTTCTATTTTAGAATCTGCTCGTTTAATAAATGAGAAATTAGCATTAAAAGAAATTGCAGATAAGGCAAAAGAAAAAGCAGAGAAAGATGCAAAAAAGCTTGAAAAAGACAAGCAAAAAGGAATAGACAAAACTGAAAAAGAAGTCAAAAAACTAGAAAAAGAGAAGAAAAAAGCTGAAAAAGCACAAAAAAAGGCCGAAAAAGAGCGAAAAAAAGCAGAAAAGGAATTGAAGAAACAGCAAAAAGCTCAAGATAATTTAGAAAAAGCAGGTAAGAAACTTGAGGATGCTCAGAAAAAATACGAAAAGCTTAAAAACAAAGGAAAATTATCGCCTAATGATGAAACAAAATGGCTTGAGAAATTAGAAAAATTACAAAAGTCTCTTGATAAAGCTAAGAGCAAAATTTAATACTTAAGTATCTTAAAATATGAATCCATTTTAGTTGGTTAATAACTACTAGAATGGATTTTTTTTGTTTAAAAATTTGTAAATTTAAAACATGCAAAAGGAATTAAAAATCGCGCTCATACAATCTAATCTTGTTTGGGAAAATCCAGAACAAAACAGAATACATTTTACTAATAAAATTAGTGCAATTCTAGAGTCTGTTGATCTCATTATACTTCCTGAAATGTTTACCTCTGGATTTACAATGCATCCAAATCTAGTTGCCGAAACTATGACAGGTGATACCGTTTCATGGATGCAAAAACTGGCAAACCTAAAAAAAACCGCAATCACAGGTAGTGTTGTCATAAAAGAAAATAATCATTATTACAACCGACTTCTATTCGTTTTTCCTGAAGGCAACATTGAGTATTACGACAAAAAGCACACCTTCACTTTAGCAGGTGAACACAAAGTTTATAAAGCTGGCTCAAAACAATTAATGGTTCATTATTTGGGATGGAAAATTTGTCCTTTGGTGTGTTATGACTTACGATTTCCGGTTTGGGCGAGAAACACAAACGATTATGATGTAGTACTGTATGTTGCAAATTGGCCTAAAATTCGTGTTAACGCTTGGGATGCTTTGCTAAAAGCTCGTGCTATAGAAAACATGAGTTATTGCATTGGTGTTAATCGTGTTGGACTTGATGCAAATGGTTTTGAATATTCTGGAAACTCAGGAGCTTATGATGTTCTCGGCAAACGTATGGATTCTATTCCTACAGATAAAGAAGCGACAGAAATAGTGACCCTAAAAAAAGATCACATTAATAAGTATAGAGATAAGTTAGGTTTTTTAAATGACAGAGATTCGTTTAGTCTAAAAGGGTAAACGTCTCCACAGGATCCCAATTGGCTCTCGCTTCAATAATTTCTTTTTTATAGCTTATACGCTCTGGTTGTAATTGTTTGAGGTAATTTCCAGAATCCCATTTCTGATTTCCGTTAGCATCAAAAACCACTCTTAAATAATAATTTCCAGGTGTGAGATTTCTAAAATCAAATAAACGGTCTTCAGTAGCAAACTGCTCATATTTAACTTCTCCTTTGTCTGTCATAAGTTGAACAATTGCTGGATACGTCATGTTTCTAAGCGTAATTCTGATATTAGAATAGTCAGAATATAATTTTGTTTTAGCAGCAAACTTAAGCGTGTCATTTACATTTCCGAAGAAATCCTCAAAAGTTCCTGGCAATAGTGTCATATTATATTGCTGTTTCTCTTGCTTTTCAAACTGTAAACTATACACATTATCAAATGTGTTAAACGTTGTTTTAAATGGCACATCAATGGAATCTTTGTCTAAAATTTGAATCTGTTTTTCATCAAATTTCACAAAAGGAATCGTTCCAGATATTTGTACATCATCACTAAAACCTAATGTCCCAGGAGATAACATTTTAATGGTCAAAGAATCTTTATCAATAGATCTAAATCTGTGTTTTAACGTATCTACAAAAGTCTTATTTCTTACAATAAATTGAGTAGAATCTAACTCTAGCTTAGGCTTATACCAATAATATAATGTATCTGCATTAGGATCTTTTGTAACCCTTGTAGTAAACCCTTCTGGCTTGTTATCTAACAACTCAATTTCCATTGTTTTATAATCACCTTTATAGCCAAATGCGATTTTTTGGCCTGCAGCTTGACGTGGTTTTTTAGCCTCAAAATTTACAGCTTCTTTAAATAATTTTATAGTAAAAACAGAATCTGTTGGAGCCGTTATAAAACCTTCATAAAACCCTATTTTATCTTTTTCTTGCTGAAATGTGAAGTTCCCATTATCGTCTTTTAAAGCTACCAATTTATAGGTTCCAGGTTTAATATTATCAATACTGAAAGTAGTGATACTATCTAAAGTGTTTGTAATATATTTAGGCTTTTTATTATACACAATAGAGTCTGTATAAGTAGAATCTTTCTCATATAACATGACTGATACAAAATCTTCTGGACTCCTATTTTCGGCATCTAAAATTTGACCTTTCACAGATAATGAATCGATATAATCTCCTGTAGAAAATACATATCTGTAATAGTCATATGGGTTTTCTTCATTATTATCTACAATACTTTGTCCAAAATTAAAAGCATAAGTTGTATTATCGTCTAAGGTATCATTTATGGTGATTGTAATATATTTACTCGCTGTTCCTAAAGGTGTCACTGTTGGTTCAGGATCCATTGGTGGCGAAATAATGAGCTGCTTTTGAAGATTTTTGATTTTAACGTATTCGTCAAAGTAGATTTTAATTTCCTTGCCCTTAAAATTAGTCGACATATTTTCAGGTAAAGATTTTATAATCAAAGGTGCATCTTTATCTTTTTCTCCACCAGAAGGTGTACCTCTATTGGCACAACTTATCACTAGCGAAATTATAATGAGTAGGACTAAACTTTGTAAAACGTTTTTACGCATGCGAGCTTCTAATTTCAACAAATTAACAATAAACCTAGGTATCTTCAAAACAATTTAATATCAGTTTAACCTTAATACTTGAGTTCTACCTAAGATTTAAACTCGTTTATTGTTTAATCTGTGATTGACATCGTAGCCAAACTTAATTTAATCCCTTTAATTTCTAATAATGTATTAGCACAATCTTCAATAGTAGCTCCCGTAGTAATAATATCATCTACAATAAGAATATGTTTGTTTTCTAAACAAGCTCCATTTTCAATTTTAAAATTGGTGTGATCATTCGAATTTCGTTTCAATCTATCTTTAAAAACTTGAGTCTTAGTATGAGTTTTTTTTATTAAAACAGACGTATTATATTCTGCATTTAAAGCGTTAGCTATGGCAATACCAAATTTATCAACTTGATTAAAACCTCTAGATTTAAGTTTCTTTTTATGTAATGGCACAGGAATAACCACATCTATATTTGAATACCCATCAATTCGCTTCAATTCTTCTCCTAGCCATTCGCCTAAAAGTTGTCCAATTTCTTCATGTCCTCTATATTTTAGATTGTGCATGAGTTGTTGTACAATACCTTTTTTAGAAAAATGTAGCAAAGCAGTAGCTTGCTCTAATTTCACCCTTCCGTAGAGTATTTTATGAACTGCATTTTCATGATCTTCATGAAAATTTGTGAGTGGTAAATCATGTCTGCAATTTGTACAAATTTGTAGTTCATTATCAGACAAATGGTTACTACAAGCTTTACAAACTTCAGGAAAAAACAAGTTTAACAAGTTTTTTATCATTTCAACGATTAAAATTATTTATTGATAACATATTCTTTAGTTTCGCTTGATTAAATAACAAAATTAATAATGATAGTTAACCCTCAATTATTTAACTACAGATTAATTATTGGTTCTTTAATTATTGCAGTCGCAGTTCTAACTGTTTACAGTTTTACAAGTTACAAATCCATTACAGCGCACCAGCAATTTTTAGAACAAGAAAAGAAGCTAGTTGAAAGTGAATTATCCCAAATGATCGCACGCTATGATGACGTTTCAATTTCCAATGATCTGATAACTTCCAAATTGGAAGACGCTAAACAAGCAACCAAATTAACTTTGGATTCTCTTAGAATGGTACGTAGTGACCTCTCTATACTTGCAAAATTCAAACAACAACTCTTTAATATAAAACTTAAAAATAAGGTTTTATTCAACACTGTAGACTCTTTAGACCAAGTTAATAAAGGTTTAGAAAAAGAAAAGTTACTCGCTTACAGCGCGTTGCGACAACAACAATATGAAAATTCTACTTTAGTTCAACAAAATAAAAACTTAAACGAGAGTATAGAAAAAGGGGCTTTATTAACCGCTAATTCATTTAAAGCTGAAGGTTTTGAAAAACTTTTTGGATCTAAAAGACCAACCAATAAAGCTAAACGTGTACAAAGCATAGAAGTGTGTTTTATACTTGCTGAAAATTCTTTAACAGAAGCTGGAGAAAAAGAACTCTACATACAAATTGTAAATCCAAAAAACAATGTTGTTGCAGATAAAGGATCTGTAGATTTTGGTAGTTCTTCTTTGATTTACAGCGCTAAAGAAATCATTAACTACGATAATGAAGTTGTAGAAGTATGTATTGACGTAGACAGTGATATAGACGATCAACCTTTTGAAAAAGGAACGTATTATATCTCTATTTTTCATGAAGACAGAAGACTAGGAAGTACACAAGTAAAATTGAATTAAGAAATAGTTTAAACTCAAACTTATTTAAATTCCTTTACACTTTTTTAATTGGCTAAAAAATTGTCCTTATCAGTCCATTTTTCATCATTTTTCCTTTCCATAGAACTACTATGAAACTTAAAAACGATTTCAAATGGTCAGAAAATTGCTAATTTTCACATCAGTCCAATAATTTTAAATAAATTCTTTATTAAAAACCGCACAATTTATTGAAGCGGTTTTTTATTTTTGCACTATGGCAAACGATGATCAATTTAAAAAAGTAATCTCTCACGCAAAGGAGTATGGTTACGTATTTCAAAGTAGTGAAATCTACGATGGATTAAGTGCAGTATATGATTATGCTCAAAATGGAGCAGAACTCAAGAAAAACATTCGTGACTACTGGTGGAAAGCCATGGTACAAATGAATGAAAACATTGTAGGTATTGATGCTGCAATTTTGATGCATCCAACAACTTGGAAAGCGTCTGGACACGTAGATGCCTTTAATGATCCTTTGATTGATAATAAGGACTCTAAAAAACGCTATCGTGCTGATGTTTTAGTTGAAGATTACTGTCTTAAAATTGAAAACAAAATTGATAAAGAAGTTAAAAAAGCTGAGAAACGCTTTGGAGACGCTTTTAATAAAGAAGAATTTGTATCAACTAATGGAAGAGTTCTAGGATACCAAGAAAAAATAGATGCAATTTTAAAACGCTTAGGTCAATCTTTAGAAAAAGAAGACTTGGCAGATGTGAAAGCATTAATTGAAGAGTTAGAAATTGCAGATCCTTTGACTGGCTCTAAAAACTGGACAGATGTTAAGCAATTTAATTTAATGTTTGGAACCAAGTTAGGAGCCGATGCAGAAAACGCAATGGATTTATACTTACGTCCAGAAACAGCTCAAGGAATTTTTGTTAATTTCTTAAACGTTCAAAAAACTGGACGTATGAAAATTCCTTTTGGAATTGCTCAAACAGGAAAAGCGTTTAGAAACGAAATTGTTGCAAGACAATTTATCTTTAGAATGCGTGAATTTGAACAAATGGAAATGCAATTTTTCATCAAACCAGGTACACAAAAAGAATGGTTTGAGTATTGGAAAGAAACACGAATGAAATGGCATTTATCTCTCGGAATGGGAGAAGACAATTACCGTTTTCATGACCATGAAAAATTAGCACATTATGCAGATGCTGCAACAGATATAGAATTTAAATTCCCATTTGGGTTTAAAGAATTAGAAGGGATTCACTCACGTACAGATTTTGATCTAAAACAACACGAAGAGTTCTCTGGTAAAAAATTACAGTATTTTGATCATGAAGACAATGCAAATTACACACCTTACGTTCTAGAAACGTCTATTGGTTTAGATCGTATGTTCTTGGCTGTTTTCTCTAACGCTTTAGTTGAAGAAGAATTAGAAAATAATACAACCAGAACTGTTTTAAAATTACCAGCAGTTTTAGCACCAACAAAAGCAGCAATTTTACCTTTGGTTAAAAAAGATGGCTTACCAGAAGTAGCAAGACAGATTGTTGAAGACTTGAAATGGGATTTCAATGTCACTTACGATGAAAAGGATGCAGTAGGAAGACGTTATAGAAGACAAGATGCTAACGGAACACCTTTTTGTATTACTGTAGATCACGATACTTTAGAGGATAATACAGTAACGATTCGTCATCGTGATACGATGGAGCAACAACGTGTTAAGATTGAAGATTTAAAAGATATTATTAAAAAGGACGTAGATGTGAAGCATTGGCTTCAAAAAATGTAATTCTAATAAAAAATTATATTAAAAATGCCAATAGTAAAACATCTACTATTGGCATTTTATATTTCAAATAGTGTATAAAATGAAATTACCTCCTAAATCCTGTACAAATTCGGTTGATTTAATTTGAAAATTATTTTCAATAAGAGGTCGCTTTGAATTAGCATTTTTATAAATAATTAAAATATTTCTAGGATTTCTATGAAGTGATGATTTAATGTTTTCAATAACTTTAGATAGAATCACTTCATGAAACGGGTTATAGAGATAGAAAATATCTTCATCATCATTAAACTCATACTTCCCAGCATCTTCATTAATAATTTCAAATACAGTATTTGTTTTAATATGCTCGTTATACATCTTAATATTTCGATTGGATATATCACATAAATTGGACGAAAACTCCACTCCTTTTGCTTTTTTAAAACCAAATTCGGATGCTACTAATAATACTCTTGCTTTACCAGAACCCATATCAATAATGGTTTTCCCCGTTAAAGGTTTCAATTTTGTAAAGAGTTTTCTTAGATGTAAAACCTTAGTAGCCTGATACATAGAAGCATGTTCTTTTGCAGAAGCATCAACATCTAAATCTTCTTTACAAACCCAAGTACAGGTATCAATAGTATACTTTTTATCGTAAAATTTATCATAAATTAAAGTGTAAAAATCTACAGTAGAAGAGAACAACCCTTCAGATTTTATTTTTTTAAAAACTCTTTTTAGTGAATTTATCATAAACGATTTTAAAGCTATGATTGATTTTTATAACTCCAATATACAATAATAATAAAGAGACCTCGATTTACAGATTTTAAAAAGCTACAACTGTTCTAATTTCTAAACGCAATTAATATGTAAAGTTTGACTATCAAGATAAAAATTTAATGACCATGACCACCTTCACTGTCACTAAGTAACATACTTGTTCCCTTGATTATAATTTGTTTGTCTTTTAACATTTCAGAATTTAAAATTTCAATATTGGTTTCTGTTCGCTTACCAAGATCTAATTTTACCTTTTTGAAATGATACTCATTATCATTTTTTTCTTCCAGCACCAAAGCATAGGCTTCGTCTTCAACTTCGATAATAGCTTCTATTGGTAAACCCATCCCTTTTGTATTAGAAATTAAAATATCAGCTTCTACGAACATACCAACTATAAAATTGTCTTCATCATCATTCATATGTCCATGTACTTTTACGCGTCTTGTTTGCTCATCAATTGTGGTACCTACTAAATGCACTTCTGCTTCGTACATTTCTTCGGAAGCTTCTGGAATTTTGAACAAGATTTTCTGGTCTTTCTTAATTTTCATGATGTCCTTTTCAAAAACCGACAATTCTAAATGGATATGATCTGTATCTACAATTTCTATAATCACATCACTTGGTGCCACATATGTACCATTACTCACATTTACTTTAGCAACATAACCATCAATTGAAGCATAAAGATTAATAGTTGATGAAATACGACCTTCTTCAACACTTTTTGGATTGATATTTATCATTTGCAATTTTCTTCGCAATCCGTTATAATGCGCTAGGTTACTTTTGTAATTACTTTCAGCTTTTAAATAGTTTTTTTCAGAAGTAATTTTCTCATCAAATAATGTTTTTTGTCTATTAAACTCAGACTTCAGATAATTAATTTGTTCTGAAACCTCCAAATATTGTTGTTGTAGTTCTACAAACTCAGTATTCTCGAGTGTTACTAATAGTTGTCCTTTCTTCACTTTATCACCAATTAACAAAGGTGTTTTTGTAATATAACCACCAATAAATGTAGTTACATTAGATTTGTTATGTGGTGGTACATCAATCATTCCGTTTACTTTTACAGTCTCGTAAAAATCAACCTCTTCTAAACCTCCAAAAGCCATTTTCTCACCTTCAAATTGAGCAGTCGTTAAAGTGATTTCATCATGATGATCTTCAGTTTCTAAAATTACTTCTTCTTGTTTTTCTGAATTTCCGCAGGCCATTAAAACCATTGCAAATACTATGATATATATATGTTTCATTGTTATAAAATTAAATAGTTGATTGTAATTACTGTTTGATTGTATTGATTGAGTTGTTCTAGATAACTCAACTGTATTTCCTTAGCGGTCTCTAAACTTTGGATGTATTGAAAAAAGTCAATTTCACCTTCTTTAAAAGTACGATTTGCTGTTTTTATGATTTCTTCGGAAAGCGATTTGCCTTGTGTTTCATAATAGCTAATACTTTCCTGATGTTGCTGTAGTTTTGCTAAGAGCGATTGATATTCCGCATTTAATTGCGTCTCATAATCTATCTTTTGTTCTACAACTATATCTTCTGAAATTTTTAAAGCTTTAATTTTTGAACGTTGACCACCAAACAAAAGCGGCACTTTTAACCCAAACTGATACCCATTGACATTTTGATTTAACGTACTATTTGTACCTTGAAAATACTCAGCACTTAAATCTGGCAACAAATTCTGCTTCTCTAATTTTGTTTGCGCTTGCTGGTAATGTATAGACGCATCATAAAAGGATAAACCTTCATGTGCTTCTAATGTTAAATTTTGAAGTTCTAATTTCTCAAGTTCAATATCCTCAATTACTATAGAATCCACCTGAACCACTTTTTTAAGTTGTGATTGAGATTGATTGACGTTTTGTAATGACTGTTTATAAAGCGTTTCTAATTGTTTCTGTTTTGAACGTGCTGTAATCATTTCTAGATAATTGGTTTCGCCTAACTCAAAACGTCTCTCTGCTTTTTTAGCAAAATCCTTATATAAACTATCCAAGTATTTATAAGTTAAAGCTTTGTTTTTGTTATAACTCAACTCATAATAATTACTGTAAACATCTCTTTTAACTTTTAGCAATTGCAAACTATACTTAGCTTCTTGTAAGTTAACATTTGACTTGTTACGTTTCTTTTCAGCAAAATAAACCGTCGGAAATTTAAAATCCTGTGACACTCCAAAAACCTTGAGTGGCTCATTATTTATTGCCAAATTATTTTCATCATATTGATAATAAATATTTGTTTTATCAAAACTAAATGCACTTCCAATCAATGCGTTTGACTCATCAATTTTCAATAATTCGACTTTTAAACTCCCATTATTTTCAATTGCTAATGCTAAAGTTTCTTCAACTGTTAATGGCTTATTTTGAGCATTTACACCAAAAGTCATCGCTAAAATGATTAGAGTTGATAAAGCTGTTTTATTCATTTTTAAAGTGTTTTTATTTTCAAACCAAGCGTACAAAACAGGCAATACAATTAAAGTTAAGAGCGTTGCTGTTATCAAACCTCCTATAACAACAGTTGCTAATGGTCGTTGCACCTCAGCACCTGCATTTGTTGAAATCGCCATTGGCAAAAATCCTAAGGCAGCAGCTGCAGCTGTTAACAACACTGGTCTTAAACGTTCACTGGTTCCTTTTTTGATACGTTCTTCAATATTAGAGAAACCTTCTGCTTTAAGCTCTTTAAAATGTTCAATGAGCACGATTCCGTTTAAAACGGCAATTCCGAAGAGTGCAATAAAACCAACACCTGCAGAAATACTAAAAGGTAAATCCCTAGCCCATAATAATAACACGCCTCCTACTGCAGCAAACGGAATAGCAGAATAGACTATCAAAGCTTCTTTTACAGAACCAAATGCGAAATACAACAATATAAATATGAGTACTAAAGCTACTGGAACAGCAACTAGTAATCGATCTTTTGCACTTTGTAAATTTTCAAATTGTCCACCATAAGTAATAGAATACCCAACAGGTAATTTGAGTTGAGCTTCTATAATGTGTTGTACATCATTAACAACCGATTGTAAATCTCGATTTCTAACATTAATCCCAACAACAATACGACGTTTGGTATCATCTCTAGAAATTTGTGCAGGACCAGTAGTGTATGCAATTGTTGCTAGTTCGTCTAGAGGAATTTTGTGTCCTTGAGGTGTATCTACATATAAATTTTTCAGGCTTTCAAGATTCTTCCGGTTATTTTGTTGTAGTCTAATTACTAAATCAAAACGTTTTTCACCTTCAAAAACACTACCTACAGATTCTCCCGCAAAACCCATAGAAATGATTCGATTTAAATCTGAAATATTCATCCCATAACGCGCAATTTTACTACGATTATATGTAACACTCATTTGAGGTAAACCTTCTACTTTTTCTACGGAAATATCTGCTGCACCTTCTACATTCTGAATTAAATCCCTAATCTCATCAGCCTTATTTGCTAAAACGGTTAAATCTTCACCAAAAATCTTAATAGCTACATCTGCTCTCACACCTGTGACTAACTCATTAAAACGCATTTCTATAGGTTGAGTGAATTCTACTTCCATGCCTGGAATGACAGCTAAAGCTTCTTTAAATTTATCAGCTAATTCGTCTTTAGAAGCTGCAGAGGTCCATTCTTTTTTAGGTTTGAGTTTTATAATCACATCACTTTCTTCCATAGACATTGGGTCTGTAGGCACTTCTGCTGCTCCAATTCTGGATACTACTTGATCAACTTCAGGAAAATCATCTAATAATATTTGTTCTATTCGTGTAGTAATATCAACAGTTCTTGCTAATGATGTACCTGTTTTTAATACAGGTTGAATCACAAAATCGCCTTCATCAAGCGTAGGCACAAATTCACCACCCATTCGTGTAAAAACCCATACACTAATTGCTAACAATACAATAGAGAGCAAAACCACTATTTTTTTATGGCCTAACGACCAATTAATCATGGGTTGGTAACGCTTATTTAAAAAGTTCATCAATCTTGTAGAGATATTTTTTGATGACACTTTTCTTGCTCTCAAAAATAATGATGAAACCACAGGAACATAAGTCAGACATAATAGCATTGCTCCAATGAGAGCAAAGCTAAATGTCATCGCCATAGGTTTAAACATTTTGCCTTCAATACCACTCAAAGAGAGAATTGGTATAAATACAATTAAAATGATTAATTGACCAAAAATGGCAGAATTCATCATTTTTGAAGCACTTTTAAGTGTTATTTGGTCAATTTCTGCTTGTTTTTCAAGTTTATCAGTTTTTGAAATTTGAGAGGATTTAGACATGATCTGAAATGCAATAAACTCCACAATGATGACAGCACCATCGATAATTATTCCGAAGTCAATAGCACCTAAACTCATCAAATTAGCATCCACACCAAAAAGATTCATGAGAATAATAGCAAACAACAAACTTAAAGGAATAACCGAAGCAACGATTAAGCCAGAGCGCCAATTACCTAGTAAAAGTACAACTACAAATATGACTATGAGTGATCCCAAAATCAAATTTTCGGCAACTGTAAATGTTGTTTTACCTATGAGCTCGCTACGTTCTAAAAAGCCATTTATGTAAACTCCTTCTGGCAACGTATTTTGGATAGAAGCAACTCGTTCTTTAACCGTATCAATAACTTCTTTAGAATTGCCATCTTTAAGCATCATGATTTGCCCTAAGACTTTTTCACCTTCACCATTTCCTGTGATAGCTCCAAAACGAGTAGCACTACCAAACCCAACATTAGCGACATCTTTAATAAAAATTGGTGTAATATCATTTTTCACAACAATGTTCTCAATGTCTTCTAATGAACTCACTAAACCTTCACCACGAATAAAAAAAGCTTTATCATTTTTTTCGATATATCCACCACCTGCGACGCTATTGTTTTTTTCTAATGCGTCGTATATTTCTGATATTGAAATATTCATTGAAACCAATTTACTTGGATTAATAGCGACTTCATATTGTTTTAAAAATCCACCCCAAGTATTGACTTCTACGACTCCAGGAATTCCTGACAGTTGTCTTTTAACAACCCAATCTTGAATGGTACGCAAATCTGTAGTCGTATATTGATCTTCATAACCAGGTTTTACATCTAATATGTATTGATAAATTTCACCTAAACCTGTTGTAATTGGACCCATTTCTGGAGCACCAAATCCTTCAGGAATTTGTTCAGATGCTGATTTTATTTTTTCGGCAATAAGCTGTCTTGGTAAGTAGGTTCCCATATTGTCGTCAAAAACAATCGTAACGACAGATAACCCAAATTTTGAAACCGAACGAATCTCTTCAACACCTGGTAAATTAGCCATTTCTAATTCAACTGGATACGTAATAAATTGTTCAACATCTTGGGTTGATAAATTTCGGGATGTGGTAATAACTTGCACTTGATTGTTGGTAATATCTGGAACAGCACCAATAGGAATTTGGGTTAATGAGAAAATTCCGAAGCCAACAATAAAAGCTGTAAAAAGGAAAACAATTAGCTTATTTTTTAAACTGAATTTAATAATTGATTCTAACATAGTTCAATGTTTTAAGAATTAATAATACCACATACCATAATGTATATTGTGGATTTTTAAAAAACTTTAAATATGAATTATGCTAGTCTAGGCGGTTGAAAAACACTTGGCTTTTCAAATAAAGAAACAGATTCCTTGTAGAAAAAATTAAAAGGAATCTCTGTGAATGTATCGTAAGTAAAATCGAATTCTATAATATCAAACGTAAATGCAACGCTTGTATGAACACAGGTTTGATGTTGATGTTTAAACGGTAAATCCTCATGTTCTTCATGATCATTTTCATGACTATCTTTTAAATCGCCATAATGTTCTGCTAAGAATTGAACAAATGAATCGCCATAATTTTCTTGATGATATTCTGCATGATCTAGCAAGACGCTAATTTTAGAAATATCTTCAACTCCTATATTGAGGCTTTGAAAAAGCACCAAAAAAGAAAATGATATGGCAAACAGTTTTTGCATGTATCAAAGTTATAAAAAAAATACTGTCTATTTGTAATGAATGTTACACAGCTTAAAAATAAGCCTTTAACTGAACAGTTCCAGTATGAATCGTTTTGCTAGTTTCTGTTTTTCTTCCAAAGTAATTAAAATTTAAATCTAAAAATTTGGTTAGTTTTCTTTGAGCTAACAAACTCCAAGTAAAATTATTTCCTGGCTGCAAGCCTTCTAAAATTTGATAAGATACAGGTGTATTTGCATTACCAGTAAACTCATTTTTAAAGAAATTAATTTCACCTGTAAGCGCCATTTTATTTGCGTTGTTATACGTAAATGATAAGCCATAGTTATTTTGTAACAATTGCTCCATATTACCTATAGTATTGTCTTTTGAAGTGTATTGATAAAATACATCAAAACGCGCATTTTCATTAAATATGTAAGATAATTTAGGTTGAAATCTAATTTCATCTAATTCATAATTACGGGTTGCAAAATTCTCACTCAGACTTTCATTAGTCTCAAAACTAGATTGTAAATTAATAAGCCAATTGGTCCAAAATTTATGATTGAATTGTAATTGATGACTTTCAATGCTATTCTCTTGAAATCCTATTGATAACGTCGCTCTATTGGTATTGGCTAAATACGTATAAGATGTGGTATAGTTTTGTTTACCTCTATTAAAAAACAATACATTACGTATACTTTTATTTAATGCGAGTTGATTTTCTTCGGAAGTAGAAAACGGATTTAAATCAAACTCCTCACCTTCTCTCTTATTCTTCCGATCTACCAAATAAGAGGTCTGATTATAAAAATGAGACCAAAATTTCTTTCCTTTTTCTTCGGAAACTGACCATTGTTGAGGATTAATAGTTATCGTTTGACTGAATCTATTTTGATGCGTTTTTACAAAAACCTGATTAGGAAGTAATACTCTAATATATTCGCCTTGATCTGAAAATTGAGCCACTTCAAACTCATTAAGTTCTTGGATTCCGTTGTCATTATAATCAATCCAAGTATAAGCACCTTGACCAGGTTCTACACCAACATAGGTAAAATCTTGTTGTGGTAAGGTTCCAGAATTGGTTTCAAAAACAGTATTTAATAACACGAGATTATTCCATAATTTCTGATTAAAATTCAATCTAGAATTCAATGAATTTTCATCTTCAATAGTCTCGTCTTTACTTTTTAGTTTCCGGTAATTGGCATAAATACCCAAGTTTGTGTTTTTATTTTGAATAATCTTAGACTTCACATAATACGTGTTAGACGAGTTAACTCGCTTAACTTGATTATCTCTCAAACTATCATTAACACGATGTTTATAACCAATTTCTACAAAAACACCTGTACTATCTCCTATTCCTGTAAATACTTCGTACGACTTAAAACGCTGACTTAAACTTGTTAATATATCAGTTTCCCTATCACGTTGCTCATTATCTTCTAGAGCAATTCTAGTTCCAATCCATTGTTTATTAAAATTATAAGTCACTCTATTAAAAGAACGCACAAAAGTTGATGTAGAGAGACTGCTTTTATTATTTAAAAAACTAGAATTAGAAAATATATTAAATTGATGAAACTGCAAATTAGCAAACACATTATGTCGATTTCCATTAAATTTCTCAGAGTAATTAAGATGCTCAAATTTATAAGACGCCAAACCTTTTTTAGGATGTACGAGTTCTAAACCAGAAGACAATAAGTTTTGATTCCCTAGTGGGTTTTCTAAATTCCAATCACGATTAAACTCTGCTCTGTATAACCGTTGGATGGTTTTAAAATTCTTGTTAATAACATCTGCATCAATGTTTGCGTTAAGATTCCACAGGCTATCTGTTTTGATAATACTTTGGTTAACACGAAGCTTTGCAGCAAAACCATCATTGTTGCCATCATCTAGATTAGAAAACAAATTCTCATCATTTTTACTACCAGCAAGTTCAAAAAACACATCCGTTTTTTCGGTTGGTTTATAAGTTCCGTTTATCACTGCAACTTGTAATTTTTCTGGAGCAATTAAACGAATAATAGGCTCATAATTTCCTTGTGGAACACCACCAATGGGATCTACATATTCAAAAATATTTTCAATCGCATTACTATTTATCAAGACATAATTACCAAGATTTGCACCAACTAACGTAAAACGAACGCTAAACAATTCATCGTCTTCGTTATTAGAAAACACAAAACGTTCAATACCACCAATAACATCTTTTCTATATAAAATACGGTTTTCATCAAATGCTTCGGAAACATCTGAAGGTGCAACCATTTGCGATTGATCATCACCTGCGTTAGATAAAATTTCAACTTGTTCTGCCGAAAGATTTTGTTGTAAGGGTTGGTTTTTAGCATCTGCTTCAGAATAGACAGAAACACCAAGTTTTAATTTTTCGGATTCATAAGCTCCTCCTCCAAAAATGGTAAATCGGGAGAAATTACGTTCACTAAACTGATAATCTACGGTAATTCTCATTTCCGAAGTTATAGGATATGTAGAATTGAAAATGATTTCACCAGCATTATAATCTATGATATAATCTTTGTTATCACCACGCTCAATTGGGAGACCGTTGACATAAACGGTTTCACTACCAGACACTATTAAAACGAACAATTCATTATTGGGTCCTGTGAGTTTATATGGACCTTGATTACCTTCTTGAGCAGTAAATTGACTCGTCGTAAACTGGCCTCTAACCAAAGCTCCAGATGCAAAAAGAGTAGTTTTAGAATCCTCGTCTCCAAAATTTGCTGCGACTTGTAACCCTTGTACTCGCTTGGTAAAATTGGCAAAATAACTATTGGTATTTATTAAATCTATGTCACCTGCTCTTATATTCCAATCGTCGCTAAAGAGTTCTATAAATACTTGATCAAATTCATCTAATCGTTGTGAATACCCACTTTCTTGTAATGGGATATTTGCATCTTGGATGGATGCTCTTAACGAGACTTTATCACTCAATTTTCCAGAAATTTGTAAATCTAATTCACTATTTAATACTGAGTTTTGATTGTTTCCTAACGTTACACCTCGAGAAATACTTCCAGATGTACTCAAACCTCCAAATGGCGTGTAATCTCTTTGCAAGTTAGATTGGTTGAGTTTATAAAGTCGTTGTAAGTTATCTGTGTTTTCTACAATGATCTTTTCGTCGAGTTGAGCGTATTTCCGAGTTAAAAAATCGGGATAACGTAAATAAGAAATCTCTACGGAATCAACTTCTACAGGTTTCTTAAACGTTAATAATGCTTTGGCAAAATCAACCTTATAGTACGACGTATCTATAAGTGTTTGGTTTGGTTTCCGAAGTATAAACCAGCTAGAATTAATACTTACGGTATCAATTTTCACAGAATCTCTAACAACCACTTTTTTTGTTTTATAATTAGAGGTTGTCTCTTGCGCAAAAGCACAAAAGGACAGCATAAAACAAAATAGTGAAATAGCAATTTTCATTCAGTATAATAACTTCAAAAGACTCAAATTATTTTATCCTTAAAATCGGGTTAAAATAGTCGTGTAAAAGTACAGTATTATTTATTTTAGCTGAAATCTTAAAACCTTAGTATGAAAATCATCTCCTACAACGTCAACGGAATTAGAGCAGCAATGAAAAAAGGCTTTATTGATTGGCTTACAAGCGCAAATCCTGATGTGATTTGTCTTCAAGAAATCAAAGCCATGAAAGAGCAAGTTGATATTGAGGCGATAGAAAGTGCTGGTTATAAATACAACTACTGGTTTAGTGCTCAAAAAAAAGGCTACAGTGGTGTTGCTATTTTAAGTAAAATAGAACCTAAACATATAGAATATGGCACAGGAATAGAGTCTATGGATTTTGAAGGTCGCAATATTAGAGCAGATTTTGATGGTGTTTCGGTGATGAGTATGTATTTACCATCTGGAACTAATGATGCGAGATTGGCTCATAAATTTGAGTACATGAATATGATTCATCAATATTTAAATGAATTACGAGCTGAACAACCAAATCTAGTTGTGCTTGGAGATTACAATATTTGTCATGAAGAAATAGATATTCACAACCCAAAAATGAAAGGTGTTTCTGGGTTTTTACCAGAAGAACGTGAATGGCTTGGAGAATTTATTGATAGCGGTTTTATTGATTCTTTTAGACATTTGCATCCAGAAAAACAGGAATATTCTTGGTGGAGTTACAGAGCTAATTCTCGTGCAAATAACAAAGGTTGGCGACTAGATTACGCAATGGTAAGCGAGCCTATACAAGATAATATTAAACGAAGCGTTATACTTAGCGAAGCAGTTCATAGTGACCATTGTCCTATTTTAATTGAGATAGATTAATTGTTAGCAGTTAGCAAAAATAAAAAGTAAAATTAGAAAGCATAAAACATAGTAGAAGTTCATTTCTTAAATCAATTCGGAGAATTGAATCCTGAAATGCAGAAATAATGAGCGAAAGAATGGAGTTGCAAAGCGAAGCTTTAAGCACGAAGTTTTAAAAACGAATGTTCCGCAGGAATTTCCTCAGATTGATTTGAATTTTTGGTTTAGTATTAAACAAAAATCGTCCAGTGGACAATTTTTAATTAATAGTGTATCAAGACAAAAATGAACAGAGATAGAAAAACAATAAACAAACCCAAATTAAATAACTTAAATCAAAAAACATGCTTAAAAAATTGTCATTAATAGCACTTACCTTAGTACTAACAACCTCATGTGTTTCTAAAAAAATATACACAGATTTAGAAAGCAAGTATGCAAATCTTAAAAAAGAAAATAGAAAATTAGCAGACAGTAATCGTGATTTAGAAACCGCTTTAAATAAAGCTAAGAATGATTTTAACGCTTCACAAGATGACTATGATAATGCTATAGCAGATCGTAATCGTTGGGAAGGAGAATACAAAGCATTGGTAAGAGAAAAAGAAAATCTTGAAGCTTCTTATAATGCGTTAGAAAAAAACAGTAGTGCCTCTATAGCAGCTAATTCTAAAAAAAATAGAGAATTATTAGCACAACTAGAAGCAAAAGAACAAGCACTTGCTGCAGAAAACGCAAGACTTGAAAAACTTAAAAAAGAATTAGAATCGAGATCGCAACGTGTTGCAGAGTTAGAAAACGTAATAGCAAGTAAAGATGCAGCCATGACAAAATTAAAAGATGCAATTTCTAAGGCTTTAACCAATTTTGAAGGTAAAGGATTAACAGTTGAGCAACGTAACGGAAAAGTGTATGTTTCTATGGAAAACAAATTGCTTTTTCAATCTGGTAGTTGGGCAGTTGGAACTCAAGGGAAACAAGCTGTAAAACAATTAGGAGAAGTATTAGCTGAAAATCCTGAAATAGCCATTTTAATTGAAGGTCATACAGATGATGTGCCATATAAAGGAAACGATCAACTGAGCGGAAATTGGGATTTATCTGCTAAACGTGCCACTGCTATTGTCAATATTTTAAGAGAAAACCCTTCTATACAGCCTGAAAACTTAACAGCTGCAGGACGCGGAGAATTTGCACCAATATCTAGTAATGATTCTGCTGAAGGTAAAGCTCAAAACAGACGTATTGAAGTAATTTTAACACCTAAATTAGATGAGATTTCTAAGTTGTTGAATGAGATATAAAGCTATAAATTAAATCAAACATGAGATTCATCAGTCATTACCTCCTTCTGAATGACATAACAGATTTTGTAATTAAAAAGTAGATTTGTCATTCAGAGCGTAGTGAAGAATCTTTAATACATCTTTATGAAACAAGATTAAAAAACTTTTAAAACCTTAACACACATTTAGACCTTTCAGACTTTAAAAACCTGAAAGGTCTTTTTATATTTACATACATTAAAGTTTAACTAAAAAGAGATTCCCGTTTTCATGGGAACTAGAGATGAAATACACAACACTACCAAAAACAGATATAAAAGTTAGCAAAATATGCTTAGGCACTATGACTTGGGGAAATCAAAACACTCAAGACGAAGGCTTTGCACAAATGGATTTAGCACTTGATAAAGGTGTCAACTTTTTTGATGTAGCCGAATTATATCCTGTACCAGCAAATGCAGAAACCTACGCAGAAACAGAACGCATTATAGGTAACTGGTTCAATACAACTGGTAATCGAGATAAAGTCGTTTTAGCAAGCAAAATTGCAGGAACTGGTG
Source organism: Psychroserpens sp. AS72 (assembly GCF_038900375.1). Lineage (NCBI taxonomy): Bacteria > Pseudomonadati > Bacteroidota > Flavobacteriia > Flavobacteriales > Flavobacteriaceae > Psychroserpens > Psychroserpens sp. AS72. The sequence continues at coordinate 211,534 of NZ_JBBMRC010000001.1, read as the reverse complement.
ATTATACAGCACATATTAGAACTAACGGATTTAGCAAAGAAGCGCTTCACGAAGCTGTTAACAACAGTTTAAAGCGTCTAAAAACAGATTATATAGATTTATACCAATTGCATTGGCCAGAACGTGAGACAAACACGTTTGGAGTTCGTGATTACACTCATAATCCTAATGATAAATGGGAAGATAATTTTAATGAAATTTTGCATAATTTAGATGACATCATTAAATCTGGAAAAATACGTCAAGTTGGTATTTCAAATGAAAAAGCTTGGGGAACCATGCGCTATTTAGAAGAATCAAAAATTAATGATTTACCAAGAATGGTAACCATACAAAATGCCTATTCTTTAATAAATAGAGTTTTTGAAGGAGATATGGCAGAAGTTTCTATTCGGGAGGAGATTGGATTATTAGCTTATTCTCCTATGGCTTTTGGTGTTTTATCTGGCAAATACATCAAAGGTACAGCTGGAGATAATGCGCGTTTAAAATTATTTCCAAGGTTTGCGAGATATAGTAGCGAGAATTGTACAGAAGCTACAAAACGTTATATGAAAATTGCTGAAGATCATAATATGTCTTTAGCACAAATGTCTTTAGCTTTTGTAACAGACAGACCATTTATGACGAGTAATATTATTGGAGCTACTTCTATTGCTCAATTGGAAGAAAATATTGATAGTGTGAATATCACGTTGAGTGATGAAATCTTGAAAGCTATTAATGAGGTGCATGCAGAAATTCCTAATCCAGGACCTTAATTTTTTATCTTCAGAAATGTGCTAAATTTAAAAATTCTTCTAATAAAGAACTATTTATCTTTAAAAAGAAGGAGAATTAAATTCATTGTTAAGTTTTGTAGTTTTACTATTTCCGCAGGAAAAACTAAAACCGATTTAAAAACAAAAACCCCTTAACTCAAAGAGCTAAGGGGTTTATATCAATTAACAAGTGAACTAAATCTAATAATTAGTTTCTATTGCACTTAAATTTCAAGATAAAATAAAACCATAGCTAAAGCTATTCTTTTATTTTCTATTTCATCTAAGCACACTATAATTCAAATTATTTAAGACTCATTTCACTTGCTATTTGATATGTGATATTATTTGATTTCCTTACCATCTTTATCAATAAAATGGTATTCAAGATATGTGTAAGCATCTCTAGGTAAAACTTTTACCCATTTTTTATGTTCCATAAACCACTTAGAACGTACTGATGGAAACCCTTTGGTTATAAAGGCTGCTATAAAGGGATGCGCATTAAGCGTTATCTTTTTATAGTCTTTTTTGATGAGTCTCTCTAGGTCTTGAGTAATGCGTTGAATCACTTTAATTGGTGCTTCAATTTCTTCACCTGCAATACCATTTGGATTGTCTTCTTTTGTTTTAATGTTGCGTTCTGGGCGAACACGTTGTCTAGTAATTTGTATTAAACCAAACTTACTAGGAGGCAAAATTTTATGCTTTGCCTTATCATCATTCATTTCGTCACGAAGATGATTGTACAATTTTTTTCGATTCTCGGCTTTATTCATATCAATAAAATCTACTACGATAATTCCTCCCATATCACGTAAACGTAATTGACGAGCAATTTCTGAAGCAGAAATCATATTGACTTCTAAAGCTGTATCCTCTTGATTATTTTCTTTGTTAGATCTGTTACCACTATTAACATCAATAACATGCATCGCTTCGGTATGTTCTATTACCAAATAAGCGCCTCGTGCCATAGAAACTGTGCGACCAAAAGATGTTTTTATCTGACGTTCTATTCCAAACTTTTCATAAAGTGGTACGCCATTTTTGTACATCTTAACTATTGACTCTTTAGCAGGTGCAATTTCTTGCACGTAATCTTTAATTTGTCCATAAAGTACTTCGTCATCTACTGTAATGCCTGAGAATGAATCATCAAAAATATCTCTTAAAATTGAAGAGGCTTTATTCATTTCACTCAGCACCTTACTAGGATGATGTGCTTTATTTAATTTTTTACACATTGCTGTCCATCTATTCAGCAAATTCTGTAAATCTTTGTCGAGTTCGGCAACTTTTTTGCCTTCTGCGACTGTACGAATTATAACACCAAAACCTTTAGGTGTAATACTCTTGACCAAACGTTTTAAACGTTCTTTTTCTTCTTTAGAATCAATCTTTTGAGAGATTGAAATACGATCAGAAAATGGTACAAGAACAATATAACGACCTGCAATTGACAACTCGCTACTAATACGAGGTCCTTTGGTTGAAATTGGTTCTTTTACAATTTGTACTAATAGAGATTGATTAGATTTTAAAACGTTAGCTATGCTTCCGTTTTTGTCTATATCTTTCTCAAACTGAAAATTTTTCAGTAAAAAATCGGTATGTCTACCTGCGCTTACACGTTTAACGAATTTTAAAAGTGAAGGTAATTTTGGTCCTAAATCATGATAATGCAAAAAAGCATCTTTCTCATAACCTACATTTACAAATGCAGCATTTAGACCAGGAACAGATTTGCGTGTTTTGGCGATAAATATATCACCAACAGCAAAATTGTTATCATCTTCATCTTTGTGTAACTCGATAAGTTTTCCATCTTTTAATAAGGCAAAATCAACAATATCAGAACTCGATCTAATAATCAATTCTTTTTCCATTATGTTAATTTTAATCTATTTTGATTCATTTCAAAACAGATGGATATTTATTTTGACACAGGATATTTAATCCAGTAAACTCATGTATTACATTGGTAGAACGTAATAATCTCATGAATTTTATATCAAAGAACGTTGTTAATAAACTCTTCTTAATTTTTTAAGTTTCCTAAAAAACAAAAAAAATCAAGATGAGCTAAACGTGAAAAAGTAGTTATAAAACTACTTTTTCAAATTATTTTTTCTTGTGACGATTAGCGCGTCTACGTTTTTTACGCTTATGCGTCGCTACCTTGTGTCTTTTCCTTTTTTTACCACTTGGCATAAATAAGTATTTTTTAAATTAATATTCGTTTAATACCGAAACCTTTTCGATACCTGTGTTTTAGTTTACTTCAACGTTAGTCTTAACACCTTCAACAAATACTTTTGCAGGTTTAAATGCAGGAATATTGTGTGCAGGTATTTTAATCGTTGTGTTTTTTGAAATGTTACGTCCAGTTTTTTCAGCTCTCGTTTTTACGATGAAACTTCCAAATCCTCTCAAGTATACATTATCACCACCTTCTAAAGAAGACTTCACTTCTTCCATAAATGTTTCAACTGTTGCTTGAACATCTCCTTTTTCAATTCCTAATTTATCAGAAATTTTAGCTACTATATCAGCTTTTGTCATTGTTATTAATTTTAGGGTTATCTATTAATTATAAGGGATGCAAATATATGTAATTTAATTTCAATATTTCAAGCGTAATTAATTAAAATTTAACCTACTAAAGATTTACTTTTGCAATTATTTATAGTTCTAAATGAATTTTACTACAATTTTAACACATTGGTATTCAGTTAATAAGCGAGACCTACCTTGGAGAACAACTAAAAATCCTTATCATATTTGGTTGTCGGAAATAATTATGCAACAAACTCAAATTAAGCAAGGTTTACCTTATTATGACGCTTTTGTTACCAATTACCCTACAGTTTTTGATCTAGCACATGCTCATGAACAAGACGTTTTAAAGCTATGGCAAGGTTTAGGGTATTACTCTAGAGCTCGTAATTTACATGCTTCTGCTAAATATATTGTCAACGACTTAAATGGAGAATTTCCTATAACTTATCTTGAAATATTAAAACTCAAAGGTGTTGGCGATTACACTGCAAGTGCTATTTCTTCAATTTGCTTTAATGAACCTCATGCTGTAGTTGATGGAAATGTCTATCGTGTGCTCTCAAGATTTTTCGGAATCTCCACTCCTATTAATAGTACTCAAGGAATAAAAGAATTTAAATCGTTAGCGACAACATTACTAGACACCAAAAATCCTGGAGACTATAATCAAGCGGTTATGGAATTTGGTGCCACACAATGCAAACCTAAAAATCCAGATTGTAATGTTTGTCCTTTACAAGATAGCTGTGTTGCTTTACAAAAAGGAACAGTTGACGTTTTACCTGTGAAACTTAAAAAGACTAAAGTCACCAAAAAACATTTTAATTTTTTGGTGCTCATTTCCGAAGACAAAAAAACTATTTTTGAAAAACGTTCATCAAAAGGAATTTGGCAAAACTTGTATCAATTTCCATTAATTGAAAGTGATATAGAAATTGAATCTAAAGTATTTGAAAAGCATCCATTGGTTAAAGATTATTTTAAAACCACAGAGTTCTCATTTAGTATTTTTAATCCAGAACCTATTGTTCACAAATTATCACATCAACACCTATTTACTAAATTTTGGATTATTGAAGTTAAAACGCTCGACAAAGAAAGTATGCCAATTTCCGAAGTAAAAAACTACCCAACACCTATTTTAATTAGTAATTTTATTGATACGTTTGATTTCCCTTTTTAGAAAAACCATAAATTTTTCATACTTTTAATACAGTGATTACAAAATGCTTAATTTTGTAGCTTTAAATAAAACAAATTATGTCAGGAACATTAAATAAAGTGATGCTTATTGGGCATTTGGGAGATGAAGTTAAGATGCATTATTTTGATGGTGGCAACTGTGTTGGTCGTTTTCCATTAGCCACCAATGAAACGTATACAAATAAACAAACCAACGAGCGTGTTACAAATACCGAATGGCACAATATTGTGGTGAGAAATAAAGCTGCAGAGATTTGCGAAAAGTATTTATCTAAAGGTGATAAGGTGTATATTGAAGGTCGTCTAAAAACTAGAAAATGGCAGGATGACAAAGGTATGGATCGCTACTCTACAGAGATACAGTGTACCGATTTTACGTTTTTAACTACTAAAAATGAGAGTCAAGGCGGAAATGCACCAACTCCAAATCCTCAACAAGCTGTACAAAAACCAGCTAATAATCCTGTAACCGAAACAAAAACTGAAGATGCTGATGATCTTCCGTTTTAATTAAATAAAACTAAACTATTTATCTTGGATCCTGAACCCACGAGTTTAATAATTACCATGCTCTACACAAACGTATCTTTCGTTTCTGGGCTTATTTTGCTTTTTGTTTTATTGTTCTGTTCTGCCCTTGTAAGTGGTGTAGAAGTTGCATTTTTCTCATTAAGCAAGTCTGATATTGATTTAGGTCTTGAGGAGAATTCTAAAAAATTCAATATCATTTCAAAACTTTTAGAACGACCAAAAAAATTGTTGGCTACGATTCTTGTGGCTAATAACTTTATAAATATTGGGATTGTTATACTCTTTGCTTATTTAGGCGAAACGCTTTTTGTAAGCGTAGAGTTATCTTGGCTTCGATTTCTTTTAGAAGTTGTCGTGATTACGTTTTTAATTTTACTATTTGGTGAAATTGTACCTAAAATTTATGCGAGTAGAAATCGAGTTAAGTTTGCTGTGTTTATGGCAATTCCGCTTAAGGTACTCGATGTTATTTTTTCTCCTATTAGTTTACCAATGCGACAAATAACTTTAGGAATTCATAATAAATTAGGAAAACAAAAATCAAATCTTAGCGTTGATCAATTGTCACAGGCGTTAGAACTCAGTGGAAGTGACACCACAATGGAAGAACATAAAATTTTAAAAGGTATCGTCTCTTTTGGTAATACAGATACTAAACAAGTGATGCGACCAAGAATGGATATTTTTGCACTGAGTGAAGATGTAAAATATTCAGATATTATTGCTCAAGTCATTAGCAACGGTTACTCAAGAATACCTGTTTATAAAGACAGTATAGACTCAGTTACTGGGATTTTATACGTTAAAGATTTACTACCATATATTGATAGAGAAACATTTGATTGGACAACCTTATTGCGTGACCCTTTCTTTGTGCCAGAAAATAAGAAGCTCGATGATTTAATGGTAGAATTCCAAGAGAAAAAAGTTCACCTTGCTATTGTAGTAGATGAATATGGTGGAACCTCTGGAGTTGTTTCCTTAGAAGATGTTATTGAAGAAATTGTTGGTGACATTAGTGATGAGTTTGATGACGATGATGTTATTTACACAAAAATTGATAATAACAACTATTCATTTGAAGGCAAAACAACCTTAAAAGATTTTTATAAAATTGTAAAGCTTGATGACGAATCAGATTTTGAAGATCATAAAGGTGAAGCAGAAACCATTGCAGGCTTTGTTTTAGAGATTTCTGGGATTTTCCCAAGACGTCAAAGTAAAATAAATTTCAAAAATTACGTTTTTACTGTAGAGGCTATAGATAAAAAGCGCATCAAACAAATTAAGTTTACCATTTTAAACTAAAGCTGTCCATTCATTATGACAATTAAAAAATTAGTTATTCCGTTGCTCGCAGTTGTATGTTTTTCCTGCGGAAATGATCCGTTACCAAAACCAAAAGCGATGTTACGGTTAGATTATGAAGCTCCTAAATATTCTAAAGTAGATGTAAGACTCCCTTTTACGTTTGAAAAGAATGAACATGCAGAAAAGATCTCAAGTATAAAATTAGATGGTGTAAACAACCTATCTGGTGTTAATATTAATTACCCAAAAATGAAAGGCACCATTTATTTGACTTACAAAAAAGTTAATGAGACTAATTTAGATTCATTGCTAAGAGATGCACAATCGCTAACTCAAAAGCATACCATGAAAGCTGATGAGATTGAAAGTGTTCTTTTTGAAAATGCTGAGCACAATGTTTTTGGAATGTTCTATGCTGTTGGAGGTAATGCAGCATCACAATCACAATTTTATGTTACCGATAGTATAAACCACTTTTTAACGGGTTCTTTATATTTCTACGCAAAACCTAATTACGATTCTATATTACCAGCTGCAGCATATCTTAAAAACGATATAAAGCATATCATGGAGACTGTAGAGTGGAAGGAATAAGCAGTATTCAGTATTCAGTATTCAGTATTCAAAAATAAAAAAATGCCTATCGTTTTTCGATAGGCATTTTTTATAAGTTAAAATTACTAGTATTAATTAGCAATCCATTCTCCACCTTCTTTTATGAAGCCTTCAGTTAAAACTTGTAATCCATTATCATAAAGTAAATATGTTACTTGATATTTTTGTCCTTCGGCTGCGCTAGGATCTAAATAATCTAAAAACACAGTTAATGAATATGTAACTTGAGCAGATGTCCAGTTATAATCATAATCATGATAATCGATAAGTGTAGCAACTATATCGGCATATTCTGGATCTGAAGCTAAAGTGTTACCAATATATTCATAATCAGGATTTGTTAAAGTATATCTAATTGTATTATCTGGAACCCAAACACCGTTTTCATAACCAAATTGCAATGATGAAACATTTGGTGACCAGCTACCATTAGTAAATGTATATAGATTTCCTTTTATAACTGTACCAACAGCTGAACCACCATAATATTTGTACGTAATAAAGATTTCATCTTCTTCTTGAGCAAATGGATATTTAATACTTAAAAACTGTGGTAAATAATTTGATGCTGATGTAGAACCACTAAAGTTATTGTACTGACCTGGTTGACCAGAACCTGTTCCCATAGAATCATAATCTGCAGATGTTAAATAGTACGCACCATCAACTAAGTTCCAAGACGACCCATTATATTGATAGTAATTTGTTTTTGTAGTTGAAGGTCCTGTAATACCTACTGTTTTAATCGCAGTAGTAGCTATTCTCCATCGTCCAGCGTCATCATCTGTAGATTCATATTTAAAAGCTATGTTGATAGTTTCTCCATTATAAGCTGAAAAATCATAATCCTCAGATGGATCTAATGTATCAACACCTGCTGTAGTTGCTAAGTTGATTTCATCCCATGATGCAGCACCTGTATCTCCAGTGTAATCTGTAGATACTAATATTTTAAGTAATGATGCATCTCCAGCATATTTTATAGCGTGAGTTATTTGAAATCTAAGATCTGTTTCTCCAGACAAATCAATAGTTGGAGATACCAACCATTCTACATTAGCAACTTGTCCACCAAAGAAACCATTACCTTGGATGTAATCATCAGCAGAAGTCCAAGCATCATCATCACCTGATTCTTCAACAATAGACCAACCTTCAAAACTTCCAGCAAAATCATATTCTATTAATGGAGCAAAACCAACAACAGGCTCTTCTGTATATTGATCATATTCTACTAAAACTATTTGACCTTCAGAAGGAGTAGCTATTTGAGTTGCTAATATGTCCTCTAAAAAATCTGTAGGATCTTCATTTGGAAAAAACGCATTACTTGCAGCAGTTGGATAATCACTTGCAACTAATTCATAATCATCTGCATTTACATAAGCACTTACATCTTCTGGATTACCATCATATAAGTTATAATTCACAGTTACTGAAGAACCTTCTCCCCAATAAGGATATTTATCACTCAAATAATCAGGCAACATTAGTTTTGCATCATCTACATCGCTAAAAGCTTCAAATGTTTCGTAATAATCTGGATCTTCATCATCTCCTTGTTCTACAATTGCAGTATAATCTTCTGTTGACATTTTAAATTCATCAACTCCAACTACTGGATTGTCTTGCGCATCAATTTCATTATTGATGTCTTCTAAAGGATTACAACCAACAATGGTTGTTCCTAAAATAATTGCAATTAAATAAACTATTTTTTTCATTTTCTTAATTTTTTAAAATTTAAGTTTTGCTCCAACACTAAATGTTCTACCGTAACCGTAGTATACTAAAGCCGTTTTTGATGTTGATGGTGGAATATAACCAACATCACCTGGTGTACCTACTTCACCTCCATCATTTGCATCAGATATATATTCAGTATCAAAAATGTTATTCATTCTAGCAGTTAATATGGCATCAAAGTTACCAAATTTAAAACCGTGAGACACTGCAGTATCAAATACACCATATGCAGGAACTTTCCATGCATCTGGAGCACCAGCATTACCTCTTCTACTTGGATCGTAATCAGCATATAAATTATCAAAGTAGTTGTAATCTATAGTAAATCTAGTATCTGGAGCTAATTGATAATTTGCACCTAAAGCAAAAGTTGTTTGAGCAGCATCACCTACATGTAAATCTTCAATAAATAAATTAACTGTTCTAATAACGTTTTGATCTTCATCTAAAATTTGCACATTTTCGATATTGTTTTCCCATCTCCAGTCTCCTAAAGATGCCATACCTGTAAGTTTTAATTTTTCCGTAGCCTTATAAACTAAGTCTATTTCAATACCTTGGTGAATTGCATTAACTCCTAAAACATTTGCAGAAGCAAACGTCCCATCTGGTTGTTGAAAACCAACTGTTTCTGTTCTATCTTTCCAAGTTGTTCTATATAAGTTTACGTTAGCAGTTAATTTCTCACCTCTAAAACCGTAACCTACTTCGAAACTTAATACTTTTTCATTTTCAGCATCTTCAATAATATGTTCGTTATCAAACTGAGTGAAAACAGCATCAAAATCTGGTGCTTTTTCAAAATAACCTAAGTTAACAAATACGTTATGATTAATATCAAGATTATAGTTAGCACCACCTTTTACTCCAAATCCAAAGAAATTATAACGATCAGTTTCTTGTAAAGGATCACTATCTAAGTAATTAAAGTAATCTATTCTTTTATAACCTGTATTAGAAGCTGATAAAGACAAAAATGTTGCTAATTTATCTTTAGAATATTCTAATTGACCAAAAGCACCTAACCATCCAACTTTACCATCGTTAAAGTAACTTCTCTTATCTCCTACTTGTAAAGCTGCATTAGGGTTATTAACATTACTGTCATCTGCTAGATACTGTCCACCTAATAAATCTGTAACTTCTTGAAAATGGATTCCTGTATAATCTCTAAAATCTAAACCAGCTAATAACACTAATTCATCAGATAAGTCTGTTTTTAAAGTCGATAAAATACCATACCAAATATGATCATTTCTAGAAGCTCTTAAAGCAGCTGTAGAGCCGTTTGCTCCATTCGCAATGTTTTCGTCAACAATTTTATCAAAGTCAACTGTACCTAAATTACCAATTCTATAATCTGAATTAGAAAGATTGAATTTATTGCTTAAAGAACCAGCAGTTCCACCACCACCACCAGTACCAAAAGAAGCATAAGCTGCAGTTGACACAGTAGTTTTATCATTTAATGTCCAGTAATGGTTTAAAGATATTTGAGGTTTGTTATAAAAATTATCTTCAACATGAGTTACTTGTCCATTTTTGTAACCCCAATCTGCATTAAACTTTTTACCTCTTTCACTTTCGTTAAAAGTCTCAATAAGTTGTCTATTTTGTCTTTGTCCGTGACGTTGTTTAGCACCAAAAGCAGAAAAAGATAACTTGTGATTATCATTAATTTCTTTAGATAAATTAATAAAATAAGACACAGCGTTAAACTCTGTACCATCAACATAACCATCACCATCTGTTTTTGCAGCAGATATAGTTGCAGCAAAATTATTATCTAATAAGCCTGTTGAATATGTAAAACCAAATTTTTGATAACCATCATTTGCTAAAGTCGTATAAACATTACCACCTTCTTCAACATCTGTAGTTTTTGTCACAATATTAATTGTTCCACCAACAGAAGGCACAGCAACTTTAGATGCTCCTAAACCTCTTTGTACTTGCATTGAACTTGTAACATCACCTAAACCTGCCCAGTTAGACCAGTATACTGCACCATTTTCCATATCGTTTACAGGAATACCGTTAATCATAACTGCGACGTTTTCAGATTGAAAACCTCTAAGATTAACTCTACCGTCTCCAAATCCACCACCAGATTTAGTTGCATAAACACCAGGAGTTGATTTTAAAACTTCAGGAAACTCTTGAGTTCCTAATTTTAACTCAATGTCTGCAGCTCTTACAGTAGATACAGCAACAGGTGTTTTTCTATCAACTGCTACAGAAGCAATAATTTGTACTTCTTGCAAACCTACTTCACTAGATGTTAATGTTATAGTTCCTAAATCTTGATCTCCAGTAAAAGAAATCGTTATAGAATTATAACCCACAAAAGTAATAACTACTTCTCCAGAAGATGCATTTGTTTTGAGCGTAAAGTTTCCATCAAAATCAGTAGAAGTACCATTTGACGTTCCTTTTTCAACAATATTTGCTCCTGGCAAAGGCTCATTCATATCAGCTCCTATGAGCTTACCAGAGATTGTGCTTTGAGAAAAGGCGAGTGTAGTGCACAAAAAGACTACAAGTACCAATAAACATTTTGAAAGTTTTTTCATTGTTTAAGATTTAATTAAGAGTTTTAATTTTTGGCAAAAATACGTCTGTTTAAACGATACTATATTACCATAGTGTTAAGAATTATTAACACTTAAAAATACTTAAAATTTTCTTAAATTTTGAAATCAGAACACTGGCAATAAGCCAAGTATTCAACAACAATTACACCTGATCTTGGTAGTATTTAATGAGGTTTTGAGTAGATTGATCATGATTGTTAATAACATTAACATCTTGAAGCTCATTCAAAATTGTGTTTGCAAGTTGTTTTCCTAATTCAACACCAAATTGGTCGTAGCTAAAAATATTCCAGACAACACCTTGAACAAAAATTTTGTGTTCATACATCGCAATTAATTTACCTAAACTTTCTGGAGTTAACTTTTCGATTAGGAAAGTAGTCGTAGGCTTATTACCATCAAACACTTTAAATGGTGTTAGCTCTTTAATTTTTTCTTCGGAAGCTCCTTGCGCTTTCAACTCATCAATAACGGTTTTTTGAGATTTACCACTCATTAACGCTTCGGTTTGCGCAAAAAAGTTTGACATGAGTTTATCTTGATGGTCTTGATTACCATGAAGTGATTTTGCAAAACCTATAAATTCCGCAGGAATTAATTTAGTACCTTGATGGATCAATTGAAAAAATGCATGTTGAGAGTTTGTACCTGGTTCTCCCCAAATTATGGTTCCTGTTTGGTAGTTTATTTTATCTCCATTTCTATCGACACTTTTCCCATTACTTTCCATAATACCTTGTTGAAGGTAGGTCGCAAATTGATTTAAATATTGTGAATATGGAATAACAGCTTCACTTTCGGCATTGAAAAAATTATTATACCACACACTTAATAGCGCAGTAATTACTGGTATGTTTTTATCAAATTCTTCGGTTTTAAAATGCACATCCATTTTATGTGCTCCTAAAAGCAGTTTATCAAAATTATCGAAACCAACTGCTAAACTAATGGTCAATCCAACAGCACTCCATAGTGAAAATCGTCCACCAACCCAATTCCACATTGGAAAAATATTATCTTCATCAATCCCAAAGGCTTTCACCTTTTCTATATTAGTAGAAACAGCAACAAAATGTTTTGAAACTGCATCTTGTGGTGCGTGTTTTAAAAACCACTCTCTTAAGGTATTGGCATTAGATAAAGTTTCTTGTGTTGTAAACGTTTTTGAAACAATTACAAAAAGTGTTGTTTCTGGATTTAAATTTTTAATGACTTCATTCACATGATCACCATCCACATTACTTACAAAATGTGTCTTTAAATGGTTTTTATAAAATGCTAAAGAATCTACAACCATAGCTGGTCCTAAATCTGATCCACCAATCCCAATGTTTACAACATCTGTAAATGATTGATTTTTATATGTTTTTAATTCTCCTCCAATTACTTTATTAGAGAAGTCTTTGATTTTATGCTTGACTTCAAAAATCTCTGGCATCACATTCTCTCCATCAACTAGAACCTCAGCATTCTCAGGGTTTCTTAATGCTGTGTGTAAGACTTCGCGACCTTCGGTTTGATTGATAACATCTCCACCAAAATATTTACTCATTGCATCTTTAAGTTCTACTTCATTTGCTAATTCTAATAGTAAGTCAAGTGTTTCTTTAGATACTCTATGTTTTGAATAATCTACATAAAAATCTTCCCATTTAATAGTCATATCATTTGCTCGATTAGTTTGTAGAGCAAATAAATCATTAAGATGTGTGTGTTCTATAGTTTCAAAATGCGCTTGTAATTTACTCCAAGCTGCAGTTTTTGTTGGGTTGATTGCTTTTAATGCCATTATTGTATTTTACTAGTAATTGTTACTTCTTCCGAAGGAATTTCTATTTTATTGTCTTGAAATTGAATATTATCTAACTGAATTTTTAACGGTTTGATAAACTCTGTATAATTTGCTTTAAGAGAGTCAGGAATAGATTCTGCTGCAGGTAATTTTTCTTGAAAAGGATCTACTTGTTTTCCGTTTTTCCAGAAACGATAGCATACATGAGGTCCTCCTGTATTTCCTGTCATACCAACCCAACCAATCACATCACCTTGTTTTACAAAATCGCCTTTTTTCACGTTTTGAGCTTTCATGTGTAAATACTGTGTACTGTATGTTCCGTTGTGTTTAATTTTTACGTATTTCCCATTTCCTCCTCGTCTTGTAGATTCTGTAACTGTACCATTTGCTGTTGCTAAAATTTCTGTTCCAATTGGCGCTGCAAAATCGGTACCTTTATGTGGTCTTAATCTATAACCATAGTATTTAATACGACGATTTAAATTATAACGAGATGAAATTCTACTAAATTGTACTGGAGCTTTTAAGAACGTTCGTCTTAAACTCTTCGTGTTTTCGTCAAAATAATCGGAAATATTTTTTGTGCTATCCACCTCAAAATTAAACGCATAAAACGATTCGTCTTTATGTTTAAAATAGGCTGCATCTATGCTTTCAATTCCTGCAGGAATAGAATCTTGGATATATCGTTGTTTGTAAACAATTTTAAAGCGATCGCCTTTTTGAAGTCTAAAGAAATCTATGGTCCAAGCATAGATATCACTCATGTCATTGATTAACTCATACGGCAAACCTTGTTGTTCCATTGTTTCAGACAAGTTATTCATCACTATTCCTGATGCTTCCTTTTGAACGAGACTTATAGGTTTCTTATCATTATAAGTGATGATTGAATCTGCGAACTTGATAACAACATAGTCTATACTATTTGGCTGATATATAAAACACTCTGGAGTTTGCAATGAATCTTTAGAGCATAATAACGTGTATGGTTTACCAGCTTTAAGATTTCTAATATTAAAACTATCTTTAACTTTCTCTGCAATGTTAAAAATTCTAGGATACCCAATATTGTTACGTTCTAATATTTCACCAAAACTATCTCCACTTTTTATGGTATCTCGTTTTACGATGTAATTTTCAAGAACAAAACCAAATTCTTTAATTGGTTCTGGTTCTACAATGGCTTGTAATGGTTCTACTTCTGGTTTTTCCTCTTCTTTGCATGAAAAAACACTGATGCATAATAAAAGTGCTATTAATAATTGTTTTGGTTGCATTAATTGTATAGTTATTATTTTATAAGTCGTTTCCCCAATTTTCTATTTCTTCCTCACTCCAAAGTTCAGGAAAAAATATGCGCTTTTGATATTTAGGATGCATATATTTTTTCCAGTCGCTACCTCCTGTTGCTTCGCCATCACCTGTACCACTTTCTATATAGTGGCGTGCGGCATTGTAATGTGCTATTACCCATTTGATATTCACTGTGTGATCAAAATGACGCATTGCTTTAACTAAGTCTTCATCTTTTTGATCTTTCTCAGGAAGTTCTTTAAATCTAGACCACAAATTCTTTGTGTTATACGTTTGCATGAAACGAATAAAATCACCTTTATAGCGTTTTTCAAAATTGGTTAAGAGTGTAGACTTCTTACCAGTTTTATAGTCTTTTCCTGCTGCTTGCCAATATAAATGTTCAAAAGCATGTTCAAAAGGCGTGTCTCGATCTATAGTTTTTCTAAATCTATAATCTATAAGGTTGATGAGCTCTGTAGATGCGAACTCTATCATTCTATATTGTGCACTTTGAAATCCGCTAGCAGGTGTTAATGTATATCTAAATTTCATATACTGCTCAATAGACATACCTTCTCTCATAATATTAAAAGAAGTTGTGAGCATATCAAAATAACGACTTACTCGCATAATCTTATCTTCAAAAAAAGCAACATCGATCTCTTCTTTTTCTGCAACCTGTTGGATTTCCCATAAAATCATTTTAAAAATGAGTTCATTGATTTGATGGTATGCTATAAACACCATCTCATCTGGAAGCGTTGTACGTTGTATTTGAAGATTTAATAACGCATCGGTTTGTATATAGTCCCAATATGTAATAGGCTTGCTGTAAAGCAAGCCATATAGGTGATCATCTGTATCTTGATCTATTTTCGTGTATTTCTCTTGAATTTGCTCAACGATATCGTCAAACTTGCGTAAATCATCCATTTATTTAATCAAATTGTATCGGGAAATAGTGTTTTAGACCTTTAAATTCTACCAACTCAGCTCTTAAAGAACCTACAGATAAATCTGCTTGTATTTTTAGTGGAATTTTATTTTCATCTGCACTCACCCAAAGTGTCAAACTTTCTTGCTCCTTAAAGACACGTCCAGCCATTACATATGGTCTAAATCTTAAGGTTTTTATTTTACCAAATTCTGTTTCTATAGTTTCTCGACCTAAATATTTTAATTTAAAACCAAAATTCTCTTCATCAAAAAACATGTCTAATTCTACAATATCACCAACTTTAATATCATCAGTTTCATAATTATTCCGAAGGTAATAAAACGCAGATACCATATCCTGAACGTTAGGCTCTGTTGCAATTATCTTTGTGGTTTTATTTTCTTTATTTTCTACTAAAGCTTCTTTTTTAACATGATCAAAAGCGATCTCAATATCTTTTGTATGACCACCTTCATCAATTTTTCTAATAAATTTATAAGGCACTCCTGTTTCTTTATCAAAGTAGCTTTCGTATCTATCCTTCACTTTAAAAAACCATTTAATAGCACCAGTAGTCCAGCCTTTTCCTGTAACATGATACACAGGCTTACCTTTCAAAGTGGTTTCGTCAACAGATAGTGTTGCGTTTCCTGCTTTTAAGAACCCACTATAGCTCATTTCAAATTTAAACCATTCTCCATCTTTAAACGCACTCTCTTTCTGGGCAAAAGAAGCTTGCGTACAAAGCAAAATTATAAATATAAGTAGTACATTTTTCATTATCGTAATTATTATAAATGAAACTTTTACTATTTCATTTTATTGTTTAGTAGGTAGAATTACAATTACTATTCCAAAAATATAAATTTTATTGAAACCTTTATGAATAAAGGTATTATAGTTGTGTTAGATTTTAAATTAAACTTTCTTTTCTTCGGAAATGTGCTACATACAACATACATTCTATAAAATGAAAGCTCAATCCTAAATAAGATTGAGCTTCTAAATTATAAAAATCCGGACAGTTTATTACAACGTTCCTCGTTTTGCTTGTTCACGCTCAATAGATTCAAACAATGCTTTAAAATTCCCAGCTCCAAATCCTTGAGCACCCATTCTTTGAATAATTTCAAAAAATAAGGTTGGTCTATCTTCTACTGGTTTAGTGAAAATTTGAAGTAAGTAACCCTCTTCATCTGCATCAATCATTATAGATAATTTTTGAAGCTCTCCAATATCTTCTTTCATCATATCCATATGCACACCTAATCGTTTTGGAATATCATCATAATACGCTTGAGGAGGAGGTGGTAAAAACTCAATACCTCTAGCTTTTAATTGTGCTACTGTTTTTATAATATCATCTGTAGCAACGGCAATATGTTGCACACCAGAATCTTCATAAAAATCTAAGTACTCTTCAATTTGAGATCTTTTTGCCGCTTTTGCAGGTTCGTTTATTGGGAATTTGATACGTCCATTACCATTACTCATCACTTTACTCATTAGTGCAGAGTATTCTGTATGGATTTGTTTGTCATCAAAAGACAAGAAATTTACAAATCCCATCACATCTTCATACCATTTTACCCATGTATTCATTTGTCCCCAACCAACATTTCCAACCATGTGGTCTATATATTTTAATCCTACAGGTTCTGGATTATAATCGCTTTTCCATTCTACAAATCCTGGCATAAATGTGCCATTATAATTTTTTCTTTCTACAAACATATGAACGGTTTCGCCATAGGTATAGATTCCTGCTCTTACAACTTCGCCATGTTCATCTTTTTCAACCACTGGTTCCATATAAGATTTCGCACCTCTTTTAGTCGTTTCCTCATATGATTTTCTAGCATCATCCACCCAAAGCGCAACCACTTTTACACCATCACCATGTTTTACGATGTGATCGTTAATTGGTGATTTACTATTTAAAGGTGTTGTCAATACCAATCTAATTTTATCTTGTTTAAGCACATAACTTACTGAGTCTTTTGAACCAGTTTCTAACCCTTTATAAGCATAAGATTGAAACCCAAATGCTGTTTTATAAAAATGCGCAGATTGTTTTGCATTACCTACATAGAATTCTACATAGTCTGTACCTAATAATGGTAAAAAATCTTGTGCACCTTCAAAGATTTTTTCTAATCCGTAATCGACACTTTTTACTTCTTTTGCCATAATGATTTTATTTTTAGAGTTTTCTTGGAGTTTTCATATTTCCGAAGAAAAAAAATTTATTTTAATTGTTTAAACTGTCTATTTCTGTTTCTATGAGCTCTTTCTCGATGAACTCTTCAATATTTATGGAATCTACTCTAATGGTATCTTCTTCAATTTGATAATAATCGTCTTCGTTGTCATAAATAGAATCATTTTCCCATTCATAATTATAATCTTCGGTAGTGTTTTGAGATTCTTCATAAGCTTGCTTAAATATCTCTGAAATAAACACACCATAAATCATAAAATAAGCGATATAACCCAAAGTAATTAATGAACTTATAACTAACGAAATTATATTTAAAACCTTTGCTGTAGACACATTACTCCTACTACTTGGGCTATACGCTTCAGGATTTGCATTATACTCATGTAAACTCTTATTAGCAATAACTAAACCTATGATACTAAGAATAACTGGTACTATTGCAAAAATACCACAACAGCAACCTGCAAGTGAGATTGTTATGGCTATAATACCTAAAACTAGAGCAGAAGGATCTGCAGACAACTTATTGTTTTTCATAATATTTTAATGCTCCAACCAAGATTTATAGTAATCTTCGTCGGCTATTTTTAAGGCTTCTTCTGTAATTTGTAGCGGTTTAAATGTATCTACCATTACAGCGAGTTCATCTGTTTTTACTTTACCAATACTACGCTCTGTTGCTCCTGGGTGTGGACCATGAGGTATACCTGCTGGATGTAAGCTTATGTGTCCTGCATCTATGTCATTACGACTCATGAAATCGCCATCTACATAATACAATACCTCATCACTATCTATATTACTATGATTGTATGGTGCAGGAATACTATCTGGATGATAATCATACAAACGTGGTACAAAACTACACACTACAAAAGCATCTGTCTCAAAAGTTTGATGTACTGGAGGTGGTTGATGGATACGTCCTGTAATGGGTTCAAAATCATGAATAGATAAAGCGTACGGATAATTATACCCATCATAACCTACTACATCAAAAGGATGTGAGGCATAAACCATTTCGAAAATATCACCTTGTTTTTTAACTTTCATTAAAAACTCTCCAGATTCGTTATTGGTTTCTAATTCATGTGGCTGACGAATATCTCGCTCACAAAAAGGAGAATGTTCTAAAAGTTGACCAAACCAATTTCTATAACGTTTTGGTGTGTAAATTGGCCTGCGAGATTCTACGATGAAAAGTCTATTGTCTTTGGTATCAAAATCCATTTTATAGATAATTCCTCTAGGCACAACTAGATAATCTCCATATTTGAAATCTATATTCCCTAGATGTGTTCTAAGTTTTCCAGAGCCTTTATGAACAAAAATGAGTTCGTCTGCATCTGAATTTTTATAAAAATAATCCGTCATGGATTCTTTTGGTGCTGCTAAAATAATCGTGCAATCACTATTAGTGAGTACCGCTTTTCTACTGTCTAGATAATCGTTTTCTGGCTTGACTTGAAAACCTCGTAAACGATAGGATTGAATATGATTTGCTTTTGCGATTTTTGGAGCAACACTGTATTGTTTTTTAATTGCTTTGACCTGTGTTGGTCTTTGCTCATGGTAACTATTTGTGGACATGCCATCAAAACCTATAGTACCAAATAATTGTTCAGCATACAAACTACCATCCTCTTTTCGGAATTGAGTATGTCGTTTTGGTGGAATTTTTCCTAATTTATGATAAAAAGGCATATTCTTTTGATATTAAATATTAGAAATTAAAAGTTTGAAGTAAAATGACTTCTCACTTTATTGACTTGATATAAAGATACAAATATGCAGGCTTATTCAGGATTTCTTTTGATAAGAAACTGTAGATGACTTAATAAATCTTTGAAGATGAGATTTGACATGGGTTAAATATCGGGAAAATTTCAATAAATAATTTAAACTCTTGAGCAATTTATTTTTTTATTACAGGATTTCAAAATTAACCTATATGAACTATTATTAAATAAAATTTTTACTAAAAAACATATTATATAGAAAATTTTCTATATATTTATAAAGTTGAAAGTGATAACTTTTTAGGTTTTTAAGAAGCTCCTTTATTGTTCTAGGTTTCGACAACTTGTTGCAACACAACAAGCGCTTGTTTTTTATTTTTTTGTTTTAGCTTCTAATAATTGCTTCTTAATTATGGCTTCTTACTTAAATATTAAACCCAATATTGGGATAACTATTAATACATAATAAGATGAATAATACTTTTAAAAAAATCATAAAAGGTACAGTAGCTATTTTCGCTATTAAGGTTGCTTTAGTAATTGGAATTTTTGTTTTTCAATCTTGTCAAAGTGAGAGATTAGAAAATGAGACGAGTAATGAAATAGATAATAAATTCTTAAATATATTAGATGAAAATAGGAGTAAACTGACGAACATTTCAGTTTTTAAAAACAAAATAACTAGCAGTAACAATCTAAATGCGAGAGATCAACAAGAATATGAAGGTGAAACTTATACTGTATGTCTAATGGCATACGATGAAACTACTACCAATTCTACCGAAGATATAATTAATAATATTGAAAATATAGGTGACTTAATTATTTCAAAAACAACACATCAATTAATTATTGGGCAATTTGATGAAATTGAAGATAATGAAAATCAAGATGAAATTAATTATGATGACTGTATTGCTATGATTGAGATTCCTATACAACCAGTACTGGATGCTTTAAATCCAGTTACAAGTGCTGCTAAGCAATATTTTTACAACAAAGGTTTTACTGAAACGGAAATCATTGAAATGTTAGATGGAGAGGATGAGTCTACTCTTATACCTATTGTTATGAATGTTGTATATTCAGACAATACAAGTCAAGCTTCAATTGATTTTTTGAGTGTTTTTGGAGAGAGTGCTTATGCACAGAATGGTGTTCGCGATTGTTTTCTTGAAGCGACAGGAATTGCAGCTGGAGTAGCATTAGTTAGTGCGTTAACAGCACAAACCATGGACAAGAAACTAGTTAAGAAATTAGTAAAAACAGCTGTTAAAAAAATTGGTGGAAGGGTATTAGGAGGAATTGGACTAGCATTAATGGTTGCCGAATTTGCATGGTGTTTAACAGAATGATATGATGTTTAAATTAAAAATTTTTAGTCTAGTTTTAAAAATTCCTAAATCGATATATATCTTTATTTGGTGTATTGCAGGTTGCAGTATTTTAGGTTATAATTTTATTTTAGACATTATAAATATTGAAAATACAACACCTTCAAAATTCAGTTTACTAACACAAATCGTTTGGTTTTTATTTTTTGTATGGTATGTAATAAAGTACTTGAAGAAAGAACAAAACAATAAGTTATAAGCATATTACAACTTAGATAAGTCTAGAAAATTTAGAAAGCAGTAAGATTAAATTCTATACTGCTTTTTAGTTTTAAAACCAAAACCCAATATTAAAATACCAAACGCTTTCGCGTTGTTCTGGTGAGTAACTAAATTTTGCTTGTATGGGTCCTAAAAACGTTTCAACTCCATATCCTAAAGCGTAACCTCTATAATCTGGTAATGTCAACCACTCTCCAGAATCAAAGATATCACTACCTATATTTGACCAATTTCCTTCTAAAGTAATATGGTTTTTATTAAAAATCTCATAATTAGCACTTGCATAAGCTTTCACATAACTATTACCTGTGAGCGAAATATATTCATAACCCAAAAACGGAACGAAGTTATTTATAAAATCATTTCCATAACCACCAATGGCAAAATCTAAGGTGTTTGTAGATTTATCTCCAAATTTAAAACCACCTCCAGTTTGAAAATTGAAACTTATTTTATCTGAAACTTTAAATGCATAACCCATTTCGGCTTTTGCTATAGAAAATCGCTCAAAATCTTGATTAAATGACGATGCAAATAAATAATTATGTAAGTCACCACAAAAATAAACACCAGATGACGGATAATGTTTATTGTCATAAGTGTCTAGTTTCAAATTTCCGAAGACACTAAAATAATCTGTGTTTTCAAATAAAAACTCATCGGTTTGAGAATTAATTGTTATTGTTTCAGATTTAACATTCAAACGCTTATGTTCTGCTCCAACACTTAGCGCAAAATCTTTTCTAAACAATGTTTGCAAGTAAAATTGATTGGTTTGATCTCTAAACTTAACATCTAACTTGTTAATTCCTGTAATATTTATTTGTTCTTCATCTAGAAGTAATTCGCTATTAATACCTTTTTCAAATTGATTATACCTTGAACGTAATCCAACACTCCAATAAAACCCTTTATCAATTAGGTACTCAAAGTTATATCTCACATTATCCCCAAAAATAAGATCTAATGTTGCTATATCATTATTAAATAACAATCGCTTTTTTGTCAAATTAACGAGTGCAGCACTTTTATAAACATCATCATAATGGATCCCTAATTTTAAAAATGTTGTGACTCTAGATTCTCGAAGTTGAGCTTCAAAATCATAACCTTCTCTGTTTTTAGTATGTTTAAAACCATATTGAAACGAATCAAAATTATTAGTCGCTATCAAATTATTCACACCTTGATTAAAATCCTCATAGCTTATTTTTTCATCTCCTTTAAGTTTTAATTTACCTAAAATATAAGCTCGTGTGTAGCGATTATTACCTTGGATATTAATTCCATTTAAAATGATGCTATCTTTAGATGTTAGATCTAATTCTTGATTACTATTTGTGGTACCATCTATATTTCTGGGAAGTTCACTTAAAGCTGACAACTGCTCTAAAGCTGCTATTTTTCCGTTATTAATGATTTCTTTTCCTTCACTAAATGAAATAACTGTAAAGTTTTTAATATCTGGTTTTATATAAATATCAGTCTTTTTAGACTTCACTTTCATATCATTAATTGTCCTAAAATTATTTATTTGCATCAATACATCTGGAGCAGAAATCATTTCATCCCGAGTTGCCAAATCATCTTGCACATCAACGCCAATAATGATATCCATTCCTTTTGCTCTAAGCTCATCAATTGGATAATTATTTACAACTCCACCATCAATTAATAAATCATCACCTATAACCACAGGTTGAAATAATGATGGAAATGCTCCACTAGCCGTTATACTTTGTGGCAAATTACCAGAATCTAAAAGCACTTGTTTCCCAGTTTCTATATTAGTAGCAATGCAAAAAAACGGAATTGGCAAGTTTTCAAATTTATCTACATCACTTACATGAAGGGTTAATTTCGTAAATAAATTAAAAATATTTTGACCTCTAGATAAAGCCGAAGGTAATTTTAGTTTGAAATCATTAAACGGTAGTATTATACCATATTTCTCAGTGTTATTACGCTCATAAATTGATTTTGAGGATCGTGGTAAATTATCATTAATAACTGCATCAAAATCTAAGCTATCAAAAATTGAATCTAACTGCTTCCCAGTATAACCTGAGGCATATAAAGATCCAACAATTGCTCCCATACTTGTACCAGCAATATAATCAACTTTAATCCCAAGACTATCTATTACTTTTAAAACACCAATATGCGCAAAACCCTTTGCTCCACCACCACTCAAAACCAAACCAATTTTAGGTTTTTGGTCATTTGCATTGGTTTGCGCTTTCATTGAAAACGTGCTCAATAGCATCAATATGATTATAAATTTAATTTTCACAACGCTTATTACTTATTACTATAATAATCTATTATTTTTTGAGCTCTTGATAAGCCAACAACCTTTTCTAAATCTTCTTTTTTTGCTTCGGAAATGCGCTTTACCGACTTAAATTGCTTCATTAAAGCTACAACGGTCTGCTCTCCAATACCTGGTATGGTTTCTAGCTCTGTATTTAATGCTTGTTTACTACGTCTATTTCTATGATGCTCTATCCCAAAACGGTGAGCTTCGTTTCGCAAATGTTGAATAACTTTCAACGTTTCGCTTTTTTTATCTAAATATAAGGGAATTGGGTCGTCTGGATAGAATAATTCTTCCAAACGTTTTGCAATTCCGATGATTGCAATTTTATTCCGAAGATTTAAAGCATCCAAACTCTTTAACGCAGACGATAACTGCCCTTTACCTCCATCAATTATTATTAATTGCGGCAAGGGTTGTTTTTCATCCAGTAATCTTTTGTAACGACGATAAACGACTTCTTCCATAGAGGCAAAATCATCTGGACCAACAACCGTTTTTATATTAAAATGACGGTAATCTCGTTTACTTGGTTTCCCATCTTTGAAAACCACACATGCTGCCACAGGATTTGTACCTTGTATATTTGAGTTATCAAAACATTCAATATGACGAGGTTCTTCACCAAGTCGTAAATCTACTTTCATTTGCGCCATAATTCTATTAGCATGACGATCTGGATCCACAATTTTAACTTGTTTAAAACGCTCCATACGATAGTATTTAGCATTCCGAAGCGATAAGTCTAAAATCTTTTTTTTGTCACCCAATATTGGCACAGTTACTTTTATATTTTCACCTAAGTCTACTTTAAAAGGCACATAAACTTCTTTTGAAGTGGAGTTGAAACGTTGTCTAATTTCAGTAATTGATAGTTCTAATAATTGTAAATCGGTTTCGTCTAATTTCTTTTTAATCTCTAAAGTGTGCGATCTGATAATGCTTCCGTAAGATAATTGTAAAAAGTTGACATAAGCGTAACTTTCATCACTCATAATGCTAAACACATCAACATTGCTAATTTTAGGATTTACAATCGTTGATTTTGCTTGATAATTTTCTAAAACCTCAACTTTTTCTTTAATTCGCTGCGCTTCTTCAAAATGCATATCTTGAGCCAATTCTTTCATTTGGGTTTTAAATTGCGATAGAGAATCTTTAAAATTTCCTTTTAATATTTCTCGTATGGCAACAATATGCACATTATATTCGGCTTCACTTTGTAGATTTTCACATGGACCTTTGCAATTACCTAGATGATATTCTAAACAAACTTTATACTTTTTGGCTTCAATTTTTTCTTCGGAAAGATTATAATTACACGTACGTAAGCTATATAAACCCTTTATTAAATCAAGTAATGTCCAAACCGTTTTCATGCTTGTATATGGACCGAAATATTCTGAGCCATCTTTAAACATGCGTCGCGTTGTAAATACTCTAGGAAAGCGTTCATTTTTTATACAAATCCAAGGATACGATTTATCATCTTTAAGCAATACATTATAACGTGGTTTGTATTTTTTTATAAGGTTATTTTCTAGTAAAAGTGCATCTGTTTCTGTCTCTACAACAATATGTTTAATACTTGCTATTTTTTTTACTAGAACTCTTGTCTTACCGTTTTCGTGAGTTTTAGTGAAGTAAGAACTCACCCTTTTTTTTATGTTTTTTGCTTTTCCTACATAGATTAACTTCTCATCAGCATCAAAATATTGATACACACCAGGTTGGTGAGGCAGTGTTTTAATTTGTATCTCTAGTGTAGGTTTATCCATTTTTATCAAAGTTAATACTTACTATTTAAAACTCATTTTTTATGTGTTAAAAATTAGAGGATAAAATTATTTTTGAAATACACTTATTGTTTACCTTTCGCCTCTTTTAAAATATAAAAATGACCAAAAAAGTAATAGGACGAATTGATAAAGTCGATTTCCCTAAATTAAATTTAAAACATGTTGATGTTAAAATAGATACAGGTGCTTATACTTCTGCAATTCACTGTTCTAAAATAATTGAGCAAGACGGTAAACTCATTTGTACTTTTGAGAGTAAAGGTCATCCTAACTTTAAAAGTGAACATATTATTTTTGATACCTACACACATACTGATGTGAAAAGTAGTAATGGATTTAAAGAAAACCGTTATAAAATCAAATCAGACATCATATTCTTTGGTAAAACATATAAGATTAACTTAACTTTAAGCACTAGAGACGACATGAAATTCCCTGTACTAATTGGACGACAATTTCTAAGCAAGAAATTTTTGGTTGATGTCAATTTAGAAAATGTTTCTTTTAATAATTCCAACTCATGAACATAGTAATTTTATCCAGAAATGCCCAATTATACTCAACAGATCGTCTTGTACAAGAAGCTAGATCTAGAGGACATAAAGTAGAAATCATTGATCCTCTTAAATGCGACATTATTATAGAAAAAGAAAAACCAACCATTTTTTATAATGATCGTTATCTGGATTATGTTGATGCCATAATACCAAGAATTGGGTCATCAGTTACCTTTTATGGTTGTGCAGTTGTTCGTCAATTTGAAGAAATGGGAGTGTTTACTATTGCAACTTCAGACGCGATTCAACGCTCAAGAGATAAATTGCGAAGTTTACAACGCTTGAGTAAAGCCGGAATTGGAATGCCTAAAACAGTTTTCACTAACTATTCTCGCGATGTAGAAGAGGTGATTGAGCATGTAGGTGGAACTCCTGTAATTATTAAACTTTTAGAAGGCACTCAAGGTTTAGGTGTTGTTTTAGCAGAAAGCAAGAACGCAGCAGAATCGGTACTAGAAGCCTTTAATGGTCTTCAAGCCAGAGTGATTGTACAAGAGTTTATTAAAGAAGCTAAAGGTGCAGATCTAAGAGCTTTGGTTGTTGACGGACAAGTAGTAGGAGCAATGAAACGTCAAGGTAAAGAAGGAGAATTTAGATCTAATCTTCATCGTGGTGGAAGCGCTAATATTATTAAATTAGATGCAGACGAACTCAAACTAGCAATGAATGCATCTAAAGCATTAAAACTTCCTGTATGTGGAGTTGATATGTTACAATCTGCTAGAGGTCCTTTATTATTAGAAGTAAATTCTACTCCTGGATTAGAAGGAATAGAAGGTGCAACAGGAAAAAATATAGCAAAAGCCATTATTACGTTTATTGAACGCAATAGAAAATAATATTAATTAAGTCTCAAAATATCATCTATAAAAATAATTTATAATGAGTAATAAAGACGTTTTAGAAATCTTAGGCGAAAAAATTGCTTTAGGTAAAAGTGCCATCGTAAATTTTGAAGTGGCAAAACTTCACACACGTAATACACTAGAAGTCCCTATAATTATTGAGCGCTCTAGAAAATCTGGTCCAACCGTTTTAATTACTGCTGGTATTCATGGTGATGAAATTAATGGTGTTGAAATTGTAAGACAAATTATTGCTAAAGGCATTAATAAACCCAAAATTGGAACTACGATTTGTGTTCCTGTAATTAATGTTTTTGGGTTCTTAAACATGGATCGTTTATTTCCTGATGGAAGAGATCTTAATCGTGTGTTCCCAGGAAGTGCCAATGGATCTCTAGCAAGTAGAGTTGCACATTTTGTAATGAAAGAATTGGTACCTCATGTTGATTTTGCAATGGATTTTCACACAGGTGGAGCTGGTCGTTTTAATGCAGCACAAATTCGAATTACAAAAGAAGATCCAAATCTTAAAGAGTTAGCACATGTTTTTGGAGCACCTTTTATCTATTATTCGCAAAATTTAAATAAATCATTTAGAAACGCTTGTAGTAAAGCTGGTGTGCCAATGCTTTTGTTTGAAGGTGGAAAATCCTTTAATATTCACGATACAATAACAAATACTGGAGTAAATGGTGCTAAACGTGTTTTGCATCATTTGGGAATGCTAACTTCTAAATTTAAAGTATCTAAACCTAAAACTGAAGCAATAATTATCGAAGACAGTAAATGGTTGAGAGCTAAGTTTTCTGGGATGTTTAAACCAACTGTCGTCATAAATTCTTATGTAGAAAAAGATGATGTTTTAGGTAATATTACAGATCCTTATGGAAGTTTCAATCATTTTGTAAAAGCGCCTAATGCTGGATATATTTTTAATGTCAACGAATCTCCTATTATTTATCAAGGTGATGCTATTTTTCATATTTCAATAGGTTTAAAAGATGATAAAAGCTGAAATACGAAAACATTATAAATCACTCCGGAAATCTCTTTCTCAAGATCAAGTAGAAGATTTAAGCTTAAAAATCGCTAATCTATTATTAGGTCTACCAATTTGGGATTACGAATTCTATCATATCTTTTTATCTATTATAGAACATAAAGAAGTTAATACTGATTACATCTTAAATATTCTCTCCGGAAAAGACAAAAACATTATCATCTCAAAAAGTGATTTTTCTACACGAGAAATGACACATGTCTTACTAACCGACAACACAAAAATCAAAAAAAACGAGTGGAATATTCCTGAACCTATTGGAGGAATACCAATTGCTACAGAACATATTGAAGTTGTTTTCATCCCGTTATTAGCTTTTGACAAAACTGGACATAGAGTTGGTTATGGTGAAGGGTTTTATGATACATTTTTATCCAGATGTCAATCTAAGACTTTAAAGATTGGCTTATCATTCTACGAAGAAATTGAAGAAATTTCTGACACAAACGAATTCGACGTTACATTAGACTACTGCGTAACTCCAGACAAAATATACGATTTCCGAAGAAAATAAAAATCGACAAAATACCAATAAATTAGATTAACTGTAATTTTTTAGTATATTGCATACTTAATACAAGCCCTAAAAATTAGAAATTGCATTTAACCTACTAAAAATGTCAGAATCAATCATACAAAAATATGTAATTCCTAACAGCAAAATTAGCTATTGGGAGTTATACAATAATACCTGTTTTTGGTCACAATCATTCATAACAGAACTTGGTTATGACATCTCTCATTTAGAGACTAATCTGGATTTCTTTTTAAACCATATTATACATAAAAAAAATAAGTTTTTATTTAAAGATCACTTTTACAATCTTGTTAGACACAATGTGCATTTTAAACAAAACATACTTCTTTTAAATAGTAAAGGAGAGTATGATGAGTTTGTATGTAAAACAAAGGAAGAGCTAGATGTTAATTTAAAAAAAGGCTCACAGGCTATTTACTTTTTTAAAGCAAAACTTAAAACCCACGACAAGGTAAAAAACGATTATTATTTTCAAGAAACTGCAGCAATAACCTCAACAGGGAGTTGGTATATCGATTTTGAAAACAAGTCAAGCTATTGGGATCAGATTACAAGAAAAATCTTGGATTACCCTTCAGATTTTATTCCAACTTTACGTATGGCACAAAAGCTATATGCTGAAGAACATCAATCCATAGCTTCAGACGCCTTTTTTAATTGTGCCATCTCTGGAACACCATTTGACCTTGAAATTTTAATGGTAAAATCTACAAATAAGAAATTTTGGGCTAGAGCAATTGGAAAACCTGTATTTAACGATAATAAGGAGATTATTGGTATGCGTGGTATTTTTCAAGATATTGATGAAGTAAAAATGAAGGAGATAAATTTAAAACGAACTTCAGAAATTATTGCTTCTCAAAATTCAAGATTATTTAATTTTGCACATATTGTCTCGCATAACTTAAGATCACACAGTAGCAATTTAGAATTGATTGTACTATTTATTCAAAGCTTAGATGATCCTAATGAAAAATTAGAATTATTAGATACTATAAAAGATGTTTCAACAAGTCTTAATACAACTATTTCCCATTTAAATGAAGTTGTTACCATTCAAACTAATTGTGACCAACATAAAGAAAACGTTAGTATTGAAGCTACATTAAATCAAGTATGCACATCAATAAGTCAAATTATTTTTACTAACAATGCCACAATTACTTCAAATTTTGAAGCTGGAGATATAGTATCATACGTTCCTGCTTATATGGAAAGTATCATACTTAATATTTTGACGAATGCTATTAAGTATAAGCATCCAGATCGCGATCCAATTATTAGTTTTAAAACGTCTTTAGATTTTAGAAATGACGATCGTGTTATTTTAGAAATTAGTGATAATGGTGTAGGAATTGACATGGAAAAGTTTGGAGATAAACTATTTGGAATGTATAAAACCTTTCATTATAATGAGGACGCAGTTGGGATTGGATTGTTTATAACAAAGAATCAAATAGAAGCTCTCAATGGTCAAATTACAGTTGATAGTGAAGTTAATAAAGGAACTATATTTACTATAAAATTTTAGTATAATGGAACAAAAAATAAAAATGGCGTGCATTATAGATGATGATAGTATCTATGTGACCTTAGTAAAAAAAATCATAGAAACTAAAAAACTCTGTGACAACCTACTCGTATTTAAAGATGGGAAAGATGGTATTGATTATTTTGAAACGATACTCCAAAACATAGAACAAAGTGGTATCCCAGAAATCATTTTATTAGATATTAATATGCCAATAATGGATGGTTGGGAATTTATTGAACGTTTTACAAAAATTCAAAATAAATTTAAAAAGAGAATTACACTTTATGTTGTAAGTTCTTCTATCAATATCACAGATATAGATAAAGCAAAATCGTTATCTAGTGTAGAAAATTACTTAGTAAAACCTGTTAAAATTGATGAGTTAGAAGCTGTTTTTTCTAGGACTGCTTAACTACTTAAATGAATTATTATTAATTATAATTTCTAGTGTATTTTTCTCCTTCAATTAAAAACTTAGGTTGTGTACCATCGTCAATCTTAAATTTTGTTTTTAAGGTATTCCTACCGTCTAAAGTTTGAATAAATATTACAAGATGCAAATGTGGTCCTGAAGACCATCCTGTATTACCACTTTGACCTATAATTTGATTTTGTTTTACTGTATCACCAATTTTGACTTTTACACTATTTTGCTTTAAGTGAACGTACTCAGCAAAAGTACCGTCATCGTGATAAATTAATACTAAATTATTAAATTTTTGACATTCTTCTTTTGGACAATTTCTAGTATTATTTTCAACAACCTTTACGACTACACCTGCTCTTGCCGCAACAACATTTGTTCCTATTGGCATTGTAAAGTCCAACGCATTTTCATTTTGGTGTGAAAACTCACCATTATAGCCTTGAGATAATTTAAACGTATTTTCATTTTGAAAAGGTAAAATATATTCAAAATCATTATCATATACTTTTAAGTTATGATCACCATAATTGTACCTCGTATTAGAATTGAAGCCATATTTTCCTTTCTTAATAACTTTTAAAGTAGTGAGTTTATTCCCTTTAGAATTAGCAGGTAACAAAAATACTTGATTGTTTCCGTTTGATGATTTTAAATTTCTTAGTTCAAATTTTACACGAATAGATACTGGACAATTTTCTAGATTATCAGCAAAATATTCATACCCATTTTCTATAGGTTTGTTATACGTTTTCACTTTAATTTGAGCCGAAGACAATTGCAGAATAACACCAGCGATTAAGGTTAATACAGCTTTTTTCATATTTTAAATAATTTTTAAATTTCTGAATCTACAGTTTGTAAGCGATCTTTAAACGCTCTTTTATTAAAGAATATCAAAATCCCAATACCAGTACTTATTGCCATATCAGCTATATTAAACACAGGATCAAAAAAGCTAAATGATTTACCTCCAAAAAACGGCAACCAATTAGGTAATTCTCCTTTCCATATTGGAAAATGTAACATATCTACAACACTACCGTGAAGTAGTGTATCATAACCTTGTTCTGGCAGAAAAGTAGCGACTTGTCCAGAACTTGAATCAAATATTATTCCGTAGAAAACAGAATCTATAATATTACCTAAAGCACCAGCTAATATTAATGAAATAGCAAAAATCAAAGTCTTAGAACTGTTATCAATTATTGATTTTTTCAACCAATATCCAATTCCAAATACGGCTAAAATTCTAAAAACAGTTAAGCAAACTTTTGCTGTTCTATCTGAGATAAAAGACACAAAATCACTAATTTTTGTTCCCCAAGCCATTCCATCATTTTCTACAAAGGCAATATGAAACCAATCAAAAACGATAGTTTTATCATTTAAAGCAAAATGTGTTTTGATGTAGAATTTACTTATTTGATCAATAAGTAAAATGAGTATTATTAAAATTGTAGCTTTTTTTAAAGACATCGTGATTATTTAGACAAGACAAAAATAAGGTTAAAAATATGAATTAAAAGTTTACATTATAAAACACAAAAACGCCTTATTTATTAAGACGTTTTTGTGTTATATAATCATATTTCCGAAGAAATAATACTACTGCATATTTTTAGCTTCGATACTCAAAGTTGCGTGAGGCACTAATTCTAAACGCTTTTTATTTATGAGTTTACCTGTCACTCTACAAACACCATAGCTCTTATTCTCAATACGAATTAAGGCATTTTTAAGATCTCTAATAAATTTCTCTTGTCTAATTGCTAATTGAGAATTAGACTCTTTACTCATTACAGCACTACCTTCATCAAAAGCTTTGAACGTTGGTGAAGTATCATCTGTACCATTGTTACCATCATTCATATAAGCACTTTTAATAAGATCTAAATCGTGCTTTGCTTTTTCTATTTTGTCTAAAATAAGTACTTTAAATTCTTCTAATTCCTTATCTGAATATCTTACTGTGTTATCGTTTGCCATAATTTTATAATTTTTGGATAAATAATTTGGTATTTACGTCATCAAAAGCAATTTCTATACCACTATTTAAGGTTTCTATAATCTCTAACTTATTGGTTAAAGTTTCTGTCTTTATATATTCTAAATTTGTCTCAATTGCATCTTCAATTTGAGCATCTTTTTGAAATTGAACACTAATTCTATCAGTCAATTCAAATCCAGAATCTTTTCGCAAGTTTTGAATTCTATTTACGAGCTCTCTTGCGATTCCTTCTTTCTTTAATTCTTCTGTTAATGTTACATCTAAAGCTACTGTTAAAGCTCCAGAACTTGCTACGAGCCAACCTTCAATATCTTTTGATGTAATCTCTACATCTGACAGTTCTAATGTAATACTTTTTCCGTTTATTTCAACGTCTAAAACACCGTTTTGTTCGATTTTTTTAATATCATCAGCTGTAAAACCGTTAATTGCCTGAGCAACAGCCTTCATGTCTTGTCCAAAACGAGGTCCTAACACTTTAAAGTTAGGCTTTATTTGTTTTACCAATATATCACTTGCATCTTCTAAAACCTCAACAGCTTTGACATTAACTTCAGATTTTATCAAATCTGCAACAGCCATAATCTCATCCTTTTGTTCTTTAGAATCAATAGGAATCATGATTTTTTGCAATGGTTGACGCACTTTTATCTTCTCCTTAGCTCTTAACGATAATACTAATGAAGAAATTGTTTGGGCAGCTTCCATTTTACGTTCTAAGCTCTTATCGACATATGACGCATCAAATTTTGGAAAATCTGCTAAATGCACACTTTCAAAAGCTTCTTTATGCGACACAGAATTTAAATCCAAATACAAACGATCCATAAAGAAAGGCGCAATAGGTGCTCCTAACTTAGCAATCGTTTCCATACAGGTGTATAAGGTTTGATATGCTGAAATTTTATCAGTCTCATAATCGCCTTTCCAAAAACGCCTTCTACTCAAACGCACATACCAATTACTCAAATAATCTTGAGTAAATTCTGAAATTGCTCGCGCAGCTTTTGTTGGCTCATATTCAGCATAATAATCATCTACCTTTTGAATCAACGTATGTAATTCAGATAATACCCAACGGTCAATTTCTGGACGTTCGGCTAAAGGAATATCTGCTTCACTGTATGTGAATTTATCCAAATTGGTATACAATGTAAAGAATGAATAGGTGTTATATAATGTTCCGAAGAATTTACGTTTCACCTCTTCAATCCCTTCGAGATCAAACTTTAAATTGTCCCAAGGATTTGCGTTCATAATCATGTACCAACGCGTGGCATCTGCTCCATAAGCATCTAAAGTTGTAAATGGATCTGTAGCATTACCAAGACGCTTGGACATTTTTTGTCCGTTTTTATCTAATACCAATCCGTTAGACACTACATTTTTATAGGCTACGGAATCAAATACCATTGTTGCAATGGCATGCAATGTATAAAACCAACCACGAGTTTGATCAACACCTTCTGCAATAAAATCGGCAGGATATGCTTTATGATCGTCAATTAATTCTTTATTTTCAAACGGATAATGCCATTGTGCATAAGGCATAGATCCAGAATCAAACCATACATCAATTAAATCACTTTCGCGTTTCATTGGTTGACCTTTTGGAGACACCAACACAATTTCATCGACGATATTTTTATGTAAATCTATTTTAGCATAGTTTTCTTCGGAAAAGTTGCCAACTTCAAAATCGTCAAAAATATCTTTAGCTAGCACTCCAGCAGACACTGCTTTTGCCATTTCTGATTTCAATTCTCCAACTGAACCAATACAGATTTCTTCTGTACCATCTTCTGTTCTCCATATTGGTAACGGAATTCCCCAATACCTAGATCTTGATAAATTCCAATCGTTAGCGTTTGCTAGCCAATTTCCGAAGCGACCAGTACCAGTAGATTTTGGTTTCCAATTAATCGTATTATTTAATTCTACCATACGTTCCTTAACATCGGTCACTTTAATGAACCATGAATCTAACGGATAGTATAAAATTGGCTTATCAGTTCTCCAGCAATTTGGGTAACTGTGTTTATATTTTTCAACCTTAAAGGCTTTATTTTCTTCTTTTAATTTAATAGCAAGCTCAACATCTATTGAACGTTCTGGAGCTTCACCATCATTGTAATATTCGTTTTTTACGTACTTGCCAGCAAACTCAGCCATTTCTGGTCTAAAACGACCTTGTAAATCTACAAGAGGCACTAAATTATCGTTTTCATCTTTTACTAATAATGGCGGAATTTCTGGTGTTGCTTGTTTGGCAACTAATGCATCATCGGCTCCAAAAGTTGGTGCTGTATGAACGATTCCTGTACCATCTTCTGTGGTTACGAAATCTCCTGTAATGATTCTGAATGCATTTTCAGGATTATCATTAGGAAGTGCATATGGTAATAATTGTTCGTAAGTGATGCCTACTAAATCTTTACCTACAAATTCTTTTACGACATAATATGGGATTTTCTTGTCGCTAGACTTATAGTCTAATAAAGCAGATTTATCTTCTACTAAGTTAAACTTTCCGGAGAATTGATAATTGACTAATTTCTTAGCTAATACCACATTCATTGGTTGAAATGTATATTGGTTATAAGTTTCTACCAATACATAATCAATTTTTGGTCCAACAGTTAATGCTGTATTACTTGGAAGTGTCCAAGGTGTTGTCGTCCAAGCTAAGAAATAGATATCACCTTCGTTTTGTAAAAAGTCTGGTAGAGAATCTGCATTGGCTTTAAACTGCGCAACAACTGTTGTATCTGTAACATCTTGATAGGTTCCTGGTTGATTAAGCTCATGAGAACTTAAACCTGTACCTGCTTTTGGAGAATACGGTTGTATGGTGTACCCTTTGTAAAGTAAGCTTTTGTTATAGATTTCTTTAAGCAACCACCAAACACTTTCCATGTATTTTGGATCGTAGGTAATGTATGGATCATCCATATTTACCCAATAGCCCATTTTTTGTGTGAGGTCGTTCCAAACGTCTGTATATCGCATAACAGCTTTACGACAAGCTGCATTGTAGTCTTCTACAGAGATCGTTTTACCAATATCTTCTTTAGTAATTCCTAATTCTTTTTCGACTCCAAGTTCAATAGGTAAGCCATGAGTATCCCAACCAGCTTTACGCTTTACTTGGAACCCTTTCATGGTTTTATATCTTGGGAAAATATCTTTAATAGCACGCGCTAAAACGTGGTGTACTCCAGGTAATCCATTTGCTGAAGGTGGTCCTTCAAAAAAGACGTAAGGCTCACTACCTTCTCTTGTGGAAATACTTTTTTCAAATATGTTGTTTTCTTCCCAGTAGTTGAGAATGTCTTCTGCAACTTTTGGTAAGTCAAGTCCTTTATATTCAGGAAATTTCGCGCTCATGATATCTATATTCTAGTCGAGTCGCGAAATTAAGGAATTTTAGTAAAATTATTGAGGTTATTTAGGGCAAAAAAGGCAATGCGTAGTGAACAACAAAATATGGATTAAAATGATAGATTTAATTTGTGTCATTCTATCGTTTTAAATCAATTAAAAGAATATCATTTTAAATGCTATTAGAAGTGCAATTAATAATAAAATTCTTTTTGTGTTTTTCATTTTAGGTGTGACTATTTGTGTTCTACTATTAAGACACAAAAAAAACTAAAAAGTCACATAAATTTTAGGATTAATAGAACTATTTTCATTTCCCTTAATCAAGAGCTGCGCAATAATCATTGTAATAGTAGACCATTTCTATAATGTGTCCTCTTTTATATTTTCTTTCATTGAGTCGATCAACTATTTGAGGGCAGTTTTTGAAAAACTCAATCGCTTTTTTTCTAAAATTAATTATTCCAAATAGTCTAATAGCTTCCGATTCATTATCCTTTTTTAAAAAGAACTCATAATTAGGATTTTGAAAAGTAGTAGTACTATTTAAAAGACCTGTCGAATTATTAAATGTGGTACTTGTTGATTGCGTCGATGGGCTAACGTTGACAAATATTGAGATTTCACCTAATTCTATTACTTCCAAAAGTTGCATCATTGATCGATTTTTAACATTGACATATAAAAAATCGATATCATCTAATTCTCTGTGTAAGGTAATTCCTTTTAACATCAATTCTGTCCAAGTGTCTGGCTCACCGTCTTCGGTAGTTTTAAACTTAATAGAAGAGTTATAGGTTATTTTGCCAAAACCTCTAATTGATGTTCCATCATGAAAATGAATGGTTGCTTCTTCATAAGCATCAAAAGTCGCTTCGGCTGTAGAAGAGTTTTCAGCAAAAACGATTGTTGATATCATTAATATTGCCAGAAATAGAAATCTTTTCATTTTTATAGATTTTTATAAAAAGCGTCTTTAAAGATTTTAGCTTTATTAAAATAAATCTTGGTTTTTTCTGAATCTTTAGCTTTATCATTTGGCAAAATCATTTTCATCTTTATTGTGTCTCCAATTTTTGATTTTCCCATATATGGATCCCAAATTGCAATATAGTAGAGTTCGTCATTTTTGTAATAGTAATTCTCTAACACTTTTTTTTCTGTGATTTCAAGATTTTCGATTAGAACAAGTTGCTTTTTCTTGGCATCATAATACGTAGTATATTCAAAAGTACCAACATCTTCAAAACTTTTTTCATCTGTTAATGCGCCTTTAAATTTTTTCTGAACCAAGGTTTTATTTCCAATGATATTGGAAGAATAGGTTAACATCTCTTCTACTTCACCAGAATTTGTCGATTCTTTCTTGGCTGTAGCTTTCGTTCCGCAGGAAAACAAAATCAATGTTAGTACTAGTGTTGCTATTATTTTTCTCATATCACGAAGTTAATAAAATGGTTTTCAAAAAAAAACCTACTCTGTTAAAACAGAATAGGTTTTAATTATAATTTTATCTAGAAATTATTGCGCTAGAATCTTTTTAGTTTTTATACCATTTTCGGTTTTAAAATAGGCAACATATGTTCCTGAACTTAATTTAGAGAGTTGTAAACCATTATTTAAATCTTGATAATCAACATCCTTAAATTCTTGAACCGTTTGCCCTAGCATATTTATTATCTGTACATGCTGCACATTTTTTTGAAGCCCTTTTACATATAATTTATTAGTATCTGTATTAAAGTAAATCAAATTGTATTGATAATTTTCATCTACTGTAGATAAAGCTTCTCCTGCTTGAAATACAATTTCAAACCTAGTGTTGAATGTTCCACTTTCCGAAGAAAACTCATAGGCCTGATTGTTTGTCAATTCAAAAGTTTCTCCAGTAAAATTATCTTTTAAATAGATGGCTAGATCGTCATCAAAATTCTTAAGGTCTGTAATTTTTATTGTGTAATTATAGTCACCTGAGGTTTTAATTGATAATGGAACAACCTTATCATCTGCAATTGCAGCATACGCTTGAATAAGCATTAGTTTATCCTCCAATATAAGACTCATATCATCATTACCAACTCCAGAATTTTCGGCTTCGTAACCATAGTCAAACTGATCTGTTGTGAAATCACTAAACGCTAATAATACTTCACGTCTTGCAGCTGGACCGTCAACAGAATTAAACTCTAAACGTATTTTCTGCATTACTTTTTCTTCGGAAATTGAACCGATTTCAGGTGTCTCGCTAGATCTTAAAAATGCTGAACCTAAGTCTGAATCCAAATTATCTGCATCTGCTTCCTTGACAAAGACACGTTGACTATTTTTAAAGACAATGTTTCCTGTGTTTGCAATTTCGGCATTAAAACCTTGACCAACCGGAAGATATCTTGTAGGTAATTTTGTACCTTCTTCTCCTCCACTGTTTCCACCATCTAATCCTACAAATTGTGATGCTCTAACAGAACCACTTAGGTTTACAGTCGCATAACCACCATTATAGTCGTCTAAATAGTGTGAGTTCCCACTCCATTGTTGCCATAATTGAATTGCTCCACCACCACCAAGTACAGCACTATTATCTAAAATAAATTTATGGATATCTATTGCTGATGGGTAAGGGTTACCTAATAAATAATCTGTTCTAGATATTGATGGCACTGATCCATTACCACCTGTATCTATAGCATTAACTAGAATAGTACCATTATTTGGCTTTCCTTCAAAAATATATTGTTGCTCGCTACCAGAGTTTCCAGTTCCTTTTTGTGTGTAACCTACTCCAGGTTGTACATTGGTATCGTCATCTATAGAAACATAATCATTATAAGTTACTCCATTTTGGTAGTGGTACGTCCATCGTGTGCTTACTTTGCCAACTTCATCATGAGCAGTAGTAAACTGTACGTTGTTACCGTCTCCTTTTTTGAGCATGTTTAATTTATAGTTGGTATTGTTAGCATTGTTCAAAATTGAGTTATTATCAGACCATGTTGTAGCATTTGTTGCTCCAACAGGAGAAGCCCAATAATTATACCAATAGACGCTTGAGTTCCCTTCTTGTCGTCTCAATATTTTACCAAGAGAAGACGTTACTAAATCACTATGAGCACCTTGAATTAATTGCGAGTCGGCTTGTAAATCTAAAGTTCCATTAAGTTCTAGATACCATGTATTATCAACTTTATGGTCTCCATTAATAGTCAATTTCTGATTTGAGTCTATGAACAACCCTAAATGAGTATGTGAATTCGTAGATGTTACTAAATTTTTAATGTGTACGATACTCCAATCTTTATTCGTCACTGCATTTTCAATATCCCAAATATCACCATGTAACCATGTATTTTGAGTACTCCAATCTCCATTAGCATTGGTTTGAAAAGGCATTGGTGCAGTTTGTGCTTGAATTGATGAGATATTGGTCACTTTAAGCGTTCTTCCGTATTGTGAATAATCATTTAGATTGTTTCCTCTAACTTCAGACATAGGATAATACGCTAAAAGGTTTGACCATAAAACGTTGTTTGAATTAGAATAATCTATAATATCTTTATCGATTAATGTACCTCTAACATTTCCGGAGAATTCAAAAATCTCTTGAAAAACCATTTGCTGAATTTGAGGAGCAGATAGCGCTTTATTAAAAACTCTTACTTCATCTAACTCACCCTTAAAATACTCTTTATTACTTACATTACTTGAACGTCGTCCAATTTCAAAAGCACCATTACTATCTGACGTCACCTCAATATTTACACCTATTGGACCTACATTAAAGCCTACTAACTCGCCATCAATGTATAACTCATTGAGTCCAGTTATAGAAGAAAATACTCCACTAACGTGATGCCATTCATTTTTACTTATTGCAGGACTGATAACCGAACGTGTGGTATTTCCTTCTGTTTTTGTTAAGAACCCAATTGTATTACCATTGTCTATATACAATCTACAACTTTGATCTTCTCCAGCGATAGTCATAGTGCCAGAAGCTGTATTATCTATTTTGACCCAAGCCATTATTGTAACTTGATCTAAATCATCAACAAAACCATCAACGGTTAGATAATCATCTATGCCATCAAAATCTAATTCTGCAGTTGGTGATGGATTTACATCAAATAAATCGCGATAGTCAACATCTCCTCCAGTTAATACATCAGTATCTGCATCTGGCAATTGGATTGAAGGATTATTAATACTTTCATTAACATCGAAAACAGGATCATTTGGACTTCCAGTTTCGAAATTATTATCTAAACCATCATTATCATCATCATTTCCAGAAACGGTATTTGCTAATCCGTTTTCTAAAATATCTGGTGTGCCATCATTATCTGAATCTGAATCTAGAAAATCTGGAATCCCATCACCATCTGTATCTACAGGAGTCAAACCTCCAGTGTAATTAGAATCAACTCCTGAACTTGAAAAAGTTCCAGAAGGCTGAACATAACCAACAGTTGATTGAGCTTCTACGTTATCTGGAATACCATCATTATCACTATCTATGTCTCTGTAGTTTGAAATCCCATCATTATCTGCGTCACTGAAAGAAATTTGAGGATCTGAAAAATTATTGACACAAGAAAATTCTAAACTGAAATATCTTACTAGGTTATTTATGTTTGCCCTAGCTAAAATTCCCATTTGAAAAGTCAAATTTGATTTATTAAAATAGCGCGCTTTTACATTAATCGTAGAATATGCGTTTGATGTTCCTTGATAATTGGTAGTTCCTGAGGTTGCTATTAAAAAATCATCTTCTTGAGTTATAGTGACATCTGTTGGATTATCAATAACATAACTATAAGGTACTGGAATTTTAATAACCTCAGCTTTTTGGTTATCTCCATCAATATCATTAAGATTCACAAAAAATTCTGGTATAACTATAGGTGTCGTTGTACTTGCAGTTACAAATTCTAGATTAAATTCAATATACCCTTCTTGTCCTGTTGTTAAAGACCCACATGTTACGCCTGGTTTTAGGTATTCAACTTGGGATGAATTGTCATCTAATAAAGGACAAGTAGCATTTACTCTAGAGTTTATTGTTAATAGACCGTCTATTCCTGGTGCTATATTAGCAAATCTAAATACCTCACCATCTAATAATGTATAAATATTATTATCACCTACAATTTCAGTAGGTAAATTACTGAAATCAAAATTTTCTTCGCTACCACATTCATTTGTAGTCACAATAGAATTACCTTTTTCAATACTATCCAAAATGCCATCATTGTCTGAATCTTCATCCATAGAATCAACAACAGTATCACCATCTGTATCTTGAGTAAAAGAAAATTGGGGAATAGAAAAAAGTATTAGAAAAAATACTATATGTAGTAATTTTCGCTTCATATTACAATGGTTAATTTTGATGACCAGTTTATTAGCCAAGTAGATTTTAAGAGGGACATCTATTTAATATATTACAAATTACAATTAAGTAATTCATCACATATTAAGTACAATATTACGCATTAGTTACAAGTATAAACATTAGACAATGTGTATATTAGATGAAATGTTTAGGAAATCAGTTGAATTGTCATTTGCTATAAATAAAACGCTCATAAAGACGCTAGAATACACGGTAAATTAGAAATAGTTATATTAAAAATATGACAAAAAAAGGCTAATTAACTGGCATCACCATTTTCTACGACTCTATCACTTAACCAATAATCTGAACCTCCACTTAGTACAGCAGTAGATCTAGGAACTCCTGAAAGAGTTTTTAAAAGTAGTGTGAAAAAAAAAATACTTTTCAAGAATACCTACAAGAATTTAGGTGAAAACGCATGTTTCATTTGGCAAATGCACATTCACCTATTTAAAGGTCTGATTTATTAATTAAATTATCAAATCTACAACATCCTCAATCTTAGAAATTAATTGTATCCTAATTGCTGATGGTTTCAAAGAAATTTTATTGTATTTAGATACAAAAATGGTTGAAAAGCCTAACTTTTCGGCTTCTATGATGCGTTGTTCTACGCGTTGAACTGGACGCACCTCTCCAGAAAGGCCAATTTCTGCAGCGAAACAAAAATCTTTTTGCAATGCGACATCTTCATTTGAAGATAAAATTGCTGCTACAACAGCCAAATCTATAGCTGGATCATCAACAGTAATTCCTCCAGTAATATTTAAAAACACATCCTTTGCTCCTAACCTAAAACCTGCACGTTTTTCTAAAACAGCTAATAACATATTAAGTCGTTTTGCATTGAAACCAGTAGCACTTCTTTGAGGTGTTCCATAAACTGCAGTACTAACCAACGCTTGAACTTCTATCATTAAAGGACGCATGCCTTCTAAAGTAGCAGCAATTGCATTACCAGATAAGTCCTCGTCTTTTTGTGAGATTAAAATTTCTGAAGGGTTAGAAACTTCACGTAATCCTGAACCTTGCATTTCGTAAATACCTAATTCATTAGTAGATCCAAAGCGGTTTTTATTGGCTCTTAGAATTCTAAACACATGATTACGATCACCTTCAAACTGTAAAACCGTATCGACCATATGTTCTAATATTTTTGGTCCTGCAATGTTTCCATCTTTTGTAATATGACCAATTAGAATCACTGGTGTAGCAGTTTCTTTCGCAAATTTAATGAGCTCTGTTGTGCATTCTTTTATTTGAGAAATACTTCCTGAAGAGGACTCAATATAATCACTATGTAGAGTTTGAATAGAATCTATGACCACAATATCTGGTTGTAATGATTCTATTTGTTTAAATATATTTTGAGTTTTAGTTTCTGTTAAAATATAACAATGATTTGCACTTGGATCAATACGCTCAGCACGCATTTTTATTTGCTTTTGACTCTCTTCTCCAGAAACGTATAAAGTTTTGTACGGTAATTTTAATGAGATTTGAAGTAATAATGTACTTTTTCCTATTCCAGGTTCTCCACCTAAAAGCGTTAGTGAACCAGGCACCAAACCGCCTCCAAGCACACGAT
This sequence comes from Psychroserpens sp. AS72, assembly GCF_038900375.1. Lineage (NCBI taxonomy): Bacteria > Pseudomonadati > Bacteroidota > Flavobacteriia > Flavobacteriales > Flavobacteriaceae > Psychroserpens > Psychroserpens sp. AS72. The sequence continues at coordinate 169,155 of NZ_JBBMRC010000001.1, read as the reverse complement.
TAAACTCTTCGTCCATCGTATTTAATCTGGCTTCTTTTGAGGTATCTATCTCATTTATCAAAAGTGGTTTTGAAGCTCTTTTTGAGGTATTAGCTGGTGTTTTCCAATCACTTTTTTCAGGTTTTTGGATGACCTCTTCAGTAATTGTATTCCATTCTTTACAAGCGGTACATTGACCTTGCCATTTAGAATACTGAGTGCCACAATTTTGACAAAAAAATGTTGTTTTAAGTTTAGCCATCTTTCTTTCTTCGGAAAAAGGATTCCGCAGTTAAAATTTCAGCTAAATTAAGATTTTTTAATTGATATCCTTGAACAAACTCATTATAGAAAAGAATTTTAGTGCCACAAGTTTTGATCTAAAACCTGAAGTAAAAAACCCTTTAATTTTTTTAAATAAGTAGACAAAAAAGTAGTCGGTCGAGTAAATGCTTAGTTTAGTTTTCTTCATCGTCTTCATTTTCAGTTTCGGTATCATCTTCTACGAATTTCAATCCCTCTACGTGAGCCATTATAAATTCTCTGTTTATATGAGACATTTCGTCTAAAGCTAGAGCAGACTCATATAACTTTACGGCCTTTTTTGTTTTACCTAATTTTTCGGCATGAAGTGCCATATAGTAAGTTCCAAAAGAAGAGTTTGGATTCAATTTATTGGCTAATTTTCCAATTTTGTAGACAGATTCTATGTCTTCTCGTTCATCTGCAATCGCAATTAATTGTTGTAATTCTTCTTCGGAAATAGGCTTAAAAATTCCGAAGAGATCATCAATACGCTTATAACGATCTACAATATAATCATCTAATGTACCTTCATATGGAAGTGCTTTTTCTCTTAATTCCTTTTCATCAAGAGGTTTATACAATTCAAAAATTCTATCTAAAGCTTTAGATAAAGCACCACTTACCAATGTGTAATGAGAATCACCTACTAGGTCATCAAAATAATACGTTAGGTATTGATTATCTAATATTTTTAAATCGTTATTTGTTTTTCTAATTCTGTCTCTTATTGGCTTTATATCTTTATCTGCTGTTGCCATGTAATAGAACACATCATTTTCTAACCACTCTAATCGTGTTGCCACGTTTTCACTCATAGTCCCTTTAAAATCTGGACTTAGATTTATATAAGCTTGAAAAACTGGAGTGTCTTGAAATAAAAATGAATTAATAAAGTTTCCCATTAAATCATGACCAACTGCGACCTTAAATTTACTCGTATTGTATTGAGAATCTATATAAGGAATTAATTCTTGGTCTATAAATTTATAGAAACGGTCACCAGATTCAAATGGAAGCCCTGAAACCTCATCATAATAACTATCGTAAAAACGCTCTTCACCTTGAACAACTCCAACAATTATTGATTTTGGCATTTCATCAAAATAAGTTTGATAGCTGACTTGACCTGCGACAGGTTCAAATAAATATTCAGCATCAAAAACGATGATGACAGGATGCTTTAAATCTGATTCTGGATCGTAATTATCGGGTAATTTAATTTTTAATTCTCTCGTAGAATTTAACTTTCGAGATTCAAATTTCTCATAGGTAACTTGCGCAAAAGATTGCACATAAAACAGTAATGAGAAGACAAAAAGTAGGGCTTTCTTCATCTTAAGTAGGTTTTAATTTAGGGACTGTAAATATACCTAAAATAAGTTAAACTACTAATTTATTCGACGAAATGCACAAATTAATTAACTATTTCTCCTGAAGGTCATAGATTTTATCCAGTAACATATCCTTGTTTACAAACTCAGAAGATTCTAAAAGCAAACCAGATTGATACTGAACTAAAGCTTTTCTATCATTGCCTGCCATTTCATAATATAACCCAGAGTAGTATGCACTAATCATTGATTCAGGATATTCATTTCTCGCAAGTTTAGATAAACTTTTCATAGACTCTATATCGTCCTTTTTCTTTGTTGCTGCTAAAATGGCTCTCAGATCATTTTCAACTACTTTCTTTTCAAACCCGTAGAAGAACTCAATATCTTCGTATTTTTTCATTAAATAAGCATAAGGACCTTCTTCATAGGTCAATACTTTCTCAACATATTCCTGTTTGTTAATAGGTTTATATAGACCAAAAATTTCGTTAATAGCTTTAGGAATCCCTAAACCTACAAGAGAATAATGATCTGCATCTGTAAAATCATCAAATCTGTAATGTAGCTTTGGATTTTCAATAGCGCTTAGTAAAGTATTACAAGCTAAAATATCTTCTCTTAAACCTTTGACATCATTATCGGCTGTAGCCAAATAGTAAAATGTATCTTCTGTAGTTATAGCGAGCTTTTCATTTAAACGATTTACCATCTCAGGTGATAAATCTGGACTAAAAGCTATATAACCTCTAAATAAAGGTTTGTCTTTAAATAACCAATAATTAAGAAAATTAGCACTTTGATCATGTCCTACTACGATTCTAAAATCTGAAGTCAAATAATTATCATTTATATAAGGTATAAGCTCCATACCAATAAATTCGAAGAACTGAGAGCCTCCTTCATCTGACGGAAAATACGTTGTATCACTAAAAGATAAATCTTCATCTCTTTTTTTAGCCTGATTGACACCAATCACAATTGATTTTGGCATATCTCCCCAATATGAGTGATAATCTACATTACCAGTCATAGGTTCAAATAAATAATCACCATCTAATACAACAACTAATGGGTAAGAAATATCACCTTCAGGATCATAATTTCTTGGTAATTGAATTTTAATCTCTCTTGTTTCACCAAGTTTAGAGGATTCAATGGTCTCATATATCACTTGAGAAGTTGCGATTTGGAAAAAGAAACCAAAACAAATTAATACTATAAATTTATTCATGATAAGCAAGGTTTAATAATTGAGGCAAGGTAAAAAATTATTTAATTCTATTATAAATTGGTAAGTAAATTAAAGATAATCCACCTAACACAATAATCATAAGTGTTTGGGATGACCACATAATCCAACCAAAAGCTATACTAGGTTCTTTTGCAATGGCAAATATTGAAAAAGCTGCATATACTGCTACTGGATAAGAACCTATACCTCCATTTGTTGCAGCGATACTGAAACTAGCAGAAATAAATCCAATTAATATAGCTGCTAAAGGCAGATTAGACGTTTCTGGAATTGCCCATGTTGTCACATAAAACATCAAAATATACATTCCCCAAATAAATAGAGTATGAAAAATAAAAGCCCATTTATTTTTCATTTTAAAAATACTCAAAATGCCTTCAACTAGTCCATTAACAAAAGAACGCACTTTAACAGCGATTTTTGATTGACTCTTTTTTACAAATAAGAAAAAGAGAGATCCTATTACAATAAGTCCAACAGCACCTAAAATAATTTTATAAGGATCAAATCTTTCAGAAAAAAACTGATAAATAAAATCAAATTCTAAAAACAAAGTGACTGTAATAATACCTAACATAACCACTAGATCTGCAATACGTTCTGCTACAATTGTGCCAAAACCTTTTTCAAAAGGGACTCCTTCATAATTTGTTAAAATGGTAGCTCTTGTAATTTCTCCAGCTCGTGGTATCGTATAATTAACAAGATACGTAGCAAAAACGGCCATGATACTATTAGGAAATCTCAATGTATAACCCAATGGTTCAATCATAAATTTCCACCTATAAGCTCTAGAAAGATGGCTTAAAAGTCCAAAAAACAAACCAAGACATATATAAGTATAATTGGCATTTTTGAAGTAAGTAATTAGCTCTTCCACTGAAATTTTAGACAAAGAATACCACACCAATGCCACTCCTAACAATAAAGGGAGTGTTATTTTTAGGATTTTACCAGTCTTTTTGTTCAAAAGCTTAATTTAAGAGGTTGTTAGCCTCATTAGGAAAAACTAATGAAGGCTTAAACACTTTAGCGTCTTCAATATCCATAAACGCATATGTAATTAAAATAAGTGTATCACCAACTGCTACTTTTCGCGCAGCTGCTCCATTTAAAGTGATTTCACCACTATTTCGTGGACCAGGAATACAATAGGTTTCTAGGCGTTCTCCATTATCATTATTGACAATTTGAACTTTTTCACCTTGAATAATATTTGCAGCTTCCATTAAATCCTCATCAATAGTAATACTACCAATATAATTTAGCTCTGCACCTGTAACTTTTACACGGTGAATTTTAGATTTTACAACTTGAATTTGCATGAGGCAAAGATAATTAATTTAGTGCGATATTATCTATAAGTCTAATATCGTCTGCATATACTGCAATAAATGCTCTATATGCTTTTTTGTTAGATTTTCGTTTAACTGTTTTTAGGGTTTTTATATCTGCTATAATAAAATATTCTAAGTCTAATAAATCATGTTTAGCAAATTGTTGAGTCACCCACTTTGTGACATAATTAGCACTTTTTGTGCCAAATTTTTCTTTAGCAGCTTTTATGGTTTTAAATATGAAAGGTGCAGCTTCTCGATATTCTGGTTTTAACCTTGTATTACGAGAACTCATTGCCAAACCATCTTTAGCCCTATGTATTTTACAACCAATTATGTTTACAGGTATATTGTGTTTTTCTACCAATTTTTTGATAATCATTAATTGCTGAAAATCTTTTTCACCAAAATAAGCGGTATCAGGCCTTACAATTTCAAAAAGTCGCTTTACAATTGTACCAACACCATCAAAATGACCATGTCTAAAACGGCCTTCCATTTCATGTTCTAAACCATCATAAAAAAATGACGTAGATGTTACGTTATCTCCATAAATATCATTTACTGTTGGTGCATAAACTATTATTTTTTCTTCGGAAATCGTAGTCAACAACTCAACATCGCTATCCAAAGTTCTTGGATATTTAACAAGATCTTCTTGATTATCAAACTGAGTAGGATTTACAAAAATACTAACAGCCATAACATCATTTTCACTCAAACCTTTGCTAATTAAGGAGCCATGACCTTCATGTAACGCACCCATAGTTGGCACAAAACCTATGGTTTTTTTATCTGACTTTAATGTATCGACATAAGCGATTAAGTCTGTTTTATTTTTAAAAATTCTCATACAATAACAAAAGTTTAACAGCGTGCAAACTTAATATTTTACTGACAATCTGCATAAATTTTTGTAATTTTGCATGTTTTTTACACTTAATTACAAAAACGAAAGATTTATGAAAGATAAGAGAATATTGTATGTGTCATCTGAGGTTGTACCATATTTACCAGAAACAGAGATTTCTTCAATGTCATTTGAAGCTCCAAAAATGGTAAACAAACAAGGAGGACAAATACGAATATTTATGCCTCGTTATGGAAACATAAATGAAAGAAGACACCAACTTCATGAAGTTATTCGTTTATCTGGTATTAATTTAGTTATCAATGACCTGGATATGCCATTAATCATTAAAGTGGCTTCTATTCCGAAGGAAAGAATACAAGTATACTTTATAGATAACGAAGAGTATTTTAAAAGAAAAGCAACATTGACTGATGAAGATGGAAAACTTTTTAATGATAATGACGAACGTGCAATCTTTTTTGCAAAAGGTGTCATTGAAACAGTAAAAAAACTAAACTGGTCTCCAGATATTATTCATGTTAATGGATGGTTAGCCTCTTTATTGCCTTTATACCTAAAAGAGTTTTACAAAAACGAACCTTTATTTACCGAAAGTAAAATTGTGACTTCTGTATACAATCAAACCTTTGAAGGCACGTTAGATAAGAATATGATTAATAAAGTGAAATTTGATAATATCGATGATGATAAGATTAAAGGTTTAGAAAAACCTACATACAATAATCTTATGAAAATTGCGATAGATAATTCTGATGCACTAATTAAAGGCTCAAATGAATTGCCAAAAGAATTAAGTGAGTATTTAGATGCTTCTGAAAAACCTGTTTTGGATTATTTCCCAATTGAAGATTTTGCTGACCATTTTACCGAATTTTACACTACTAGAGTTTTAGAATAGTAAATAGATTTATGAAAAAAATAAAAATTGCCCTGCGACACTTAGCATTACTGTTTGTTTTGCTAATCTCCTTTATTGCCTGTGACAAAGATTTTGCGAATATCGACTCAGATATTATCAATAATGCCAATGCTACTCATTTTGATACAAATGCACGATTATTTGATGTTATAGCCTATACTAAAGCATTAGATCCTGTTCAAACAAATGCTTTACCTATAAATCTTTTAGGTATTTATAAAGATCCTAGCGTTAGTTATGGTAGCACTACAGCAAGCTTAGTAACACAAATTAGAGCTGGAGCACAAGGCCCAGACTTTGGTGTTGAACCTGTTATTGACTCTGTAGTAATGACAATTCCATATTTTAGTACTGTAACAGGAATTGATTCTGATGGAATTACACAATATGAATTAGACTCCATATTTGGTTTAGGCACAATTAATTTATCAATTTATGAAAGTAATTACTTTTTAAGAGATTATGATCCTACTGCTTCAGATATTAATACACCTCAAAATTATTATTCTGATATGACAACTGGTTCAGATATGATAAGTAGTTCTCAATTAGAAGGTAATTTATTACATCAAATATTAAATTTTAATCCTAGTGCTGATCAAATTATCTTAACTGAAATAGATGAAGATGGAGAGACACAAGAATTAAATAGAATATCACCTTCTTTAAGAATTAAATTTGAGGACAATGCATATTGGCAAGAAAAGATAATTGACATGTCTGGTGAGACTGAATTAAGTAATATTAATAATTTTAATAATTATTTCAGAGGTCTTTATTTTAAGGCAGAGCCAACTTCTACAGAAGGTAAAATGATGCTATTAAATATGGCATCTAGTTCTGCAAACATCACTATTTATTACACTAGAGATCCTTTTACTGAAGGTTTAGATCGCGTACAAACAACTTTCACGTTTAGTTTCACAGGTAATAGAGTCAACTTTATATCAAATGATTTCCCGCTAATAAGTGGTAATGAAACTACTGGTGATGCTAATTTATATCTAAAAGGTGGGCAAGGGTCTATCGCAGAAATAAAACTTTTTAATGGTGAAGACCTAGATGAAGACAATCAAACAGACAATGCTTTTGAATTGTTTAAAAAAGAATTTGTAGAAACTGATGATGATGGAAACTTTGTAAGCTCAAAAAAGCTAATCAATGAAGCCAATCTTGTGTTTTATGTTAAACAAGATGAAGTTAATGCAAGTGGAGACGAACCAAATCGTGTCTTCTTATATGATATGAATAATAACGTAGCATTAACAGATTATTTCTTTGACAACACAAATACAACCAATCCTGAACTATCAATAAGTTCTCATTTAGTACCTTTAGAAAGAGAAAATGATGAAGCAACAGGTGAAGGAATAAGGTACAAAATTAGAATAACAGAACATCTAAATAATCTAATCCTTAGAGATTCTACTAATGTTAAGCTCGGTCTAGCAGTTTCTGGTAATGTTAACTTAGAAGGTAGCTCCATTCAGTATGATTTACTCAATCCAAGTGATGATGAGGATAAAGTTCCTGTAAGCTCTATTGTATCACCTAGAGGAACTGTTTTATATGGTAACAACACTAGTGATCAAGACAAAAAATTATATTTAGAAATATTTTTCACAGAACCAAACAACTAAAATTATATGTGTGGAATTGTAGGCTATATTGGCCATAGAGAAGCTTACCCAATAATTCTCAAAGGGTTAAAACGCTTAGAATACAGAGGTTATGATAGTGCAGGAATTGCACTTTACGATGGTACTGATATTAAATTATCTAAAACGAAAGGTAAAGTTGCAGATTTAGAAGAGCGTCTTGAAAAAGAAATCACTACTAATGGTACTTTAGGAATTGGGCATACACGTTGGGCAACACATGGTGTGCCAAATGATGTTAATTCACATCCACATTATTCAAATTCTGGGGATTTAGTAATCATTCATAATGGTATTATAGAAAATTATGAGTCTCTAAAGAAAGAATTAATTACTCGAGGTTATACTTTTAAATCTGACACAGATACTGAGGTTCTTGTCAATCTAATTGAAGACGTTAAGAAAAAAGAAAACACAAAGTTAGGTAAAGCTGTACAAATTGCATTAAATCAAGTTGTAGGTGCTTATGCTATTGCTGTTTTTGATAAAAACAAACCAAACGAAATTGTTGTTGCTCGACTAGGAAGCCCACTTGCCATAGGAATTGGAGAAGATGAGTTTTTCATAGCTAGTGACGCATCACCTTTTATTGAATACACCAAAAATGCTATTTATTTAGAAGATGAAGAAATGGCAATTGTACGTCGTCATAAAGGTGTGAAAATTAGAAAAATAAAAGATGACTCTCTAGTTGCTCCTTACATTCAAGAACTTCAATTGAATCTTGAACAAATTGAAAAAGGTGGATATGAGCATTTTATGCTTAAAGAAATCTATGAACAACCAAGTGCGATTTTAGATACTTTTAGAGGACGATTATTATCAAATGAAGCTATTATAAAAATGGCTGGTATTGAAGATAATATGAAAAAATTCCTCAATGCTAATAGAATTATTATTGTTGCGTGTGGTACATCTTGGCATGCTGGCTTAGTAGCAGAATATATTTTTGAAGACTTAGCTCGTATTCCTGTTGAAGTTGAATACGCTTCAGAGTTTAGATATAGAAACCCAATAATAAATGAAGGTGATGTAGTTATAGCTATTTCTCAATCTGGTGAAACTGCAGATACACTTGCAGCTATAAAACTTGCTAAATCTAAAGGCGCATTCGTTTTTGGAGTTTGTAATGTTGTTGGTTCTTCTATTGCTAGAGAAACTCATGCAGGTGCATATACGCATGCTGGACCAGAAATTGGAGTTGCATCAACAAAAGCATTCACAACCCAAATTACTGTACTCACATTAATTGCACTTCGTTTAGCAAGAGCTAAAGGAACAATTTCAAGTTCTGATTTTAGAATGCATTTAATCGAATTGGAGTTAATTCCAGAGAAAGTAAAAAAAGCATTAGAGTCTGACGCTTATGTCAAAACTATTGCAGCAATCTATAAAGATGCTAAGAATTTCTTATATCTTGGAAGAGGTTTTAATTTCCCAGTAGCCCTTGAAGGCGCACTTAAGCTTAAAGAGATTTCTTATATTCATGCTGAAGGATATCCAGCTGCAGAAATGAAACATGGTCCTATTGCTTTGATTGACGAAAACATGCCTATTGTTGTAATCGCTACTAAAAAAGGGCATTATGAAAAAGTAGTTAGTAATATTCAAGAAATTAAATCAAGATCTGGTAAAATTATTGGTATCGTTACTGTTGGTGATGAGCAAGTAAAAAACTTAGCAGATCATGTGATTGAAGTTCCAGAAACTATAGAATCTTTAACACCTTTGTTAACGACAATACCATTACAACTTTTATCTTATCATATAGCACTTATGCTAGGAAAAAATGTAGATCAACCTCGAAACCTTGCAAAAGCAGTTACGGTAGAATAGTTGAATCTTAATATTTGTTAAAAAAAATGCTGAAAATGTGAAATCCATATTTTCAGCTTTTTTTTTTATCAATCACACAAAAAATACATTCATTTATTGTTAAAAATTACTATGCACGCATAATTTTTTTGCTTTTTTTCATTTCAGTGTCATTAAATTATTTATATTGCTTTACTAAATTTAACTAATTCTCTAAAATGAAAACAATTTTCAAGATTATGATGCTGTTTTGCTGTGCTCTAACTTTTGCACAAACAACAACAGTAAAAGGTAAAGTCATCGATAATAATGGTATTCCATTACCAGGTGCAAATATCATTGTTGTTGGAACAACTACAGGTACAATTTCAGATTTCGATGGTAATTATACTTTAGTGGTAAACCAAGCACCTCCTTTCTCTATCCAAGTAAGTAGTGTAGGTTTTGAAAGTGTAACAAAAGAAATAACAACAAATCCACAAACTGTTGATATCACAATGACAGAAGGTAGTGCGCTTGATGAAGTCGTTATTTCTGCTTCTAGAACTCCAGAACGTATTTTTGAATCTCCTGTTACAGTCGAGCGATTTGGTCTTAAAGAAATTAAAAACACTGCATCTGCAGATTTTTATGATGGTTTAGAAAACCTAAAGGGTGTTGATGTCAATACAAACAGTTTAACATTTAAATCTGTAAACACAAGAGGTTTTGCAACATTTGCTAATAACAGATTCATGCAATTAGTTGATGGTATGGATAACTCTACACCTGCATTAAACTTCCCTATTGGAAATTTAGTAGGTATGGTTGAAACAGATGTTCAAAGTGTTGAATTACTTCCTGGTGCATCTTCTGCACTTTACGGAGCAAATGCCTTTAATGGTATTTTATTCATGCGAAGTAAAAACCCTTTTGATCATCAAGGTATTAGTGTTTCCTTAAAACGAGGTATTACTTCTCAGGAAGCAGCTGGAGATAATGAATATACAGATATAGGTATTAGAATGGCCTATAAATTCAGTGATAAGTTTGCTGCAAAAGTGAATTTTGGTTACTTACAAGGAACAGATTGGCAAGCAACTAGTGAGGTCGATAAAGACTTAGAAGGAGGAACTAGAGCTTCAAACTTGAGTTACAATGGAGTTAACGTCTATGGTGATGAAGTTGGAGCAAACATAAAAGATGTTGCATTAACGCTTGAAGGTTTAGGTATACTACCAGCTGGTGCAAATGCGCTAGTTCCTTCAGAAAGAGTTACTAGAATAGGTTACAATGAGCGTGATTTAACCAATTATAATGCTGAAAGTATAAAAGCAGATTGGGGATTATACTATCGCCCAATTGAAGATAATAATTTAGAGATTTCATATGTTGGTAAAGTGGGAACTGGAACTACAATTTACCAAGGTTTAAATAGATATAATATTAATGGTTTTTTCCAAGAACAACATAAATTAGAAGTAAGAAATGATAATTTCTTTGTAAGAGGATATGTTGTGGCAGATAATGCAGGAGATTCTTATGACATGGTATTTACAGGAATTCAGATTTTAAATGATTGGAAACCTCATGCTACTTATTTTGGAGAATATACTGGTGCCTATGTTCAAGCGACCTTAGGTGGAGCTACAAATGAACAAGCACATGCCATTGGTCGAGCTACTGCAGAAACAGGTCGTTTTGAACCTGGAACGCCAGAATATGATGCAGCATTTAATAAAAGTGTCAACGACCCTAACCTATTAACTGGTTCTAAATTTCAAGATGCTTCTAAATATTACCATGGAGATGCAAATTATAACTTTAGTCACTTAATTGATTTTGCTGAAATTCAAGTTGGTGGATCTTATAGAAAGTACAGTCTTAATTCTGGTGGTACAATTTACACAGATACAGATGGACCAATTGATTATTCAGAATTTGGTATGTATACTCAAATTCAAAAAAACTTAGACTTAAATGAGAATATGGAATTGAAGTTAACAGGATCTGTACGTTATGATAAATCCGAATTTTTTGATGGCTTTCTTTCTCCAAGAATTTCTGCAGGTTTAACTGTAAATAGAGATCACAATATTAGAGCTTCTGTTCAAAAAGGATTTAGAAATCCAACCACTCAAGATTTATTTATAGGATTAGATTCTGGTCAAGGATTCTTAGTAGGTTCTGCGCCTAGCAACCTAGATCGTTGGTCTAGAAATTTAGCTGTTTCTGGTGCAGGTCAAGCGCTTGGACAACCAGCAACTGTTAATCAAACTGGTGCTGCTCCTTACACTAATTCTTATTCTGCAACTTCATTAGAGAATTTTGCAGCTACAGGAGACCCTAACGTATTAGAGGTTGCAAATTCTTCTTTGGTAAAACCAGAGCAAGTAACTTCTGCAGAAATAGGTTATAGAGGTAAAGTCAAGAAATTTATTATTGATTTAAGCGTTTACTATAACAGTTACAAAGATTTTATTTCTCAAGAGCGAGTTGCTGCACCACTTTACGGTACAGCAGGTGATGGCTCATTATCAGTCTTAGCAATCGTTAATGGTGATTTCCAAGGCTACAGCGCTTATACAAATGCTAAAGCTGAAGTAAATTCTTATGGTGCAGCTATTGGAGTATCTACAAAGGTGTTTGGAGATTTTGATTTAGGTGGAAGTTATACTTACGCTAAACTAGATTTCGATCAAGAAAAGTTTCCAAATTTCACAACCAACTTTAACACTCCAGAGCATAAGTTCAAAGCTAATTTTGGAAATACAGACTTATTTAAAAACTTCGGATTTAATATTGCATATAGATTTAGTGATGATTATTTCTGGGAAGCTACTTTTGGAAATGGTGTAGTACCTGAGTTTCATGTTTTAGATGCGCAACTTAATTATAGAATTCCTAGTTTAAAATCACAATTTAAAATTGGTGCCACTAACTTAACTGGTGACGAATACTTCACCGCATTTGGTACTGGTAATATTGGATCTATGTATTATGCATCATGGACTATTAATAACTTATAAAAATTACAATAATGAAAACTATAAAATATATATTACTTTCTGCAGTCCTTATCGGGTTTACAGCCTGTAACGATGAAGAAGATTATGAAATTACAGAACCAGAAGTTGTACTTCCTGAATTGTCTGCTGGCTCTGCAAACTTTTCAAAATACGTGTCACTTGGAAATTCTTTAACAGCTGGTTATACTGATAATGCATTATTTATAGCAGGTCAAGAGAACTCTTTTCCAAATACGTTGTCTCAAAAATTCGCTCTTTTAGGTGGTGGTGCTTTTACGCAACCACTAATGAATGACAATTATGGTGGATTAATTGCTGGAGGACAAGTAGTTGTTAATCCTATGACAGGTGATACACTTTTTAAACCAAGACTAGTATTTGGAGGTGCAGGACCTGTAGCTTTAGAAAGTTTAAATCCTTTAGCTGTACCAACTACAGATTTCGCATTAAATAACCCAACTGGACCTTTTAATAATTTAGGTGTACCTGGAGCATTGAGTTTTCACTTATTAGGAAATGGCTATGGTAACTTAGCGAATTTTCCTGCTGCTGCAAATCCATACGCTATTAGAATCGCTGGAAATACAGATGCATCAATTATAGAATTAGCAATGGATCAAACGCCTACATTCTTTTCATTATGGATTGGTAATAACGATGTACTAGGTTATGCGACCTCTGGAGGAGCTTCTGGATCATTAACAGATCAAGCTACTTTTGATTTTGCATACGGTACATTAATAAGCACATTGACATCTCAAGGCGCTCAAGGTGTCGTTGCTAATATTCCAGATGTAACTACAATACCATATTTTACAACTGTACCATTTGCACCATTAGATCCAACAAACGAAGATTTTGGACCATTAATCCCAACTTTAAATGGTGTTTTCGGTCAATTAAATCAAGTATTTGCATATTTAGAAAGTCAAGGCGTTCCAAATGCAACTGATCGTCAAATTGTTTTTTCTGAAACAGCTGCAAGTCCAGTAGTAGTATTTGATGAAGGTTTAATGAATTTATCTGCTCAAATCACAGGCGTATTAAATGCAAGTCCAACTTTTCCTGCTTTTGTTCAATCATTTGGACTTCCAGCAGAAGCAGCTGGAGATGTCGCTACTTTATTCGGTCTTATTTATGGACAAGCTAGACAAGCTAATGCAGACGACTTATTAGTGTTGCCAAGTGCATCAATAATTGGAGAAGTAAACGAAGGGTTTGCAGCATTTTTAGAAACTCAAAATTTACCTCCTGCTCTAGCAGCTCAATTTGCTACTGAAGGTGTAACACTTCCTTTAGAAGACAAATGGGTATTATTACCTGCTGAACAAGCAGAAATTGCTATAGCTACTAATGGTTTCAATTCAACTATTTCTGCAACTGCTAGTCAAGCTGGATTAGCTTTTGTTGATGCAAATTTGTTATTAACGCAATTAGCTAATGGTGGTATCACAACTGGCGATTTCACATTAACATCTAATTTAGTTACAGGTGGTGCATTCTCTTTAGATGGTGTACATCCAAATGCAAGAGGTTATGCTCTAATTGCTAATGAATTTATGAGAGCTATTGATGCAACTTACGGTTCTAATTTTGAAGCGTCAGGTAATTTCGTAGATGTTGGTAATTACCCAACTAACTACTCCGAAAATTTGCAATAAAATAAAGACAAATTACATACTTAAAACACCCTCTTTCTTAAGCTAAGAAAGAGGGTGTTTTTTTTATACTGAAAAAAGCCAAAAAATAGACTTTATTTTTAAATTAAAAAATATATCTTTGCAGCGCGAAAAACGAATGTTTTTTCAATTGAAATATCTAAACATTAAACACATAAGTAATGTCAAAAGTTACAGGTAAAGTTGCACAAATAGTAGGTCCAGTTATCGATGTTGAATTCGGAGCTGGTGCTGAACTTCCAAAAATCTATGATTCTTTAGAAATTAAAAAAGCTGATGGATCTCTTTTAGTATTAGAAGTACAATCTCACATTGGTGAAGATACAGTTCGTACAATTGCGATGGACTCTTCTGATGGTCTAAGCAGAGGAACTGAAGTTAATGCAACTGGAGCTCCTATTCAAATGCCAATTGGCGGAGATATCTACGGACGTCTTTTTAACGTAATTGGAGATGCCATTGATGGTTTAGGTGATTTACCTAAAGCTGGAAATGCTGGTTTACCAATACACAGACAAGCACCTAAGTTTGAAGATTTATCAACTTCTACAGAAGTTTTATATACTGGTATTAAAGTAATCGATTTAATTGAGCCTTATGCAAAAGGTGGTAAAATTGGTTTATTTGGTGGTGCAGGTGTAGGTAAAACAGTATTAATTCAAGAGTTGATTAACAACATTGCAAAAGGACACGGTGGACTTTCTGTATTTGCTGGTGTAGGAGAACGTACTCGTGAGGGTAATGATTTACTTCGTGAAATGTTAGAATCTGGAATTATCAAATATGGTGATGACTTTATGCATTCTATGGAAGAAGGCGGATGGGATTTATCTAAAGTTGATAAACCTGGAATGAAAGATTCTAAAGCAACTTTCGTTTTCGGACAAATGAATGAGCCTCCTGGAGCTCGTGCTCGTGTAGCACTTTCAGGATTAACTATAGCAGAATATTTTAGAGATGGTGCTGGTGACGGACAAGGAAAAGATGTACTTTTCTTCGTAGATAATATCTTCCGTTTTACTCAAGCTGGTTCTGAGGTATCTGCACTATTAGGTCGTATGCCTTCTGCAGTAGGTTACCAACCAACATTAGCAACTGAAATGGGTGCAATGCAAGAACGAATTACTTCAACTAAAAAAGGATCTATTACATCTGTACAAGCGGTTTACGTACCTGCAGATGATTTAACCGATCCTGCTCCTGCTACAACCTTTGCTCACTTAGATGCAACAACTGTATTATCTCGTAAGATTGCTGAGTTAGGTATTTATCCTGCAGTAGATCCATTAGATTCTACATCACGTATCTTAGCAGCAGATATTTTAGGAGATGAGCATTACGATTGTGCAACTCGTGTTAAAGAGTTATTACAACGTTATAAAGAATTACAAGATATTATTGCCATCTTAGGTATGGAAGAATTATCTGAAGAAGATAAAATGGCTGTAAACCGTGCACGTCGTGTACAACGTTTCTTATCACAACCTTTCCACGTTGCTGAGCAATTTACAGGTCTTAAAGGTGTTTTAGTTGATATTAAAGAAACAATTACAGGATTTAACATGATTATGGATGGTGAATTAGATCACTTACCAGAAGCAGCGTTTAACCTTAAAGGAACTATCGAAGAAGCTATTGAAGCTGGAGAAAAAATGCTTGCAGAAGCTTAAACCTAGTAATCAGTCTTCAATTAAGCAGTTAGCGATAAGTGACTGTATTTTGAATACTAAATACTAAATACTTAAAAATTATGCTTTTAGAAATTGTATCACCGGAAGCTACATTGTTTAGTAGTGAAGTAGACTCAGTAGTTGTACCAGGAATTAATGGTGAGTTTCAAATGTTAAACAATCACGCTCCTATTATTTCATTATTATCATCAGGTACTATTAAAATTAATACGCACACACAATCTCATTTAGTATTTGATGAGCTACATGCGTCTGTTATACCTCACAATGATGACAATAAGGTTTTAACTGTGAAAATTAATTCTGGAACAGTTGAAATGAAAGACAATAAAGTTATTGTATTAGCAGATTAATTTTTTCTTCGGAAATTTAAAATATAAAAAACGTCAAACTTAAAGTTTGACGTTTTTTTCTTTATATATGTTTTTTCTATTCCATCTGAATTATAAGAACTCGTATTTTCAATAACCTCAAAAACATTTTCACGAATTACTTAGCAATACAACCTAAGGTGTTTACTTACGGATGCTTCACTAGTTTGCTTCGCTCAGATGTTCTTTTTGGCTAGTCAAAATAATTAAAATAAACGATCCTAAGTGGTTTCTATGTACACATAGACTAGCAATTGATTATACATCTTGTTATGCTTTTGTTATTTGTTTTCAATTATATATTGTTCAATTAGATTATTTAATGTTTTTGCCTTTTTATATAAAGCTAGTCTTACCATATGCGAATTAATTTCCCATGACTTCATCTTACTAATGTTCTCAATTAAGATTGGTTTAATAGCACTAAAATTTGGCCCTTCAAGAAACGTTAACTTTGGTGGTCCTGTATTTGCATTCCATCGGTCATCAAAATTGGGTTCGATAAAAGATGAATTATTATAATAGTGCTGATTTCTATCATTAAAAATAATGATTTGAGAATTATATAAACTCTCTTGTTTGACGACTTCTTCAAAAAATCTATAGTATTTCTGAATTGAATTACTTATCGTGTCTGATTGAATTAAATTTAGCTTTCCTGAAGATTTTAAATTTTCAAATTGTTCTGACCTTCTAACCAGCTAAGTCTGCTAGTTGTACGCAGATTTGATATTATTACTTGTTTTTTGATAGAAAGTTTGTGGAATTAAAAGTTCTTACCAAGGATGTATAGGCATCAAATTTAATTGTATCTCTAACGAAATGCGCTTCTAGTTCATCGATGTCATCATTTAGATTAGACTTAATTCCTATTAAATAGTCTAATTCTAATTTTTGATTTTGTCTTGATTGATTCCAATTATTTATCTGTAATGCAATTAAAATTCCGATAACCACAAGAACAATTTCTCCATATTGCATATTTAAAATACCTACCAGCTGGCAAGGCAGGCTTTCCAGTTTTATTTTTTTCCATAAGGTCGTATCGTATTTTTCTAAAGAATTTAATCATTGTTTAGTGGTTATTCATTATGAAACACAACATCTTCATTTATGGTTTGCTTCGACGGTTCACTTCGTTCACTTGTTACGCCTACAATATCAAAATACAGATTGGCTAAGTCTAAGTTATTAAAAGAAAACAAACCAGAATATAGAGTACATATCGAGATAATTAATTATAAACATTGTTATGCTTAGTACTTATTTCGTTTTCTTAGTTTTTTTACATTCTTAATCATTTTTCCAAAGTCTTTGTCCTTCTTTTTCTTTTCCTCAACAGTAGATTCATAAAAGGTTCTTTCTCTTTCCATCTTTTGAAAATTATTATAAGAATCTAGATCGATATGTTTATTTTCAACCGCATCGAGTATTGCACAACCCTGTTCTGTTATATGTGTGCAGTTCTTGAATTTACAACTTTGAGATAATTCAATTATTTCATCAAATGTAATTTCAAGTCCAGCGGAAGTATTAGTGATACCAATTTCTCTCATTCCAGGATTGTCGATTATAATTCCACCATTTTCTAAAATAATTAATTCTCGATGTGAGGTAATATGTTTTCCTCGATCAATACGCTCACTTATAGAACCTGTATTCATAAGTTCTTTACCTGATAGCAGATTTAGAAGTGTTGACTTTCCAACTCCAGATGAACCTAGCAAACAATAAGTCTTCCCTTTTTTTATAATTGCTTTTAATTCATCTAAACCAACACGAGATTGGTTGCTTATTGCAATTACAGAAATAGTTTTGATTCGTTCTTTTATTTCATTGATATATCTGTCTAATGTTGGCTCATCTATTAAATCTATTTTACTTAAAATAATGATTGGTTCAACTTTAGAAGTGTTGCAAATTGTTAAATACCGTTCTAAGCGATTAATATTAAAATCTCTATTTACTGATTGAACAATTAGACCATAATCAATATTAGTAGCAATAATTTGAATTTGCGCAGATTTTCCAACTGCTTGTCTTTCAATAATGGAATGTCTAGGGTAAATAGCATGTATTAACGCTTTATTCTCATCATATTGGGAAATTGCAACCCAATCTCCTACAGCTGGCAAATCGTATCTGCTTTGTGCAGTAAACCTTAAATTACCTATAAGTTCAGCTTCAAATTCTGTAGACTCTGTTTTAACAACATATCTATCTTTATGTTCCAATATAACACGACCAACATCAAATGACTTATTTATTTGTTCTTTTCGGAATGTATCTAAACTCGTATTATAACCTAAATCTTCAAGTTTCATTTCAGGTGAATTAACTGTATGAACACAACGTATTCTTGTATAGCTAGTTGCATTGGTAATAACTAAGTTAGCAAAAGAAAACGAACCAGAAGGAAATCCGTAGGATTTTCTAAGTATACGCAGACTGAGCAATTGGTTATGCACGTTGTTGGCTGCGGTTACTTATGTTTCCAATTTGTCAAGATATCAGCTATTTCTTTTCCAACCTCTTTTTCCAAACGAGTTGATAATTCTGTGTCAGAAAGTATTTCGTTTTTGCTTAAATCTGTATTAATCAAGAAATTGAGAAGCTTAATTAAAATATCGCTTTTACCGGAATCAATTATTGACTTTGCGTTTTGATAGAATTGCATTTGATACCATTCATAGTTTTGAGGCGTCAGTTTTTGAACATATTTTTCTTCAAAGTCTTTGAGTGTTTTATATTCAGCCATTCTATCTCCAGATTGTATTACAAATTCTGGATAGGTATCCATTAATTCATAAGAAGAATTAGATTTCTCTTTTATAAAAGAATACATACTCAATGTGGCAAATAATTCTTGTAACCACTTTCTTTGCGGTTTAGTCCCTTCTTTAAAATGATAAAGATGTGCTAATTCGTGAATTGATAAGGTCTCTCGGTAAAAGAGATCTAAATCAATATTCTCTCCGTAAACTGGTTTTAATGAAGTCCAATATTGTTCAGGTAATTGAGTAACCATTTTTTCTACTTCTCGCGAAACAACAGACTTATCTAATCCAAGTATTATATTTCCATTCCCAGCTTGAGGTAAACCAGGTGGTGGGAAATATGCGTATTTACTCCACTCTTTATTTTCAATGAATAAAACAGCAAAGTCTAAATCTGTTTGAAATATTTTGTCAAAGTACAATTTAGCATTGTTCAGGTTTTTCAGAGTTTCTGCTGTAGTTTTTATAGAATTATTTGAGACCAAAGTTTTAAAAGAATAATCTGTTTTTAATTCTATTAACCCACTATGAATAGAAGTGTCAATCCAAGTTTCTTGACCTTGCATCTGTATTGTTAAACAACATATTAAAACTGCAATCAGATTCGTTAAAGTTGATTTTTTCATAGTTCTGTTTTAATTGTTGCCAACATGTTCGTGTGAGGTTTACTTCACCAGTTCGCTTCGCTCGTGTGTTGCATTGGTAATAACTAAGTTAATAAAAGAAAACGAACCAGAGGGAAATCTATAGGATTTTCCGAGTAAACACAACATTAGCAATTAATTATACACCTTGTTAGCACTAGTTTTATTTCTTTTTTACGAATTTAATTCCAAGTATTATTAAGATTACTATCAAAGCAATAAAAAATATACTGGTTGTGGTGCTTTTTATAACTGAAAAAGTATTGGTTGCATTAACTGTAGTCTCTGTCAAATCTGGATAACTGTTCAACATTGTGATAATCCCAATATTTTCCAGATAATCCGCGATTCCCGCAATTATTGGTAACAGAGAAAGGTAGGTAAAAGGGGATTTGAGTTTGTTTAATTTTTTTAGAAAATATGCCAAAAGCAAAGAATAGGTCAGTCCAAAAAGTAGCGGATAAATCATATCCACAGGTATTTGGTTAGTTAAATAAATTTCACGTCCATTTTCACCAAGTGTACTAAATAATTTATTTACATAGTCCTGATTATATCCCGTTGGCAGCATATCCAACAATTTCATTCCGTTGGAGAATCCCATTGTCTTTGGAATCGTAACCAGTAACATGAATAGATAAACAACATTGGTCAGTATAAAAAGACCCAATATTTTTTTTCCGGAAGTGTATTTTTCTAGGATTTTACCGAATCGGTTCATTGTTTTTCAAATTAGTGCTAACGTTGTTGTGTATGGTTTGCTTCACCAGTTCGCTTCGCTCGTGTGTTGCGTTGGCTAGAACTAAGTTAATAAAAGAAAACGAACCAGAGGGAAATCCATAGGATTTTCCGAGTATACGCAGACGAGCAATTGGTTATGCACGTTGTTGTGCATTCGTTTTATTAAGGTTAAATATTTCTAATATCTTTAATTTATTTTCTTTTGATGCATATAGCCTCTATAGTTTGATGATTAATATTATTTATAACTTCCTGTTCAAAAACATTGAAAGTTATACCTCTAATAAGTCTAAATTTATAAATCTGATTTTCTTCCTGATAATGAAACCATCCAATTTTTTCTAAATCCATTAAACTATCATTAATGCTTATTTCGTTTCTGAATTTGCCTGAGTAATTGTTATATGCACATATTTGATTCGTTCTTTTGTTAATGGTATCATACCATATTTTTATATCAGGTAATGTGTAAGTGTAATAACTATGAAGTGTGTCAATTTTTACCTCTTTTAAATTGTCCAGCTCACTTTTTGTTAGAGAAAGAGAATATTTTCCAATCCTTTTGCCTTCAATAATTCGTAAATCAGATTTATCTACTTTATTACTGCATGATTGAACAATAATTAACACTAATATGATTAAGAGTGTTGTTGTTATATGTTTCATTAATTAAAATGTTTTTGATGATAAAGTAGATTCTCAAATGAAGCACAACACACATATATCTACACTTTCTTAATCACATTAGTAACAATACCCCAAATTAAAAAATTATTGTCTTCTGTAATATTTATGATGGGATAATTTGGGTTTTCTGGTTGCAACCACACTTCGCCATTAGAGACACGTAGTCGTTTTACGGTAAATTCGCCATCTAAAAAACAAACTGCAATTTTATTATTTACTGGCTCCAAGCTTCTATCTATAACCAATAAATCATTATCCTCTAATCCTGCTCCAATCATAGATTGACCACTAACACGAGCATAAAACGTGGCTTCTCTGTTTTTAACTAATTCATCATCTAATGATAAACGCTGTTCTTTAAAATCTTCTGCAGGAGATGGGAATCCTGCCGAAATACCTGTGTCAAATAATTGTGCTCCTGCACCTTCTATAGTTTCTGGTGTGAAGAAAGTTAAACTTCCTGATGTGTGTGCTATCATGGATTAAGTTTTTGTATTAGTTGATAAGCGCGTTAGGGGTTGCAGTGACATCCTTTTTTGCTTTTTACAAAAAAGATATAACGGAAAACCCGACCTTTAGGTAACGCCCAAATTATTATAATTTTATTTTACCACAATAATATCGTTAATATTTGTGGTGTATTTTGGTGATAATCGTTCTTGACGCATTTTCCATGTGCGTTTTAAATCTTGATTACCTAATTTAATTTTATGACTTTTATATTTTGCATTTAAACTATCTATGGACTGCATCAAAGGTTGATGTTTAGGGTTTTCTGCATCAAATAAATGCAATTGATGATTATCTGTTGGTACTATACCTGTTACAATGACACCAGCACGTTTGTACTTTATTCCCGATTTAAAGATAGACATTACAGCATTAACTGCGCAATTACTTATAATTAAAGATGAATTTGTTGGGTACGATAAATTAACATGTCTGCTTGCATGATGTTGTTCTAAATCTTTTTTGTGCCTATCGCTACTCAACATCACAATAATGACATGACAACTCGAGCCTTGTTTCCTTAATTTTTCGGCACAACTGGTAGCAAATGTAGAGATGCGTTCTTTTATATTATCTAGATCTGAATAGGTATATTCAAAACTTCTTGTTGTTGCAATAACACGTTTATTTTTAGGTTCATCTAACAGTATTTTAGAGTTGCCTTCTAAGTCTTTTTTTAGTTTCCACTCGGTAATTGAAAACGTTTTACGAACCCAATCATCTGATAATTGTGTAAAATCATAAGCTGTTTTACAGCCTTTGGCTTCTAATCGTTTTGCTAATCGACGACCAATTCCCCAAACGTTTCCAATTTTGGTCCATTTTAAGGCTTTGATTCTTTTGTCTTCACTGTCTATAACGTAGGTTCCTTTGGTTTCCTTCGGAAATTTTCTAGCGATCTTATTGGCGACTTTAGACAATGCTTTGGTAGGAGCTATACCAACACAGACCGGAATTCCTGTCCACTTCAAAATACGTGTTCTCATCTCATTTCCGTAGTGATTAAAATCATAGTTATGGAAACCCTTAAATTCTAGAAAAGATTCATCAATACTATACACTTCTACATCTGGTGTAAACTGTTCTAATATTCTCATGACGCGACTACTCATATCACCATATAATGGATAATTTGACGATAACACAACAATATTATTTGCCTTACAAAAGGGTTCCCATTTAAAAATAGGTGCTCCCATTGGCAAATCCAACGCTTTTGCTTCATCGCTACGTGAAATTACACAACCATCATTATTACTGAGAATAGCAATGGGTTGTCCTTGTAAATTAGGGTTAAAAACACGTTCGCAAGACGCATAGAAATTATTACAATCCACAAGTGCAAACATATGTGTAAATGTACAACAAATGTTTGAATTTAAGATTTTGTAAAATGAAATAAATTAGATTATAGAGCTGCTAAATATGTTGCAATTTCATCTTGTTTATATTTTTTAGCATAATCTAAGGCAGTAAGTCCTTTATCATTTTTGACCTCTAATTTTGCTCCAGCTTCCACCAATGATTTGACAAAATCTAAACGACCATATTTAACTGCATACATTAATGGTGTTTTACTCGTACAGACTTTTTCTAGATTTACTTTTTCGTCCAATAATAATTGGAAACAATCATTTGCATTTGATTTTATTGTTATGACTAATAAGGAATACGATGAGTTGCCGACATCAAAACAAGCGTTATGAAAATACTATTGTGATTAAAACTATTTTTATAACTCTTGTTTTTGATTAATCATTTTCTTCTTCTATATATTCTAATATATCACCTGGCTGACATTCTAAAGCGTCACAAATAGCTTCTAAAGTTGAAAACCGAATAGCCTTTGCTTTACCTGTTTTTAGTATGGATAGGTTTGCGGTTGTGATACCAACAATTTCGGCAAGTTCATTGCTTTTCATTTCGCGCTTTGCGAGCATGACATCAAGATTGACTACTATTGGCATAACTATATGGTTAGATCGTTTTCTTGTTGAATTAGACTACCTTTCTTTAATAAACTAGCAAGAACTAATAAAGAGAATCCAATAATAAAAAACATGAAGTCAAATTCTAATCTAGGATTCATGGAAAATTTAGTTACTCCATTAAATATGGTGTTATCAACTAAAGTTTCTGTTTTAACAAAGTAATATTTCTTACCGATAACGTAACTCATGACTAACTCAAAACTAGTACTAAATATAACAACCCAACCTATCAATCTTATCATTTTAAATAATGTAGGAGTAAAATTTAAATCTTTCTTTAGACTTTTAAAAATCTTCATCAATAAATAAAAAATAAGAGCTAAACACATAAATCCAACATAATTTTTCACAAGTTGAAGAATTAAAAAACTAGAGTTTTTAGATTTAGCAACTAAGTAACCTTGAGCATAAGTAACATGTTGATTAGTTGTAAACACTTCCTCATTATTTGGAAACTGAATACTTATAACATTTTTAACTCCAATCTTATCACTAACTGATAATTCAATAAACCGTTCTAATGTACCATAAGAAGATTTTTGACCTTTATCATCAGTATGAGTACTCTTAATATTAGACCAATTATTATTAAAAACCGTATTAGGAGCTTCTGCTCTGAGACGAACTGGTATATTATATCCTTTTGAATGATGATTTCCTGCAGAAATACTACCTGCTTTTCCATCAATTGTAAACGCTTCAAATCCAATTTGGATAACTATAAAAACTGTTATTATCCAAAATGCCAACGCGAAAAAGACATGTAAGCCAATTACTAAAATATTCTTTTTTCTCATAACTATATGGTTAATTCGTTTTCTTGTTTTAGGAGATTTCCGTTTTGTAAAATATCTGAAATGATATAGAGACTAAACCCTATAATCATTAAAAGAAAACCTTGTGCCATTTCACCAAGGAATAAAACTTCTTCTGAACGAAAAAGTAATACTATGCTAAACACAAGGTTCAAAAACCCTGAAATTAAGAACAGTTTTCCTGCAATTTTAAATTTAGTAGCGCTATTAGTGTTGAAGAAACCTTCTTTTATAATTTCTCCTAATCCGTTTTTTATAAATAATAAACCTACAAATGTTAGTACAGAAAAAATTAAACCAACAAACTGTGTATAGTATCCAAAAATGAATTCTTTGTATAAGTGTTCAAATTGATTTGTGAAATCAGTAAAAAAAGTGATATAAGCATTACCTAAAAAATGAATTAAGTAAATCACGATTAACACCAGTACAAAACCGTTTAAGAATTTTATTTTTTTCATGATTAAATCAATTTTATTATCGTTTAACAATAACAAATATATAAAAATTATTGATAAACAATAATTTTTTGTTAAAATCAGATCTATTTATTGTATTTCAAATGACGCTGTATTCCAAGTTTCATTATCTATATTTGTGGCTATGGATGCAATTATTAGATATACAAGAAAAGTGCCTATATGGAAAACTATTTTAGGATTTGCTGCAATAGGTGTTGGTCTTCTAGGCTTGATATCTCTAGTCTATTTAGCTTTAGTCCCTCTTCTTTTTGGGTTTATGATGTTAAAAACAAATGGATCGGAAATAGACCTAGAATCAAAAACCTATAGAGAAACAGATTCAATATTAGGTGTTAGTATTGGAAAATGGCAAACACTTCATAATCCAGAATATATTTCTGTGTTTAATACAACCGAAGATATTACTGTAAGAGCCTTAACCGCAGAAACCACAAATAGCTTCCCAATCATCGTACTGAACATTTTTTATGAAAGAAATAAAAAAATAACAGTTTATAAAACAGAAGATATTAAAGATGCCTTTGATGTCGCTTCTCACATTGCAGATGCATTAGCAATTGACCTATTAGATGCTACTGTAAAAAATGATTATAAATGGGTTGATACAGATATTCTCAGAGAAAAAGGTGACATTGTTTATACAGATTAATTTCAAAGGATGCTACCAAAAAAACTCCAAAACAAACTCGATAAGCGTCAACAAGACAATGCATTTAGACAACTAGGCACATCCAATAATCTCGTCGATTTTTCTTCTAACGATTATTTAGGGTTTTCCAAATCAAAAACCATATTTGATAACACTCATCAATATTTATTAGAAAACAACAACACTCAAAACGGAGCAACAGGCTCACGATTACTATCTGGTAATCACAAGCTTTTTACTCAAGTAGAGCAACAAATAAGTGATTTTCATAATAGTGAAACTGCGCTCATTTTTAATTCTGGTTATGATGCTAACTTAGGTTTTTTCTCATGCGTACCTCAGCGAAATGATATTATTTTATACGATGAATTTTGTCATGCATCCATTCGAGATGGTATTAATATGAGTAATGCAAAAGCGTATAAGTTTGAACATAATGATTTGCAAGCGTTAGAAAAAGAGATTCTTCGCTTCGCTCTGAATGACAACGACATGTATGTGATTACAGAATCAGTATTCTCCATGGATGGTGATTCTCCAGACCTAAAACAACTCTCAAAAATCTGCAAAAAGCACAATACAAACCTAATCATAGACGAAGCGCATGCAGTTGGCATTTTTGGAAAAAACGGAAACGGATTGGTGAACGAACTCCAATTAGAACATCAAGTTTTTGCAAGAATCATCACCTTTGGCAAAGCATTGGGTTGTCATGGCGCAGCAATTTTAGGAAGCCAAAAACTCAAAGATTATCTCATAAATTTTTCGCGACCTTTTATTTATACTACTGCATTACCACCTCACTCATTGGCTACTATTAAAGCAGCTTATGATGAGCTTGTCATTCAGATTGAAAGTGAAGAATCTCAATTAAATCAAATCCATCAAAACATCTATTTTTTTAAATCTGAAATTGAACGACTCCAACTTCAGCAGTTATTTATAGATAGTGATTCTGCAATTCAATGTTGTATTATCTCCGGAAATGAGCAGGTGAAGCACATTTCCGAGGCATTAAAAAAACAAGGATTTGACGTAAAAGCCATCCTCTCTCCTACTGTTCCAAAGGAAAAAGAACGTTTACGCTTTTGTTTACACAGTTATAATTCTTCAACAGAAATCACCAAAGTCATACAGTTACTTGCTACTTTTGTTTAAAATCAATGTGTCCCTATGATCGATAATTATAAAGTACTTACAACATTTCCTTATTCAACCGAAGCACAAATTACAAAGTCTAAACTCGAGTCAGAAGGCATTACTGTAATGTTATTAGACGAAAAAACTGTAGACTCAGACCCTTTAATAAGTCAAGCCATTGGAGGTGTCAAATTATTAGTAGCAGATGATGATTTTGAAAAAGCAGTACTAATCTTTAATGAGATAAGACCATATGAGCTTGATGTAAATGAAAATCCTATACATTGTCCATCATGCAATTCAACTCATATTTTGATTGCGCCTTTAGAACGCAAGAATCTATTTTATATGCTATTTCCATTTTTTGAAAAGACAAAACATATTTGTAACGATTGCAAAACGGTTTTTACAATAACTAATTAATTTAAAGAGATTCCTGCTTTTGCAGGACGTAAACATGAACACATATTTCATCACAGGAATTGGTACAGATGTTGGTAAAACTATAGCATCTGCAATTATAACAGAAGCCCTAGAAGCCGATTATTGGAAACCCATACAAGCAGGAGAATTAAATAATTGCGATACGAAAAAAGTGGAAAGTTTAGTTTCAAACACGAACTCAAAATTTCACGAGAATAGTTACGCATTACAAACACCAATGAGTCCTCATGCTGCTGCAGATATTGATAATATCACAATCGAACTCAAAAATATAACACCACCAAAAACCAAAAACAATCTAGTGATTGAAGGTGCTGGCGGATTATTGGTACCTATAAATACTAAAAACACAATTTTAGACCTCATCAAACCTAACTATAAAGTCATTGTGGTATCGAGGCACTATTTAGGCAGTATAAATCATACGCTTTTAACCCTTAATTTGTTAAAAGAAAAAGGATTTGATGTGGCTCTTATGTTCTCTGGAAATGAGCACAAAACAACAGAAGACATCATCACAAAAATGACAAATGTAAACGTTATTGGTCGCATAGATGAAGAACCGTATTTTGATAAAAATGTGATTTTGGAGTATGCTGAAAAATTTAGAAACAATTTAAAATAATCGTCACCCTGAACTTGTTTCAGGGTCACACAAACATGAAATATTAACCAATTCTTGCAGAACAAGTCATTTCAAAAGAGAAGTAATTGAAAATTGGCATAAATACTGAAAACTAAACTCAATCAAAAAGGCAAACCCAGATCTAGAAACTTTAGATTATTAAATAATGAGATGCTGAAACAAGTTCAGCATGACGTAAAAGATGAATTTAAAACAAAGAGATAAAAAACACCTCTGGCATCCACTAAAGCAACACCAACTGCATCCAGAAAGTCTAGCCATTATAAAAGCAAAAGGCTGTATCCTTACAGACGAAGATGGTAATGAATATATTGATGCAATTTCTTCGTGGTACACATCCATGTATGGACATTGCAACGATTACATTATCGAGAAGACCTACAAACAAATGCGGCAGCTTGATCAAATCATGTTTAGTGATTTCACACATGAACCTGCAATTGAACTATCTGAAAAACTTATAAAAATCCTACCAAAAGGTCAAAACAAGATTTTCTTTAATGACAACGGATCAACAGCTGTAGAAGCTGCTATTAAAATGGCATTGCAATATCATTTTAATAGTGATGATAAACGCTCTGTTTTTATTGCTTTTGAAAACGGATTTCATGGCGACACGTTTGGAGCCATGAGTGTTTCTGGCTTATCTGTTTATAATGGTCCCTTTGAGGAGTTTTTAATAGATGTCAAACGTATTCCAACTCCAGACGGTACAAATACAGAACACATTTTAAGTCTTTTAAAAGAGTACAACTCGCATCATAAAATAGCAGGATTTATTTACGAACCTTTAGTTCAAGGTGCTGCAGGAATGAAAATCTATGATGCTCAGGGTTTAAACAGTGTTCTATCATTTTGTAAACAACATCAAATCTTGACTATTGCAGATGAAGTCATGACAGGTTTTGGAAAAACAGGACGTTATTTCGCTTCAGATTATATCGAAACCAAACCAGACATTATTTGTTTAAGTAAAGCGTTAACCGCAGGATTAATCCCAATGGCAATCACATCTTGCACGCAAGATATTTATGATGCGTTTTTGAGCAATGATATGGCAAAAGGCTTTTTCCACTGTCACACGTATTCTGCAAATCCAATAGCGTGTGCAACTGCCATTGCTGGAATTGAGCTTTTAATATCTTCGGAAATTCAACACAACATCAAACAAATTTCCAAAGCTCATACAGACTTTGAACTCATAATAAAAAACCACCCAAAAGTAAAATCAACCAGACATATTGGAGTCATTTTCGCATTAGATCTCAACACCAAAATGGAACGTTATGGAGATTTGAGAGATAAGCTTCTCAAATTTTTTATGGATCGAGGTGTGTTTTTAAGACCATTAGGAAATACAATTTACATTCAAGTGCCTTATGTGATTTCTGATGTGCAACTCAAAAAAGTATATCAAGTTATTGAAGAGGCTTTAGAGATTATCTAACTAACATCCTGCAAGGTTATAGAAACCTTGCAGGATAATAGAGCACTATTAATATCTTACTACATCTAATAAATTAATAGTTTCTGTTTCTCCATCAATTTTCACGTAAAGTAAGTTGTATACCCACTCATCGTTTATTTTTTCAGCATCAACAATAATAACACCTTCGTCTTTTGGGCCTTTTATTGGTATCTCTAATGCTGCAGATGTCAATCCGTTTGAATACTTATAGCTTGAGTTTCCTATACCATCAGTCTCAATTGGTGTGCCTAAAAATTCAATAACGCGTTCATTTTCTATAGTTGTAGTATATGCATGTTTATAAGGTTCAGATTCCTTTACAGTATTTGAAACTTTATAAAATATACCACCTGCAATTAAAACTATGATAACAATAAATGATAAACAGCCTCCACCAAGTACCCAACCCCAATTTCTACTAAACCAACTTTTTCTTTTATATTCTTCCATAATGTTTTGATTGATTACTAAATGTAAGTAAACTAAAACAGGATTATGTTACAAATAGATAATAAATAACTACTGTTGGTTTTTAGACTACTGTTTAAATCTTACTTTTGTTTTAAATACATTTTCTATTGAATCAACCCATTTCGATAACCGCAATATCATCTATTTCCCCTTTAGGAAAAACTACTAAAAGCATCTGGAACACCTATCTAAATGATTCCCATTGTTTTACTGAAAAAGACGATGTTTTAGTGGCCACATTTCCGAAGGAATTAAAAGCAGATATAGAACAATTAAGACAATCTAACATAAAGTACAAATCGCTCGATAACTCTGTTTTGTATGCCATGTTCGCATCGAGACAAGCGATTAAAAATGCAGGATGGAAACCTACTGACAACTTCGGAATCAATATAGGATCCTCAAGAGGAGCAACAGCACTTTTTGAAACGTATCACGAAGAATTTCTACGGAATAAAAAAGCAGAAATCCTAACCTCACCAACTACAACCTTAGGAAATATCTCATCATGGGTTGCTCATGATTTACTAACCCAAGGACCAGAAATCTCCCATTCCATCACCTGTTCAACCGCTTTACATGCGATGCTTAATGGGATTGCATGGATCAACTCTGGTATGTGTGATAAATTTCTAGTTGGTGGTAGCGAAGCGCCTTTAACTGCATTTACAATTGCTCAAATGCAAGCTTTGAAGATTTATTCAAGAGCAAATTGTCATTCAGAACGAAGCGAAAAATCTCATTTCCCAAACCAAGCCCTTAACCCTAACAAAACCGAAAACACAATGATACTAGGTGAAGGTGCAGCGATGGCTTGTTTAGAATCTGGTGTACATAAAAACGCTTTAGCTAAAATAATAGGTGTTGGTTATGCTACCGAAATTCTAGAACACAATGCATCATTATCAACAAATGCTATGTGTTTTCAGCGTTCTATGACGATGGCTTTAGGTGATTTAAATCCTAACGAAATTGACGTTATAGTCACACATACACCAGGAACAATAAAAGGTGATCAGGCAGAAATAAATGCGATTTCAACAATTTTTTGTAACAAAATTCCTTCATTGACTACTAATAAATGGAAGATAGGTCACAGCCTTGGTGCTTCTGGACTTTTAAGTATTGAAATGGCAGTCCTGATGTTACAACATCAAAAATTCATTTCAGTCCCTTATTTAAAAACCGAAGCTCCAAAACACATTAAACATATTCTTGTTAATGCTGTTGGATTTGGAGGCAATGCAGTATCTATTTTACTTTCAAAATAACATTTAATATATATTGTAAGGCAGTTTTAAACGTCTTACCTTTAAATCTTAACTTTTTAATACTAATCGACTATGGAATGGTTTTCAGCTTTAGATGGATTCTCACAATTCTTTTGGATTATTGCGCTCATTGGCTCTGTAATTTTCGTTTTTGTAATCATTACCACATTCCTTGGAATGGATGGTGGAGACGACTTTGATGGTGTAGATTCTGAAATAGATGCAGATGGAGGCATTGGCTTTCAATTCATCACCTTTAAAAACCTAGTTGGTTTCTTTACTATTTTTGGATGGATAGGCATCGCTTGTATAAATGCAGGATTTTCAAAACCAATAACAGTAGTCGTTTCCTTATTTTGTGGATTATTAATGATGACCATAATGGCAGCAATGTTTTATGCTATGGGTAAATTAACAGATAGCGGAACTTTAAAATATAAAAATGCCATTGGTGCCATAGGCGAAATTTATCTCACTGTTGGTGCAAATCGCGAAAAAATGGGAAAAGTAAGCGTAAGAGTTCAAGGAACTTTAAGAGAACTTGAGGCACTTTCAGATTCATTATCTGAGCTTAAATCTGGAACCATCATTAAAGTGGTTGATGTTACTAGCAATGGCATCTTAATAGTAGAACAAACAAAAAAAGCAATAGAACCAATTAAAACCAAAACATATGAACTACCTAGTGACACAAAACTTTGATTTAGGATTTCCTATTGCAGCAGTGGCTGCAATACTTTTCATCTTTGTCTTTTTAATCATCCTTATAAAACGCTACAAGCGTTGTCCATCTGACCGTATTTTAGTGGTCTACGGAAAAGTAGGTGGTGGACAATCGGCAAAATGTATTCATGGTGGAGCAGCCTTTATTGTTCCTGTATTTCAGGATTATGAATTTCTAGATTTAACACCAATCTCTATTGAGGTTAACTTAGTAAACGCCTTATCTAAACAAAACATTCGTGTAAATGTACCTTCTCGATTCACCATTGGTGTCTCTACAGAACCTGGTGTGATGCAAAATGCAGCTGAGCGTTTATTAGGCTTAGGTCAAAATGAAATTCAAGAATTAGCACAGGAGATTATTTTCGGACAATTACGTTTGGTAGTTGCGTCTATGGATATTGAAGAAATTAATAATGATCGTGATAAATTTCTAACTAATATTTCTGCAAGTGTTGAGTCTGAATTAAAAAAAGTAGGTCTAAAATTAATCAACGTAAACATTACAGATATCGTTGATGAGTCTGGATATATTGAAGCACTTGGTAAAGAAGCTGCTGCACATGCAATCAATGCAGCACGTAAATCGGTTGCTGAGAAAACTAGAGATGGTTCTATTGGAGAAGCTAATGCTGTACAAGATGAAAGAACTCAAGTTGCTGCAGCAAATGCACAAGCCGTAGAAGGAGAAAATACAGCGAAAATTGCCGTAGCAAATTCAGATTCGTTACGTCGTCAACGTGAAGCAGAAGCTGAGCGTGTAGCAATCGCTTCAGAGAAAGTACAAGGTGCAAAAGCATTACAAGAATCATATGCTGCAGAGCAAGAAGCAGAAACTGCAAGAGCAGAACGTGAGCGTTCTTCTCAAATGGCAGATGTTATTGTACCTGCGGAAATTGATAAACGCAAAGTGGAAATCGATGCAGAAGCAGAAGCTGAACGTATTAGAAGACGAGCAAAAGGTGAGGCAGATGCGATATTATTTAAAGCACAAGCCGAAGCACAAGGTCAGTTTGAAGTCTTAACAAAACAAGCTGCTGGTATGGAGCAAATCGTTAAAGCTGCTGGAAACTCAAGTCGAGATGCAGTTTTATTATTAATTGCAGATAAATTACCTGAGTTAGTGAGACTACAAGCAGAAGCTATCAAAAACATTAAGATTGATAAAGTAACCGTTTGGGATAATGGAAGTAGTGGTGAAGATGGAAAATCATCTACAGCTAATTTCTTATCAGGAATGTACAAATCGGTTCCACCATTACAAGAAATGTTTAATATGGCTGGAATGGATTTACCTGAATATTTAAAAGGTAAAGACAAAGTACAACCAGAAGACGCTAAAGTTCTTCCGAAGAAAAAAGAAGACGACAAGAGTTAATCTAGTTTAGATTTAAAAAAATCCGCCACATGGCGGATTTTTTATTACTCTTTATTTTTATGTATCTATTATCTACATTGAAGAGATTCTTCAGTCATACTTCCTTCTGAATGACAGTAGGCTATTAATTAAAGACTAGTTTTTAAAAAAAATCAAAATGTCATTCATAACGCAGTGAAGAATCTTTTTTATAATAAATACCAGCACCTTATATAATTAAAATTCTTCACTGCATTATGTAATACAAATAGAGTTTAGCAAATTTAGAGACAGACATTTTTCTTTTATATTTACAATAAATTCATCCTTATGACCTCTACATTAAAAGCTTTACTTGTATTTGCATGTTTCACATGTTCAACGATATATTCCCAAACAGACCCAAACATCTTCGTTAAATTCGAATCTAAATTCTATGTGATTGATGGTTACAAAATCAATGTTGAAGTTTTAGGAGAAGGTGATCCTATCTTTTTTCTTCCTGGTGGACCTGGTAATTCTCACGATTATATGCAAGGTGCTTTTGGTCAGTATTACAAAACCAATACAGTTGTGTTTTTTGATTGGTTAGGTCGTGGCAAGAGTGATGATGCAAAAGATGTTTCAGAATATAGCGTTGAAGCAGATGTGGAGCTTATTGAAAAACTTCGGAAACTCCTCAAATTTGACAAAATCTCACTCGTTGGCCATTCCTACGGAACAGTGCCAGCTCAAGCTTACGCGATAAAATATAAAGACAATGTCAAAAATATGGTGTTGATAAACGGTTTCCATTCTGGAGCCATGTGGCAAGCCAATTGCGATAGTTATAATCATTATGCTAAAACGCATTTCCCAGAGAAATGGGTTGCTGTTGATTCACTACGGAAATTAGGCTACGTGTCCAGTCAAGAGCCTTTAAAAAGTGTGTATGGTGATTTTCCGACGAAATATATCTACTATCATAATACAACGCTTAAATCTAAAGTTCCGAAGACAACCTATAGAGGATGGGCTGGAGATGTGTACACAACAATTATTGGAAAAGATGGTGATTTTGATGTCTCTGGAAGCATGATCAATCAAGATTATAGACAACAATTAAAAGACATCAAAGCAAAAACTTTAATTGTTGCTGGTCGTTATGATGGTGTATCTACTCCTGAGTTTGCGGTACAATATAAAACCTTTATGCCTGAGGCTCAGTTTGAAATGTTTGAGCAAAGTGGACATAATCCTTACCTAGAAGAGCCTGAAAAATTTTATGCGCTTTTTGATAATTTTATGAACATTAAATAGGTATTTTTGAATCTAGAACGACAACATCTACACATGAGTAAAACAAGACATAACTGGACTAAAGAAGACATCTTAAAAGTGTATAACCAACCTTTAATGGATTTGCTATACGATGCATCAACAATTCATCGTGAGCATCATGATCCTAACACAGTACAAGTGTCTACCTTATTATCTATAAAAACTGGTGGTTGTCCTGAGGATTGTGGCTATTGTCCGCAAGCAGCAAGATATCACACAGATATTGAAGGTAATGACCTCATGTCTGTACAACACGTAAAAGCTCAGGCATTACGTGCAAAATCATCGGGAAGTTCTCGTGTTTGTATGGGTGCAGCTTGGCGAAATGTGAAAGATGGCGAAGAGTTTGACCAAGTTTTAGAAATGGTGAGAACCATCAACAAACTTGATATGGAAGTGTGCTGTACATTGGGTATGATTACAGAAAATCAAGCTCAACGTTTAGCAGAAGCTGGTTTATATGCCTACAATCACAACTTAGACTCTAGTGAAGAATATTACAAAGAAGTCATTTCTACTCGTGGTTATGAAGACCGTTTAGAAACGATTGATAATGTCAGAAAAACCAATGTTACGGTGTGTTCTGGCGGAATTATTGGTATGGGAGAAAAACCTGAAGACAGAGCAGGAATGCTTGTGGCTTTAGCGACTTTGAATCCACAACCAGAATCGGTTCCCATCAACGCTTTAGTTGCTGTAGAAGGCACACCTCTTGAGGATCAAACACCAGTTTCTATTTGGGATATGGTTCGTATGGTAGCTACAACAAGAATTGTGATGCCAGAAACTCAAGTGCGACTAAGTGCAGGACGAACAGAAATGTCTCGCGAAGGTCAAGCCATGTGTTTCTTTGCTGGTGCAAACTCTATTTTTGCAGGTGATAAACTATTAACAACGCCAAATCCTGATGTTGGTGAGGATATGGAAATGTTTAAACTATTAGGTTTAAATCCACAAAAACCATTTGTAAAAAAGTCACAACCAGAAACGGTAGAAGCTAACGATTCTCAATATGAAGCTTTTGGTGAGAAACCAAAATGGTCTAGACCTGAGCATAAAATTGAACGTAACGAAGACGCCAAACAAAAAGCTAAAGTTCTAAAATAAATAAGCTTAATAGTTGCAACTATTTATGATTATTGAATATGCAATATCTAATTGACTAGAACTTACTAAGATTGAAATCTATGTGTTTTTTTGGAGCCATTATTATTGGTACACCTTATCTGCTAATTGTTTCAAACTCGAGTAAACACACAATTAACAAGAAGTAAAAAGCATTAATTTTCGTTTCTTTAGCTTCGGAAATGTGCCAACTCCAAAACCGTAGTCATAATTATATACCAAATAAATGGATAATTTTAACAAACAATTAATTTCATTTGGTAACGTTTTCATAACTTTAAACCTAAATTTTTTTCACTTTTGAAACTCAACCTTCAAGATATTCCTCGTGTTAAAAACATTAGCAAAGAGGACTTTATAGAACAGTACTTTAAGCCCCAAAAACCTGTGGTGATTGAACAATACACCAAAGATTGGCCTGCTTATAAAAAATGGAATCTCGATTATATCAAGACTATAGCTGGCCATACAATTGTTCCGTTGTATGATGATCGTCCTGTTGATTATAAAGATGGATTTAATGAGCCACATTCAAAAATGAAAATGAGTGATTATGTAGATCTCTTAAAAAGTGAGCCTACCAAGTATCGTATTTTTCTCTGGAATGTATTGAAGGAAATTCCGCAGTTACAAAAAGATTACACGTTTCCCGATTTTGGTTTGAAGCTCATGAAACGTCTCCCAATGTTATTTTTTGGCGGAAGAGATTCTCATACATTTATGCATCATGATATAGATTTAGCTAATATTTTTCATTTTCACTTTGAAGGTAAAAAGCAATGCATCTTGTTTGATCAAAACCAAAATGATTATTTATATAAAATCCCACATTCATTAATTACACGAGAAGATATTGATTTTTCAAATCCGGATTTTGAAAAATGGCCTGCACTAAAAAAAGCAAAAGGTTGGCAATGTGAGTTACAACATGGTGAAATATTATACATGCCAGAAGGATATTGGCACTATATGAAATATCTCACTCCTGGGTTTTCTATGAGTTTAAGAGCCATAGCTAGACACCCTAAAAATTTTGGGAGAGCAGTTTACAATCTATTAATAATGCGTCATTATGATAATTTGATGCGACGACTAAAAGGACAAAACTGGATTGATTGGAAAAACGAGCAGGCAATCATTAGAACGAATAAAAAGACTTAAATCATGTCTAAATGTGTAAAACGATTATATTTGCACATTCTAAAATAAAAAACAATGAAAAAATTATTATTACTTATTGCATTGGTTTCAGTATCATTAGTAAATGCTCAAGCATTTGAAGGTAAAGGAGATCAAAAATTTCAAATTGGAGCTAACTTACAAGATCATGCAACAGGAATTAACGCGAGTTTTGACTATGGTTTAGGAGAAAATATTTCGGTTGGACTATCTTCAACTTACGCATTAGGAATTGATGGGTTAGATGCAGATTTTGGAGACCGTTTTGATTTAAAAGGACGTTTCAATGCTAACTTAGGTAATGTATTAAACATTGATGATAATTTCGATTTATATCCAGGTTTAAGCTTAAGTTTAAAGAATTTTGGTGGTCATTTAGGAGCACGTTATTTCTTTTCTGATGGTTTTGGAGTTTATACAGAAGCGACATTCCCATTAGCAAAATATAGCAATGACAAATTAGATATAGGCTATTATATTCACAATCAATTTGCTGTAAATATTGGAGCTGTTTTCAATTTGTAAGCCACAACAAATAACATATATTAAAAAAGCATCTTAAAATTTAAGATGCTTTTTTTTTTATGGAATCAACTCACGTATTTTATCATAAACCAAATGACTTTCCCAACCTCTATAAAAAAGGTAATCGGCTAATTTTTTACGTTTCTTTTGTTTGTTAGTTTCTCTCATCGTTTCTGCTTTTTTTTCTGCTAAGGCATGAAACGTGCTATAATAATCTACATCGCTAATTTCTTTTAAAGCTATTGAAATTAGGGTTTTGTTTATATCTTTTCTTCGCAACTCTAATTGAATACGTTGTTTTCCCCATTTTTTAATTCTGAATTTACCACGTACAAAAGCTTGTGCAAAACGTTCTTCATTCAAAAAATTATGTTGTAATAAATGCACTATGATTTGATCCCTTGCTTCAGGAATCATCTTCATATCATACAGTTTTTGAGTAACTTCTTTATGACAACGTTCTTGATATGCGCAATAATGTTCTAGTCGTTTTTGCGCTTCATCGACCGTATATGTTTTTTGTGGATGCATTGGGTAAAAATAACAATTTGTTAATAAGTGGAAACATCCAAACCACTGATTTTTACGTAAATTGCAGTATATTTGCTTGTTTGTTTTGCAAACAAAATCAATTCATTCCCTATGAAAAAAAATTACTTTCTAGTATTAATAGCATTTCTATGCGCAATTTTGTCTGGTTTTGGGCAAGTCTCTGAAAATTTTGATGGTTTAACTGAAAACAGTTATGGCAATTATAGCTACAATGGATTTGAAATCTCAAATGGTTTATGCAATTCAACAAATTCTCTGTCAGGAAATGCTGTGAGACTTCGAAATGCTACTACTGCTTTAGAATATGTTGGAGGAGACGGTAACGGAAAAGATGGAGGTGTTGGTGATATTTCTTTTTGGTATCGCTCTTGGGATGCGTCGCCAACCGCAGTCTTTGATGTAGAGGTAAGTATCAATGGTGCTGCTTATACAACTGTAGGTTCTCAAATTAGTACCTTTAGCACAACTTACGCTCAATGGACATATAGTTTAAATAATACTAGCGATAATATCCGAATTCGAATTTCTAGAGTTTCTGGAGAAAGATTACATATTGATGATTTTGAAATCACAGATTATGCAGTCACAACAGATCCAAATTTAGCAATCACAGGAATAACGAATCATGGTTCTTCATGTTTGACTAATGCAGCAACCACAATCCAATATACAATAACAAATAGTGGTATTTTACCTGCTGCTGGTGTAAACGCTGTTTCAGATAACCCTCAATTTGTAGTAAGTAATTTATCTTCCCCAGCTATTGCGGCATCTGGAACATCTACTTTTGATGTAACTTTCACACCTACAACCGCAGGTGCTCAAACAGCTACAATAACGGTATCGAGTACCACTCCTACGAGCAATTCTCCAACTATCGATTTAATTGGAACAGGAAGTACATCTCCAACAATTACAACACAACCAACAGCTCAAAACGAAGTTATTCCTGATACTGCTACATTTACTGTTACTGCTACAAATGCTGTGTCTTACCAATGGCAAGTCTCTACAAATGGTGGAGGAACTTGGAATAACGTCACAGGTGGAACAGGAGCAACAACAAACTCATATACAACTGGAGCTACATCTGCTCCAATGAATAATAATCAATATCGTTGTGTAGTAACTAATGCTTGTGGTACTGTTAATTCAAATGCTGCAACATTGACGCTTACTAATACACCAACTAGTAACGTTACAGGTGTTGAAGGCTGTTTTGATGACAATAGCGTAACATTAAGTTGGAACGCTCCAGGAACTGGAACTCCAACTGGCTATATGATTTTCGCTATAGATGGTGGTACAGATCCTGCAGGAGCAAAAACAGATGCAAATACATACACTGCAAATTCAGATTTCTCTGCTGCAACACCTGTAACTCCTGCATCTTTAGGACGTGTGGTTTACAAAGGAACAGCAACTACAGCAACAGTAACTGGTTTAACAGAAAACAATAACTATTCCTTCACTGTGTATTCTTATGTAGGAGAAACGCTGACAGGTTGGTCTGGTGGTGGAACTGGTGGAAGTACAGTAACCAATGAAACGGCTCAAGGTGATGTAAGCAATTTAGTTGCTACACCTTTAACCAATCAAGTGAATTTAAACTGGAACAACCCATTACCAACATCATGTTTTGATCAATTAATCATCGTTGCAAATACAGGTACAGTAACTTTCACCCCTACCGGAACCTATGCAAATACAGATGTTGACTATTCTACACCAAATTCTATTGTTTTTTCAACAACTGGTACGGTAAGTGTAAATTCAGTTGGTGGTCTTACAAATGGTACTAATTATTGTTTTAAAGTTTTTATACGTAGAGGAGCAACTTGGTCTGAAGGTGTTGAAGTTTGTGCAGTACCATCTTTGACGTATTGTGCTTCTAGTGGTGATGATACTGATGGTTACGAAACAGGAATAAGACGTGTTCAGTTTAACACTATTGACAATACAACACCTATTGAAGATAACGATTATTCAAATTTTACATCCATATCTACTACTGTTAATTTAGGAGATTCATACGATTTAACTGTATCTGTAAATACAGATGGAGATTATACTAACTATAATCGTGCTTGGATAGATTGGAATCAAAACGGAAGTTTTAATGATTCTGGAGAAGAATATGATTTAGGTTTAGCAGATGATCCTTCTGGAACAAATCCTTCAGTGGTTACTGATAACTCGCCATTATCAATTGAAATACCAACAAATGCTGCTATTGGAGCTACAAGAATGAGAGTTGCCTCAAGATATGACAACTACTCTACATCGTGTCAAAATGGCTTTGATGGAGAAGTAGAAGATTATACTGTTATTGTACAACAACCTTCTGGTGCAGAAATTAATATTAAAGGGAATAATATAACAATAGCAAACGGTTTCAATGCACCTTATGGTTTAAACAATACGCTTTTTGGAGCTCAAAACGTCGGAAGCACTAGTGCTTTTAAAAACTATTTTGTAGAAAATATTGGAGCTATATCGCTAAGTTTAAATGGTACTCCAAGAGTTGATATAATTGGTGCTCATGCTGGAGATTTTACAGTGACACTTCAACCAGCTGCAACTGTTGGCTCTTTATCTAATTCAGAGTTTAGAATTGTATTTTCTCCAACAGCAGATGGCACACGAACTGCAACAGTGAGAATAGAAAATACAGATAGTGATGAAGATCCATATGAATTTGATATTCAAGGAAACGCTGTTTGCTCAACAGTTTTAACAAGTAATATGTGGCCAACAGAAGGTCCAGAAAATACAGAAGTCACCATTACATCTGTAAATAATTTAACAGGTGCTACTGCTACAATTAATGGAGACGCTATGACAATAGTATCTTCTAGCGCAACAGAATTAGTCGTGTTAGTTCCTGCTGGTGCAACTAGCGGTAATTTAGAAGTTTTATTCTCAACTGGTTGTTCGTCATCAAATACATTTACTGTAATTGATAATGTAATCAATGGTTGTGAAACAGCTGTTTCATCAACTACACCTACAGATTTATTTATTAGTGAAGTTACAGATGCAACGTCTGGTAGTTCTTCTTACGTGGAAATATTTAATGGCACAGGAGCTGCTGTTAATTTAGATGATTATGATTTAGTGATATACAATAACGGTAATGCTTCTTCATCAGGCACAGTAAATCTTACAGGTACTTTAGCAAATAATGGTCTACATGTTGTAAGTATTGGTACAACAACTTGTTCGTTAAACAACTTAAATGTAAGTCCAGACCAAAGTGCGCCTAGTTTGGGTGGTGTGAATTTTGATACTAATAAAGCAGATGCTATAGTGTTAGAAAAATCTTCTGGTACAAACCAAGGTGAGAAAGATGTATTTGGAGAAAAAGGTAGTGGTACTTGGGCAAATAGTGTAACTTTTGGTGATGATGGTGTTAATTTCAGAAGAAAAAATGATGCTCCTGTTTTACCAACAATGACTTTTGATTTAGCACATTGGGATATTATTGATTGGGCAACTTGTGGTGATTCTGATTATGTAAATATTGGTCTTTATGATTTTTCACTTGGTATACCTCCTAGTGTTTCTGTATTGAATTCACCAACTTTTAGCTGTACAACTACGGTTCAATTATCTGTTGTTGGTACAGAAGGAGTTCCTTCAGGATTTGGCTTAGTTTATCAATGGTATTACTTAGCTCCAAATACAAATACATTTGTCGTTGTACCTAGTACGGCTGATTTTAATAACGATTCTACAAGTGCAACTTTAGATATTGACAATCCGTTACCATATATAGATTATCAATTTTATTGTCAAGTTAGAGAAAACACTGCAACTTGTTATACAGCAAGTAATGCTGTTAAAATCTCTGTAGTTACTACTATTTGGGATGGATCAGATTGGACAGCTTCTACTCCTCCTGATGAAGACACTATAGCTATTATTGATGGTCCATATGATACATTTACTAATGGAGATATTGATGCTTGTAGACTTATCATAAACTCTGGTATTGGCACAACATTAAATGTTGCCAATTCTGGATATGTTAGAGTTGTAAATAATGTTTTAAATAACGGTACAATTACAGTTCAAACGCATGGTGCTTTCGTACAAGACGGTCTTGGTCTTGCTGGTAATGGCACTTCTGGTACATTTATTAATAATGGATCGGCAAGTGTCATAAAATATACAGAACTTTTAAATGATTGGTACGAATATACGTATTGGAGTTCTCCCGTACTAAACCAAGCGTTAAATGATGCTACACCAAATACTCCTGCTTCTAGACGTTTCTATTTTGAGACAGCAAATTATTTAGATCAACATACAGATGAAACCACAAACGGTATTCCTGATGATATAGACGATAATGGTGATGATTGGCAAAATGCAACAGGTGATATTATGGAGTTAGGTAGAGGTTATGCTGCTACTTCTTCTCCATTGGGACTTTTTCCTCAAACAGACCAAGCTACTTTTGATGGTGAATTCTTTACAGGCGATTTATTTAAGTCTGTTATTAGAAATGGTTTTGCTGGTGATAATGACTGGAATTTTGTAGGTAATCCATATGCTTCTGCTATCTCCTTTACCGATTTACATGCAGAAAACAGTACTATAATTGATGGTGCTGCTTATTTATGGTCTCAAGCATTACCGCCTTTAGATACCAATCCTGGTAATGAAGTAATGAATTTCAACGACGCAGATTATGCAATTATTACTGTAGGTAGTGGTAACACTGCAGGTGGAAGTGGAGTTATTCCTGCTGCAGGTAATTATATACCGTCTGCACAAGGATTCTTTGTAAAAGCTATAAACGCTGGTGGTAATTTAAGGTTTACTAATCAAATGCGTCGTGCAGATAACACTAGTAATAATCAATTTTATAGATCTAGTGATCCTGAAAATGATAGTTCAATCTATGAGACAAATAGATTATGGGTTAATCTAACATCAGAAAGTGGAGTTTTCAATCAAATATTAGTTGCTTATGTTGATGGAGCAACAAATGGAGAAGATAGTTGGAGTTATGATGCACCAAGAAACTTATCTAGCGGATTGTCTTCTGTAATTTATACTTCTATCGAAAATGTTGACACGAGATATGCCATTCAAGGAAAATCTCCTAGTAGCCTTTCTATTGAAGAAGTAATTCCTGTTGGTTTTAAAACTAATATTACTCAGGCTACTCTATACAAATTCTCTATTGCTCAATTAGAAGGTGAATTCATGAATAATAACACCGTTTATCTTAAAGATAATCTAATGAATATCATACATGACTTGAGTGCAAATGATTATGCTTTTACTTCGGAAATTGGAGAATTTAATGACCGTTTTGAAATAGTGTTTCAATCTGAAGCACTTTCAGTAAACGAGAACGAATTAACTCCTAACGATTTAACAATAGTAGAACTAGGTAATGGAGATGTTACATTTTCCGTAGGAAAAAATATGACGATAGATGCTGTTGAAATCATGGATATGTTAGGTAGAACAATCTATAACCTGAGAGGACAAAATAGTACTGAAACTTATAATCTGTCTAATTTAAGTCAGGCTACTTACATTGCTAGAGTAACATTGTCTAACGGACAAATAATCACTAAGAAAGCAGTGAAAATGAATTAAAGTAGTATAAAACTACAGTAAAAAAGAGATTTTGGTAATATGCTAAAATCTCTTTTTTTATATGCTATACCTAAGCGAAAGAATTAAGTTTCGTCCTGGAGCAGCAATACCAGATGAGTACGTTTGATAACGTTGATCTGTAATATTCTCTAATGAAGCTGTAATAGTTAGCGCTTTTGAATATTGATATCTTGTTCTTAAGTTTAAAGTGTACCATGAAGGTGAGTAAGGATTTCCATTAGAATCTAGTGCATAGATATAATCTTTAACTTGCTCTGAAGGTGCTAATTTTAAGTATGATAACTCGTTATTATATTCAGCAAAAGCATCTATTAGATATTTTCCTTTTTTCCAAGTAAAATGTGTGTTTCCAAAATTTGGCGCAATATGTCTCACTGGTATTTCTATACCATTGTCTTCTTCTGTTCCTCCAATAATGTTGTATTGGGATGTGAGTTTTAAGTTCTCGGTAATATTGAGTTGAAAACCAGCTTCAAAACCATAAATCCAAGCTTTTGACGCATTCTGGATCGCTTGTATATTACTCAACTCACCATCATATACTATTTGAGACTCTCCATTTAACGTAAAGTCTTGTCTCACCAAAGCATTATCTAAAAACGTATAATAGGTAGCGAGATCTATAACAAAAATAGAATCGAAATTTAA
Organism: Psychroserpens sp. AS72; assembly: GCF_038900375.1. Classification (NCBI taxonomy): domain Bacteria; kingdom Pseudomonadati; phylum Bacteroidota; class Flavobacteriia; order Flavobacteriales; family Flavobacteriaceae; genus Psychroserpens; species Psychroserpens sp. AS72. The sequence goes on along the minus strand of NZ_JBBMRC010000001.1, from coordinate 125,127 downwards.
TTTAAGTGCTAATTCACCACCATAAGCATATTCAGGTTTTAAATCTGGGTTTGGCACAACGACTGAACCTGGTTCTGAATCAAATACTTTACCTATGTCATCAATATTTGGAGCTCTAAAAGCTGTAGATGCATTTAATTTCCATTGTACTGTTTCATTAGGCATCCAACTTATTCCTGCGGTTCCTGTTAAGGCTCCAGCATCAAGCTTGGTGGAATCATAAGGCAGATTTAAATACGCATTATTTTCACTAAAGTCTGCATTTGCAATGATATGATTGTATCTCAATCCAGATTGAAAAACAAATTTACTGTTTGGTTTATATTTAAAACTCAAATAAGCTGCCATTGATTGCCAATTAGAACCGTTTGGATATCTTGAAACTGTTGGAGTGCTTATATTTGTTTCTATATCAAATTGCTCGCCTGTTGACTTAATATTGTTATAGACATATTCTAGACCATAAAATAAGGTACTTTTCTCACTCAAATCTTTTTCTAAATCAACATTAAAAGAATATGCATCAACTGCTTCTTCTCTGATACTTCTATCCGTAGATTGAAAATCTCTATCAAATCTACCTTCTTGAAAATTTTGATATGCAACTGTGGTTTGTAACTTATCATATAAATTTGACCTACTGCTTAATTTAGTCATTTGAAAATTACCCATGAACCAACGTTGTGGACCATAGTCCCACTCTGCAGAGCGCAATTCATCACCTCTATATCGTATTAACCTATCATATCTTGAATAACTTGAAGTTGTTGAATAATACAATCCTAAATCAAAACTTAAATCTTCTTTTGGTTCATACCTCACTTTCTGCAACACATTAATTTGATCATAACCTGTTGGATTTTGAATTCGAGGGTTTTCGTTTTGAACAATAATATCTTCTCCATTTATGGTTTCAACGTATTCTGGTCTCAGGTAATCATCAGGTCCATGCATACCCATTCTAAGATCATCAAAATCTGTATAACTGAAACTCGTTAAAAATGCCCATTTTTTTAATCCAAAATTCAAATCTAAATGTCCTGTTTTTTCTGTGTTAGCAGATGCATATCTAACTGCAGCATTAGCATTAAAAAACAAAGAATCCTTATATGATAACTGTGGTTTTTTGGTATAAAAACTCATCACACCACCTATAGCATCACTACCATATACTACAGAACCAGCTCCTAAAGTTATTTCTGTGTTTTGAATTGAAAATGGATCAATAGAGATTACGTTTTGTAAATTCCCACCTCTAAATGTGGCATTATTCATTCTAACTCCATCAACTGTAATCAATAAGCGATTAGTAGAAAAACCTCTAATCATAGGACTTCCACCACCTAATTGGCTTTTTTGGATATACACATTTCCAGTACTTTCTAGAAGATCTGCACTGGTTTGAGGGTTTTGAAACTGTATATCTTTAGCACTGATATTAACTATTGTTTGAGGAATATCTTTTTTACTTTGTTCAAATTTAGAAGCCGAAATAACAATTTGGTTTAAGCCTTCAATTTTAGGCACGAGAAATACCTTAAAATCAACACCTGCTTTAGCAATTTTTATAGCTCTTTGGTTGTATAATAAATTTTGAAAATATATGGTTTCATTAGTATTAAATTGTTCAATAGAAGCCTTACCATCTAAGTCTGTTATTGCAGATTTATCTTTATTAAAATTGAAAATAGCAACTCCTGGAATAGGCTCATTAGAACCTTCTTCTAGAACTGTTACGGTTTGAGCGTTACTTATAATGAATGAAAAAATAAGTAAAACTGAAAGTCTTAACTTCATAAATTTAATTAAATACTTGATTAAAAATTTTTAATGATTTTGGTTTTCTAAAACTGCCCAAATGTAATTCAAAATACAATAATAACATTGTTAGAAATGACTGCCTTTGTTTTGAGTTTAACTTAATAGAATCAAGACCATCAAAATTTATGCCTAAGAGCTGTTTTAGGATTGTTAAATTTTCACCTGAAACACTATAAATATCTTCCTTTTTTGATTCAAAAAGTCCGTTGTTTAAATTAAAATACATTTGATTTGTATTTGATAGGTCAGGATAAAACCCCAAATACTTTGTTAGATTAAGAAGGAAAAGCAAATGAAAGTTTGAAAATTCGTCTTTAGCATCTAACCATCTAAAGGTTGTTTCTAGATAATAATATAATTGCTTATTTTCTTCTTCTTCTCTCAATACCGAAGACAAAACCTCTGAGAGAAACATGACTATAGAACCTTTAAATAAATTGGTATGAAGTGTCGTAAAATTAAAGTCTAAGCGAACCTCTTTAATAGATTGTAATGATTGGTTTTGCCTGTAATTTTCTTCAATTTGCAGTTGAGATAGCAATTGATAATAAGCCGCTTTAGAACTCCCTTTTTTACTATTTAAAACACCTCTCAACAAATAGCTAACAACACCTCGATGTAATGTAAAACATTTTACAATTAGATCATTGTCTCTATATTTAAGTTTAGAGAGTACAATAATTTTAGATGTATTGAGCATATTAGAAGTTGGTTACCTAACTATCAGTAATTTTAAAACTTTAGTTTCAAACGAATCTAAATCTGATATTAGAAACAAATATACTCCAGAAGCTACCACATTTCCTCTTAAATTTTTACCATTCCAAATCCCTGTACCACCATCAATAGCAAAATTATAATTTTGTTTTGAAGATCTTTGATTAACACCAGATTGAGCTTCGGCAACAAGATTACCTTCTATATCTGTGATTTTAACGTTCACGTTTTCGGTCAGTCCAGACACTTTTACACCATTGTTAATATTATTTAAGTCATCAAAACCTAAAATATCATATTCTGGTCTTACTGGATTTGGATATACATAAGCTTCTTCTAATGTTTCTTTCGGCTTAGTTCCTCCTGAAGAAAAAGACACTAAACCTCTATCTGTAGCTATATAAACTCTACCTGTTTGAGGGTCAATTGAAATATCTGAAATTGTATTAGATGGTAATGGAGAGTTATCTGTAGTGAATTGATATATTGTTTCTTGACCGTCTGGTGTAAAATAAAATATTCCTGAATCTAGTGTTCCTACCCATTTATTATCAGACCCATCAACTTTAATATCGGTTATAAATTGATTTGAAAGTAATTCTGTAGGTATACCGTCTTCTAATATCACAATCGTATTCACACTTGGATCTGGATCATCAACAAAATTAGAGGTGTTATATAATACTCTTATACCTTTTATTGTACCAATCCAAAGTTGGTTTCTACTATCTAGTGCTAATGCTCTTACTAAAGCAGATGGCATGTTTTGTTCTTCGGAATATACATTATTCATTTCTTGAGTTTCAGTATTATAACCTATCACACCATTAAGAAAAGAGCTTACCCATTTCATACCACCATTACCAATTTCTAAGTCACCAAAACCTTGATCATCATTTAATGCATCTGGTAAGACCTCTGAAAAGCTATAACCTTGCCACTGATTTGTAGATGGGTCGTACGATTTTAATGCACGATCCACTTTTGAAGTGAGTGTCCACATCAAACCATTTCTATCAAATTTAGAAGCAGATTGACGAATACTGACAAAAGTAGGTGCTGGTGGGAAAATCAACGATTCTAAACCACTATTATTTTGATTGTAAAGTTCAGTAGCTTGATCATCGTTCAATTCTAAAATCCCGTTATGAAAAGAACTTATAAATACTTGACTAGGATTAAATGGATTAATTGCTATATCAACTAAGTTTTTAGCATTTAATAAACTGTCATAAGGTATATTTTTCCACTCTTGATCTCTTAAAATACTTATTCCTCTAGATCGAAAAGGTGATGGATTAAACGACAATGTATAATCTCCATAAGTAACCCATAATTCTCCATCTCCAGCTTCAATTTTAAATGCGTTGTTACTTGTTGGTCCTTCTGGTAATATCACATCAAATGTTTGTGAATCTTCTGGGATTGTTTTCAAAACACCACTTGAAGTTGTACCAATATAAACATCATTGTTAGATATCGTTGCAGATGTAAAATCTGTATCAAACTCTTCAATTGTAGATATTGTTAGTATCTGATTAAAATTTTCGTCATAAATAAAAACATCTTCATTAAGAGTAACTATTAAATTAGAATCAACAGACCTAACATCTTCTGGTAAAGTTGGATACGTAAATAATGAATTTAAGTTATCATTTACAACGTCATACAACACTTTATTTTGATCCACAGTGTAAAGCTTACTACCTAAAGTTTGTATGGCTATATAATTACCACCAGTTATTGTCGTCCATTGTTGAAAATCAATTAAATTAGGGTTTGTTAAGTCGGCTTTTCTTAATCCATTTGAATTTGTAGCTGCATAAATAAAATCATTAAAAATTGCCGTTTGACTTATTGCTATTTGGCTACCTCCATTACCAATAAAATAAGAGTCACCAAATTGTAATTGGCTTAAATCATATACTGAAATACCATAATCTGTAGAAATATACAACAGACCATCACTTTCATTAAAATGATTAATTTTCTTTAATACGGGAGAAATGCTTTCTTTTTCAAGAATATCTACTATTGATAAAATTTCAGTATCACCATCAAAAACGATTTCCAACAAACCTGTTTCATAACCTACTACTAATAATTCAAACTCTTCACTATATTTAATGGTTGTAATGGTTTCTCCTGAAAGCCCTTCAATAGTGGTAATCTTATTTATTTCATTTGTTAAAACATCATAACTAAAAATAGCATTTTCTGATGCTGCAAAAATTTTATCATTCCCTTTAGTGACATCTTTAATTTCAAAAAATGAAAAATAGCCTTCCCATAGTGTTGAAAAATCTTGAGAAACTCCTTTAAATGATACTAAAACCAAAAGGATAAATACTATTCTTTTAAACATATCAATGTTGTTTTTGACAAATATATTTATATCTAACGACTTTTTAACTAATATCATATACTCGTACAAATAAAAAAAGCTCTCAAATTATATTTGAAAGCTTTTTCTATAAAATTTAAAAATATATTAAACGACACCTTGAGCGAGCATTGCATCTGCTATTTTAACAAAGCCAGCAACATTAGCACCTTTTACATAATCAACATAACCATCTGCTCTTGTACCATATTCTACACAAGAAGCATGAATGTCATCCATTATTCTTTTAAGTTTTTCATCAACTTCTTCTCTTGTCCAACTTAATCTTAATGAATTTTGGCTCATTTCTAATCCAGAAGTAGCAACACCTCCAGCGTTAGACGCTTTTCCTGGTGAAAACAATACTTTAGCATTCTGCAAAGCCTCAATTGCTTCTGGAGTAGTTGGCATATTAGCACCTTCTGCAACAGCAATTACATTGTTATTGATTAACTGTTTAGCTTCATCACCATTTAATTCATTTTGAGTTGCACAAGGTAATGCGATATCACAATTGATAGACCAAGGTCTTTCTCCTTCATGAAAAGTAGCTGAACTATATTTGTCAAGATATTCACTAATTCTTCCTCTCTTAACATTTTTAATTTCCATGATATGAGCTAACTTATCTGCATCAATACCATCTGCATCAAAAATATACCCAGAAGAATCAGACATAGTTACCACCTTAGCTCCTAATTGAGTTGCTTTTTCACAAGCATACTGTGCTACATTTCCAGATCCTGAAATAACAACAGTTTTATTTTCAAATGAATCTCCATTTGTAGCAAGCATATTTTTAGCAAAATACACGCAACCATAACCTGTAGCTTCTGGTCTAATTAATGAACCACCATAAGAAATTCCTTTACCAGTTAAAATACCAGTAAACTCATTTTGTAACCTTTTATATTGTCCAAACAGATATCCAATCTCACGACCACCAACACCAATATCTCCTGCAGGAACATCTGTATTAGCTCCAATATGTCTATATAATTCAGACATAAAAGACTGACAGAAATGCATTACTTCATTATCACTTTTACCCTTCGGATTGAAGTCAGATCCACCTTTTCCTCCACCCATTGGCAAAGTTGTTAGTGAATTTTTAAAAACTTGTTCAAAACCTAAAAATTTAAGAATACTTAAATTTACAGAAGGATGAAAACGCAATCCTCCTTTATAAGGTCCAATTGCTGAGTTAAATTCAACTCTAAATCCTCTATTAACTTGAGTATTTCCTTGATCATCAATCCAAGGCACTCTAAATATAATTGTACGTTCTGGTTCAACCATACGCTCTAAGAGCATTTTTCCTTGATATTTAGGATTGTCCTCAATAAAAGGAATAACCGTTTCTGCAACTTCGTGTACAGCTTGTAAAAATTCAGTTTCATGACTGTTTTTGTCTTTTACAAGTTTTAAAAAAGCTTCAATTTTTTCTTTCATTTATTAAAGTATTAATAATCAATGTTGATTTTTGTTATACAAAGATACATTATCTTTAAAATGTACATACATATTTTTTTATATTCTCAGTGAAAAGTCAATTTAGTATTAATTTTACAAAGAACCATTCTTCGGATAAATTTACATTTCATCTATTTATTTGGTTGTTAATCTATATTTTATATATTTGTTAACGTATAAGTCCCTCAATAACATAATACCTATGAAGCTTAATTTTAAACAATTAACATTTATATTCGTTTTTATACTAGGTATAAACGAGTGTTATTCTCAACTTGGGTTTTCTCACGAAATTGGTATAATTGCCGGTCCTGTTGCTTTTCAATCAGATTTTGGAGAACGTAGAGACTTTGAAACAAATGCTGGAAATACTGGTATTGGTATTGGTATTGTTCATTATATCAACTTTGCTTATAGAGCAGATTGTAACTGCTATTCAACAGACACCTATTTTAATGATCATTTTAAATTACGTAATGAAATCTCTTGGAATAGAACTAAACTCAACCACTTTGGGAAATGGGTAGATGCTTCTAGAACTGGTGAAAATGCCGAACGTTTAAGAAGTCACTCTGGAGTTGCACAAAATTTAGATATAGGAACTCAAATAGAATTTTTCCCAAAAAGTATTCGATCTTTTCAAGCCTTTAGTTATTCTTTTGCTCCTTTTATAAGTTTAGGGGTTCATTTGACTGCTTATAACCCTAAAGTAATGACAAATTATAATGGATCTACCAATATAAATGATTCTAATAACTTTTTTCAACCTTGGGTAAATGCTGCAGATCCCAATGTTATCGAAGATCCTTTTTTATTCAACGGAAATGACACAACATGGTCTATGGTTGGTAGTGTTGGTACTCGATATAAATTAACGGTACTTTCAGATTTAATGATAGATTTAAGATGGCAGTATTATTTTGGAAATAAAGTTGATGGTTTAGATCACAATTTGAGTTCTAACAAAGCTAATGATTGGTTAGTTTGGTTAAACTTTGGATACATCTACTACCTAGACTAATACTAACATAAATTATAAAAAAAGACCAAATTCACGTTTGGTCTTTTTTTATTTTAAGAACATGTTTGTTAACCAATTGCTTGCTTTAAATCGGCAATTAAATCCTCCTCATCTTCAATACCCACACTTAACCTAATTAACGAATTTACGACACCCGTTTTTTCTCTTTCTTCTTTAGGAATACTCGCGTGCGTCATACTCGCAGGATGACCAGCTAAAGACTCAACACCTCCTAAAGATTCGGCAAGTGTAAACACTTTAAGGTTCTCAACTATTTTAATTGCGTCCTTGTAATTATTTCCTTTAGTTGTAAATGACACCATACCTCCAAAATCACTCATTTGCTCTTTAGCAATAGTATGATTTGGATGACTTTCAAATCCTGGCCAGTAGACATTTTCAATCTTTGGATGATTTGCTAAATACGTTGCAACTACTCTACCGTTTTCACAATGACGTTGCATTCTAACATGTAAGGTTTTTATACCTCTTAAGGCTAAAAAACTATCTTGAGGTCCACAAACTGCACCACTTGCATTTTGTATAAAATACAATCTATCAGCAAGTTCTTTATCTTTTACTATTAATGCTCCCATCACCAAATCACTATGACCTCCTAAATACTTTGTAGCAGAGTGCATAACTATATCTGCGCCTAAATTTAAAGGCTGTTGAAGATAAGGCGTTGCAAACGTATTATCAACAGCTAATAACACATTATGCTTCTTAGCCATAGCTGCAGTCCTTTTAATATCAATGATATTCAACATTGGATTAGTTGGTGTTTCTACCCAAATCAACTTCGTATTGTTAGTGATATAGTTTTCAATATTAGAGGCATTTCCCATACCTATAAAATGAAACTTGATTCCAAATTTTTCAAAAATACTGGTAAATAAACGATATGTTCCACCATATAAATCATTTGTTGAAATCACCTCATCTCCTGGTTCTAATAATTTTATAACGGCATCAATAGCTGCTAATCCAGAACCAAATGCCAAGCCAAAATTTCCATTCTCTATACTAGCAAATGAATTCTCTAACGCAGTTCTCGTTGGGTTAGCACTTCTAGAATACTCATACCCTTTATGGCCTCCTGGAGTAGACTGTGCATATGTTGATGTTTGATAAATTGGAGGCATTACACTACCATATGCTGCATCTGGTTTTTGACCACCATGTATTGTTTTTGTGTTAAATTTCATATGCCTTTTGTGTGTTTTTTTCTGAAATATCTAAGATACAAATCTGTTAAAATAATTTCAAAATGTTGGCGTTACTAACAAACTTAAGGTTTAATATTGTGTATTCAAATCTTAGTAATACCTTTATAACAAAATCTCTTAAATTTTGAAAAAAGCAAGCCTCACAATACTCGTCTTACTACTTTTTATATCTTGTAAAAAGGAAGTGAGAGTTGATTTTTCCGAAGAAATAATAGAAACTTCTGAAGGTGCAGAAATAGCGCTTAATTTTCCTAAAGCAGAAGGCACTAAGGATGTCACCAATCGCATCAACCAAACCATTGAGAACTATATCATTGAACAAATTAATGTGTCTGAAAGTGATACTACTAATGGAAATTTAAACGATGCTATAGCTAAGTTTAACAACGAATATAAACGTTTTAATACTGATTTTCCAGATGCTGCACAGCAATGGGAAGCATTTATAGATGGAGAAGTAACACATCGTTCTCCCGAAATTATTAGCATTGCCATAACTTCATACTTAGATACTGGTGGAGCTCATGGAAATTCTAGCGTGAGATTTTTTAATTTTAATCCGCAAACAGGAGAACAATTACAAACAAATGATCTGGTTAGCAATCTGCAAGGACTTTCCGAAGTTGTAAAAAAACAACTCATAATAGAGCTTAAAGCAGATAATAGTGATATGGAAGACGTGTTCTTCGGAAAAGAATTTCAGCTACCAGAAACCTTAGGTTATAGTGATGAAGGGCTTATTGTATTATATAACCCTTATGAAATTGCTTCATATTCTCAAGGAATTGTTGAATTTACTATTCCGTTTGAGGATATCAATTCATTTTTAAAAATCAATTAATCTGCTTCTTTTGATAGTTTTTTAATAATTGGTCCTACGGTTAATCCTTGACCTATTATTGAAAATACGACGATGACATAGGTAATTACTAAAAATAATTCGCGATACATTTCTGTGGTTAAACTTAAAGCAAGCGCTATAGATATACCTCCTCTCAATCCTCCCCAAGTCATAATTAAATTGGTGTGTTTTACAAACTCTAATCTTTTATCAAAGAATTTTATTGGTAACCACAAAGACGCATAACGACTTAATAACACTAACGGAATTGAAATAATACCTGCTAAAATATAAGTTGTTTCAAAACTTAATACAAGCATTTCCATACCTATCATCACAAAAAGAACGGTATTTAGTAGTACATCAATAAGTTCCCAAAATTTATCTACATAAACCTCTGTAATATCAGACATAGAATTTTTTCGTACCGTATCATTTCCAACAATTAATCCTGCTGTTACCATGGCTAAAGGTGCAGATAAATGCCATTGATGTGCCAACAAACTTCCTCCCATAACAGTTGCAATAGTTATAATAACCTCAACTTCATAATCATCTATAGATTTTAATAACTTATAAGTGATATACCCTAAAACTAGACCAAGAGCAATGCCTCCTAATACTTCCTGACCAAACAATTTAGCAATTTCACTAAACTCTATAGCTGCATCTGGTTTAGCAGCAATTGCGAAAATAGTTAAGAACACTACGACACCTACACCATCATTAAATAAGGACTCTCCTACAATTTTAGTCTCCAATTTTTTTGGAGCTCCAGCTTTTTTCAAAATTCCTAATACGGCTATGGGATCGGTTGGAGAAATTAATGCTCCAAACAATAAACAGTAGATAAATGCGACATCTAATCCTAATAGCTGTAATAGATAAAAAGTTAAAATTCCAACAAGAAAAGTAGAGACCAACACACCTAATGTTGCAAACACCAAAACAGGCCAACGTTGAATTTTAAGCTGATTAAAATTGGTATGTAAAGCACCTGCAAACAGCAGAAAACTCAACATAATATCTAGTAATACCGTTTTAAAATCAATTTGAGTAATAAATGCTTTTTCTCTTAATAATAACGTGTCATCAAATTGACCAATAACGACTACAATAATGGTAAACACAATGGTAATTAGCATTAAACCAATAGTAATTGGAAGTTTTAAAAATTTCACATTGATATAACCAAAAAGTGCTGACAATACAATCAAAATCGATGCAATAGCATAATAGTCTACCTGATATTCCATAGGTGTTTAAATTTTCGATAAAAGTAACTATTTTTCTTTTTAAATCTGTTTTCTTTGCACTAAGTAAACCAAGATGATATCTCATAAATTGTAAAACTAACAATGAAAAAAATATACTTTCTAAAAACTTGCAGTACTTGTATAAGAATTATTAAATCATTGGATTTACCAGATGATGTCAAATTTCAAGATATCAAAACCGAAGAAATTACCGTCAAACAACTGGAAGAGCTAGCAGAAATGGCAGGTAGCTACGAAGCTTTATTTAGCAAAAGAGCAAAACTTTATAAGGAAATGGGTCTCAAAGACCAAAACCTTACCGATGAAGAATTTAAACACTATATTTTAGAGCATTATACCTTTTTAAGTCGACCAGTAATTGTTTATAATAATAAGATTTTTATTGGAAATAGTGCTAAAACTGTAGAAGCTGCAAAAGCTTTTATTCATGCTAATGAATAGTAGGAAATTCGCGATATTCGCTGTATTCATGGTTCAATTACTTTATGGATTGAATTATACTATAGCTAAATTTGTAATCAATGAAGGTTTTATTAAATCATTTGGGTTTACACTTTTAAGAGTATTAGGTGCAGGTATTCTTTTTTGGATTTTTGGGCTCTTTATGGAAAAAGAAAAAATTGATCGTAAAGACTATTTTACGTTTTTCTTAGGTGCCGTTTTTGGAGTTGGTATTAATATGCTTTTCTTTTTAAAAGGGTTGGAACTCACATCTCCTATTCATGCCTCTGTCATCATGACTACAACTCCAATATTAATTCTTATTCTGTCCTCTATATTCCTTTCAGAAAAAGTGACTAAGCTTAAAGTTCTAGGAGTGTTTTTAGGCTTTTGTGGTGGAATTGTATTAACTGTTTTAGGGAAATCTACACGTACAGGAGACAATATATTACTAGGCAATACTTTTATATTTTTAAATTGTATTTCTTATGGTATTTACATTATAATTATTAAAAAATTAACTGCTAAATACCATCCATTTACATTTATAAAATGGTTGTTTTTGTTTGGTTTGATTATAATATTACCGTTTGGTTATACAGAAGCAATAGAAATTCAATGGCATACATTTACTCCATATATTTGGTTTTCTGTCATATTTGTAGTCGTTGGTGCCACTTTTGGAACTTATGCTTTAAACCCATTAGCTTTAAATTCACTTAAAGCCTCAACAGTAGGCGTTTTTATTTATTTACAACCTGTAATCGCAGGTGTTTTCGCAATATTTATGGGAATTGATAACATTAGCCCAGTAAAAATTATAGCAATGGCTTTAATTTTTGCAGGTGTATATTTAGTATCTAAAAAACCTAAAGCAACTGCTTAAACTAAGTCTTGTGGTTTTTTACCAGACTGTCTCGTATCTTCTTTTGTAAGGACTTTAAAATTTGATGACTGCGGAAATTTTAAAATTAAGCTTTTAAGCTGCTCTGGTAAAACAGTCAAACTTCGAGTTTTTAGATCCATCCAAGCTCCAAAGATGTCACAAGTAGCAACATGCTTTCCTTTTTGATTATAGAAGTTATGTTCAAATTTGAAGAACATTCCGTCATCACTCAATCCTGAAACCGAAAGTGAAACCGTTAGCGTTTGACCTAGAAAAGATTCTTTGAAATAATGTATTTGTTCAGAAAACACTACTGGACCAATACCATAATCTATTAGTTTTTTCATAGAAAACCCATGCTCATTTAAAAATCCTACTCGCGTATGACTCATAAAATTTAAATAAGCAGAATTAGCCAAATGACCATTTGCATCAACATCACTCCATCTAATTTCAAAATCTTTTTTGTACATATTTTCGTATTTAAGATTGCAAAGTTATTGTTTTTTATAAACCCAGACGTTGCGTTTTATAACTTTATGATTTTAGTTACCTTTGCATAAACCTGAGCTCAATCTAATATTGAACTCAGGTTATAACTTTAAAAAGCGTTCATGATACAATCAATGACAGGATATGGTAAGACTGTGATACAACTTCCAACGAAAAAAATCTCTATAGAAATAAAATCTCTAAACAGTAAAAATTTAGATCTCAATACACGTATGCCATCCATGTATCGTGAAAAAGAATTAGATGTTAGAAAACTTATTGCATCAAAACTAGTAAGAGGTAAGATAGATTTTTCGCTTTATATGGAGATTACAGGAGAAGAAACTTCAACTCAAATTAATACCACTGTAGTTAAGCAATACATAAAACAATTAAAAGAAGTTGTTGATGGTGACGAAACCGAAATGTTAAAAATGGCAGTACGTATGCCAGATGCATTAACTACTGAACGTGAAGAAATTGACGAGAATGAATGGAATGATATCGCGAAAGTAATTGATAGTAGTTTAGAAAAAATTCAGCAATATAGATTGGATGAAGGTCAAACTCTTGAAGCTGATTTTATTGATCGTGTACAAACTATTTCTAATCTTTTAGATGCTGTTATTGCTATGGATCCAGATCGTATTGAAGGAGTACGCGAGCGATTAACCAAAGGTATTGCAGATATTAAAGAAAAAGTTGATGAAAACCGTTTTGAGCAAGAACTCGTTTATTATATTGAAAAATTTGATATTACTGAAGAAAAAGTACGATTAAAAAACCATTTAGAGTATTTTCAAAAAGCTTTAAAATCTGATGATTCTAACGGAAAAAAACTAGGTTTCATCTCTCAAGAAATGGGACGAGAAATCAATACCATTGGTTCAAAATCAAATCATGCACCAATGCAAAAGTTAGTTGTTCAAATGAAAGATGAATTAGAAAAAATTAAGGAACAGTTATTGAACGTACTGTAATTTTAAAATCTATTAAAGCAAATTAAGTGTCAGAAATAAAAAATAAAAACAGAGGTAAATTAATCGTGTTTTCAGCACCTTCAGGTTCGGGTAAAACAACTATTGTTAGACATTTACTAAAACAAAAAGAACTTAATTTAGAGTTTTCAATTTCAGCTACATCAAGAGAAAAACGCGGAAATGAAGTTCATGGAAAAGATTACTACTTTTTAGATGTTAAAGACTTTAAAAACAGAATCAAAAATGATGAGTTTTTAGAATGGGAAGAAGTATATCGTGATAATTTCTACGGTACTTTAAAAACAGAAATTGAGCGCATTTGGGGAAAAGGTAAAAATGTTATTTTTGATATTGATGTCTCTGGAGGCTTGCGTATAAAAAAGAAATTCCCAAAAGAAACTATTGCCATTTTTGTGAAACCACCAGACCTTAATGAACTCGTTATCAGACTCAAAGAACGAGGAGAAGAAAGTGTCGATAAAATTAATATGCGTGTTGCAAAGGCACCTGCCGAATTAGCTACTGCGCCTCTATTTGATAACATAGTATTAAATAAAGATTTAGACAAAGCACTAGATGATGCTTACCAATTAGTTGCTAATTTTATTGAAGACTAAATTATGAAAATTGGTTTGTATTTTGGGACTTTTAATCCAATTCACATTGGACATCTAACGATTGCAAATCATCTTGCAGAACATAGCGATCTAGATAAAATTTGGTTTGTTGTCACACCACATAGTCCTTTTAAAAAGAAAAGTTCATTATTGGATAATCGTCAGCGTTTTGAAATGGTCTATCGTGCAACTAAGGACTATAATAAATTAGAACCAAGTGATATTGAATTTAATTTACCACAACCCAATTACACAATAAACACGTTAACTTATCTTCAAGAAAAGTATCCTAAATATGAATTTTCTTTAATTATGGGAGAGGATAACTTAAAAAGTTTCCATAAGTGGAAAAACTATGAGCTCATTTTAAAAGATCATGATATTTATGTGTATCCTAGAATTTCTGAAGGTAAAATAGAAACCCAATTTGATAATCATCATAAGATTCATAAAGTCAATGCACCTATTATGGAATTATCATCAACATTTATTCGCAAATCCATTAAAGAAGGCAAAAATGTGAGACCAATGTTACCAGAACATGTATGGGAATATTTGGATGAAATGAATTTTTATAAGTAATTTACAATAATTTTTGAATTTATACGTTGGGTTATTTTTTTGTTAAATATGAAAATTAATCTTCAAAAAAACTTCATCCATTTAAAAAAAACCTTTACTTTTATTATCTAATTTTTTAAACATAAATGAGCACAACACTTATCATTGGCATTTCCCTCGTTTCCCTTTTAATATACAAGGTGTTTGAATGTGTTAAACGCAACAAACTCAACAAATTAGATAGAATTAAATTTACAGTTTCATCATTATTAATTGTAGCCTATATTTCTACTGGTTACTTCTTAAACTACCCAGATTCTTTATACTGGTTCATTTTTTCAGCTGTAATTATATTATCACTTAGTTTATCATCAAAACTAGTTAGAGAAGAATTTAAACGCTATTTAGCATTGAGTAATAAAGATAAAGTTATAAATGCTTTATACTATTCTTTAACTCTAGTTAGTATTTCTATTATTTTTTAAAAATGATAAAAGGCATCTTCTAAATGCTCTAAACTCAATCCTTTTTTATTCAATACGATTGCGATAATATCAAATCGTACCTCAACATCCATCTCATTATCATTTACGAAGTAATCTACTGCTTTAATAATACGCTGTATTTGTTTTGGTTTTAAAAATTGTTGCGGATCACCAAAATTGGCACTAGTTCTTGTTTTTACTTCTATAATTGCTAAAACGTCTTCCTTTTTTGCAATAATATCCACTTCTGCTTTTTGATATGTGTAGTTTCTAGCAACAATTTCATAGCCGTTTTTTAGTAAGAATTCTGTAGCTAATTCTTCTCCTTTTTTTCCTAATTCGTTGTGGTTTGCCAAAATATAGTTTTGAGCCGCAGTATTCAGTTTACTAGTATTAAAACTGATTATGACTTATAATTAGCATCAATATACGCAATTGCTTGTTCTTGAGTTAAAACCGCAAACTTTTTATAACGATTATGAACATCAACACTATCATCAAGAGCATTTTCTACAAGCTCTTTATTCTCACATAAGTTAACATGTTTCTATTCTCCCAAAAGATAGATCATTAGCAATTTTCTGGTTGATTTTCTGAATAAGTTAATCACGTTCTGGTTTTGAAAGATCACAGAAGCCATATTCAGTTATTCAAAAACAACTGTAGACTTCTCTTTCTCAACATTTAATTCAATAACAGCTCCTAAAGTCAAAGCGCGATTATCCTTCTCATGTCCAGCTGGCATACCAAATGCAATAGGGAAATCATAATCTGCTAATGCATCTAATATCAATTGCTCCACAGAAGTTCCCCAAGGTGTTGTATTTTTTCGCATCCTACTCATATCTCCAACTAAAAGACCTGCACAATTATCAAAATATCCAGCACGTTTCATACTTTGTAACATACGATCAATATGATATTTATATTCTCCTATTTCCTCTATAAACAAAATTTTTCCGCTAGTATCAATACTTTCTTTTGATCCTAACATGGTATGAAGCATGGTTAAATTTCCACCAACTAATGGTCCGCTTGCCTCACCTACTCTATTATATGTAGAACCTTTTAAGGTGTAATCAACCGGTTTTCCAAAGATTGTAGATTTAAAGGTCTCAACAGTTTCTTTTATTTCTGAAATATCTTTGGGTAAGCTCACACACATCAATGCATGTATAGTTTGAAATCCTTCATTATGAAACTGATTATGTAGTGCTGTAATGTCGCTATAACCAATGAGCCATTTTGGATTTTCCTTAAACTTAGTATAATCTAATTTATCTAAAATTCTAACGGTTCCATATCCTCCTCTTGCACACCAAATCGCACTTACAGTTGGATTATCTAGCGCTTTTTGAAAATCCTCACAACGCTCAGCATCTGTTCCTGCAAAATGGTCTGCTTTACTAAACACATGTTTTCCAACAACAGCATGTAAACCCCAACTTTTCAACAATGCAACTGCCTGAGCAACTTCATCATTTCTGTTTTTTAATATTCCTGAAGGTGCTACTATAGCAACAGTGTCGCCTGCTTTTAAAAATTGTGGTTGTATCAAAACAGTTTGTTTTTTTTGGACAGATTTATCTTGAGCGGTTACATTTCCGAAGAAAAAAGAAACGCATATTAAGATTAAAAAAGAATGGGTTTTAGACATATTGTAAATGTAAACGATATTTGACACAATTAAAAAGAGATTTTCAATACTTTTTATGCCAACCAAAACCAAAGTTTAAGCCTAATCCAAAATAATTAACCTCTCCCAAGCTTCCAAATAATTTAACTCCAAAACTTCTTCCAAAAGACGTTGGTTGTCCTACAGGAATTATTCCATAAAAGACTCGAATTCTTTTCTTTCTAGCTTTAAAAATATTAAAGTTTAATTCAAAAGGAATAGCCATATGGGATTTTCTAAATCTAATTTTATCTCCATCAACATAATGTGAATATTTCAATAAATTGGTAGACAAACCTGCCGACAAACTCAAAGCAGACCCACTAAAAACAAATCGTTTCCCATAAAGTAATGCAAACTCATTCATAGAATCTCCTCCTGTATATCTTGGGAAAATTAATATGGCAGCAAATCCAGCTTCACGATTTTCTTCAGCAATATAAGTTGTTCTAAACGTAAATAAATCTTTATTTATTTGATAATTTACATCAAAACCTAGAGTCAAACCACTTACTTCATTACTACTACCTCCTACACCAATCATGAAATTTCCATAAATTATTGGATTTGATTCAGATCGTGCTGATTCTTCTACATTTTGAGCTAAACATAAACTCACACAAAAGAATACTAAAATAAAATTATAGTGCTTTTTCATTGCTTTTATACCAAATCTAACAAAAAAACATGTCCAAATTTCATTTGGACAGTTAAGAGTTAAAGAATAAAAAACTTAATGGTTATTTTTGCACACAAATTGAAACACTTTATGTCAACACATCCAAAACGATATACAATTACAGCAGCTTTACCATACACTAATGGTCCAATTCATATTGGCCACTTAGCTGGTGTGTATGTGCCTGCAGATATTTACGCACGCTACAAAAGATTAACTGGTAATGATGTGGCTTTCATTTGCGGAAGCGATGAACATGGTGTGCCAATTACTATTAAAGCAAAAAAGGAAGGTGTTACACCTCAAGATATCGTTGATAAATATCATGCGATAATCAAAAAATCGTTTGTTGACTTCGGAATAACCTTTGACAACTACTCACGTACCTCTGCAAAAATTCATCATGATACTGCACAAGAATTTTTTAAAACCCTTAATGATAAAGGTGAATTCATTGAAGAAGTTACAGAGCAATTATATGATGAAGAAGCTAACCAGTTTTTAGCAGATCGTTTTGTAACAGGAACGTGTCCAAAATGTGGAAACGAAGAAGCTTATGGTGATCAATGTGAAAATTGCGGTTCTAGTTTAAATGCAACAGATTTGATCAACCCGAAATCTGCAATTACAGGTAATGTACCTACATTAAAAGAAACAAAACACTGGTTTTTACCACTTGATAAACACGAAGCCTTTTTAAGAGAATGGATTTTAAAAGGTCATAAAAAAGACTGGAAACCTAATGTTTACGGACAAGTAAAATCATGGCTAGACGACGGGTTACGTCCAAGAGCAGTGACGCGTGATCTCGATTGGGGAATTCCTGTTCCTGCTCCAGGAGGCGAAGGCAAAGTGCTTTATGTTTGGTTTGATGCACCTATTGGTTACATCTCTGCAACCAAAGAATGGGCTGCAAGAGAAGGTAAAGATTGGGAACCATACTGGAAAGACGAAGACACTAAACTCGTTCATTTTATTGGTAAAGATAATATCGTATTTCACTGTATTATTTTCCCGTCAATGCTAAAAGCTGAAGGGTCTTATATTTTACCAGACAACGTGCCAGCCAATGAGTTTTTAAACTTAGAAGGTAACAAACTATCGACGTCTAAAAACTGGGCTGTTTGGTTACCAGATTATTTAGAAGACTTCCCAAACCAGCAGGATGTGTTGCGATATGCATTGACTGCAAATGCACCAGAATCTAAGGATAATGATTTCACTTGGAAAGATTTCCAGGCAAGAAACAATAATGAGTTGGTAGCAATCTTCGGAAACTTTATAAATCGAGTTGTCGTCCTTACCAATAAATATTACGAAGGTGTTGTACCTGAAGCTTCAGAATTTTCTAAAATTGACAACGAAACATTGGCTGCAATAAAAGCCTATCCAGCCGTTATTGAAAGTTCTATTGAACGTTACCGTTTTAGAGAAGCAAGTCAAGAATTGATGAACTTAGCACGTTTAGGTAATAAGTACTTAGCAGATGAAGAACCTTGGAAACTCATCAAAACAGATGAAGTTCGTACAAAAACGATCATGTTCGTCGCACTCCAAATTGCTAGCGCTTTAGCAACATTGAGTGAACCGTTTTTACCATTTACTTCGGAAAAACTAAAAGGGATACTTTGTCATTCCGCACTTGATGCGGAATCTACTTGGAGCGATATTTCAACCAAAGACATCTTAATCTCATCAGGTCATCAAATAGGAAAAGGCGAATTGTTATTCTCAAAAATTGAAGATAAAGCTATGGATGAGCAATTAGAAAAATTAGCAGCTAGTAAAAGAGCAAACGAAGCAGCTAATAAAGTTATCGAGCCACAAAAAGACATCATAACGTTTGAAGATTTCACGAAGCTTGATCTACGAGTTGGAACTATTCTCGAAGCAGAAAAAATGCCTAAAACTAAAAAGCTTTTAATTTTAAAAGTAGATACAGGAATTGATACAAGAACTATTGTGTCTGGTATTGCAGAAAGCTTCACTGCAGAAGAAGTAGTTGGCAAACAAGTTACTGTTTTAGTCAACTTAGCTCCAAGAGCATTGCGAGGTGTTGAAAGTGAAGGGATGATTTTAATGACCGAAACTCCTGAAGGTAAATTGGTTTTTGTAAATCCTGATACTGCTGTTAAAAGTGGGTTGCAGATTAGTTAATTTTATTTGGTCTAATTTTTGAATAATTTTAAAGAAACTTAAATAACATGAAATTATTTACACTAAATATCTTTGCAATTCTTGTATTAGCTACAAGTTGTAATTCAACTAAAAAAGAGAATACTACAAGCTCAGATGATATTAAAACAGAGGTAGTGATTACTGATAACGAAACACCTTTTAAAGATACTAAATGGAAATTAGTAACATTTATGGGTAACGATGTGAGTGATAAAAACGCATTTATTACGTTCTCTTCAAAAGACAATAAGGTTTATGGTAATGCAAGCTGTAACAGTTTTAATGGCTCATATAAACTAGGTGATGGTTTTAGAGTTTCGCTATCAAAAATAGCTACAACTTTAATGGCTTGTCCAGATATGTCTACTGAAACTGCTTTTTTAGAAATTCTTGAAAAAGTGGATAATTACTCATTAAACGGAACCAAAATGACACTTAATAAAGCTAGAATGGCTCCTTATGCTGTTTTTGAAGCTGATAAATAAAAACATATTACATATTTAAGAACCTCTCAGTTGAATACTGAGAGGTTTTTATTTTTCAAATTCTTACTAAAGGTTACTTACTATTTCAAATGAAGTAACAATTAAATGATTTGCATCATTCAAGACATTGTACCATGATTACCTTAGCTTAAACTAAAAAAATAATCATGAAACAATTAATAGCAATCTGTTTCGCAGTGTGTTTATTATCCTGTGGAGCAACAAAAACAGTTAAAACTTCAAAAAAAGTCATAAAAGGGAATTGGACTCTAAGCAACATTACCTATAGTAAAACGGGAGCGTATAATGTAACATTATTTAATGATGCAAGTAAAGATTGCTTTGAAGGTAGTAATTGGCAATTTATCCCAAATAATAACACTGGTATTTATACAATTACTAAAAGTGATTGCACTACAGGAGGACGTTACTTCAATTTCACTATTCAAGAAGTTGACGAAGCAACAGGATATTATAATTTTCTTTTAAAACCTACAAATGAAAAAGGAAAATCTGAAACCAACGCTGGTTTTCGTCTCTATTTAACCTCATTAACAGATTCTCAGATGCAATGGCAACAAACCGTCGATGTTGATGGTGTCCCATTTATAATTAATATAAACTTTACAAAAACCCAATAATTATGAAAACATATATAAATAAGATAGCAGTAATTGGTTTTACCATTGTTTTAACAATGAGTATGATTAGTTGTAAGGCTGTAAAAAACTCTAATAATAAACAAAAAGGAACTGTAATTGGAACCACAGGTGGAGCAATTCTAGGAGCCATAATTGGAAATAACGTCGGAAAAGGTGGTAATGGAGAACTTGGTGCTGTCATTGGTGGTGTCGTTGGTGGTACAGCAGGTATTCTTATTGGTAATAAAATGGATAAACAAGCTCAAAAAATCGAGGAGGAAATTCCTGGAGCCGTAGTAGAACGTGTTGATGATGGTATTGTCGTTACATTTGATGAAAATAGTGGTGTTTATTTTGCTACAGACAAATCAAATATAAATTCTGCATCACAAGTAACACTAGATAAATTAGCTGATATATTTGTAGAATATCCAAACACCAATATTTTGGTTGTAGGTCATACAGATAGTGTTGGAACAGAAGATTACAATATGAATTTATCTAAAAATAGAGCGTATTCTGTAACAAATTACTTAATAAACAAAGGTTTATCTAACGGAAGATTTAACACGAATTGGTTTGGAGAATCACAACCAAAATATGATAATAATACTGCAGATGGCAGAGCAAAAAACAGACGTGTAAATGTTGCCATTGTTCCAAATCAAACTATGATAGACCAAGCACAGCAACAAGCAAATCAAAATTAAAAATTCTTTTAAAATCATTCGGCAATTAACGCTGAGTTAAATATATTACCGACCTTATACAAAACACGTATAAGGTCTTTTTTTATGATAACATATATACAAGAAAACACTAAGCTACCAAAAGACAGTATCGTCAACACTGTTAATTTATTAAATCAAGATTGTACGATTCCTTTTATTTCTAGATACAGAAAAGAAGCCACAGGGAATTTAGACGAAGTTCAAATTGGAGATATTGTAAAATATAAAGAACAATTTGAAGCTTTAGAAAAACGAAAAACGACCATTTTAAAAGCACTTGAAGAACAAGGTGTTTTAACTGCGGAATTAAAAACAAAAGTAAACGCTTGTAAAGACAGTATAACTCTAGAAGATTTATATCTACCTTATAAAAAAAGCCGAAAGACAAAAGCGGAAACCGCTCGCCTAAACGGATTAGAACCGCTTGCAAAAATCATTATGTCACAAAATAATAATGATTTAGAATCTACTGCACAACGCTACGTAAAAGGTGTTATTTCTTCTTCGGAAGATGCTCTAGAAGGCGCAAGACATATTATCTCAGAATGGATTAACGAACGGTCAGATATTAGATCCAATCTTAGAAATCAATTAGAGCGTCATGCCATGATTTCAACTAAGGTTGTTAAGTCTAAAATTTCCGAAGAAGGTGCACAAAAATTTAGAGATTATTTTGAATGGGAAGAAGCATTGAGTCGTATTCCGTCGCACAGATTACTCGCCATTTTACGAGCTGAAAACGAAGGTTTTATTCGCGTAAAAATTGACATTGATAACGAACGTGCTTTAGATTACATAGATCGTAAACTTATCAAAAGTCAAAATGCATGTGCAGATCAAATAGAATTGGCCATTTCAGATGCATATAAGCGTTTATTATTCCCATCATTAAGTAATGAAGCGCTTCAAAAAGCAAAAGACAAAGCAGATGAAGCTGCAATCTCCATATTCGCCAAAAACTTAAAGCAATTATTACTTGGTTCTCCTTTAGGAGAAAAACGTGTTTTGGCCATAGATCCTGGATTTAGATCTGGTTGCAAAGTGGTGTGTTTAGATGAAAAAGGCGATTTAAAACATAACGAAAACATTTATCCGCATGCTCCAAAAAACGATCAGATTGGAGCCATGAAAAAAATTAGTTTTTTGACCGAAGCGCATAAAATAGAAGCTATCGCCATTGGAAACGGAACTGCATCAAGAGAAACCGAAGCGTTGGTTAGAAAAATTAGATTCAATAGAGATATTCAAGTCTTTGTAGTTAGTGAAGCAGGAGCTAGTATTTATTCGGCATCAAAAATTGCGCGAGATGAATTCCCTAATTATGATGTTACTGTTCGAGGATCTGTTTCTATTGGACGACGTTTACAAGATCCTTTGGCTGAGTTAGTAAAGATAGATGCGAAGTCTATTGGAGTTGGTCAATACCAACATGATGTAGACCAAAGTAAACTTAAAAAAGAATTGGATGTGGTTGTCGAAAACTGTGTAAACTCAGTTGGTGTTAATATCAATACTGCTAGTCACAGTTTATTAAGTTATGTCTCAGGAATTGGATCAAAACTCGCCGAAAACATTGTGAATTACAGAAGTGAAAAAGGTGCATTCTTATCACGAAAAGATATTAAAAAAGTACCAAGACTTGGTGACAAAGCTTTTGAGCAAGGCGCAGGATTTTTGAGGATTAAGGATGGTAAAAATCCGTTAGATGACTCTGCTGTACACCCAGAAAGCTATCCAATTATTCAACAAATGGCAAAAGATGCTAGTGTTTCAATTTCCGAATTAATAGGAAATAAAACACTCCTTCAAAAGGTGAATTTAAAAAACTACGTTACAAATACAGTTGGATTACTCACCCTAGAAGACATTGTAAAAGAACTAGAAAAACCAGGTTTAGATATTAGAGAACAAGCAAAAGTATTTACGTTTAATCAAAATATCAAAACCATTAATGACTTAAGTGAAGGTCAATTATTACCTGGTATTGTCAATAATATTACAGCTTTTGGGTGTTTCGTGGACGTTGGAATTAAAGAAAGTGGTTTGATTCATGTGTCTAATTTATCAGACAGTTTTGTGAAAGATGTTAATGAACATGTGCATTTGCATCAGCAAATTGTTGTAAAAGTTTTAGATGTTGATGTGGCTAGAAAACGAATTCAGTTAAAATTACACAACAAATAACCTTATTAGAATAAGAATAGCTTCCTATTTTGAAAGGAATAACAAAATTGTGCTCGAAATAACCTTATATCATAATATAAAAGCTTCCTTCATTTTAAATTAGCAATTA
Source organism: Psychroserpens sp. AS72 (assembly GCF_038900375.1). Taxonomy (NCBI): domain Bacteria; kingdom Pseudomonadati; phylum Bacteroidota; class Flavobacteriia; order Flavobacteriales; family Flavobacteriaceae; genus Psychroserpens; species Psychroserpens sp. AS72. Next base: position 101,221 of record NZ_JBBMRC010000001.1, on the reverse strand, counting down.
TAAATATGAAGATGTTTTGATATTCAACTGTACCCTAATTAGTTGTTTGAAAAAAAAAAAAATAGAATAATAAATTACAATTTAAAATAAGTTTTATTAAACATTTAGCGATTTTAATGATTGAATTTTAGATAATTCATAAAAATAAAATACTATTCACAAACAATATTGAATTTATTGTGGGAAAATTGTACATTATTCCACTAACCAATACTTAATTTAAATATGAAAAAAACTACTTCTTTAAAATTATCAAAACAACTTGCAAAGTATGGCGCTTTAACAGCAGCTATTGTAGGTGTTAATGACGCTAGTGGACAATCTATTATCTATAATGATATTGCTGATTTTACAGGTGGTGTTGGAGATACATTTCTTATCGATATTGACAATAATGGAACTAATGATTTCCAAATTAGACATAATGGAAGTTCAAATTTATACATTGATCCATTAACTGCAAGTAATGATGTTTTGGGTTCTGGTGGAGCTACTTTTGCCTATCCATTTGCGCTTAGTAATGGAGCGACGATATCTAATGGTGCTGGATCTTGGTTTAATAATGGATTTTCAGGCGGTTTTCAATCCTTAAATTATGGATCTTGTAGCTTTGGTAACTGGTGTAGCATAACAGACGGGTTTTTAGGACTTAGGTTTAACATTTCAGGTAGCATACATTATGGTTGGGCTCGTCTTGATATTGATGCTTTTGGTGATGTATGGACTATTAAAGATTTTGCTTATCATGATACTGCTGATACAGCACTTAATGCAGGACAAGAAACTTTATCTGTTGGCACAAGTGTAATAGAGGACATTAAAATCGTAGCTCTAAACAAAAGTATAGGATTGTACAATTTATCAGATGCTACTAATTATCGATTAGTAAATATGGCAGGAAAACAAATTTTAGATGGTGAAACTACAGGTTCTAGTTTTGTTATTGAAGCAAACGCTATAGCAAACGGTATTTATATTATAGAATTAACTGATCCAAATTCGAAAGCAGTAATTAGAAAGAAACTTGTATTATAATTATTGATACAGTTTAAAATAATTTAAAAAGCGTTTACACAGTGTAAACGCTTTTTGTTTTAATTCTTGTTACGATACAATGTTTTATCAACACAAGATTTCATGAGATCTTGATTCATTTCTTTACCAATGAATGATACCACTTTTTCAATGGTAGTATTTGTATCGTTTAACGCGTCTTTATAATTTACATAAATTAATTCTACGCTAGGCTCCTTGTCTTTCCATGTTTCAACTTGACTTAAATGTCTTTGATACGTATTAAATAATTTTACAGGAAATGTTTCTGCATCTTTACCTATCATTTTTTGTTGCGATTTTACCACTTCATTTAAATCTCGATTCATGAAAATAACTTTATAACGATATTTAGGATCTAGAAATTTAAGCAAAGGAGCTACAACTTTAAGGGATTTATTTTGCGCTTTATTTAACCAACTATTATCATTATGCAAAGCCATAACAGGGTCATATTCAAAATAGCCTTTGGGATTTGACTCATCAGCTTGTCTGTTAGCATCTGACAAAGCTTTAAGCCCTCCTTTATCTAGCATTTGCATCATTAAAGAGGTTCCTGATCTTGGTAATCCAGAAACGATCACAATTTGATCTTTTCTGTATTTAAAATCACTTTTATCTCTAAACTCAATAGGCGTATTTATTTTCTCTTGAATGTTTTCTATCGCTTTTTCTGCACGATAATGCGTTTTTGGTTTTAATTTAGCTGCTGTTTCATAGGCTTTTTGTGCATTTTCTATGTCACCTAATTTTTCAAGCGCTTCTCCTAACGTATAATGTGCTTCTGGAAAATATTTAATTAACTCAATAGCTGTGAATGCATGATCTGCAGCTTCTTCATAGTCTTTAATTCGAATTAAAACAACAGCTAGTGCTTGATGATACCTAGCATTATCAATTTCAAACTTTAAAGCATTTTCAAAAGCTTCTTTAGCTTCTTCAAAACGATTTAACCTTGTGTAAATTTTTCCTATTTGAAACCATACTTCTCCATTAGGCTTATTGTTTTTTGCTTTAACTAAAAGATTTAAAGCTTCTTGTGTTTTATTTTTACCTAATAAAATTTTAGCTTCAGAAAAATACATGTTAATCTCAAACTTTTTGTCGCGTGTTCTTAGCTCATTGAGATATGTTTCAGCTTTATTAAAATCTTGTTCTTCTAAACTAATTGATAACAAGTCCATAAAATATGGAATGATATCTACAGGCTCTTTTTCTTGTATAAGTTCTAATAGTATAGGCTTAGCCTTTTTATAATCCCTTTTACCGAGATAAACACGAGCCAAATTATGTTTTAAATCACATTTAGTTTTTAAAATAGAGACTTCAATTTTTTCATCTGGGCGCTCGATATAACCTAAATCAATTAGTTGTTGCATGGCTTCTTGATCATTTAATTGATCATGATTATTTGCATTTTTATGTTCTCCAAAATCACCTTCAACATTTTCCCAACTCTCTATAAATTGAGGAGGTTTAACCTCTTCAAAAATATCTAAAGCAATTTTACCATCCATATCTTTACCAATGGGTAAATCAAACATATGTAGAATAGTAGGAGCAACATCAACTAAGCCTAATCCAAAAATCTTTTCGTTCTTTTTAATATTAGGTCCAGCGGCAACAAACATTCCAAATTGCCTATGTTCTAAAGAAGGTGCTGCTTGGTATTTTGGCATTTTAAGAATTCGTTTATTACCAGACTCATAACCATGATCAGACATTACAATAACAGTTGTGTCATCATCAACCAAATCTAACATTCTCCCTAACATCATATCTTGAAAACGATAAGCACTAAAAATACAATCATTATATATTTCAAATAAATCTTGAGGAATTGGTGCTAATTTAGGTGGATGAAATTTCATAAATGCATGGCAAAAATGGTCTATAAAATCAAAATATACACCCATAAAATCCCATTCTGTTGTACGCATTAAATTGGTGGCAGCAGCATGCAAAGAGACGTTTTCAGCCATAACTTTAGCAAATGTTTGTAAACCTTGATCTTTTTCTTGATTAATTTTTAAAGCATTTGGTATGAAAGGTAAAATATGGGCTTCTGTTATTTCAGAAGGGTGTAAGCGTAAATCATGTAGATCTTTAACTAACTTACTTGGATGAATTGTGCCATCAACAATAGGACTTTTAACATTTGGATTTATATTAACTTTTTGAAATTTATCTGTGACGATAACACCATTTATAGGTTCTGCAGGAAAACTAGGCCACCAACCCACTAAATTACTTTTTAAACCTTGATTGTGAAAAATATTCCAGAGCGCTCTTGATTTTCTGGATGAAACCGTTACTGGTCTTATACCTTTCATATCAGGCATCAACTCTAAAAAACCTAGTACACCATGCTTATCTGGTGTTTTGCCTGTAGCAACAGTAGACCAAAGCATTGGTGAGTAAGGTGGATTCATTGTCGCCATATTACCATAAACACCTTTATCAATAAGCTTTTTTAATGCAGGCATTTGTCCTTTAGCTAACAAAGGTCCTATAATTTTCCAGTCTGCAGCATCCCAACCTATTAAAAGTACTTTATTCTTTTTCTTCATCTTTTCTTTTTTGTTGTGCTTCCTTTTTCACTTCACGCCATGCTCTCAAACCAATATCTCCTAAAGCCAAAAGCCCAAGAGATCCTTTTTCGGTTATCTCAATAGATTTATTTTCTAATTCTTCACTCATATTTTTAATGTTGGTAAGCCTAAAAATAGTATAATTCTAAGACGTACATTTACACTTTGAAGTTTTTAAATATAAAATGCTCAAAATAGCCCTTCATCCTATTTACAAATACCCATTACCAGAAGGTCATCGTTTCCCAATGCTCAAATATGAATTGCTACCGCAACAACTTCTATATGAAGGTACTTGCTCAAAAAACAATTTCTTTGAACCAGAAATCCCAAGTGATAAACATATTTTGAGAGTTCATACACAAGATTATTTTCAAAACTTGAAACAGTTAACTTTAGATAAACGTGCTGCTCGAAAAATAGGCTTTCCGTTAAGCAATATTCTCGTTGAACGTGAAGTCATTATTGCTGATGGTACTATAAAAGCCAGTGAATTTGCATTACAAAATGGCATAGCAATGAATATAGCAGGAGGTACACATCATGCCTACACTAATAGAGGTGAAGCATTTTGTTTATTAAACGATCAAGCTATTGGAGCTAGATATCTTCAGCAGAAAAAATTAGCAGATAAAATCTTAATCGTTGATTTAGATGTACATCAAGGTAATGGAACTGCAGAGATTTTCAAAAACGATAATTCAGTATTTACGTTTTCTATGCATGGAAAGAACAATTATCCATTTAAAAAGGAAATTAGTGATTTAGATATCGCTCTAGAAAATGACGCTAATGATGAAACCTATTTAAATTTACTTTATAAAACGCTTCCCAAGTTAATAAAACAAGAACAGCCTGACTTCATTTATTATCTATGTGGTGTTGATGTTATTGCAACAGATAAATTAGGAAAATTAGGCATGACTATTGATGGTTATAAACAACGAGATCAATTTGTATTAGAGACTTGTAAGACCAATAAAACCCCTGTAATGTGCTGTATGGGTGGAGGTTATTCTCCAGACATTAAAACTATTATCAATGCACATGCTAACACATTTAGATTGGCTCAAGATTTATTTTACTAAGAAAGTTAATTTTTAACTAAACATTATTTAATTACTTGTAAGAAAATAGAACGATTTAAAGTAAATTTATGTTCACTATCAACCATCTAACTATGAAAAATTCTACTTTTCAAAAACATAATAGTGTTTTATTAGTCTTTTTTAGTCTCGTTTTTCTCTTCGGAAATTCTCAAACACCAAATGAGGATGTGCTTTTTGAAGCTTATAAAAACTACTCAAAACTTCCACGAGAGACTGCTTATGGTCACCTCAACAAATCCACATTAATCAAAGGGGAAAGTTTAGGGTTCTCAATTTATCTTTTTGATAAGTACACCAAAAAATCGTCTATACAGACCAAAAACGTGTATTGCACTATTCAAAATAGATCTGGCAAAGTCTTAAAAAAACAAATGATTTTAGCAGAGAATGGTGTGGCTTCTGGGATCATTGAAATTGATAGTTTATTTACATCGGGAAATTACGTTTTTAAAGCCTACACCAATTGGATGCGAAATTTTGAAGAGCAAAATTTTTATGTACAGCACATTAAAGTCATAAATCCAGATGAAGACTCTTTTATTGAAGCTGATGATGACGAACTTTTTGATTTAGACGCACAATTTTTACCAGAAGGAGGTCATTTATTGCTCAACGCTAAAAATACCGTTGGAGTGGTAATAAAAGATGATTACGGGTTTGGAGTACCACTTTTAAAAGGCAAAGTTCTCGACAGTAATCGCAATGAAATTACCAATTTTGAAACCAATATACACGGAATTTCAAAATTTGAATTCACACCTCTAGCAAGAACGGTTTACACAGTTACACTTAGTGATGAAGAGCAAACAGAAATCACATTAGATATTGGAGACTCTAGAGGTGTAAATATGACACTTCAGGATTTAAATGATAAAGTGGCTTTGGTATTTAGAACCAATGCAAATACATTACCTGAGATTGCTAACAAAACCTTTAAACTCACTGTTGGTGATGGCAGTCAACTAAATGCATCTGACATAACATTTAAAGATAATACAGAAATTAAAGCGTTTGTTAGCCATCAAGATTTTACAACTGGAATAAATATTATTACCCTTTTTGACGAGAACAATACACCTGTTCTAGAACGTTTATATTTTAAACATGATGGCATTAATTCTTTAGTAACTGGAGTGCCAAGTGTAGAGAAATTAAATGACTCTTTGATGATATCCATCCCATCTGCATCTATTAACTCAAAGCTGTTTAACAATTTAAGTATTTCGGTGTTACCTTCTGGAACAAAATCGTATAACCATCATCATAATATCTTTTCTTATACATTTTTACAACCTTATGTTAAAGGCCGTATTGAAAATGCGAGATATTATTACACCAATGTAGATAGAAAAAAGAAGGCTGAATTAGATAATTTATTAATGACTCAAGGCTGGAGTAGTTATGACTGGACTACAATTTTTAATAATCCACCTACCAATCAATATGAATTTGAAGATGGTATCTCCATAAATGCAAATTTAAACAACACAAAAGGCGATACATTTTTAATTTACCCATTACAAAATTCTCCTACTGTAACTGCAACCGTTAAAAATGGAGAAAACAGTTTTTCTGCAAGAGGATTTTTACCTCTAGAAAATGAATCATTAAAAATCGGAATGCTTGACAAACAAAATCGTGTACATAAACCTAATCTTTATGTCCAATTTTCTCCTATGGTAATCCCAAATTTAGAACACAATTACGCTTCATTAAATTATAAAAACAATAGTACCTTTAGATATGATGCTTCACTGCCATTACTGGATGAATCGTGGAATAAAATTGAAACACTAGACACAGTTTTATTATCTGCCAATAAAGAAAAAGAGCGCATTGAGAAAATTAAACGCTTAAATCATGGCACACTTACTGTTTTTAATGATTTACAGAGACAAACTGCTAAAGATTTCCCTACGTTCCTTTCTAGTAAGGGTTATGTGATAACTAGAAATCTATATGATCCAAGAGCTATAACTATAAAAAACAGTAAACGTACAACCCTGACTGAAGGAGATTCTAGAACTCCAATAATTTATTTAAACGATCAAATAGTTTATGACACTAGCATACTATTAGATATTGATATGCGCACATTAGATTATGTGATTATTAACCAATCTGGATTGGGTGAAGGTAATAGAGGATCTGATGGCGCTATAAAAATAAACCAATTATATGCTTGCAACCAAAGACAATTTTGTTTCTAGAGATTCTAGTCAAGTATTAAAATTTCCGCAGTCATTCTCTGTCTCAAAAAAATTTTACACACCAACCTATTCATCTTATTTAAATGATTTTTATCAAAATTATGGTGTTATTGATTGGTTTCCGAAATGTAACAGTAGTGACAATGGCATCCTCAAATTCAAAATATTAGACACCAAGAATAAAGACATAAAACTTTTTATTGAAGGGATTGCTAACGATGGTGCTTATGTTTCCGAAGAAAAGATCATGACTATTAACTAAAAACAACCGTATTATGAAAAACTCTACTTTTCAAAAATTCAACTGTGTATTATTAATCCTTTTTAGTCTTGTTTATTTCTACGGAAACTCTCAAAACTCGAATGAGGATGTGCTTTTTGAAGCCTATAAAAACTACTCAAAACTTCCACGAGAGACTGCTTATGGTCACCTCAACAAATCCACATTAATCAAAGGGGAAAGTTTGGGGTTCTCTATTTATTTGTTTGATAAGTACACGAAAAAATCGTCTACACACACAAAAAACGTGTATTGTACGATTCAAAATAGATCTGGTAAAATCTTGAAGAAGAAAATGATTTTAGCAGAAAATGGTGTGGCTTCAGGAATCTTTGAAATTGATAGCTTATTTAAATCTGGCAATTACGTTTTTAAAGCTTATACCAATTGGATGCGAAATTTTGAAGAGCAAAATTTTTATGTGCAGCATATCAAAGTCATAAATCCAGATGAAGACTCTTTTATTGAAGTTGATGATGAAGAGCTTTTTGATTTAGATGCCCAATTTTTACCAGAAGGTGGTCATTTATTGCTCAATACTAAAAATACAGTTGGAGTGATAATAAAAGATGATTACGGGTTTGGAGTACCACTTTTAAAAGGTAAAGTTTTAGATAGTAATGGTGATGAAGTCACCAACTTTGAAACCAACTTATTAGGAATTTCAAAGTTTGAATTCACTCCTCTAGCAAGAACGGTTTATACCGTTGAGCTTAGTGATGAAGAACAAACAGAAATCACATTAGATATGGGAGAATCTAAAGGTGTAAATATGACGCTTCAGGATTTAAATGATAAAATAGCTTTAGTCTTTAGAACTAATCCAAACACCTTACCTGAGATTGCAAATAAAACATTTAAACTCACTATTGGCAATGGTAGCCATCTAAATGTGTCTGATATTATTTTCAAAGACAACACAGAAATTAAGGCGTTTGTTAGTCATCAAGATTTTACAACAGGAATAAATATCATTACACTTTTTGATGAGAACAACAAACCTGTTTTAGAACGTTTATATTTTAAACATGATGGCATTAATGCTTTGGTCACAGGAGTGCCAAGTGTTGAAAAATTAAATGACTCTTTGATGATTTCTATACCTTCTGCCTCTATTAACTCTAAGTTGTTTAACAATTTAAGTATTTCGGTTTTACCTTCTGGAACAAAATCATACAACCATCATCACAACATATTATCTTATACATTTTTACAGCCTTATGTTAAAGGTCGTATTGAAAATGCGAGATATTATTTTACCAATGTAGATAGAAAAAAGAAGGCTGAATTAGATAATTTATTAATGACTCAAGGTTGGAGTAGTTATGATTGGACTACAATTTTTAATAATCCACCTACTAATCAATATGAATTTGAAGATGGTGTCTCCATAAATGCGAATTTAAATAATACAGAAGGTGATAAATTTTTAACCTATCCTTTACAAAATTCTCCAACTGTGACAGTAACACTAAAGGATGGTGAGCGCAATTTTTCTGCAAGAGGGTTTTTACCTCTAGAAAATGAAGCATTAAAAATTGGTATGATTGATAAACAAAATCGTGTTTTTAGGCCCAACTTATATGTTCAATTTTCTCCAATCGAAATACCAAATCTAGAATACAAATACACGTCATTAAATTATAAAAATAATAGTGCATTTAGGTATGATGCATCGCTTCCTATACTAGATCAATCATGGAATAAGATTGAAACATTAGATACCATATTATTAACAGCTAATAAAGAAAAAGAGCGCATAGAGAAAATAAAACGTTTTAATCATGGTCGAATTGATTTTTTTACAAATGAACAAAGATTAAACATTACTGATTTCTCAGCATATATAAATACAAAAGGTTTTTTATCAAGAATTGTATACCCTCCTCTTGAACACCCATATTTAAAAATTGAATCCCTTAGAGTTAAAACCCTAAATAGTAGTACTGATCCATTAATTTATATTGATAATATGCCTGTTACAGATTTTGACCTGTTACTTAGTTTTGATATGTCTTCAGTAGATTACATAATAATAGACAAACAAGGTTTTAATGAAGGTATGAGAGGTGGAAATGGTGTTATCAAAATTGTAACCAATCCACATTTAAAAACTGCACAATTTAGTAATGATAAAGCACGTACTCAAACCATTAAATTCCCATTAACCTTCTCTGTCTCTAAGAAATTTTATACACCAACTTATTCATCTTATTTAAATGATTTTTATCAAAATTATGGTGTTATTGATTGGTTTCCGAAATGTAAAAGTAGTGACAATGGTATCCTTAAATTTAAAATATTAGATACCAAGAATAAAGAATTAAAACTCTTTATTGAAGGCATTGCTAATGATGGCGCTTACATTTCCGAAGAAAAAATAATTACGCTCAATTAAACCAATTTTTATTATTCATTTTTTAAAAGCGTGGTATGTTTATTGATGTTAAATTTTTAACAGAAACCTAACGCACTTTTAAATATCTACTATTATGACAAAACTGTACTCTACCTCTAAAATTACAAACTCTAAACTATTCATTCTATTATTTTGTTTACTCTGCTTTAATTCAATTATTGGACAAAATAAAACAGATATAGAATCTTCTTTTAATGACTATGTTAAACTTCCAAGAGAAGTGGCATATGCTCATCTCAACAAATCTCTCTATCTCTTAGATGAAACTATTGGGTTTAGTGTATATGTGTTTGATAAAAACAGTAAAACACATTCTAATGGAACCACTAACGTGTATTGTTCAATTGAGGATAGTAAAGGAAACATCTTAAACAAAACGCTTATTCTTGCTGAAAAAGGCGTGGCAAACGGAAGCTTTCAAATTGACAGTACCTATGCCTCTGGAAGCTACACTTTTAAGGCGTATACCAATTGGATGAAAAATTTTGATGAGCAAAATTTTTATCTACAAGACATTAAAATTATAAATACAGATGAAGAAAACGACCTTTCAACACGAATGGAAGCTCCTATTATAGATACTCAATTCTTGCCAGAAGGTGGTCATTTAATTTCAAATATTAAAAATGTAATTGGTGTTGTGATCAAGGATGATTCTGGTTACGGACTAAAAGAAGCAGAAGGCATCATTAAAGACTCAAATGGTGAACTCATCACCAATTTTAAAACCAATCAATTTGGTATTGGTAAATTCATTTTTATACCAGAAGAAGGAAAAGATTATACGGCAGAAATAACTTATAACGACCTAACATCTACTGTTAAAATTAAACCTGCAGAACGATCAGGCTTAAATTTAAGTCTTAATGATTTGGGTTCTAAAATTGCCTTAACAGTAAGAACAAATGCTAAAACAGTAAAAAATATTAGAGGTAAAAACTTCAAATTAATAATCCATAATGGAAGTATAATAAAGTCATTAGACATTAGCTTCACAGATGCTCAAGACATTACAAAATTAGTTAACCATAGTGACTTGTACTCTGGGATGAATATTTTTACGCTTTTTGATGAAAAAAATAAACCTTTATTAGAACGCCTTTACTTTAACCATGATGGTATTTCTATTATAAATTCTGAAAAGGAAAACATCACTAAAACCTCAGACTCAATAACGGTTTCTGTTCCATTTAAAACTATCAACGCTACAAATTTTCATAACTTAAGTGTTTCTGTGCTTCCATCTAGAACAACATCTTATGATACGGATCATAATATCTTATCATATACTTATTTGCAACCTTATGTAAAAGGGTATATTGAGAATGCACGTTATTATTTTACTGCAATTGATAGAAAGAAAAAATTTGAGCTCGATAATCTTTTATTAACTCAAGGCTGGAGTAGTTATGATTGGAATTCAATTTTTGATTATGAATCTGAAATAAAATACAATTTTGAAAAAGGAATTTCGGTTAATGCCAATGTCAATAAGTCTAAGAGCAATTCATTTATTATGTATCCTATGACACATAGTTCTACTCAAACTTTAGACGTCCCAGAAAATGAAAAAGGATTCAATATCGTAGGATTACTACCAATGGATGATGAAAAAATAGCATTTGGATCAATCGATAAAAAACAAGGTGTTGAAAAACCTAATCTTTATTTACAATTTACACCATCAACGATTCCTACAATAGATAATTTTGTAAAAACGCTACCATTAAAAGTAAAATCTATTTACGATTCAAAAATTGAAGAATCGATGTATAAAAACTCTATTTCTGATGCTCAAGAATTAGATGAAGTAGTTATTAATGCTCAAAAAGAAAAAGCAAGAGTTGATAAAATAGAACGTGTTCATCCCATAGGTAAGATTGATATATTTGATGAAAATGCTCGTAATAGATATATTGATTTCCCTTCATATATAAGCACAAAAGGATTTAGTGTAATTAAAGGCGCTAATTCATTAAGCATTACTCCATTAAGACGAATGACTTTAAACTCAAGTAACACTCCACTTATTTATCTAGATAATTTATTGTTATCTGAATTTAGCATCTTACTAAATCTAAATATGAGAGATATAGACTATATAGTTGTTGACAAATCTGGGTCTAGAGAAGGTATGAGAGGTGCTGCTGGTGTAATTAAAATATTTACAGATCCTAATTTAAAATTTGGAAAAGGTATACAAAAAGATATTTCACAAGAATCTCAAATCCCATTAACGTTTACATCACCAAAAACGTTTTATGCGCCTTTATATTCTAGTTATCGTAATGAATTCTTTAATAAATATGGTGTTATTGATTGGATTCCTACTGGAAAAATAGATAGCAATGGCTACTTTACTTTCAAGATTGCAGATAAAGGTATTGACCAAATAAAGTTGTTTATAGAAGGTACTGCTAATGAAGGAAGTTACATTTCCGAAGAAAAAATAATTACGCTCGATTAAGATAATGTGTACTTTTTTAAATAAGTATTGACAATAAGAAAAGGCTTCCGTTATGGAAGCCTTTTTTTATTCTGAATATCTAAATATTCTATTTACCTAACATCAATAATTCGTTGCAAATAATTTCTGTTGTGTAACGCTTAGTGCCATCTTTATCATCCCAAGAGCGGTTTGTTAATTTACCTTCAATTGCAATTTCTTTACCTTTTGTGATGAACTCTTCTACGACTTTTACAAGTCCGCCACGTACCACAATATTATGCCAATACGCTCGCTCTACTTTGTTACCGTCTTTGTCTTTGTAGCTATCATCTGTAGCTAAAGAGAATTTTGCCATTTTGTTTCCATCTTGAAAGTTAATGATTTCTGGATCTTGTCCTAATCTTCCAATCAACTGTACTTTGTTTCTTAATGTGTTCATGTGTTCTAAATTTTAATGTTAAACAGTTAATACTTTGTTCTGAATGTCTTTCAGAATCTTTTATCGTCGTGATGAATCATAATACTCATTTCTAAATTAGTTATCGTGACTAAAACGATTCAACACTGCAAATATGAGGTGACTTGCAAATGTTAGTCGGTAGTTACGTATTTAAATTCGTTTGTAAATGTTTGTAGTCGTTTGTTGTTGGTTAAAATTATTAGTATATTTTTGTACCTTCACCAGCAATGATGAAACTTATAAGCCATATTATTCCTATTACTAGGACTGTAAAATCAGAATTTTCTGGAACTCTAGAAATCACTTGGATTAACGGGAAAAAACATCTCAACACTAAAAATGCTAATTATAGTTATGGTGCTTTACAAGCAATATTAAAGTTTGGTTTAGAGAAAATTGATCTTAAAAAAGTGAATTCAGTATTACTTTTAGGTCTTGGTGGTGGAAGTGTTATTAAAACTTTGAGAGACGATTTCAAGTATCAAAAACACATTACTGCTGTAGATATTGATCCTGTAATGATTGACATTGCAAAATCTGAATATGATATACAAGAGACTTCAGAACTAAAAATAATTTGTAAAGATGCTCTTGAGTTTGTAAAACAGAAGACGCAACCCTATGATTTAATCATTATTGATTTATTTATTGATACTTCCATTCCGAAGGAATTTTTAACCCTAAATTTTTGGAATGATATCATACATTTAAAATCATCTAATGGTGAGATTTTATTTAATGCCTCTTTAGAAAAAGAAAAAAGCAACGAACTAAAAACGGTGATCCAATTTCTAAAGTCTAAAGTGTATCAAGTAGATATTTTTGAAAAGGTACATAATGTCAATACGGTTGTCATTACTAAATCATTATAAATGTATATCTTGTAACAACAAGCAATTTTAATTATGCAAAAAAAATGTCCTGAGTGTGGTGATAAAATAGTTGGAAGAATCGACAAGAAATTCTGTAGTGATGCTTGCCGAAATGCATACAATAACAACATTAATAAAGACAGTAAAAATCTTATAAGAAACACCAATAACCGTCTCAGAAAAAACTATCGTATTTTAGAAGAACTCAACCCAAATCAAAAGACAAAATCGTCTAGGGCAAAGCTTATAGAAAAGGGATTTGACTTTAATTACTTCACAAGTATCTATACAACTAAAGCTGGTACAATCTACTATTTTGTATATGATCAAGGCTATTTACCTTTAGAAGGAGATTATTATGCTTTGGTAAAAAGAGAAGGCTAACTTGTAACACTTTGATTGATTATAGGACTTATATCATATAACCACATCAACTATGGCCACACCTCTAATCATTTTTTTAATTATTTGTTTTATAGCAGTTATCATATTGCTAAGCTATTATTTTAGCGGAAAACAAGTCATTATAAGAACCTTATCTAAAATTCCTGTAAAACCAGCATCTAGTTTAAAAACGAATGAGCTTTCAAAAGTTATGGGTAAAGCATTACATGTTGAAGAACCTTTAAAAGCACCATATTCTGGTAGAAAATGTGTGTTTTATCAAATAAAAATTCAGAAAAAAGTAAGTAATGGTAAAAGTTCGCATTGGAAAACGATTGTTTCCGAAGAAAAATTTCAAGACTTTTTTATAGATACTAATGGTGATTTTGTGATTATAAAACCAAGTGACCATCCAAGAAATTTTATATGTCATTTAGTAAAAGATAAAAACCAATCGTCTGGAACTTTTAATGATCCAACACCAAAATTTGTAGCGCTTTTAAAACGCTATAATATAGAACCTGAAACCTTTTTTGGGTTCAACAAAACGTTGCGTTATCAAGAAGGTATTATTGAAATTGGAGAACGTATCACTGTGGCAGGAATTGCCAAATGGAAATCACTAAGTGAGCCATTACCAGAATATCCATATTCTAAAATTGCTACTTTAGAAAGTGACGCTAAACAAAAATTAATTATTACAGATATGCCTGAGGTTTTACCAAAACGAAACCTGAGATAGAGGTGTTATTTCCAATTCTGCCCTTTTAAATCTAATGCAGCTTTTAAAATATCTTTTTGGCTTATTTGCCCAACTAGTTTTCCGTTTTCTACAATTGGAAAACGTCTAATTCTAGACTCTAAAAACTTATTGGCTGCATCAAAAACATTCATGTTACCATCAATAGTTTCTACATTTTTTGCCATCCTTGTTTCAACAGTATGTTGTTCCATTGGTAAGTTATGATAACGACTTTCACTAATATCTTTTAGGCAATCACCTTCAGAAATGATACCAACCAATTCATTATTGGCATTCACCACTGGACCTCCAGAAATTTTATTTTTTATTAGTGATTGTATCACTTCATCTACCGATTGTTCTGGTTTAAACGTAATTAGATTGCGTGACATAAAATCACTCACTTTAAATGCATTTACCTCTGTTGTATTTTGCTGCTGCTTTCTAGCGCCTTGAAAACTTTTAATGCCCATAACCAATTTTTTTTGCGTGAACTTAAAGTTACTGAAAATTAGTGAACTAAACCAACACTTTAACTAATGCATTAATTTGTAAATTTGGAGACATTAAAAATCGTTTGTTTTGAATTCTAAAATTTGTGTTATTGGTTGTGGTTGGTTGGGATTCCCATTAGCTAAAACATTAATAGAACTTGGCAATACAGTTCACGGATCAACAACATCAAAAGACAAAATAAAAACTCTAGAAAAAGCAGGAATTATTCCGTTTTTAATTCATTTTACTTCGGAAGGTGTCACTGGAAATATCACATCTTGTCTAGAAAACTGCAAAACGTTAATCGTTAATATTCCTCCTGGTTTACGTAAAAATTCAGATAACGATTACGTGAAACAAATGACACATTTTGTGAATCATATTGAAAGTTCTTCAGTAGAAAACGTATTGTTTATTGGTTCTACTTCGGTTTATGATGATAGTGAGGATTTCCCTGTAATTAGAGAAGATTCTCTTACATCAAACTCTAAAACTGCTTTAAAATTATTAGAAGTCGAGGCACTCTTTCAGCAAAACAAAAATTTCAAAACTACCATTTTACGTTTTGGTGGTCTTTTTGGTGATGACAGGCATCCAGCTACCTATCTTTCAGGAAAAACAAACCTTAAAAATGGAGAAGCTCCTGTGAATTTAATTCATAGAGAAGATTGTGTGTCTATTATCATTTCCGTTGTAAAAAACAATATTTGGGACACTATAATTAACGCTTCTACGCCTTCGCATCCAACCAAAAAAGACTATTATACGTCAATTTGTAAAGCGCTTGAGCTACCAATTCCTGAGTTTGATAATACAACAACTAGTAAAGGAAAAATAATTGATTCTTCAAAATTGGTACAACTTTTGGATTATGAATACAAAGTAAAACTTTAATAATTAGCAGACATTTAACGAACTAACTTCAATTATTTTTTTAGTTTTGGCACAATTAATTTATGAAAACAATTAATACGAACACATGAAAAAAATTATTCTCCTTTTAGCAATCGTCACGACATGTAATGTGACTGCTCAAACAAAATCTGAACTTTTAAAACACTTTGAAGCTTACCATAAAGAAATGAAAGGTCAAGGTGATGTACAAGGTGTCATCAATGCGATGACTCATCTTAATGTGTTACAACCAAGTCCACAACGATTAGACACACTTGCCTATATTTATGTGTCTGAAGGTAGAAATCTCGAGGCATTAAATACCATTGGTATTGATAAAAACGCCAATGACTCTGATATTAATACAGAAGTTAAAGCCATCGCACTAAAAGCGCTTAATCAACCAAAACGTGCTGTCGTTTTTTACGAAGAGTTATTTAAAAGAAATGCAAATGCTTATTTAGCTTATGAAATTGCAGATTTAAAAACGCAATTACAAGATTTAGGTGGTGCAAAAGCGAGTGTAGATTACGGTTTAACAAATGTAAAACCAGATATGAAACGTGCGTTTTACGAATCTCAACAACCTTATGAAGTCTCTCTTAAAGGTGCTTTAACGTATATGAAAGCATTAATTGTTTTTAATATGAACCAAAACGATAATTTAGATCAAGCCATTGGTTTACTTGATGAAGCTATTGCTTTAGATGCTAATTTTAATTTAGCAAAAATTAGTAAGGATGCACTTGTGGCTAGAAGGACACCTAAAGATTAATACGCTCTTATAAATTATGCTTTGCATTGTCAAGTATCAAAATAAAAAAAGCACCCAAATTGGGTGCTTTTTCATTTGTATTAATGTGATTGGTATTACCAAATTCTAACACGCTCTTCTGGAGCTAACCACATTTTATCACCTTCTTTAATATCAAATGCTTCATAAAAAGCATCTATATTTTTAAGAGGTTGTGTTGCTCTTTGAATTCCTGGAGAGTGAGGATCTGTTTTGATTTGTGTTCTCAAAGCATCATCTCTTGTTAATGTTCTCCAAACGGTTGCCCAAGACATAAAGAAACGTTGCTCTGGTATGAAACCGTCAATATCTTCTGGTCTTCCATTTTCGGCATAGTATAATTGTAAACCGTCATAAGCTCCAAGTACACCTCCAAGATCTCCAATGTTTTCACCTAAGGTAAATTTACCGTTGATGTTTACACTATCCATTACTTCAATAGCACTATACTGTTCTGCTAATGCGTCTCCACGTTTTGTGAATTCTTCAAGATCTTGATCTGTCCACCAGTTTTTTAAGTTTCCGTCGCCATCAAAACGCGCTCCACTATCATCAAAAGCATGAGAAATCTCGTGACCAATTACTGCTCCTATTCCACCATAATTTACAGCTTCATCTGCCGTCCAATTATAAAAAGGTGGTTGTAAAATTGCAGCTGGAAACACAATCTCGTTATTCATTGGGTTGAAATAAGCGTTTACCATTTGTGGTGGCATTCCCCATTTTGACTTATCTACTGGTTGTCCAATATCAGCAAGGTTTTTTTCGCTTGCCCATTTACCAACAGCCATCATATTCTCAGCATAGGTATTACCTTCTTTTACCATCATTTTCGAGTAATCTTCCCACTCATCTGGATAAGCTATTTTTACAGTGAACTTATCTAATTTTTCAATGGCTTTAGTCTTAGTTTCTGGAGTCATCCATTCTAAATTCTGGATTCTATTTTGAAACGCTGTAATGACGTTAGCAATCATTTTTTCTGCTTTAGCTTTAGCTTCTGGTGGAAACTTAGCATCTACATATAATTTACCTATTGCTTCTCCAACAGTTCCATCTACTGTACCAAGTGCACGTTCATCTGCTGGACGCATTTTTTTAGAACCGTTTAAAGTTTTTCCGTAGAATTCCCAGTTTGCTTTTTCTATTTCCGTAGTTAAAAAACCTGCAGCACCATTAATTGTACTCCAATCCATTAGGGTTTTAATATCTTCAATTGATGTAGTCTTTAAAAAGTCGTTCATAGCAGCCATATATTTTGGTTGCATCACGTTAAGTGTTTCCATCTCTGCAGTAATTCCTAAATCTTTTACCATTTTAGTCCAATCAATAGCAGGAGCCATTTTTTGCAACTCTTCTAATGATGTTGGATTATTATAATTACGTGCATCTCTCATAGCAACTTTATCTAATCTAGGCTCTGCAAGTTGCGTTTCCATAGCTAAAATCTTTTTAGCTGCTGCATCTGCATCTTCTTTACTATAGTTGATGTATTGTAACATTCTAGATACATGGTCTGTATATTGCCCTCTTATTTCTTTAGATTTTGCATCTTGATCTAAGTAGTAATCACGTTGAAGCCCTAATCCATCAGGATATACCCAAGCTACATTCATGCTACTATCATTTAAATCTGCATTTGCTCCAATGCCAGCAAAAGGTGCTCCAACACCCATTGTTGTTGCATACACAGTTTGCATATCATTGAGGTTTTTAATGCCATCAATTTTATCTAACATTGGCTGTAATGGTTTTATACCAGCT
Source organism: Psychroserpens sp. AS72 (assembly GCF_038900375.1). NCBI lineage: Bacteria > Pseudomonadati > Bacteroidota > Flavobacteriia > Flavobacteriales > Flavobacteriaceae > Psychroserpens > Psychroserpens sp. AS72. Next base: position 82,706 of record NZ_JBBMRC010000001.1, on the reverse strand, counting down.
TTGTCTCTTGCTATAGTATCTAACTCTGAATCAAATATTAGAAGTGCCTTTTTTTGATCTGTACCTTCTTCATATTTTCCAAGTTCTTTTGAAGTCATCAAGATGTCTAGAACATCTTTTCTCGTGTCTTTACGTAAAACTCCAAATCCTCCCCAACGTGTTTCATCGTCTGGAATACTTGTTGTTTTTGCCCAATTTCCGTTAACATAGTTATAGAAATCATCTTTAGGACTTACCGAAGTGTCCATGTTGTCGAGATTAATTCCAGGAATTTTCTCAACCATTGCAGTTTCTTCTTTTGGTTCTTCTTTACATCCTAAAAATGCAAAAAGTCCTAAAGCAGTAACCACCAAAATACTTTTAATATTGGTTTTCATAATGTGCTTAAAAATTTAAATTTGATTAAAATTAGTTATTAATTAGAAGCTTTAAAGACAGATTTGTTACATATTAACATAATATTAAGAGTCTAACACCTTGAAAAATCACCTATTGTGGCTTAAGAACATTGTTCTTTTCGAATTCAAACTTCTTGTTAATTTGTAAATTAAGGTTAGAAATCGTTACCAATAACTCTCTAATGGCTTGAAGTTTTTCCGTTTTATCAATATTAGAAATGGTTAATAAACTATTCAACTTTTGCACTTTTGTATCTAACGCAGTAATTCTAGCCGAAATCTCGTTGGTTTGTAGTTGCTGAGGCATTTCTGATCTAAGTTCTTGTAAAAGTGTTTTTACAATTAAAGGATCTCCAGAAAAATAAGATAAATCTCCTTGTTTTAATAGGTCAATTTGAATCTCAAGTTCTTGATACTTTTGCCAATCGGTTACAGCTTTTTCTGAATCTCTGCTTAAACCAAAATCATCATAACGAATAGATTCAATATCTTTTTTAGATATCGTTTTTGCGTCTATTTGCTCTTGGGTTTCAACAATGACTTCGGAAACTTTATCGGTTTTACAACTCGTTACAAAAACACAAATACTTAAACAAAATAACAATACTAAACGCATAATGGGAACTATTCAATTTGAAGTAAATATAAGCAAAGTGAAAACATCTTAATTGGAATTAACAAAATAATAAAGCGTTTATAATTTTCTTAAAATATGTTTATACTGCTTTTATTCTTTTTATTTTTGACTATCTATTTAAACAAAATAATATGTCTAGAATTTTAGTAATTGGCGCAGGTGGTCAAATAGGATCTGAACTCACTTACAAACTAAGAGACCTTTATGGCTCTGAAAATGTTGTAGCAAGTGATATTGGTTATCACAATACTCATATTGTAAACTCTGGTCTTTTTGAAATTGTAGATGCTCAAGATTATGCATCTGTTAAAATCTGTGTTGAAAAACATAATATTGATACTATTTACCTCTTGGCTGCTATGTTAAGTGCTACAGGAGAAAAGTATCCAATGAAAGCATGGGATTTGAATATGAATTCTCTCTTTCATGTTTTAAATCTTGCAAAAGACGGATTTATAAAACGAATTTTCTGGCCTTCTAGCATAGCTGTTTTTGGACCTACAACTCCAGTTCTAAATACACCTCAACATACGGTTACAGAACCTACTACAGTGTACGGTATTACAAAACAAGTTGGTGAGCGTTGGTGTGAATATTACTATAATAAATATGGTGTTGATGTAAGAAGTTTGCGTTATCCTGGAATTATAAGTTGGAAAACGATGCCTGGAGGAGGCACAACAGATTATGCTGTAGAAATATATCATAAAGCCATAATTGACAAACACTATGAAAGTTTCTTAACCGAAAACACAGAACTCCCTATGATGTTTATGGAAGATGCTATTGATGCAACCGTTAAATTAATGCAAGCACCTTCAGAAGCTATAAAAATAAGATCATCTTATAATTTAGCAGCTATCAGTTTTACTCCAAAAGATATTTCCGAAGCAATACAAAAACATATTCCAGATTTTAAAATCACATACGAACCAGATTTTAGACAGGATATTGCTAATAGTTGGCCTAAATCTATTGATGATTCACCTGCTAGAACAGATTGGAATTGGTCTCATAACTATAGTCTTGAAAAAATGACTGAAGAAATGATTTCTCAATTACGAAATAAGTACAAAAATTCTATAACTGTAAATTAATACATACAAAAAAAGCACTTTCTAACGAAAGTGCTTTTTTTGATTTAAGGCAAAATCTTCTCTATAATAGTGTAAAAGTTTTATTAAAAACTCGATCTCCAGAGGTCATATGCAAATAATAATCTCCTTTTTCTTTTTCAGATAGTTTATACACTTTGTTCAAAACCTGATCTCCTGTTAATGTATCTTTTAAAATACTTTCTCCATTATAAAATAACTCAATATCTAAAGTCTTAGTGTCCATTGACAAAAGAGAAATTAATAATTGATCATCTTTTGTTCTCACAACTGGTTTAAAAACAGTCTTCTCTTTACTTTCTAAAAAGACCACATTATTAGATTGAATAATAAAAGGTGTAATAATAATTTCAAAGTCTTTGCTTAACTCAACAGTATATGAACCATCTTCTAAAGCCGTAAAATTAAACTTCTTTAAGAAAGTCCCATTTCGTTTAATTGTTTCAGAAAAGAGTATGACTCCTTCATTATCTATAATTGTATATTGATGTCCTTTTTTTACGTTAGAAAATTTTAATGTTGTAATCGCTTTCGAAGGTACATCAATTACATTTTCGTTTGCGTAGCCTGTAACTATCGTTAACATAAATGCTACCATTACTAGTGTTTTAATTGTTTTCATCACTTTTTGGGTTTTAATGATTTATACTACAAATTTATACTGAATTGCACTCTTAGAAAACATCAGATTTGGCACATTTGTATTCTATTTTAACAAAAAATTAGCTACACAAATATCAACATGTTAAATTAGCATAGTTTAATGCTAATTCTATATAGGTTTTTTATTTCATTTATATTAAATTTGTAAGTAATTCCGAATCATGATTAAAAGAAAAGCTACTTTAGAAAAAATAAGTCCAAATTTTGGAAGTTCTGTTTTTGTAAAAAAAAGCACTTCTAATGATAATGAGCATAAGCCTTATTGGCATTTTCATCCTGAGATTGAATTAGTATATGTGAATAAAGGCCAAGGTAAACGTCATATTGGTAGTCACCTCTCTTATTTTAATAACAGTCAGCTTATTTTAATTGGCTCCAACCTTCCACATAACGGATTTACAGATCGTCTCACACAGCATGGCTCTGAAGTATTAGTACAATTTAAACCAGAATTTTTAGGTGCTTACTTTTTTGATATTCCAGAAATGGCTGATGTCAATGCTTTATTTGAGCGTTCAAAAAACGGAATCCTATTTAAACCAGAAACCAAAAGACGTCTTGGTAAAAAAATTCAGAAATTAGATGAAGTTGAAGGCTTTGAACGTATCATGCTTTTACTTAAAATCTTAAAAAAATTAGCTGAAGTAAAAGATTATGAGATTTTAAATGCTGATGGTTTTGTTTTTGAAACCGAATTACAGGATAGCGCGAAAATTGATATCGTTTACAAACACATAAATAACAATTTCCAGAACCATATTTCATTAAATGAAATTGCAGATAAGGTAAGCATGACAGTTCCTGCTTTTTGTAGATATTTTAAAAAAGCTACTGGCAAAACATTTACTAAACTGGTTAATGAATATAGAATCGTTCATGCTACAAAACTCTTGTCTGAAAGCCAAATGAGTATTGCAGATGTTGCCTTTGATTGTGGTTTTAATAATTTCTCACACTTTAATAAATTGTTCAAGGAATTTACTGGAAAGAGTGCTTTAAAATACCGTAAAGAATTGACTCCAATCATGTATTAATTTATTTTTCACCATCCCACTCTGCATAGAATTGCTCTAAAAACTGTTCCATAAATTTATGTCTTTCTAGAGCTATTTTTTTACCCGTTTTTGTATTCATTCTATCTTTTAAAAGCAGTAATTTTTCATAGAAATGATTAATTGTAGGAGCTGTTGATGCTTTATATTCTTCCTTAGTCATTTCTAAATTTACTTTAATAGATGGGTCAAAGAGTTTTCGGTTTTTAAAACCTCCATAATTAAAGGTTCTTGCTATACCTATTGCTCCAATAGCATCAAGTCTATCTGCATCTTGAACCACATTCAATTCTGAAGACGTAAAATCTTGATTTATATTTCCGCCTTTAAATGAGATGTGTTTAATAATATTAACAACATGCTCAATGACTTTTGAATCTACATTGTTCTCGAATAAGAATTTACGAGCTATTTTAGGTCCAACGGTTTCATCACCATCATGAAACTTACTGTCTGCAATATCATGAAGTAAAGCACCTAGAGCGACTACAAAACCATCTACATCTTCATTTTTAGAGATGAGTAATGCATTATTATAAACTCTCAAAATATGAAACCAGTCGTGACCACCTTCGGCTTTTTCGAGTTCTTTTTTTACAAATCTTTTGGTGTTTTCTATTATATCTTCGGAAGTATGCATGGATTTCATCATGTCTTAAAATTAAAAATTCCCTTCAGTTTCTGAAAGGAATTATTTATAATTTATTTTAAAGTCGCAGGTTCTACCCATTTAAACTGATATGAGTTTTCTGGTATTTTCATTCGATCTGCTAAACGTAACATTCTTGGTGGTAATTTCATTAAATAATCTCTTGCTTTTTCGGCTTCATCATTTAGGTTTTTTATGTTACCTAAATCCCAACGATCAATTAATTTTTGAAGTATATCAACATAATCTTTAGACGTGTACACACCAATACGTTGTGCTGTATTAGAAAACTCTTCAAAAGCAGTACCAATTTTTTCACCAGATTCTCTAAGGAAATGCGCTGGCATTGCAATTTTTTGCTTCATCATATAATGAAAAGCCATCATCATTTGACTTGGATCTACTTCAAAAATACGTTCTACAAACTCTGAGTAAGCATGATGATGTCTCATCTCGTCTCCAGAGATAATTTTACACATTTTTGCTAGTTGCTTATTCCCTTTTTCTTTAGCCATTTTAGCCACACGATTGTGAGAAATGTACGTTGCTAATTCTTGAAAGCTCGTATACACAAAGTTTTTATAGGGATCTCGATCTGTACCAATATCAAAACCATCTGCAATTAAATATTGCGTGGTTTTTTCTATTTCTTTCATATTAACACGACCAGATAAGTATAGATATTTATTAAGTACATCTCCATGACGATTCTCCTCACCTGTCCAATGTCTTACCCATTTTCCCCAACTATTACGTCCTACTTGATCAACACCTTCAACATCCATCAACCAAGATTCGTATGATGGTAAAGCTTCTTCGGTAATCATATCACCAACTAATACCACCCAAAAGTCATAAGGAAGTTCTTTAGAAAGTTCTCTAATTTCTCTCACCTCTTCATGAAAATTATCACTTTGAGAGTTAGGTAAAAAATCGGTAGGTTGCCAAATTTTCTCTATAGGAATTAAGTATTTTTCAATGAGTTGATCTACATCTTTTTCTAGATGTTGCATCACTTCCAATCGTATGTTTTTTAACGACATATAAAAACGTTTAATGGTTAGTTAACACGAATAGCGTCTGTAATTGTTTTTTCAACAGTAGTCAATAACGCTTGTTTATCTGTAAAGTTAGCGATTTCTATGGGTTTATGAACAGTAAATTTTATATGATTTCCTATTCCCATTGGAAAATTCCCATAACGTAATGTTTTCCATGAATCATTAACTGTTATTGGAACAATCAAAGCAGATGGTGTCTTTTTTATAAGTATTTCTAAACCTTTAGTTTTAAAAGGCTTGGGATAGCCATCTTTACTTCGAGTACCTTCAGGGAAGATAACTCCTGCTCGTTTTGTGGTTTCTAGGTATTCGCCAAACTTCATCATTGCTGGTAATGCTTGTCTGGGATTTTTACGATCTATGAGTACAGATCCTCCATGACGTAAATTATAAGATACGCTTGGAATACCTTTACTTAATTCTTGCTTTGAAACAAATTTGACATGATGTTTCCGTAGATACCACATTATAGGAGAAATGTCATACATACTTTGATGATTAGAAACTATGATTAAGGGTTTATCTGTAGAAATATCATAAGGATTATCCCAACTAACACGAGTTCCTAAGATAAGTAAACCACGCATTATACATAGTTGTAAAGCGTCTACCGTTGTTTTAAATGCCTGGTAACCAAAAACATTAAAACAAAACCATTGAATTGGGTGAAAAAACACTAAGGTCATTCCAAATATAAGGTAGTATAAAACCGATAAAGGATATGCTAAAAGTTTTCTCATGCTGTAAAATTAGCCGATTGCTCACAAATCACAAAAAAACCACGATTAAAAAATCGTGGTTTTGTAATTATATAGAGAATTCATCTCATACTGAGAGATTCTTCAATTTGATTTAAACGCTTTTCTAGCAATGCTCATTATAAGCATCCATAAGGTTTTCAGCAATTAACTCTGCTGGACGACCTTCAATATGGTGACGCTCTAACATGTGTACTAATTCGCCATCTTTAAACAATGCCATACTTGGTGAGCTTGGAGGAAAAGGTGCCATGTGGCTTCTTGCAGCATCTACTGCTTCTCTATCAACTCCTGCAAATACAGTGACAATGTTATCTGGACGTTTTGCATTTTGTAAACTTTGTCTTGCTCCTGGACGAGCATTGGCAGCTGCACAACCACAAACTGAATTCACTACAACTAATGTTGTTCCTTCTTTTGCTAACGCAACCTCTACAGCAGCTGCTGTATGTAATTCTTCAAAACCAACTTTGGTTAAATCCTCACGCATAGGTTTTACTAATTCTGCTGGATACATATATTTTAATATTTTAGATTATTATTCTGAATTGCAAAGATACGCAAAATAACTAGTTGATATAAAGTATTCAGTTAGCAGTTTGAATGGTGAGATATGAATTTTCTATAGTGAGATGTTTCCGAAGTAAAAAGAAAAACTATCTATTGAAAGTTAATTGAAATCCGTCACTTGTAAAAGCACCTTCGTCTAATATGAGTTCATTTTCCGTTAGGACTGAAAGGTCAAAATTATAGAATTCAAGTACAAGTGTTTGTTCATCATCTGTTGTTAACACTTCATAATCATAAACTCCTGTTGGTAAACCATCAAAAATAACAAGCTCAGTATTGGTGTTAGTTACAGTTAGTTGCTGTGTTTCTTGATTAAAATTCCAAATAATTATACCGTTTTCATAATCATCATCAATTCCAGCTAATCCACCAATAACGTTGACCAAAGACCACGAACCTTCTAAAGTAGGTTCATTATTTGCTACTACATCATCATCGCTATTGCATGACAATACCATCAAAGTAAAAACTAGTAAATACAAACACTTTTTCATAATACAATTGATTTTATACCTTAAAGATACCAAAACCTTAAAAAGGTTGCGTGGATTCGTAACAAAACAGAATAAAGTATACTAACAAATAGTATATTTGAAATTCACAATAAATAAATTACATACATGAGTTTTGCAAAATGGATAGGAGGCGCTTTAGGTTGGTCTTTTGGTGGACCAATTGGTGCCATAATTGGTCTTGCTATTGGAAGTTTAATTGATAGTTCTACTCAAGGTGGAGGTTTTTTATTAGGCGACGGGAATACACAACAACAAAGACGTACAAGGCAAACCACTTCTCGTTCTAGAACTCAAACACGTACTCGACCTCAAACACGCTCTGGAGATTTTGAAGTAAGTCTTTTAATATTAGCTTCTGTAGTAATTAAAGCAGACGGTAAACAAGAGCAAAGTGAGTTAGATTTTGTGCGTAAGCAGTTTGTGAGTATGTACGGAAAAGATAGAGCTAATCAAGCATTTAAACTATTTAAAAATGTTAGTAAGCAACAAATACCTGTACGTAAAGTATGTTTACAGATTCGGGAAATGATGGATCATGCGTCTCGTTTACAATTGCTTCATTTTCTCTTCGGAATAGCGAAAGCAGACGGCATGGTTACAGACGATGAAGTTTCTCAAATTTATATGATTTCTGGTTATTTAGGAATTAGTTCTCGTGACTACGGAAGCATAAAAGCCATGTTTTATAACAGTACAGATAATGCTTATAAAATTTTAGAAATTACAAAAGAATCAACAGATGATGAAGTTAAAAAAGCCTATCGTAAAATGGCAAAAAAATATCATCCAGATAAAGTGATTCACTTAGGTAAAGAACATCAAAAAGGTGCTGAAGAAAAATTTAAGCAAGTGCAAATGGCCTATGAACAATTACAAAAGGAACGAGGATTTTAAGCTTTAACGCTTATTCTCTCTTTCGTTTATTCGCTTTTCTATATCTTTAAAATAGCGTTTTTCTTTATGTTTTCTGTAGATAAATGCAATGACTACGATGAGTCCAAGTATCATTAATCCGCCTTGTCCTGTGATGTAATTAAGTATATCCATAGTTGTAGATTAAGGGCATTATAGTCGACAATAAAAACAAAACTTTCATCTTTTGGTTGTTTTTTAGATGAATTACCACTTTATACGATGTGAATTAAACATAGTAGAAAATAAAGCATTTCTACTCTAGAGTACTTATTACTTCAAAAAACTTCTTTGTTTTAAAAGTTTTATTTGAGCTAATATCTAATTTGGTATTAAAATTGTGTAAAATTATTTAAAAATTTTTGGAGACCTTTTCAACTTTTGACCATTAATAAGTAAAACAGTGTATGAGTGATCAAGACATTTTAGTACTTTTTAAAAAAGGTCAACGTGAGAAGGCATTTAAAAAACTATATCATCTGTATCCCAGAATTGAGAAACTCGTACTTTCAAAAGGAGGCAGTAAAGATGATGCAAGTGATGTGTTTCAAGAAGCACTTATTATTTTAAACCGAAATATCCAAACCTCAGATTTTAAACTCACCTCTTCCTTTTATACCTATCTGTATTCGGTATCGCGATTTGTGTGGTCAGATCTTCAAAAAAGCCATACCAAACAGCAATTACAAGAACTTAATGCGCAAGAGGTTCAAGTTTTTCAAGAGGTAATAGAGGAAAAAAAATACCAACTTGCCGAACATGCTTTTCTAGAAATAGGGAAACGATGTCAACAATTGTTACAACTGTTTTATCACCAAGCCATGTCATTTAAAGACATTGCTAATGTGATGCAATTTAAATCTTCAAAAATTGCAAAAAACCAGAAGTACAAGTGCTTACAAAAAGCAAAAGACATCTATCAAACCAAATTAAAATCGGTTCAATCCTAAAAACGAAAACGCATGGAAACTTACACTCAATACATAGAACTCATAAACGATTACCTCAACAAAGTACTCTCAAATGAGGCTAAGTTGGATTTTGAAACTAAACTTCAAATTGACACTGCATTTAACACCATATACCAAGAACACATTGTGTTTTTAAATGGTCTAGAGCGCATAGACATTAAAAGTGATATCCAAAATGCAAAACGCTCTTATTATACAGAGAAATGGCTAAAAATCTCAGGGATTTCAATTCTAGTTATTGGAGCTTTAGTGATGTTATATACGTTGGTTTTTAATACTTCGGAAATGGAACCAACTCCAAACTCCGACATTTTTAATACAATTATTATTGATTCTACATCTAATAAAAAATTAAGCAGCAAAACGTTTGTAGATTCTACAAAAGTCAATGAGGTAGAAACAAAGTCTGAGCACCAAATTAGGTTTACTACTACAACAGTCAATAAAAAATTTGGAGGCACTTCAAGTACAGATTTAGAGATAAAAAAACGTCCTCAAACCATTAGTTTAAATACTCAAAAAGGTACTATAATTACTTGTAAAGAAGGTACAGTTTTAAAAATCTCAAAAGGCTCATTTATCAATCCAAAAACTGGAAAAACAGTTACTGGCAAAGTAGATATAAAAGTGACTGAATATTATCAACTCTCAGATATCTTATTAGCAAATCTTTCCTCAGTTTCCAATGACAGACAACTAGAAACTGGAGGCATGTTATACATCGAAGCAATGCAAGGCGCAATAAAATTAGAATTAAAAGACGATAAGCCTATTGACATCTCATTTCCGACTAAAAACAAGAAACAAGGCATGCAGTTATTCTCAGGAGAATGGAAAGATGAGAACATCAATTGGAGGCTTCAAAACAATCAAACCTTGGTAGACTTGGAAATTTCCGAAGAACCAATAGATGAACTCATAGAAGTCCCTTTTAGTGTTGTAGAACAAGCTCCAATATTTCCTGGATGCGAAGATGAAACCACTAATGATGCTAGAAAAAAATGCATGAGAGATGCTATTTCTAAATTTGTAAAAAGACGATTTGATACTAATATTGGTAATGATTTAGGTTTAACTGGACGTCAACGCATCAATTCAATTTTTAAAATTGATACCGAAGGAAATATCATTTTTATTCAATCTAGAGGATCACATCCAAGATTAAGCGAAGAGGCTGACCAGATCATATCGTTATTACCAAAAATGATTCCTGGCAAACAACGAGGTAAAGCTGTTATTGTACCTTATTCTTTACCTTTTGTTTTTGATATTAAAGGTGAAAATTCAATTTCCGCAAAACTTATTAATGCAGATACTATTGCAATGAATACGAGTGTCGTTTTTGACAGCAGCTTAATAAGTGCTAGGGAAATGGATACGATTTACGAAGAGAAACGTGGCATCGTTGAATATATTAGAGAAGTGATGCACGATAAAGATTTTCTTGTAGATTCTCAATTTATAAGGCAATGGGAACAGTATAAAAAACAAAAGCTAATTAGAAGTATTAGTTTAGAAACGAAACCTAATTATATTGAAAACGCTATCGTTTTAAGAAAACCATTGTTAGAAATGGAAAACTCAAAATTTAAAATTTTAGATGATGATTCTATTACTCGAGGAGGACATATCATTAGAGTACCTTGGGATAAAGCTCAAGTTCCATCGAGTTCTAGAGGCTATAAACTTGTGCCTAAACCAATATTTCAAGCAGGAAGCAAAATGGTAACAGCTAAAGAGTTTGAAGCAAGATTAGGAGATGTCACAGACACAGATATTTCGTCAAGAGATGTTGGTAATTACGTCTTAAAAACGTCAAGCTTAGGTTGGATTAACTGTGATCGTTTTATCAACGGAAGAACAACCAGAATCAAATACAAACTCAAAATAAAAAATGCTGAAGGTGCTAAAATTAATATGGTTTTTAAATCGTTGAATTCTGTATTACCAAGTTGGGAAGCTAATGGTTTTTATGATTTTAGAACGGTTGGTAAAAATGAAGACGTTGTTTTGATAGCTATTAAACGTAAAGATGGGAAACTCTATTATGACATGGTAGAAACCAAAACGAAATCAAATCCGCAAATAGATTTTGACTTTAAGGAAGTAACCATTGAGCAACTAAAAAAAGCTATAGAAAATATTAAATCGTAACTTTAACTATGAGATTCTTCTTTTCACTCTGAATGACATTATATTTTCAAAACAAAGTCTAATGTCATTCAGAAGGAGGCACAACTGAAGAATCTTACTTGTAATAAAAATAAATCATGAAATACCTGTTAACTTTTATTATAGTATTGAGTTCACTTTCAATGAACGCACAAGATGTCGCAGGAGTTTATCAAATAAAATCAGATTCTGAAGAGCATAGCTCAATAAGAACGCTTACCTTAAATATCGATGGTACCTTTGAGTTTTATGGTTATGATAAAAACCATGATGTTATTGGAAACAAAACTAATTATTACGGAAAAGGCACATGGACTAAAGAAAAAAAGGTCATCACTTTTTCTACGGAAGCTTCAGATCTAGATTTAAAATACACACTCGATTTTAATAACTCTAAAGCAAGATTTAATAGTAAATCACCAAGAGATAAAACAGATCGCGTATTTGCTAACTTTATTATTTTTTACGAAACTAATGTATTTATAGCACAACGACTTAAACTATTTCAGTCGTCTACTTTTTAATATTAGTTTCACACCAAGTATTATAAGCAGCTTCTAGTTCTTTTACAATTTCAGGATGCTCTGCAGATACATCGTTGCGTTCACCAGGATCATTTTCTACATCAAATAATTTAATAGTTAAATCGTCTCTAATTGGAGCTATATATTGAGCAGATGGTTCACTTTTCCAGTGGTTTTCTTTTGCGTTAGTCACTTTCCATTTGCCTTTACGTACTGCCCAAGTTTTTTGCCATTTCCAAACTAATAATCTGTCTTCGTTAGCATCTTCAAACAAATTGATTCCGTCAATATTTGTATCTGTAACTGTTGCACCTCCTGCTTTTGCAAGCGTTGGTAAAATATCTGCAGCAGACACATATTTGGTTTCCACTTTACCAGCTTCTACAATTCCTGGCCAACTTACAGCCATTGGCACTCTAATTCCGCCTTCCCAAAGTGAATATTTTCCTCCTGTTAATGGTGCATTGTTAGAACCTGTTAATGGAGAGCCTCCATTATCTGATATAAAAACAATCAAGGTATTCTTATCTAATTTTTGTTCTTTTAAAGCATCTAGAACACGACCAATATTATCATCAAGGCAGTTAAGATTTGCTAAATAGTACTTTCGTAAATCGTCTGTATTTATAGCTCCAATTCTAGAATATTTATCATAATAAGCAGAGTAAGATCCTGCATCATGTTTCCCGTAAGCTACTAAACTATCTGGCTCGTAATTCGGGATTTCTTTAACGTTATACTTATCTAAATACTTTTTTGGAACTTCATGTATTAAATGATGAACTGCATTATAAGACAATGTTAAAAAGAATGGCTTATCACGTTTACGTTTTAAAAACGCTATAGATTCATCTGTAAAAATATCGGTTAGATACCCTTCTTCGTAACTTTTTTCTCCCATATTATGCATTAATGGTCCAAGCAACGCACTTGTACCAAAAGGGTCTGGAGTACGATCTTTAATACTTTGGGAATTCAACCAATAATCATGTGCATGAGCAGAAAACCCTAAAAACTCATCATAACCATGATTTAACGGATATTCTCTAACATCATTTTTATGAAAATTTTGACCTAAATCATTTTTACCAATTCTTGCTGTTTGGTAGCCAGCTTCTTTTAGATATTCTGCAATGGTTTTTACATTGTCTGGTAATCCTGGTCCCCAACTTGCAGGTTTGTCCCATCTAAATTGGTTTTTTCCAGTGATGATTCCTGCTCTTGACGGACTACAAACAGGTGCAGTTACATAAGCTTGAGTATAAACAGTTCCTGCTTTGCCAAGTCTTGTAATGTTTGGTGTAGAAATCGTTTTATCATGATTCTTAAAAGGAGAAAAATCATTATAACCTTGATCATCAACGACTATTAATAAAATGTTTGGCTTTTCTTGAGTTTGAGTAATGTCTTTGTTTTCTGTTTTTGATTTACAAGAAAATAAGACTGCTAATAAAAGGACTATTACTGCTTGTTTCATTTTTAATCTATTTAAATTATTTGTCTAATTGACAATAGTCACTTTAATATCTTTTTCTTCAAGCTTTTTTCTATAGGCACTTGAAATGCCATTATCCGTTATGATTTCATGTATTTGAGACAAATCTGAAATACGAGCAAAACTCTTTTTTCCAAATTTTGAAGAATCTGCCAAAACGATAACTTTTTGAGCAGCAGTAAGCATTTTTTTGTTTAACTCTGCTTCTTCTAAATTGGTGGTTGATAATCCGTATTCTATATCAATACCATCAACTCCTAAAAATAACTTACTACAAGAAATATTTTTTAGAATATATTCCGTATAATTTCCAATAACCGAAGCAGAACTGTGACGTATATAACCACCAAGTTGTAGAATCTCAATGTTTTTATCATGAATTAAATTTAACACCACATGAAGCGACGACGTGATAACTGTCAATTTATTTTTTGGTTGAATAAACTTTGAAAGTGCCTGAACTGTTGTCCCAGAAGCTATCAATATAGAATCATTTTCTACAATTCTTGAGGCTGCCATTTGGGCTATTCCATTTTTTTCTTCTACGGAAATTTTTTCCTTATCAATAACCGTCCGCTCATTTATATAAGGATTCTCTAACGAAGCGCCTCCATGAGTTCTATGCAACAATCCTTTTTGCTCCAGCAGTTTTAAATCTTTTCTGATGGTTACTGCAGACACATTTAAAATTTCGCACAACTCTAAAACTTCAAGATGTTTTTCTTTCGTTAGTCTATTTAATATATCTTCATGTCTCTTCATGAAAACAAATATAGTAAAACGAAACTATATGAAATATATTTTATTCTAATTTGTTTCGTTTTAACAAAATTTAGTTTCGTTTTCTTTCGTATATAATAATATTTCATATATTTGAAGCTAATTGTAATAAATAAAAACACTAGTGTTCGATAGAGAAACGTTAATAAATCAAATAGAAACTACTAAAAATTGGGATGTTATCATCATAGGTGGTGGTGCAACAGGTCTAGGAGTAGCTTTAGACTGCACAACTAGAGGGTATAAAACACTTTTGTTAGAACAAGTAGATTTTGCTAAAGGAACCTCAAGCAGAAGTACAAAACTAGTGCATGGTGGTGTTAGATATTTAGCTCAAGGCAATATTGATTTAGTGCGAGAAGCTTTATACGAAAGAGGCTTAATGCTAAAAAATGCTTCACATTTAGTAAGCAACCAATCGTTTATTATCCCTAATTATAAATGGTGGGACAATATGTTTTATACAGTTGGTTTAAAAGTTTACGATTTTCTTTCTGGAAAACTAAGCTTTGGAAAATCTGTTAGAATAAAGAAATCTGAAACTATTTCAAGACTATCTACTCTAGAAACAAGCAATTTAAAAGGAGGAGTTGTTTATCATGATGGACAATTTGATGACTCTAGACTAGCAATAAATATAGCTCAAAGCTGTATAGAAAATGGCGCAACAGCTATTAACCATTGTAGAGTTAAAAATCTTCTTAAGGATGAAAAAGGACTAGTTAATGGTGTTGTAGCAATAGACACTGAAACAAATATAGAATATACATTAAACGCCAAAACTGTAATTAATGCTACAGGTGTGTTTACAGATGTAGTCTTAAAAATGGATGATGCTTCTGCTAAAAATACCATTCGTCCAAGTCAAGGTGTTCACTTAGTTTTTGATAAATCATTTCTACCTGGCAATGATGCTATTATGATCCCAAAAACAGATGATGGTCGTGTTTTATTCTTAGTACCTTGGCATGATAAAGTTGTGGTTGGCACAACAGATACTTTATTGGATAGCCATAGTTTAGAACCAAAACCATTAGATAAAGAAGTTGATTTTATTATTGAAACAGCCAATAGGTATTTAAATAAAGATGTTTCAAAAAGTGATGTACTCAGCATTTTTGCAGGTTTACGTCCGTTAGCAGCACCAAAAGACAAGTCGGAAAAAACCAAAGAAATCTCTAGAAGCCATAAAATTATTGTTTCCAATTCTGAATTGATTACCATCACAGGAGGGAAATGGACAACTTATCGCAGAATGGCTCAAGACACAGTAGATAAAATTATCGAATTAAATAAATTACCTAGTGCAACATGCAAAACAAAAGAGTTGCTCATTCATGGCGCAAATGGTAGCACTGTAGATCGTTCGAATCATTTGTATATTTATGGAACAGATAAAATCAAAATTGAGAAATTAATACAAGAAAAACCTAGTTTATCTGAACGTTTACATGATAGATTACAATTTACTAAAGCAGAAGTTGTTTTTGCTGTAAGACACGAAATGGCGAGATCTATTGAAGATGTTCTGGCAAGACGTGTTCGTGTTTTATTTTTAGATGCTAAAGCTGCCATAGAAATTGCACCTATGGTTGGTGAAATTATTAGAGAAGAATTAAATGAAACCGATGATTGGCGAGCAGAGCAAATTTCAGGATTTATAAAAACTGCAGACCAATACGTTTTAAAATAATAGGTGCTTTTCTGAAATTATGACTTCGGAAATAGGCCAACTAAACACAATATTATGGGAAAATATATTCTTTCATTAGACCAAGGAACAACCAGCTCAAGAGCCATTGTTTTTGATAAAAAAGGGAATATCGTGTCCATGGCACAAAAAGAATTTACACAACATTTTCCCAAACCAGGTTGGGTAGAACACGACCCATTAGAAATTTGGTCAACTCAAACAGGTGTTGCTGCAGAAGCACTTGCAAAAAAGGGACTCGATGCACAAAATATTGCTGCAATTGGTATTACAAATCAACGAGAAACTGTAGTTGTTTGGGATAAAAAAACAGGAAAACCAATTTACAATGCCATTGTTTGGCAAGATAAACGAACATCTGATTATTGTGATGAATTAAAAAAACAAGGCAAAAATGATCTTGTTAGAGAAAAAACAGGTTTAGTAATAGACTCTTATTTTTCGGGAACAAAAGTAAAATGGATTCTTGATAATGTTGAAGGTGCTCGCGCAAAAGCAGAAGCTGGAAATTTAATTTTAGGCACTATTGATACGTGGCTTATTTGGAATTTCACCAAAGGAGAACAACATATTACAGATGTTACCAACGCTTCACGTACATTAATGTTCAACATCAACACAATGGATTGGGATGACGAATTACTCGAATGGTTAACGATACCTAAGAGCATGTTACCAGAGGTTAGACAATCTAGTGAAGTTTACGGACATACAAAATCTACTTTTTACGATACAAAAATTCCAATTGCAGGTATTGCAGGAGATCAACAAGCAGCGCTTTTTGGACAAATGTGTACAAAGCCAGGAATGGTAAAAAATACATATGGCACAGGCTGCTTCATGCTAATGAATATTGGTGATAAGCCAATAGTTTCAGAAAATAATCTTTTGACGACCGTAGCTTGGAAGGTTGATGGAAAAACAACATATGCATTAGAAGGAAGTATTTTTATAGCTGGAGCTGTCGTTCAATGGTTGCGAGATGGTTTAAAAATTATACGAGACTCTTCCGAAGTAGAAAAATTGGCGAGTTCTGTTGAAAGTAGTGATGGTGTATATTTTGTACCAGCTTTCGCAGGTTTAGGCGCACCACATTGGAATCAGCATGCAAAAGGAACCCTATTTGGTTTAACAAGAGGAAGTACAGATGCGCATATTGCTCGTGCAGCTTTAGAATCTATTGCGTTTCAAACAATGGATATTTTAAAAGCTATGGAAGCTGATGCAGATATTTCGATTAAAGAATTACGTGTAGATGGTGGTGCGACGATCAATAATATGTTAATGCAATTTCAAAGTGATGTACTAAACACACAAACCGTTAGACCAAAAATAGTAGAAACTACTGCAATGGGAGCAGCTTTTTTAGCTGGATTGGCAGTGGGTTATTGGGAAAGTACTGACGAGATTCAAGATATTTGGCAAATTGATAAGACCTTTAGTCCAACCGAAGACAGAGCAGAAACCGAAACCAATATTAAAGGTTGGTATAGAGCAATTGATGCTTTAGAATACTGGACTACTAACGAATCTAAATAAAAAAAAGATGACACCATTTATAGCAGAAATTATTGGAACCGCCATTTTAATTTTATTAGGTGGAGGCGTTGTGGCCAACGTTGTACTCAACAAAACTATTGGTAATAATAGCGGTTGGATTGTAATTACTACAGGATGGGCTCTAGCAGTTTATGTTGCTGTTGTAATTGCAGGACCTCACAGTGGAGCACATATTAACCCAGCAGTAACCGTTGCATTGGCAGTTGCAGGAAAGTTTGCTTGGGCTAAAGTTCCTCTATATGTTTTAGCACAAATGTTTGGTGCTATGATTGGATCTACTTGTGTTTGGTTAATGTATAAAAGTCATTTTGATGATACAGAAGATGCAGATGCAAAAAAAGCTGTTTTTTGTACTGCACCAGCAATTAGAAACACATTTACTAACTTTTTTAGTGAAGCTATTGGGACTTTTGTATTACTATTTACCATATTTTATTTCACAGATGCAAGTATTACAGATACTGAAACGGTTGTAGGATTAGGTTCTCTTGGAGCATTACCAGTTGCTTTTTTAGTGTGGTCAATTGGCTTATCTCTTGGAGGCACAACAGGTTATGCAATTAATCCTGCTCGTGATTTAGGACCAAGAATCATGCATGCCATTCTTCCTATTAAAAATAAAGCAAAAAGCGATTGGTCTTATGCTTGGATTCCCATTTTAGCACCTTTAGTAGGTGGTTCATTGGCAGCTTTACTTATGCTAGGGCTTTCATAAAACTCAAAATAATTAATAAAATAATATATGCCAATTCTATATGAATTGGCGTTTTGTTTGTTCAATATCTAAAAGTATCTTTACAATACAGATGAAACGTATACTCTCCAATGTCTTTTTATTTTTAATCTTGTCACTTCAAGCACAAGAGTTACCTCCTATTGAAACATTTACTGCAATAGACTATAGTGGAGACAACCAAAATTGGATGATTTCTCAGGATAGTGATGATTTCATCTATGTTGCTAACAATAAAGGCTTGCTAGAATTTAATGGATCGGTTTGGAACAATTACGTGTCCCCAAACAATTCTGTTATGAGAGCAGTAAATGTTATTGATGATAAGATTTTTACTGGTTGTTATGAAGAATTTGGGTATTGGGTAAGAAATCATTTAGGTCAATTAGAATACACCTCTTTAATTCCGAAGTTAAAAAATGCAAGCTTAAAAGATGATCAAATTTGGAATATCATCACGTATCATGAGTGGATTTTATTTCAATCGAGTCATGCACTTTACTTTTATAATAAAACAAACGACACGTTTAAAATTATTTCTTCGGAAAATATCATTTACAAAGTCTTTCTTGTTAATGAACATTTATATTATCATGTCGCAAATGAAGGTCTGTATAGAATTATTGACGGACAACCTAAGTTAATAAATAATAATCCTGTTGTTACAGAAGATCGTGTGATCAATATTTTTGAACATGAAAATCAATTACTAATCGTCACAAGAAAATCTGGGTTTTTCTTTTTGGAACATAACGCACTAAAACAATGGGACGTTTCTAGTTTTACTAAACTTAAAGAGTATAGTGTGTTTAATAGTATTCAGCTTGATGATGGAAGTTTTGTTTTAGGGACTATTTCAAACGGAATTCTAAAAATTAATACAAGTGGTGAGATTGAATATATAATAAACCAGAAAAAAGGTTTGGGTAACAATACTGTATTGTCGCTTTTTGAAGATAAAGATCATAATGTTTGGGCTGGATTAGATAATGGTATTAATTGTATCAATGTTACATCACCAATTAGAACTTTTATTGATTACGAAGGTGTTTTAGGAACCGTTTATTCTACCATTATTTTTGATAACCATTTGTATGTTGGCACCAATCAAGGTCTATTTTATAAATCATTAGCATTAAAAAATCAAGAATTTGCTTTTATTGAAGGTACAGCTGGTCAAGTCTGGACGCTTTATAACGATAATGATGAAAACCTAATCTGTGGTCATCATCTTGGCACATTTTTAATTAAAAATAATACGGCAAAAAATATAAGCCCAATTCTAGGTGCTTGGAATTTTAAAAAAATTCCTAATCATGATAATCTATTATTACAAGGAAATTACAACGGACTGCACATTATTGAAAAAGTTGAAGGCCTTTGGGGTTTGAAGCATAAAGTTGAAGGATTTAATAATTCTGCACGATTTTTTGAAATCAATAGTAATAACGAAATATTTGTAAATCATGAGTATAAAGGTTTATACAGTATGCAAATTGATGAGTTATTTAAAGAAGTTAATAACATAAAGTTACACCCAGAAGTGCCAACTAGTAAAAGTTCTAGCTTAATATCTTATCGTAATTCAATTTTATATGCTGCCAATGAAGGGATTTATAAGTATGAAAATGAAAAATCTACATTTAGTAAGGACACTTTGATTAGTAATTTATTAGTCCCTTCAGAATATACATCTGGTAAAATGGAAATTGACAATACAGGTAAACTCTGGTTGTTTTCTAAAAACAACATCAGTTATATTAAAAATGATGACCTTACTAATAATCCAGAGATTACTAATATTCCTATTCCCTCTCATTTGCGCTCTGGTGTTTTGGGTTTTGAGAATATTCAGCATATTGAAAACGAGACCTATGTTTTAGGAACCTCTATTGGTTATCTCACTTTAGATTTATCAAAAGCAGAATCTCAAAAAGAATTTATAATCTACATTAAAGATGTTTCGATTAAAAATTTAGAAGGACTTTCAGAACATGTATCTATCAATGACGATGGTGTTTTTGAACACAAAAAAGAGATCTTAACGTTTAATTATTCAGTACCTCAATATGATAAATATTTAGATGTTAAGTATCAATATCGTTTAGATGGTCACATGGAAAAATGGAGTGATTGGTCCAATAAAACTTCTATTCAATTTGAAAATCTAGCTTTTGGAGATTATCTCTTTGAGGTTAGAGCCAAAGTTGGCAATCAATTATCGCAAAATATTAGTCAGTATAAATTTAAGATTAACAGACCTTGGTATATTTCTAACATTGCACTAGCAATTTATTTATTGTCCCTAATTGGTATTGGGTTTTTAATTCATAAAGCCTATAAATTTTATTATGATAGAATTTTAAAGCATGAACAAATTAACAATGAAAAAACAGTCATTCAAATCAAAAATGAAAAATTAAATCAAGATATAGAAAGTAAAAATCGTGAACTCGTAATTTCTACTATGAGTATTATTAAAAAGAATGAACTCTTAAGCAAAATAAAGAAAGAGCTAAAGAAAAGTGACACAATAAAAGATATTGGAGATGCAATAAAATTAATTGATAACAACTTAAATAATACTAAAGATTGGAAATTCTTCAAACAAGCCTTTAATAATGCAGATAAAGACTTTTTAGATAAAATTAAAGTTGAACATCCAGACTTAACACCCAACGATTTACGATTTTGCGCCTACTTAAGACTCAATTTATCTTCAAAAGAGATTGCTCCACTACTTAATATTTCGACTAAAAGTGTTGAAACAAAAAGGTATCGACTTCGAAAACGATTGAATTTAAATCATGATGACAGCTTAGTTAATTATATCTTAAAATTTTAAGACCACTACGAGTCTGTTTTTCACCTAGACTTTACCACGACAAGTGATGTTTTATTCATTAAAACCAAGCACAGAGCCTAAATTTAACATTGGTAAACTTTGCTAGTGTATACAAAGTATCATAGCCATTAAGTAGAGTCGCTTTTAATAAAATATTGTGATGTTCGTTTTTTATCGTGGTGAAAATTATCAATTTAACAATAATTTGCTACTAAATTTACGAAAGCTTAATTCTCAACTATAGTAAAGTTTTAAGTCAAATAATAATTTTGATACTTTATTAACTAATCCAATATTTATGAAATTAAAATTTCAAAGATTTAGAATTGAAACATTCTTATGTCTCTTTTTACTATGTAGTTCATTTTCATTAATGGCTCAAACTACAGTAAAAGGAAAGGTGCTTTCGGCAGCAGATAACATGCCATTACCAGGAGCATCTATAATAGAAAAAGGCACATCTAATGGTGTCTCAACAGATTTTGATGGTAAGTTTTCATTAAATGTAACTAATGAATCTTCAATAATTGTAGTGTCATACTTAGGTTATGAAACACAAGAATTTAAAGTAAGCACCAGTGAAATGACTATTAGTCTTAAAGAAGGAAATGCTTTAGACGAAGTTATTGTTGTTGGTTACGGTACACAAAGAAAAAGTGATTTAGTAAATGCAGTTGCAACAGTAGATATAGAAGAAGCTGTATTATCTCCTACATCTGACGTAAATGAAATGCTTAGAGGTAGAATTGCAGGTTTACAAGTAAACGTTGGTGGAGGAACATTAAGACCTGGAGGAACATCAGAAATTACTTTTAGAGGTCAAGGATCTATTGAAGGTGGTACTAGTGCAATTTACGTAGTTGATGGAATTATTAGAGATGGTGGCATTGAAGATATTGATCAAGATGACATTCAATCTGTAGAATTCTTAAAAGATGCTTCAGCACAAGCAATTTATGGTTCTCGTGGTGCAAATGGTGTTGTTTTAATTACAACTAAGAGAGGTAAAAACAAAAAAATAGAAGTGAGTTATCATGGGTATTTAACTACCAAATCAATCGAAAGAAATTTTGATGTTTACAGTGGTGCAGAATTTGCTCAGTTAAAAAGAGAAGCACACAGATCAAACAATGCAGATGATTCATATTCTCTTGATGAAGATATCTTTTCTGAATTAGAATTAGAATCTATCGCAAATAACGAGTTTGTAGATTGGGAAGACGAATTAGTTAAAAATGGTCGAGTAAACAGCCAAGCATTTAGCATAAGTGGTGGTACAGAAAATACCAAGGTATTTGGTAGTCTCAATTATTTCGAAGAAGAAGGTTTAATCCCTACATCTAACTACATAAGAAAGACTTTTCGTTTAAATGTAGATCAAAAAATTAATGATAAATTCTCAGTTAATTTTGATTTGAATTTATTAAATGACGATACAGAAAGAGCTGCCAATGTTAACGTTATCACATTCTCTCCTTTAGGTAGAGCGTATGATGAAGATGGTAATCTTACAAGATTTCCAAGTGGAGAAGAATCGTCTGCTGTAAACCCAATCTGGAACCTTAGAGAACAAAATAATGAAGAAAAAGGAAACGATTTTGTTATAAACATTACACCGACTTGGCAAATTTTAGAAAATTTACAATACCAATTAAAAACCAACTTCACTAGAAGAACCTCAGAAAGAGGACAATACCAATCAACACTTAGTGGTGCTGCAGATGATGTTAGTGGTAGAGCTATTATAGATAGCCGATTACAAGAATCTTATTTGGTAGAAAACATATTAAGTTATAATAAAGAAATTAACGAGAATAATAAATTTGATATCACACTAGTTCAGTCAATTCAAGAAGACGAATCTTCAAGAACAATTTCTACAGGTGAAGGTTTTGTAAACGATGTACCAGGCTATAATGGTATTGCAGATGCAACAGGAGAAATAACTATCGGAAGGCAAAACGCAACTATAAACCGAGTAGGTTTAATGGCTAGAGGACGTTACACTTTAATGGATCGCTATTTATTTACTGCAACAGCTAGAAGTGATGCTAGTTCTGTAAATGCTGAAGGCAGTAAATGGAGTTCAAATTTTGGTGGTTCATTTGCTTGGAAATTACATAACGAGAGCTTTTTATCAGATGTTGAATCTATAAGAGAACTAAAATTAAGAGCTAGTTATGGTTCTTTAGTTAATGGTTTAAATAGATCACTTACAAGTTTTTTTAGAGCAGATGGACAAAATTATATTTTTGATGAACAATCTGAATCTGGTTATGTGCCTCTAAATGTTTTACCAAATAAAAATCTAACATTTGAAACAGTTACAACTTTTAATTTAGGTTTAGATTTTGCAGTTTTTAACAATATTCTAACTGGTAACATCAATTACTATGATGCTAGAACAACAGATTTATTATTGAAACGTCAAGTACCTTCAATTACAGGTTATGATTTTACATATTTTAATGCTGGAGAATTACAAAATACAGGTATAGAAGTTAGTTTAACAGCTAATATTATAAACAATGACAATTTTAAATGGTCAGTATCCACAAACTGGTCTAACAATGAAAACAAGATTTTAGAGCTTTATAATGACGGAGAAGGTAATGCTATTACAGAAGATGATGGTTTTGGGTATTATGTTGGTCAATCAATAGGTGTGATAAGACAATATCAATTTGATGGTATTTGGCAAGAAGGCGATGATTTCGCTAATGCACCTCAAGCAAATCCAGAGTCTACAATTTCACAAGATAATTTAAGACCTGGTGACATTAGAATTGCCGATGTTAATGGTGATGGGATAATCACTCAAGATGATCGTGTATTTACAGATCAAAATCCAGATTGGTTTGGTTCATTCTCCACCAATTTTGCTTATAAAGGATTTGATTTATTTGTAGATTTCTATGTTGTAGAAGGCGCAACTAAAGTCAACCCATTTTTATCAGACTTTAATAATGGTGGTACACTATCTGGTAAGCTAAATGGTGTAAAAGTAGATTATTACACACCAGAAAATCCATCGACAACATTTCCAAGACCTAACTATGATTCTACACCGCTTTATTTGAATTCTCTAGCGGTTAAAGACGCTTCTTATGTAAGATTAAGAACGGTTAGTTTAGGATATTCTTTACCAAATAAAACACTAGAACAAATTGGTTTAGATCAAGTTAGATTTTATGTAACAGGAAGTAATTTATTTACAAACACAGATTATATTGGATATAGTCCTGAAGTTAACATTAGAAGCACTTTTGATAGTGCAGACACTGGTTATCCAGACGCAAGAAGTTTCACTTTTGGAATACGTTTAAAATTTTAATTGATAAAAAGAAAAATTATGAAAACAATACTTTTTTATAAAGAGACAACATACAGTTTCTTTTTAGTGCTTATCTCTCTATTCACATTATCTTCTTGTGAAGACTTTTTAGAAGAACAGCCAACGACAGAAATAGACGCTAATTATATTTATTCTTCAGAAACTGGTTTAAAATCTGGTGTAGTAGGTTTATATAGCTTAGAAAGAGAACGATACGAAACTAGTACAGAGGATTACATGGGAGCTGTATTAATGTCTTCTAGAAGTGACTTAGCTTTCAGTAGAACTGGTTATACAGGTTTAATGGGAAGATATGAGAGAGGTGTTTCTCCAATAGATCAAGGAGCTAATTTTACATCTTCTCTATTTTGGGACCATTATTATAGTATTGCAACCAAAGCAACAGAAATCATTAATGCTGCAGAAATTCTTGAAAATATAGATGAGGAATCTAGAAGTCAAATCATTGCAGAAGCAAAATTCTTTAGAGCACATTCTTATTTTTACCTATACAGAATGTTCAATAATATTTATGTTACTACGGAATCTTTAGAAAGCGCATTTGAGGTGATTAACGATAAATCTTCCGAAGATGAAATATTCACATTATTAAATGACGATTTAACTTATGCAATAGCAAATTTAGATTGGATAGATACTTTTGGTCGTGTTACAAAAGGTACTGCAAAACATGTAAAAGCTAAAGTTGCAATGTGGCAAGGTGATTGGACAGAAGCCAAAAACCAAGCATTAGATATTATTGAAGGACCAGAAAGTCCTCATAGTTTAGTTGGCTCAACTGCTGATGTCTTTGCTGGAGATAGAAATAACTCTGAATCTTTATTTGTAATCCAAAGAAATAATGAACTATCTGGAGGTGGAGGTTTAAACATGATGAATGCAAATTATGTAACCCAATATTTTCAAATAAGTGGTATTGAATCAAATAATGAGCAAGGCGGAAGAGGCTTTTCACGAATATTACCAAATAGATATTTAATGGATTTAATTGCTGAAGATCCAAACGATACAAGAGATGATGACACCTATTTTAGATTAAATTGGTATTATACGTCAGGCTCTAATTTTGGAGAAGTGGTAGATAATTATGCACCATTTCCTTCAAGTGATTATCAAAATTATTATAAAAGAATGCATCCATCTTGTATAAAATTTGCTCAAGAAGATGGTAATGCAGATTCTTACCTTATAACCGGTAATATTTTAGTGTATAGATTAGCCGAAACCTATTTAATTGCTGCAGAAGCAATAATGAATTCTTCAGGTGATCCATTACCTTATATTAACGCAGTTAGAACACGAGCTAATGCTACACCTTTAATGAGTGTAGATCAACAAGCTATATTAGATGAACGTGCTAGAGAATTAGCTTTTGAAGGACAGCGTTGGTTTACTTTAAAACGTATGGGACAATCTGTAATTGATTTTCAAATGACTAACTATGCTGGAGACGGTGAATTTTTTCCTGCAAATTTTGGAGGCTCTAAAGATCCAAGAGTTAATTGGATGCCACATTTTATTAACTGGCCAATTGCTCAAAGAGATCTAGATTTATTAGGTATAGATTATCCTCAAAATGATGGATACTAAAATTTAAAACTTGACTCATCATTATAAGTTTATATTTTGTTTATAATGGTGAGTTTTTCTATAACTTTTTCAATAGCTAAAATCCCGATCCCTAATTAAAAGTAGCTATAATTATCTGCGAAACTCTATTTTCGCTTTAAAAGCCTAAACTATGCGTTACATATTTTTTGTTTTAGTCTCTCTTATATTAATGTCCTGTGAGTCTTCTAAGGTTGAAAATATTAGTTTTGCAGATAATAAAGTTATAGCTCATCGTGGTGCATGGAAAGCTAAAAATTTACCCGAAAATTCCATTGCAGCTCTTAAACATGCCATAGAATTAAATTGTACTGGCTCTGAGTTTGATGTTCGTATGACTTCAGATAATGTGCTTATCGTAACTCATGATGCAGATTATGCAGATTTAATAATTGAAAATTCTACATACGACGAGTTAGCAAAAACTAAACTTTCTAATGGAGAAATTCTTCCAAAATTAAGAGATTTTATCATTGCTGGAATGACCAATAATACCACTACAAGTCTGGTTCTCGAAATTAAACCTTCTAAAACAGAAGGTCGTAACATAGAAATCACTAACAAAATCCTAGATTTAGTAAAAGAACTAAAAGCAGATTCTTACATCTCCTATTATATTAGTTTTAGTTACGAAATTTTAAAACATATCGTTAAAGTCAATCCTAAGGCAAAAACATTATATCTGGATGGGTCAAAAGATCCTCAAGGTTTAAAAAATGATAGTATTACTGGTTTAGATTATTTAATATATAAATTAAAGAAAAAACCGCATTGGATTGAGGAAGCAAAAAAATTAGATCTAAAATTAAACGCTTGGACTGCAGATAAAACTGAAGATATTGATTGGTTAATTGCTAACGACTTTGATTACATCACAACCAATGAACCAGAATTAGTTTTTGAAAGAGAGAAGGTAAGTCCAATACATGAAGGCTATACTTTAGTTTGGAATGATGAGTTCAATGAACAAGGAAAACCAAATGCTTTAAAATGGAGTCATGAAATTGGACTAATTCGTAATATCGAAAAACAATACTACACAGATAGTTTAAAAAATTCTAGAGTGGAAGACGGATTTCTTATTCTAGAAACCCATAAAGAACAAATTAAAAACGCTGCATTTGAAAATAAAAACGTTAAAGACTGGAGAAAAAATCAAGAGTTTTCAAAATATACTGCAGCAAGTCTTACAACTAAAAACTTAGCAGAATGGACTTATGGTCGTATCGATATTAGAGCAAAATTACCAAAAGGTGTAGGCTTATGGCCTGCATTTTGGATGTTAGGTGCTAACCATAGTCAAGTTGGCTGGCCAGAAAGTGGTGAAATAGATATCATGGAGCATGTTGGTTTTGAGCCAGATTCAATCTTCGGCACTATCCACACAAAATCTTATAACCACATGAGAGGCACGCAAAAAGGAAAGAAAATTTACGTTGATAAACCTTATGATACGTTTCATACCTATACACTCGTATGGACACCAGAATACATGGATTTTATTTTAGACGGAAAAGTTTACAACCACATTATAAACGAACACAAAACAACTCAAGAGTGGCCTTTTGACCAAGATTTTTATCTTAAAATCAATGTTGCAGTAGGTGGAATGCTTGGTGGAAAAGAAGGAATTGACGATCAATCCTTTCCAAATAAAATGATGATAGATTACGTGAGAGTCTACCAAAAAGAGAACTAGGTATGAGATGGAACATAGTACTTTTAGGATTACTAATTCTAAATTTAAGTTGTGATGATAAAGTGAAATCTGATTCCGAAGCAGAACAAGATAACTTGCTAATTATTACTCCAAAACACCTCAAGGTAATGACCTACAACATGCGTTTAGATACCGCTTCAGATGGTGAAAATGCGTGGCCTAACAGAAAAGACTTTTTTTGCTCTCAGGTTTTATTTTTAGAACCAGATATTATGGGTATACAAGAAGCTAGACCTAATCAAATTGAAGATTTAAATACATCATTAACAAACTATAAATATATTGGTCATGGACGTGATGGTGAGAATGAAGGGGAATTTTCTGCTATTTATTATAACTCCAAAAAAATAAAAGTAGAACAAGAAAATACATTTTGGTTGTCGCAAACACCAAATAAAATATCTAAAGGTTGGGACGCTGCCTACCCAAGAATATGCACTTATGGTTTATTTACATTTTTAGAAAACAATCAAAAAACATGGGTATTTAATTCACATTTAGACCATGTAGGTGTTGAAGCTCAAAAAGAAGGGATGAAACTCATTCTTGAAACAATCAAATCTATAAATACAGAAAATCTACCTGTGATAGTAATGGGTGATTTTAACGTAGAGCCTAATAGTGATGTTATTTCTTCAACCAAAGTAACAATGAACGATTCAAGAGATTTAGCCAATGTAAAATTTGGTTCTATTGGTACTTTTAATGGATTCAAATATGATGAAATAGCGACAAGACGTATTGACTATATATTACTTTCAAAATCATCAAATTTTAAAGTCAATAAATATGGAGTTTTGTCAAGTGCAATTGATTTCAAATTTCCTTCAGACCATTTTTCGGTTATTGTTGAATTAGAATTTTAATATTTTTTCATGAGATTATCCCCATCTTTTTTTTACAAATTTGTTATTATTTTTTTCGTAGGAATTATAGTCATATTAGGTGCTAACAAATTAAAAGCACAAGACAATACTACTCTTAGACAAATTCTTCCAAGAACATCTACTAATTCTATTCATTTTAATAACAATATTTTAAACCAAAAAGTAGATTCTGTTTTAGCACTTATGAGAATCAATGAGAAAATTGGACAACTCGTTCAATATAGTGGTAAATGGAATATGACAGGTCCATCTTCATCAAAGGGAGACCAATACAAATTAGAAAAACTAAAAAAGGGTGAGGTTGGTTCCATGCTCAATATAACATCTGTGACTTCCATTAGAGAAACGCAACGCATCGTAATGGAGAATTCTAGATTAAAAATCCCTTTGATTTTTGCATACGATGTTATTCATGGTTATAAAACCATCTTCCCAATTCCATTAGGAGAAAGTGCAAGTTGGGATTTAAAAATCATAGAACAATCTGCTGCAGTTGCTGCAAAAGAATCTGCTGCATCAGGTTTAAACTGGACCTTTGCACCAATGATTGATGTCTCTAGAGATGCACGTTGGGGAAGAGTTATGGAAGGTGCAGGAGAAGATACTTTTTTAAATTCTGAAATTGGCGTTGCTAGAATAAAAGGCTTTCAAGGTAAGAATCTGTATGACAACTCAACAATAGCAGCATGTGCAAAACATTTTGCTGGCTATGGTTTTGGAGAAGCAGGACGTGATTACAACACCGTAAATATTGGAGAAAATGAATTACATAACGTCATTTTACCACCTTTTAAAGCTGCTGCAAAAGCTGGAGTAGCAACATTTATGAATTCTTTTAATGACATTGATGGGATTCCTGCGACAGGTCATAAAGAGTTACAAAGAAATCTATTAAAGGGTAAATGGAACTGGAATGGTTTTATAGTTTCAGATTGGGGAAGTATTGGTGAATTAGAAGCTCATGGTTATGCTGTAGACAAAAAAAATGCTGCCGAGATTGCTCTAAATGCTGGTAGTGATATGGATATGGAATCTTATGCTTACGAAGCTTTTTTAGAAACTCTACTAGATGAAAAAAAGGTATCAATTACCCAAATTGACGATGCGGTAAAACGTGTTTTGCGACTTAAATTTGAATTAGGGTTATTTGATGATCCTTATAAATATTGTAATGAAGAGCGAGAACGTACCGAAGTCTATTCCGAAGAAAATCTAGCTATTGCTCGTGATGTGGCAAAAAAATCTATAGTACTTCTCAAAAATGAAAACAACATCCTTCCGCTATCAAAAAGTATAGGCAGTATTGCTGTAATTGGTCCTTTGGCTGACGATAAAAATTCGCCATTAGGTAATTGGAGAGCTAAAGCTGAATATAATTCGGCAATATCCTTGTTAGAAGGCGTAAAAGCTTCCGTAGATAAAAACACAAAGATCTATTTTGAAAAAGGAATTGAACTTACAATTCCAACAGTAGAACCTGGACAAAATCAATTTTTATATCCTTTAAAATTCAATACAACTAATCGTTCTGGCATTAAAAAAGCTGTTGAAGCAGCTAAAAAAGCAGATGTTGTTTTGTTGGCTATTGGAGAAGATGCGTACCAAACAGGAGAAGGACGAAGCCAAACAGATATTGGCTTTAAAGGATTACAAATGGAATTATTAGAAGCTGTTAAAGCAGTAAATCCTAATATTGTGATAGTTTTAATGAATGGTCGACCAATGGATTTAAGTCGTCCTTCACAGATGGTACCTTCAATTTTAGAATGTTGGCATTTGGGTTCGCAATCTGGATATGCAATTGCAGATGTTCTTTTTGGTGATTACAATCCGTCTGGTAAATTACCTGTTTCTTTTCCTCATAATGTTGGTCAGGAGCCTTTGTATTACAATCAGAAAAACACTGGAAGACCCTATAACGTGAAGCATGTCACCTTTTCTGGATATCGAGATGCACCAAAAACCGCGTTGTATCCTTTTGGTTTTGGATTAAGCTATACTACATTTGAATATAGCGATTTAAACAGTTCTCAAACTGAAATAAAAGCAAATGGAAGCTTAACAGTTTCAGTGAATGTGACTAATACTGGAGAACATGATGGTGAAGAAGTCGTTCAACTTTATATTAGAGATGTCGTTGGCAGTTTAACACGACCAGTAAAAGAATTAAAAGGTTTTCAAAAAATAAAGCTTAGTGCAGGAGAAACCAAGACTGTTACCTTTTCTATAGATTCTGAAACTTTACAATTCTACACTGTAAACAAGATATGGGAAGTAGAACCTGGTACATTTAATGTTTGGATTGGCGGAAGTTCTGAAGCACAAATGATGACCAGTTTTAGTGTTGTTGAGTAGCTAAATTTTCTTTTCGGAAATTTTAATGCTTAATTATAAATTCATTTTCTTTATGTTTTCAATCAACAAATAATCAAGATCTTTTTTGTAAAAACACAAAATACTCGTAAAAAGCATAGTAATGTTACATATAGTACATACTTTGTTACAATAGTTTTAAGTATAAACAAAGACTTCAATTAATTTTATCATCTACAAACCAGGCACTTAAAAGAGTCTTAAAATATATGGTGATGAAAACATTTTTACTTTTTACGGGATTTCTAATATTCGGATTAACGTCCGCTCAAAACTCCATAAACTATAAAGCTATTATAAAAGATAGTAACGGTAATGTTTTAAATAACGAAACCATAGCAGTTAGATTCGGTATTATTAATGAATCTGAATTTACAACAGTTTATCAAGAACAGTTTTTATCTGTAGAAACAGACGAGAATGGACTTATCATTTTAGAGATTGGAGAAGGTAACCCATCAATTGGTTTCTTTGAGAATATTAGTTGGAATAATGGTGATTTGTATGCTTTAAAAGTTGAATTAGACATTAACGATGGTTCAGGTTATATTGATATGGGAACAAGCTCATTTAATGCTGTGCCATTCTCCCAAGTGGCTACATTAATTGCAAACATTCCATCAAGAACTCTAGAAGTAGCTGGAGTTGGTGAACAGAAATTACGAATTAATTCGAATGATGGAGACCTCACTTCTTTGGAGTTTTTAAGAACTGGATCAAGTACAGATTGGAAAATAGAAAATTCTAATACATGGTTGGATTTTTTGATATCTGAAAGTGATTTTCTAAATACTAATATAATATTTTCTCTTCATAAAGACGGTCGTTTAGGCATAAACAATAGCAATCCCGTTGAAGAACTTGATGTCACTGGAACGATTCGATCGTCTGATCTCGCTGGTTCAGGTACACGTAACGTTATTGCTGACGCACAAGGGAATCTAGTCACAGACACCCAAACAAAATTCATATCTATTAATCCAGTAGCTTTTCATGCAAAAACGCCAAGTGGAGTAGAAGTAGCATCGACTGTTATTACTGGGAATGGCCTATCAGGACAGTCTGGAGATAAGCTTTTTCAAACGAACCTAAACATTCCTCATGGAGCAACCCTTACTGGTGTATGGGTACACTATGTCGATAATTCAGCAGCCTCAAATATGACTTTCCAAATGGAAAGAAGACCAGTGAATAACAATACTTTCGTTTTAGTTGTTGATGGTGCTTCTTCAGGAAGCAGCTCTGCACATAGAGTTTATACAGTTTCTCCGTTAGGTTTTACTAATATAGATAATTCTACATACACTTATATAATGAAAGTACGTTCAACCAATTGGCAAAATCAAATGTATGTAACAGGTATTGTAATTTCTTATATAGACTGAATATTATGGCTACCCTCTAAATAAAAAGAAGTCATCCTTCATGTCTTCAATTTGAGCATCTTCATTTGTGATGATATAATCAATAGCTTGAGTGGTAAACATATCCCCTTTTGGAGTTAAAGACACAATGTTTTTGTTAATCTCAATCATATTATTTTTCAAAGCTAAATCCAAAACTGTTTTAGAACGCACTTTCTGCCAATTAATATGTTCATTTAAATGATTCACATGACGTTCTCGTTCTTCATCATGGTTTTTTAAATGGAGTAAAAAAGTAAGCAACGACACTTCTGTACGTTGTTGTTTTTCTCTGTACATCACAGCAATGACACCTTTACTTGGTGCAAATAAATAAACTAATAAAAACAATAGCCCAAGCATAGTTGATATGGATCCTGCAATTGAAGCATCAAGACCATGTGCTAACCAATATCCAGAAATAGCACTAAATACTCCAAATACAATAGAGAGTAATAGCATTTTCTTTAAATCTGTTGTCAATAAATACGCAGTTGCAGCTGGAGCAATCATCAATGCGACTACTAAAATTGCTCCAACAGCATCAAAAGCACCTACTGTCGTTACAGAAGAGACTGTCATTAACCCATAGTGAATAATTACTGGAGAGAATCCTAATGAAGCTGCCAAACCTTTATCAAACGTACTTAATTTTAGTTCTTTAAAAAATGCTAGTAACAATACAATGGTGATGATTAAAATAATACCAATCACCCAAAGTGCTTTAGGTCCAACATCAACTCCAGAAATTAGTAAACGGTCAAATGGTGCTAGAGCTAATTCTCCAACTAATACTGCATCAATATCAAGATGTACATCATTGGCTTTTTTTGCAATCATTAATACACCAATACTAAATAGGACAGGAAATACTAAACCAATTGCTGTATCTTCTTTTACTAATCCTGTTTTCTGAATATACTCTACCAAAACAACAGTAATCACTCCAGTTAATGCTGCTAATAGAATTAATAATGGTGAATTCAAATCTTGAGTGATAAAAAAACCAACGACAATTCCTGGTAATATAGAATGACTGATAGCATCGCTTATCATAGCCATTTTCCGAAGTACCAAAAACGTTCCTGGAATAGCACATGCAATAGCTACTAAACTCGCAATAAGTTGTATTTCTATTTGTGCGTTACTCATCGTTTTTTGTTAATTGGTTATATAAATTCAAAGCAGATTCAAAACCTTCGTTAGTTAAACTCCAAGTTGTGCCTTTTAAGGTCACGTAATTTTTCTCAACTAATTTTTTAAGTGTGCCTTTTGTGTAGCCTTGAAAACTATTGAGGATTTTAATTTCGTGTGGATGCGAAATATCAGCATGTGACTCTGCAATATGATACATAAACGCTAACGTTTTATGGAGTTCTAAATCGCGTCGGTTTTTTATAAATCTTATTTGCTTAAATAATAATCCTCTACTTGGAGAAAATATAAAAGAGATCAATACAAAAACTGCTGCTACCAATACTATGACTGGACCAGTAGATAAATTATTCTGACTTGCGCTAATTGCGGTTCCAACAACTCCAGAAAACGCTCCAAAAATAGCAGCTAAAAACACCATGGTTGCGAGACTGTTTGTCCATTGTCGAGCTGCAGCTGCAGGCGCCAAAAGCATCGCACTCATTAAAACAACTCCTACAGTTTGAAGTCCTAATACAATGGCTAAAACAATAAAACTAGTAATCAATATGTCTATGGCTTTTGTATTAAACCCAAGTGTTTTAGCATAGTCTTTATCAAAGAGTAATATTTTAAATTCCTTCCAAAACAACAATAATACGAAGAGACATAATCCTGTGACAATAGCCATCATCCAAACATCGCTTTCTACAAGAGTTGCTGCTTGACCAAATAAATATTTATCCAATCCAGCTTGATTAGCATTAGGTTGCTTTTGTATGAATGTGAGCAAGAGCATTCCGAAGCCAAAAAATAAAGATAAAATCAAACCAAGAGCAGTATCAGATTTGAGATGCGTTTTGGTAATGATTCCTCGAATCCAGAATGTACCAATCAATCCACTAACCAATGCTCCCAACAATAATGTATTACTATCTTTTGCACCTGTAATTAAAAATGAAATAGCTATTCCTGGCAATGCTGCGTGTGAAATGGCATCACCTAAAAGACTTTGCTTTCTTAGTACTGCAAAACTACCTAACATACCAGTGACTGCACCAAGAATTGCAGTTCCTAGTGTGATGGTTCTTAAGGTATAGTCTGTGAAGACAAGATGTATGTATTCTGTTAAGTCCATATTTCTGCGAAGGCAGGAATCTCTTCCTTTTTTCGCAATTATTTTTAATTATTATACTTTTTGACTTCTTCTATTCTTTTTGACCCTTCCGTCTTAAACTCTTCTCTGAGTTTAAATCCACCTTCCCTTGAAAAAAGGGAAGGAATTTTAAATTGCTATTTTATTAAAAATATTTAAACTTATTTTAAAACTGCACTAATCCAATGTACAGTGTGTTATCACCTATGAAATTTCTACCTTCCCAGGAATGGGCTACTCTTGTATACTCACTTTATAATTAATACCATAAGTCTTCGTCAAATTATCATCATTAAAAATATCTTTAACTGGACCTGTGGCTATTTTTTTAACGTTCAAAAATGTTACCCAATCAAAATATTCTGGAACCGTTTGTAAATCGTGATGTACCACTATTACTGTTTTTCCTGCTTTTCGTAATTCTTTTAAAATATTAATAATCGCGATTTCTGTAGTAGCATCAACACCTTGAAATGGTTCGTCCATAAAATAGATCGAAGCATCTTGTACTAAAGCACGTGCTAGAAATATACGTTGCTGTTGACCACCTGACAACTGACTTATTTGTCTACTTTTAAAAGCTAACATACCGACTTTTTCAAGCGCTTCTAAAGCAGCTTTCTTTTGTTTTTGACGAGGACGTTTAATCCAACCTAAACTACCGTAAGTTCCCATTGTAACCACATCGAGAGCTGTTGTTGGAAAATCCCAATCTACACTTCCTTTTTGTGGTACATAAGCGACGAGAGAACGTTGCTTTTCGTATGATTTACCGTAGATAGAAACACTTCCAGCTATGGGTTTTAGAATTCCTAATATGGATTTAATAAGCGTAGATTTTCCCGCACCATTTGGTCCAACAATAGCCATCAAAACGCCTTCTGGGATTTCTAAATCGATATCCCAAAGTACAGGTTTGTAATTGTATGCAACGGTTAAATCGTCTACTTGTACTGCTATTTTTTGTTTCATTTTTTTTATAATTGCTGTCATTCAAAAGGAGGCACGACTAAAGAATCTTTTACTAATAGTTTTTAGATTCTTCGCCTCGCTCTGAATGACACAAAGCATTTATTTTAAAGCATTCACAATCGTATTCACATTATACTCAAACATTCCAATATAAGTGCCTTCAATTGTTCCTGAGTTCCCTAAAGAATCAGAATATAAAGTGCCTCCTATTTCAACGTCATGTCCTTTAGATTTTACGGCAGCTTGTAATGCCTCTATAGTTCGCTTAGGAACTGAACTCTCAACAAAAATTGCCTTAATTTGTTTTTCTATTATGAATGTAGACAATTTCTGTACATCTTGCACTCCAGCTTCTGTAGCAGTAGATAATCCTTGTAAGCCAACAACTTCAAAGTCGTATGCTTTTCCGAAGTAATTAAATGCATCATGCGCTGTCACCAATATTCTTTTTTCCTTCGGAAGTGTCTTAATAGTGGCTATTATTTTTGTTTGTAGTGCGTCTAAATCTGCTAAGTACTTAGTTTCATTTGCTTTAAAATTATCTGCATTTTCAGGATTTTTTTCTGAAAGTACTTGCGTTATTTTTTTAGCAAATTGTTTGAAATACTCAATATCAAACCACACATGCGGATCGTAATTAGACGCAAAATAATCTGATCCAATCAATGTGTTTTTATCTAATTCTTCACCTAAAGCAATTGGCGTTTTTGTTGCAGTTCCCATTTTTTCGAAAACCTCTACGAGTTTACCTTCAAGATGTAAACCATTATAAAAAATCACGTTTGCTTCTACTAATTTTGTCACATCGCCTTCACTTGCTTTGTACAAGTGAGGATCTACTCCACTACCCATTAAACCTTGAACGTTTATGTAGTCTCCACCAATGTTTTTAACTAAATCGGTAATCATTGATGTTGTTGTGACGACATTTAATTTTCCGTTAGATTTTGTGTCATTTTTACAGCTGAAAATTGCCACTAAAACTAAAAATACAAGTATGTTTTTTTTCATAATATTTATTTTGCAAGTATTCTAAAGCTTGCTCCTAGACCTAATAATAAGTCTTGTCCTTTTGTAATACTTGTACCTACGTAAGCGTCTAATTGTAAGTTGTTAGAGACTAAATAAGTGACTCCTGCATCCCAATAATGGTTAGCCGAACTATCTTCTGGAAAATCACCATAAATTTCTGCATATACACCAAATTCATCTGTTAAACTATAACCATATGCTACTGAATAAATAGCTGCAGCTTCTGATGAGTCATTTCCCCATTGCGCTCCTATATTATAACCTAAACTCGATTTTTCACTCAATGTATAAGAAAAAGAAAACCTAAAATCTACAGCAGTTGTTTCTGGTCGATAATCTTGTGAGGCTGTAAATAAAGGGTAAACTTGACCAATCAAGGCTATTTCAGGTATTCCATTTTTTTCTTCAGCAATGTCAATTTTTACACCTAGTAATAGTGGAGACAGTCCACTCGTTACATTATTTAATTTATTCCCATTAACTTTTGTTGTTCCCTCAACAAAATCCCATCCTAAACGTAGCTCTACATTATCGAGAAGACCGTAGCGTAAAAGTGTTGTATTGTATGTGTAGTTTTCTAACTGTATTGAGTTTTCTTCAAAAGACTCATATAAACCACCAGATTCTATTTGAAAAACGCCTTTCCCTACTGTTGACGACGCTTCTGTAGCATCTGGTCTATCAGTCACTAAAGGTGTTGGTGATTTGCTTGGTTTTATATCATCTTGAGCAAAAATTGCTCCAGTACTTAATAATAAGCCAATGTATGTAAATCTAATTTTCATCAACATAAATAATTTTAGTAAAATCTTCATTCAAAACAAGCGTATTAGATCCAATAGAAATTTGGGTCATTTTATTACTAATAAATTGCTTTGAAACCGTTAATGTGTTTCTATATTTAATCTCATTTTGAGCACAGAAATCAAAAAACTCCTTATCATCACTCATCAATCTAGAAATGATATATGTTTTACCTTCTTTTGCTTCGGAAAGTGAGATAGATGTATCTTCTGTGGTTATTTTTCCATCTGCATTTGGGATAGGATCTCCATGAGGATCAAACTTAGGATGACCTAAATAAGAGCTTATCTTATCGGCTAATAAATCTGATGTTTGATGTTCTAACAATTCGGCTTCACGATGAATATCATGCAACGACATATCAAACATCTTAAACAAAAACGCTTCCCAAAGACGATGCTTTCTCACAACATTAAGTGCCATTTTGGTACCTTTTTCTGTGAGTTGGAGTTCCTGGTATTTTTCGTAATTTAATAAATCTTTGGCTGCAAGTTTTTTAGCCATATCTGTAGCTGCCGCATTAGAAATACCAAGTTTCTTGGCTATATTACCAGGCTTGGTGTTTTTAATATCATGATTATCGTTATTGTAAATTGCTTTTACAAAGTTCTCAATCGCTACAGACATTTATTAGTGCTTTAATTAATTTTTAAGTATACTTAAATATTTTACAAATGTAACTAAAATTTATAATTCATCAACATATAAAGACAAAATCTAAATAATTATTATAATTTAGTTAAACACACGCTAACAACAATCCTTTAATTTTAAAGTCATGTCGTTCAAAATATTCATGGTAATAGTTCTCTTTTTTGGATGTTGTCATGCCCAAAAATTAATTAAACCTTTAGGCTTTAATAAAGATTCTATTTCTATAAATACTAATATTAAACTACATGACGCAGTGTCTTTTGAAAATTTGATAATTACCTTTGAGAAGGTAATTGTAGATTCTAGATGTCCTAAAGGTGTACAATGTGTGAGAGCTGGAGAAGCAAAAGTTTTAATCTCAATTTTTGAAGATGGAATCTTTCTTGAAAATAAAGTTATTATTATAGATCCAGAAGGGTATATTTTTAAAAACAATATGTTTTATAAAAAAAAGACGTATGAATTATACTTAAGTGCTCTGCATCCACATCCAAAAGCTGATGAAAAAATTACAGACGAGACTTACAATGCAGATTTTTTTGTAATGCGAAATTACCGTCAATGACAGCCACAATCACTTTCGCCACAAGCTTTAGATCCAGCTGTTTTCTTCTTAGGAAGCGCTCCAAACTTATGCAACAAAAACCATATTGCTAGAGCAACTGCTATAAAAACTAATATGTTTTGAATAATTGTGTTCATAATTACTTGGTCGCGATTTTATCTAATACTTTACTTTAATAATTGATAAGCAATTAAAGCTACAACATAAGCAAAAGCTGACATTATAACCAGTTGATACATTGGCCATTTCCAGGAGTTCGTTTCTCGTTTTACAATTGCTAATGTACTCATACATTGCATGGCAAAGGCATAAAAAAGGAGAAGTGAGATTCCGCTAGCAAAATTAAACAAAGGACCTCCTAAAATTGGATTGACTTCTCCTGCCATACGGTTTTTAATCGTTTCTTCTTCATCACTTCCAACACTATAAATTGTCGCTAGTGTACCTACAAAAACTTCTCGTGCTGCAAATGAACTTACAATAGCGATTCCTATTTTCCAATCATAACCTAATGGTCTAATAGCTGGTTCAATAGCATGTCCTGCAATACCAATAAAAGAATGTTCTAGTTGATGTGATGAAATTTTTTGTTGCAATTCTTCCGAAGATAAATTTTCCGAAGCATATTGCGTTGTTACAATTTCTTCAGCATTATTAAAGTCGTCTCCAGGTCCATAAGATGCAAGAAACCAAAGCACAATTGATATGGCTAAAATGATTTTTCCTGCTCCAAATACAAAAGATTTAGTCTTTTCTAAAACCGTTAAGGCAACGTTTTTAAATAATGGCAACTTATAATTTGGCATTTCTACCACAAAGAACGTTTTACTCTTAATTTTTAAAACTTTATTTAAAATCCAAGCCGATATTATTGCTGCTCCAAACCCAATGAGATAGAGTAACATCAAGGTTAGAGCTTGATAACTCAAACCAAAGAAACGACCTTCTGGTATAACTAATGAAATGATTATCAAATACACTGGTAATCGTGCAGAACAGGTTGTGAAAGGTGTTACTAATATGGTGATTAATCGTTCTTTCCAACTTTCTATATTTCTAGTAGCCATAATTGCTGGAATAGCACATGCTGTACCTGATATTAATGGTACTACACTTTTTCCGCTTAAACCAAAACGTCTCATAATGCGATCCATTAAAAAGACAACGCGACTCATATAACCGCTTTCTTCTAAGACTGCAATGAATAGGAATAAAAATGCAATCTGCGGAATAAATATTACAATTCCACCCAACCCAGGAATAATACCTTCGGCAATTAAACTGGTAAAAGCACCTTCTGGTATGACATTTTTAGTCCATTCACTTAACGAAGCAAATGCGCTATCAATAAAATCCATAGGAACACTTGACCAATCATAAATGGCTTGAAAAATAGTAAGTAAAATAACTCCAAAAATTAAATAACCCCAAACCTTGTGAGTCAATATTCTATCTAATTTTATTCTAAGATCTTTAGCAGATTTGAGATCAATAGTCTGCCCTTTTTTAAGTGTATTATTAATAAATTGATAGCGTTTTATAGTCTCTTTTTGCTGTAAACGCTTAAGATCTGCTTTACCTTTTGTTTTAAAACTATTAATGGCATCAACTTCGTTTCTATTTACATTTCCGAAGTTAACATCTTGCGTAATAACCAACCACAGCTTATATAATAACTGATTTGGAAATGCTTGTCTCAGTTTATCAAAATACTCGTTATCAATTTCCGAAGCATTTAAACAAGGAACAGTTGAAAGTTCTTTATAATTAGCAATTAACTCTTTGAGATTATCTATACCTCTTTTTTTTCTAGTACTTATAAGTGCAATTTTAGTTTGCAGTTCTTTTTCTAAATATGCAATATCTAATTGGATGCCTTTATAAACCATCCTATCAGACATATTGATAACCAAAATTGTAGGAATCTCTAAGTCTTTAATTTGAGTATATAAAAGTAGGTTACGTTTTAAATTTTCTACATCACTTACAACAACTGCAACATCAGGAAAATCCTTATCGTTCTTATTGAGAAGCAACTCAATCACTACATTCTCATCAAGAGAAGAGGCATTTAAACTATACGTTCCTGGTAAATCAATGATATGTGCTTTTACACCTCTTGGAAGTTTACAAATACCTTCTTTTTTCTCAACCGTAATTCCTGGATAATTACCAACTTTTTGATTTAAGCCTGTAAGTGAGTTAAATACTGAGGTTTTTCCAGTATTTGGATTTCCTATAAGTGCAACGTTAATTTGTTTAGGCATTAGAAATCTCGATTAGAATATGAATTGCGGTTTCTTTTCGTATGGCTAAATGTGTCCCATTTATATTAAGATACATTGGATCTGCAAAAGGAGCTACTTGTACAAGCTCAACAGAATTGCCAGGTAAACATCCCATTTCTAAGAGTTTAAGAGGTATATGAATTGATGAAACATCGATAATTGTACCTTGTTGACCTCGTTTGATATCTGCTAATGTGAGTTGCAAGCTTATTTAGATTGATTTTAAGTAAGCAAAAGTAAAGGAAAAAATTAGTGTAAAAAAATTGTAGTCGTTTTTTATTGATATTCCTTTTTAAGTCTCTTGATATCTTGAATCAAAGAGTCTACAGAAGTTGAGCTTATTCCATTATATAAACCTCTAATTTGCTTGTCTTTATCTATAAGCGCGAAATTCTCGGTATGTATCATTCCATAGTCTTCAGAATTATCATCTTTAACCACTAAATATGATTTTCTTGCTAAGTCGTAAATTTGTTTTCGGTCTCCTGTGACGAGGTTCCATTTTTTATCGATGACACCTTTTTCAATAGCATAGCGTTTTAATTGTGCTACCGAATCAATTTCTGGAGTAACAGAGTGAGACAGCAACATTACTTCATCATCATATAATATTTCATTTTGAACACGAACCATTTGATCTGTCATTATGGGACAAATTGTTTGACAAGTTGTAAAAAAGAAATCTGCTACATAAATTTTATCTTTATAATTGTCTTGAGTAATCGTTTCTCCATTTTGATTTACCAGCTTGAAATCTGAAATTTTATGATACTTTTTTTTATGCTGAATAGTGCTATCCACCAATGACGCATCTACTCTATTAGGTTGATAAATTGGCAATGGTTTTTCTATAGCTAAGGCAGAGTAAATAAAATAAATAATCACCGTAGAAACTATCGCAAGTACGATAAA
This sequence comes from Psychroserpens sp. AS72, assembly GCF_038900375.1. Classification (NCBI taxonomy): domain Bacteria; kingdom Pseudomonadati; phylum Bacteroidota; class Flavobacteriia; order Flavobacteriales; family Flavobacteriaceae; genus Psychroserpens; species Psychroserpens sp. AS72. The sequence goes on along the minus strand of NZ_JBBMRC010000001.1, from coordinate 40,722 downwards.
AAACAATTTTAGCTGTTTTAGATATCTCAACATAAACTGATATTTAGGACTTTATATAAAGTGAATTGTAAGTTTGGAATGCAAAAATACGACACTATACCAACAAATTACCTACTTTTATCATGCTATATTTGAATAAAAAGAAAAACATAATACCATGAAATTACGACTACTCCTTTTTTTTGGTCTCTGCTCAGCAGTATCCTTTTCACAAGATTATAACGAAACTCTAGATGCCATCAGTGAGTCTGAAGCTAAGTCTGCATTAAATCACATGATGCAACGCTCTAATCTTAACACAGGTAATTACGATTTAAAATATAATAGACTAGAATTAGACATAGACCCTTCAGTGGCTTTTATTGCTGGTGAAGTTACAAGTTATTTTGAGGCAAAGAGTGATATGACCACCATTACCTTTGATTTGACTTCAAACATGATTGTGTCTCAGGTTTTACAAAGAGGAAATGCATTAGCTTTTACTCAGAATACTGATGATGAATTAGTCATCACTTTACCAACAATTCTAAATACAGGTGTTTTAGATTCTCTTACTGTAAGTTATTCTGGAAATCCAATCAGTTCTGGATTAGGGTCATTTGAACAAACGCAACACAATGGAGACCCAATAATTTGGACACTTTCTGAACCTTATGGTGCAAAAGCTTGGTGGCCATGTAAGCAAGATTTAATTGACAAAATAGATTCTGTAGATGTATTTATGACAACGCCTCAATTTAATCCATCTAATGAAGAATATATATCTGTAGCAAATGGTCTTGAGCAAAGTCAAAGTATTGAAGGAACAAATAAAACAACCCATTATAAACATCGTTACCCAATACCAGCATATTTAATTGCGATTGCTGCAACCAATTATGAAGTCTATTCTCACACAGTACCAAATAATGGAAATCCGTTTGATATCGTAAACTACGTCTATCCAGAAGCGCTTGCAAACGCACAAGCTAACACACCAATTACAGTAGATATCATGAATATTTACAGTAATCTTTTTGAAGAATATCCTTATGCAGATGAAAAATATGGACATGCTCAATTTGGTTGGGGAGGCGGAATGGAACACACGACCGTTTCCTTTATGGGAAGCTTTGGTCGTAATCTTGTTGCACATGAATTAGCACATCAATGGTTTGGTAATAAAATTACCTGCGGAAGTTGGAAAGACATCTGGCTTAACGAAGGTTTTGCCACTTACCTGTCTGGAATTATCATAGAAAACCTTGATGGCAATGACGATTTTACATCTTGGAAACAGCAACGAAATAACTCTATTACCTCACAACCAGATGGAGCTGTGTATCTCACAGACCAAGATACAACCAGTGTTAATAGAATATTTAGTAGTAGATTATCTTACAATAAAGGATCTATGGTTTTACATATGCTTCGGAAAAAACTTGGAGACACTCCATTTTTCCTAGCGATGCAAACATATTTAGCCAGTTCAGAGCACGCTTATGATTATGCTAAAACGGAAGATTTCATCAATATCGTTGAAACGTCGTCTGGTGAAGATTTAACTGAGTTTTTTGATGATTGGTTATACAATCAAGGATATCCTAGTTATACAATTAACTGGAATCAGCCATCAACAAACCAAGTGTCTATAACGATTAACCAAACGCAAAGTCATGCATCGGTTTCCTTTTTTGAAGCGCCTGTTCCTGTACGTTTAATTGGTACACTTGGTGAAACACTAAATCTTGTTTTAGATAACAACACTAATGGGCAACACTTTTTAGAACCCGTTAATTTTGAAGTTCAGAACATTCTATTTGACCCAGAGTCTGATTTAATTTCACAAAATAATAGTGTGCTTTTAGGTGTTGATGATTTGGAAATAGCGGATTCATTGTTGTTGTATCCTAACCCAACTTCACAAGTTTTATTTATAGACAAACCTTCTAGCTTGGATATTTCAGAAGTGAAAATTTTTAATCCGTTAGGTCTACTCGTAAATCAGTTTCCGTTCAACGCTACAATAGACACGACTGATTGGGCTTCTGGTTTATTCTTTATTCAATTTCAAACCAAAGTTGGAGTCATTACTAAAACGGTGTTAAAAAAGTAAGTATAAACCATGCTAAAACACTATTTTTGCAGCTTAGAATTTTTTTGATTTAAGATACATGGAGTTTGTAATTAGAATATCTCAGTTTTTATTGAGTCTTTCACTACTAATCGTTTTACACGAATTAGGACATTTTATACCAGCTAAGTTATTTGGAGCTAGAGTAGAGAAATTTTACCTATTTTTTGATTTAAAATTTTCTTTATTTAAAAAGAAAGTTGGAGATACGGTTTATGGAATTGGGTGGCTACCTCTTGGTGGTTATGTGAAAATCGCAGGTATGATGGACGAGAGTATGGATAAAGAGCAAATGGCTCAACCACCAAAACCTTGGGAGTTTAGATCAAAACCAGCTTGGCAACGTTTAATTATTATGCTTGGTGGAGTTACTGTTAATTTTATTCTCGCTTATATTATTTATGTCTTTTTAGCTTTTGGTTATGGAGATACAGATATTACAACAGATAGTGTAAAAGATGGTTATACGGTTACAAATCCAATTTTAACAGATCTTGGTTTAAAAACAGGAGATAACGTCGTTTCTATTAATGGCGAAAAAGTAACCATGGTTTCTGAAATTAGAAAGAAACTTATTGAAGCTGAAAAAATAACAGTACTAAGTAATAACGAAACTAAGGAAATCACACTTCCTGAAGATTTTTTAGGACAATTAAGTACTGGTGAAAGCAGAAGCTTTTTTGGTTTACGTTATCCGTTTGTTGTTGACTATGTTATTGATAGCATGGCAAATAAAGGAGCATCACTTAAAACTGGAGATATAATAGTTTCTATAAATAATGAACCTTTAAAGTACTTTGATCAAATAGAAGATAGAACTAAACCGTTAGCTAATACTAAGATTTCTGCGGAAATTTTAAGAGATGGAAAAACCATCCCAATGCAACTTAATGTTGATGCTAATGGACAACTAGGCATCATGCCAGGCGGTACATTAACTGATCTGGAAAAAGTAGGCTATTATGATATCGTAAAGAAAGAATATGGCTTAGGTGAAAGTGTTGTTGTAGGCTTCGACAAGTTTACAGAGACAGTAGCTTCATATGGTGTGCAACTCAAAAAAATATTTACACCTAGTACTGGAGCATATAAAGGTGTTGGTGGTTTTAAAGCCATTTATAGCATTTTTCCAGCAGAATGGAGTTGGCAAGCTTTTTGGGCACTGACCGCATTTTTATCTATTATGTTAGGTGTACTTAATTTATTACCAATACCTGTTTTAGATGGTGGTCATGTGATGTTTTTGTTATATGAAATGATTTCAGGAAGAGCACCAAACGAGAAGTTTTTAGAACGTGCTCAGTTGGTTGGATTTATTCTTTTAATCGCAATGGTACTATCTGCCAATATCAATGATTGGATTTAAATAAAAAAATTAGAAATTTTTTAAAAAAATCTTTGACTAACTTAAAAAATGATTTATATTTGCGCTCGCTAACGCGAAAAATAACCTTCCTCTTTAGCTCAGTTGGTTAGAGCATCTGACTGTTAATCAGAGGGTCCAAAGTTCGAGTCTTTGAAGAGGAGCATACAAAGTTCAACAGAAATGTTGGACTTTTTTGTTTTATATTATTTCCTATGAAACATTGTGTCTACATTTTATCTTCCAAAAAAATTAATAGATTCTATATCGGCTATAGCTCAAATCTTAATTTAAGATTACTATTCCATGAAAATCCTGAAAGAAGAAAATATACTTACAACGCAGACGATTGGTTTCTATATTATAAAATTGACTGCAAAACAAAAACACAAGGTCTCGCTATTGAAGCACACATTAAAAGAGTGAAAAGTAAAATTTACATTCAAAATCTACTCAAATATCCTGAAATTACTTTAAAACTTTTATTAAAATATAAAGACTGTTAATCTAAGTCCCGAAAGCTTTCGGGAAAAGTTCGAGTCTTTGAAGAGGAGCATACAAAGTTCAACAGAAATGTTGGACTTTTTTGTTTTATATTATTTCCTATGAAACATTGTGTCTACATTTTATCTTCCAAAAAAATTAATAGATTCTATATCGGCTATAGCTCAAATCTTAATTTAAGATTACTATTCCATGAAAATCCTGAAAAAAGAAAATATACTTACAACGCAGACGATTGGTTTGTATATTATAAAATTGACTGTAAAACAAAAACACAAGGTCTCGCTATTGAAGCACACATTAAAAGAATGAAAAGTAGAATTTATACTCAAAATCTACTCAAACATCCTGAAATTACTTTAAAACTTTTATTAAAATATAAAGACTGTTAATCTGAGTCCCGAAAGCTTTCGGGAAAAGTTCGAGTCTTTGAAGAGGAGCATACAAAGTTCAATAGAAATGTTGGACTTTTTTGTTTTATATTATGAACGAAAACATAATAGCATATTTATAAACTAAAACAACCGCATTTGTCCATCTTTAAAAGGTTCATGCAACTCTGTATTTAACTTGGGCATCATTTTACCTTTAAAATATTTGAGTCGTGCTAATTTCACTAAATCATTTATTTGTTTCGCTATTTGACCTTCGCCACGCATACGTTGACCAAAACGAGAATCGTTAAGCGTTCCTCCATGACAATCTTCTATTTGGTGTAATACTTTCTCTGCTCTGTCTGGCATAGTTTTATGTATCCAATCTGTAAAAATTGCACCAATGGCTCCATTTAATCTCACAATTGTATGTGCTATACTAGACGCTCCAGCATTTGAAACCGCTTTTGCTAATGGTAAAATCTCATGACTATTGATTGACGGAATTATAGGAGCTAACATCACATTTACAGGAATCCCATTGTCAGTTAAAATCTTTACAGTTTCTAGACGTTTTTTAATGGTTGCTGTTCTTGGTTCTAAAATTCGTCGAGTGGTTTCAGAAAGTGAGGTTATAGATATATTAGCACTTACTAAATTATCTTTAGCCAAAACTTTCAACACATCCAAATCTCGAAGAATCAAAGCGTTTTTTGTAATAATACCAACAGGATGCTTGTATTTTAAAAACACCTCCAAACATTGCCTTGTGATTTCAAATATCTTTTCAGCAGGTTGGTAACAATCTGTATTTCCAGACATTATAATGGGATAGGCTTTCCAACTTTTTCTCTTTATAAAAGCTTCTAATAATTGTGGAGCCTCTTTTTTAATTAAAATACGACGTTCAAAATCTAAGCCTGCACTATATCCCCAAAATTCATGACTATTACGAGCGTAACAATAAATACAACCATGTTCACAGCCTTGATACATATTCATAGAATATGCCATTCCAACATCTGGACTCTTTACTTTATTAACTATAGTTTTAGGAAATACGGGAAGATATAGTGTTTTATTTTTATCTGGATCTTCTCCTTCTTTAGCACAATATTCTAAAAAATCATCACGTTGTTCGTGACTCAATTCAAAAAATCGATTGTGTACATTTTGCTGTGCTCCACGACCTTTTATAATTGACTTATCTAACATATTGCTTGTTTTTTTGTAAAATTACAAAAACATTAAAGCAAACTAGTCAGTCAAGTTTTAACTTATAAACAAATCACAAAAGTTTAATTATTTTCCAGGAAAATCAGCTTTACGCTTTTCTAAAAATGCTGTCGTTCCTTCTTTGAAATCTTCGGTACCAAAACATTTACCAAATTGTTTGATTTCAGTTTTATAACCATCAACACCATCTTTATAATTAGCATTAATTGCTTTAATAGCGCCTTTAATTGCTACAGATGAATTTCGCATTATTTTACTAGCAATTTTTTCAGCTAAGTCAATCAATTCCTCTTGAGGCGTCACATGATTAACTAATCCATACGCTAAGGCTTGATTAGCATCAATCATTCCTGCAGTCATTACTAGTTCCATAGCTCGACCTTTACCAACTAATTGTGGTAATCGTTGTGTACCACCATAACCAGGAATGACACCTAGAGAGACTTCAGGTAATCCCATTTTTGCGTTGTCACTCGCTACTCTAAAATGACATGCCATTGCTAATTCTAAACCACCTCCTAGCGCAAAACCATTTACAGCTGCAATAACTGGAGTTGATAAGTTTTCGATATAATCAAACAAGATTTTTTGACCTTCGGCTGCTAATTTACCTCCATTTTTAACATCAAAATCTGCAAATTCACTTATATCTGCACCAGCAACAAAAGCCTTTTCGCCACTTCCAGTAATGATAATAACTTTACTATCCTTACTCTTATTAGCTGCTTTAAAAGCATTATGGAGTTCTGCTATAGTTGCTTTATTAAGGGCATTAAGTTTGTTCGGTCTATTTACTGTAATTGTAGTAATACCGTTATTTGTAGTACTTAAAATATTCTGGTAACTCATGATGTATATTATTATTTCTTCGGAAATGTAACTGTGAAAGTGGTTCCAATTCCTAGTTGAGTTGTAAAGGTAATATTTCCTTTGTAAGTTTCAACGATATTTTTTACCATGGCGAGACCTAATCCCATTCCACTTGATTTTGTAGTAAATTTAGGTTCAAAGATTTTTATTTTATTGTCTTCGGAAATTCCCACACCATTATCAAAAACGGTAATATTAACCATCTCATTATCTGAAGAAACGTTAACTTCAATTCTAGGATGTTCTCTATCATCAGGAATAGATTGAATACTATTTTTAACCAAGTTAGTAACGACACGTATCAATTGCGTACGATCAAAATTGGCTAAAATTTCATCCTCTTCCGAAGAAAATATGATATAATCTTCACTAAAAATATCTAAGCCTAACTTAACGATGTTTACCACGTTCAAGGTTTCGTCTTTTTGCGCTGGCATTTTTGCGAAATTAGAAAAAGCAGAAGCAATTGAACTCAACGTATCTATTTGCTGAATTAATGTCTGACTATACTCATCTACTTTTTGATGTATATTCTCATCATTAGGATCAAATTTTCGTTGAAAACTTTGAACACTTAATCGCATTGGTGTTAGTGGATTTTTAATCTCATGAGCCACTTGTTTTGCCATTTCTCTCCATGCTTGTTCTCTTTCGCTAGTTGCTAATTTAACTGCGCTTTCCTCAAGTTCATCAATCATACTATTATAGGAGTTGACCAATGTAGAAATCTCTTCACTTGATGAAGAAATATCAATTCTCTTATTCCGTTTCTCTAGACGTGTTTCATTTATTTTATCTGAAATCGTCTTCAGCGTTCTTGTAATATATTTTGATAATAATAAGGCTAATAAAATAGCGATGAGCATCATAAAAACATAGGCATAGGCCAAACGTTCTAAAAACTCATTAAGCTCTTTATTTAGAAAGTCATCATTCTCTAAATAGGGTAAATTTAATATAGCTAAAGGTTTAGACTTAGTATCTAAAATATAAATGTATGACGACTGAAAGGTCTCACCATTTTTTTCATTTTTAACAACAAATCTATGTGCTGCATTATTAGAAATTTCATTTAGAATGTTTGTAGGAATACATTTGGTTATAGAATCATTAATAAAACTAGCCTTAGACGTAATGAGTAATGTCCCGTCCATATCATACAAATTGATTCTTAGTCCGTGAATTTCTGAAATTCTATAAATTTCATCCTTAAAAATTAATGGAACTTTCTCGGTTTCTACTAGATATGTTGTTTCTCTAATAACATAGTTTATATCACTAATAATAGCAGTTTCTTTACGCTCTAATCGCTCTTTATGATAATCTATTGCTTCTTCATTATATTGATAAATTGTTACACCTGCTATTAGAACAGATGCAATTAACACCAATAAAATCATGGCAAAAAATATACGGACTCGTAAAGACAGTTTGTTTAACTTCATAGAAATGCTCGTAAAAACGAGTACCTAGTATTAAATAATAATTGTATTAAATGTAACAATAATTAAGCCATTATTAAGCATCTGGGTTTTTGCTCCTCATATTTTTATAGATTTTAAAACCTAACATGAGTAAAATACCTAGGATCAAAATACCAACAACGCCAAAAATCCAATTTATGGCATTTTTCAGAATTACTAAAAACACAACAGCAAAGAGAATAAAAGTGGCTCCTTCGTTCCAAAGACGCATGAAATTTGATGTTTTTTTAACCTCATCACGTTGCAATTGTTTAAAATATTGATGCGTTTTTAGATGATAAAAAATTAGCAATACAACAAAACCTAGTTTTACATGCATCCAGGAGAATTGTAGTAAAACCGGATTTAAAACAAGTAAACAAATTGCAAAAAACGTCGCTAGAATTGCTGAAGGCCACGTAACGATAGTCCATAAACGTCTTGCCATAAGTTTCAATTGTTTGCCTAAGATTTCCTTTTCTGGAGAAGGCTTATGGAACGCTTCAATTTGATACACAAATAATCTTGGGATGTAAAACAATCCTGCAAACCATGTGACAATAAAAATGAGGTGTAAGGCTTTTATATAGTTATAGTATTCCATTAATCTTCAACAAATAAATAGTTTAACTGTTTAGAGTTAAAAGCAGTATTAAACGCAGATATTTCATTACCAACTAATTGATTGAATGCATCTAATTGGGTTTTAATTTGAGCACTTAGTTCATTTTTAACTGCAATATCCTGATCTGTAGGTGCAAAATCACCCATACCAACTAATGAATTTAAATGTCCCAACTTATTGGTTAATCGAATTGGAAAATTCAACGGATCTTGACCACTCTTATTTTGTGTTTGATATAATGCTTCCTCAATTTTAGTAAAATCTTCTTTAAGCTTTTTTGCTTTATCTAATAACTCTTTCAAATCCACATTATCCTTGTATTGTGTTTCAAAAGCTGTCAATTGCTTTTTGATTTTTCTGATTTTTTTAATGGATTTATGCGCATCATCCATTGTTTTATTGACATCTGTAATAAAATCAAATTGCTTCTGCATATCTTCTTGTGTACTCTCTGCTCTTGGATCTGCAAGGATTGTAAAAGGTTGCGAATAATCTGTGCCATTAACATTTAGTGTTGCTTTGTAAACTCCAGGTATTGCTTGAGGTCCATCTAAACTTGCCCACCACAAAATCATTCCATCTAACTTTTCTGCACCTTTATATGACATGCTCCAAATATATTTATTAGTGCCTTTTTCAACTTTTAAAGTATTTTCCTTCTTATTTTTTGTGCTTACATTTTTAATAGTATCACCTTTTGCATCCATATACGTTAATTGAACCTCATCCTTTTTTTCGTCAAAACTCTTCAAATTAAAATAGGTGATTACACCATTTGGATGGTTTGTTCCAGACGTTTTACTTCCGCTTCTACTTCCACCACGCATTCTATACGTATCTTTTGGTTTGAACAATTTATTGTCTTCGGAAGCATTATTATACAATTGATGAATTACCGTTAAATCATCAATCATCCATAAACTACGTCCTTGCGTAGCCACGATTAAATTATTGTCTTTAATGGTTAAATCTGTGATAGGTACAATAGGCAAATTCAATTGAAACGGTTTCCAGTTCTTTCCATCATTAAAAGAAATATACATTCCTGTTTCGGTTCCTGCATAGAGCAAGCCTTTTTGCTTAGGATCTTCTCTTAGGACTCTAGTGAAATGCTCTGAATTGATGCCATCTGTGATTTTTTTCCAAGTTTTTCCGTAATCTGTAGTTTTGTATAAGTAAGGTGCAAAATCACCCGTTTTATATTTTGTTCCTGCCACATAACAGGTTCCCGCATCAAAAACACTAGGCTCAATACTATTGATCATCATCCATTCTGGCATGCCTTTAGGTGTGACGTTTTCCCAATTTTGGCCACCATCTTTTGTGACATGAATTAAACCATCATCACTACCAACCCATAGTAAACCTTCAGTAATTGGCGATTCTTGAGCCGCAAAAATGGTACAATAATACTCTACAGATGTGTTGTCCTGAGTAATTGGTCCTCCTGATGATTTTAATTTCTCAGGATCATTTCTTGTCAAATCCGGACTAATAATCTCCCAACTCTGACCTTCATTTTCGGTCACGTGCACGTGTTGTGAAAAGGTGTATAATCGGTTTGGATTATGCTTAGAAAATATAATAGGGAAATTCCACTGAAAGCGATATTTCATTCCTTCTGCTCCATGTCCCATTGGATTATCTGGCCAAACATTGATAGCTCTAACGGTTCCAGTTTTATGATTGACTCTTGTTAGGAAACCATCATAACTACCTCCATAAATAATATCATCATCCTCGGGATCTACTGCGATATGTGCCGATTCTCCTCCAGCAGTACTTTCCCAATCATCTTCGGAAATTGAACGACCATCAGTTCTGTGCGGAATTCTAACCGTAGAATTATCCTGTTGCGCAGCATAAATACGATATGGAAAATGATTATCTGTCGTCACACGATAAAACTGTGATGTTGGTTGATTGTGATATGTACTCCAAGTTTCTCCACCATCATAAGTCACTTGTGCTCCACCATCATCTCCAATAATCATTCGGTTTGGGTCTTCTGGTGCAATCCATAAATCGTGATGATCTCCATGAGGTGCATTGTAAGTGTCAAATGATTTTCCGCCATCTGTACTTTTGTGGTAACGCACATTCAATACATAAACCACATCTGCGTCTTTAGTATCTGCATATAATCTTGTATAGTACCAAGCACGTTGTCGTAATTTTCGTTCGCTATTAACTTGTTTCCAAGTGTCTCCACCATCATCACTTCTATACAAACCACCATCATCTTTATTCTCAATAATTGCCCAAACACGTTGGTTATTTACGGGAGAAACAGTGACACCAATAATTCCTAGAGTTCCTTCTGGAAATCCTTTATTAGTAGATATTTCTGTCCAAGTTTCGCCTTTATCTGTACTTTTCCAAAGTGCAGAACCTTCGCCTCCAGAACTCAAACTATAAGGTGTACGTTGGATTCTCCATGTTGAAGCATATAAAATTCTAGGGTTAGTTGGATCAATCAATAAATCAACAACACCTGCATTTTCATTCGCAAAGAGTGTTTTTTTCCATGTTTTTCCGCCATCTGTACTTTTGTAAACACCTCTTTCTTGAGTTGGTTTGTAGATATTTCCTAAAACTCCAGCATAAACCACATTATGATCTGTAGGATCTACAGCAATTCTTGGCACGTGACGTGAATTTTTTAGTCCTGCAGAAGTCCAAGTTTTCCCTGCATCAACACTTTTCCAAATCCCGTAACCTGATGACACATTACCACGAACGGTTTTTTCTCCTCCTCCAACATACAAGACATTAGGATCGCTTTTTGAAACTGTTATTGCTCCAATACTACCTCCAAAATAACCATCGGAAATATTTTCCCATGTTCGTCCTCCATCTTGTGTTTTCCAAATTCCTCCACCTGTTGCTCCAAAATAATACAAGTTGGGTTTATTAGGAACTCCTGTAACTGCAGCACTTCGTCCGCCTCGAAAAGGTCCGAGAAGTCGATATTCTAGTGCGTCGTATTGAGTTTCTTCAAAAGATTGAGCTTCTAAAATTGTTACATTTCCGAAGAGAAAAAGACATAAAAGTGTAGTGAAAAGTCTCATTTTGTTGGTGGTTTTTTACATGCATTAAAAATAAGCATAATAATATTATTCGGTTGCAAAGTTGGCGCTCGTTTGTAACGATTACCAAACCTACACATCACTCATCACAGACGTGCGCTAGCGAAAGCATAACATAAATATTATGCAGTGGTTGTTTTCAATTTTAACCTAATCTCACGACGCAAAAAGAACCAAGTCACAATAGTAGACAAGACATCTGAAATAGGAAACGACATCCAAATACCCAATTCTCCAAAATATAATGGCATGATATACATCAACGGAATGAAGAAAATAGCTTGCCTAGTTAATGTTAAAATCAAAGCTGGAAACGCTTTCCCAACAGCCTGAAAATAAGCAGCTCCAATAAGTTGCAATGCTAAAATAGGTACTGCAGCAAACGTCCAACGCATATTAGTTGGTGTGATATTAATTACATCTACATCTGTGGTAAACCATTTGGTAATGACTTCTGGAAACACCATTAGAGCGATAAATAGAATCGCTGCTAAAATGGTTGCATATTTAATTGCTGTATAAATCACTTCTTTAACACGATCATGCTGATCTGCTCCATAATTATAACCTGCAATGGGTATAAAACCTTGTGTAATCCCGTAAATAGGAAATAATGCAAACATGCTTAATCGACCTACAATTGCATATGCAGTAACTGAAGTTTCTCCGCCAAAATTGTAAAGCGCATTGTTTACGAGCAGAAATGTAACACTCACAACTGCTTGTCTTGCGAGAGTAACGAAACCTAAGGAACCAATCTCTGAAACGATTGATTTTTCTAATTTAAAATGGGATAGATTAATTTTTAATTCAGAATTTTTAGACAAAAAATACCATAAAATAAAGAGAAAGGAAACGATATAAGATCCAGTTGTTGCCCAAGCTGCTCCTGCCATTCCTAAATCCATGACATTGATAAAAATATAATCTAACAGCAGATTTCCGACGGAAGGAATCAACATTGCATACATGGCAAATTTAGGATTCCCTTCTGCTCTAATTACTGTATTTCCCATCATGACGAATCCTAGTACAGGAACACCATACAAGATAATTTCATAATAGATTTTTGCAGGATCAAAAATAGTGCCCTTACCACCAAATGCCGGAATTAGTGTGTCAACAAAAATCAACCCAAAAACAGCAAACGAAATGGTGAAAAGAAATGTGAGTGTGATTTGGTTACCGAAAGTTTTAAGCGCTTTTGGTTTATCATCTGCTCCTAAAGCACGAGAAATAATTGACGATCCTCCAATACCAATTGCCATTCCTAATGCAGCAATAAAAAAGGATACTGGAAGCACAACATTTATGGCTGCAATTGCGGTTGAACCAATCCAATTTCCGACGAAAATAGTATCCACCAGAATATTAAGAGACATCACTAAAATACCAATAGACGCAGGAACTGCTTGCTTTATGAGAAGCTTGCCAATGGGTTGCGTTCCAAGATCTTTAGAGCTGGTTTTTGCCATTATGCGATAACGGTTTCATCTTTTGCCCAATCATTAATCCAGTTAGAGAGTAAATCTACAAATTCCTTGTCGTCATTTAAGCATGGTACTGTTGTGAAGTCTTCTCCTCCCATTTCATGGAAAATTTCTTCACCTTCCATAGCAATTTCTTCAAGCGTTTCTAAACAATCACTTACAAACGCAGGTGTTACGATAGCCATTTTTTTAATGCCTTCTTTACCTAAACGTTCAATTGTAAGATCTGTATATGGTTGCAACCATGGATCAAAACCTAAACGAGATTGGAAGGATGTTGAGTAGGTGCCTTCTTTTAAATTTAGTTTTTCTGCAACTAATCGCGTCACTTCTAAGCATTGATGTTTATAGCAAAATTCATGAGCTGGTGATGGTGTTTTACAACACACACAATTCTCCTTATCACTTGGTTTACAGTGTGAATTTGTAATATCACTTTTTCTAATGTGGCGTTCTGGAACACCATGATATGAGAATAATAAATGCTCATAATCATTACTATTGAGATGTCTTGCCACCGAATTTGAAAGTACTTCTATATAATCTGGTTTGTTATAAAACGCTTTTAAGTCTATAATTTTTATCTGCGGAAAATGAGCTTTTCTAATCTCTTCAGTTAATACTAAAATAGTCTCAGTTGTTGCCATAGCAAACTGAGGATACAACGGAATTAAAAACACCTCATCAACACCTTTATCTACCAATTCTTGAAGTCCTTTTTTAATGGTCATACTTCCATAACGCATTGCTAATGCAACAGGATATTCTACTTCTTTTTGAATCCCGTTTTTTAAACGTTCGGAAAGCACTATTAAAGGTGACCCTTCGTCCCACCATATTTTTTTATAGGCAGCAGCCGATTGTTTCGGACGTGTATTTAATATAATCCCTTTTACAAGCGCTGTTCTTGCTATTAACGGAATATCAATAACGCGTTCATCCATTAAAAATTCACCTAAATACTTTTTAACATCTTTAGGTGTTGGACTATCTGGCGAGCCTAAGTTTACGAGTAATACTCCTTTCATATTTATTTTTCTTCTAATAACGTTGTTCTCACACTCTCAGGAATGATAGAATCTACCAATTGTTTCATGGCATCGTCGTTACCAATAAATTTCCAACCATCATATTCCGGATCTTTAATTGCAAACATAGAGGCATCCATATTTATAACAAGAGACATCGTTTCAGCATCTGAAGTCACATTATCTGGACCAAATTGTGTATCCATTGTTGCTTTCATAAAATCTAAAAAAGCTTTTTGATCTTCAGCAGATTTATCTTTTTCAGACAAAAACGTCATTTTCATTTTGCTGTTATAAAACACAGCTGCATAGGTGATATCTTCTACAATTTTTTCTTCGGAAACGTTAGTGACATCATTAGATAGAAATTCGATTTTCATATCAGAAGAACTAAACATTTGCTCCATACCTGCTTTCATTTGATCTCTTGACGCGAAATCAAATACTTTAGGGTACATATAATCTAATACACCATCAAAATTTTGATTGGTCATGTGATCATAATAGGTTTGAGCGTTTTTTGTAATCTCAGTTGTATGAGATTGTGCGAAACTTAATAATGAAATTAATAAGGAAAGTATTAATGTTGTAAGCTTTTTCATAGTAAAAATAGTTTTTACAAAAATACGATAGTATTCTTAAACATTAAGTTACCTAAGTGAAAAATGGGTTTCACTTAACATAATATCATCTTGGCGCATTATCTCTTATTTATCTAGTAGTCTTTTTTTAATTTTAACGTCTTAGAGCTAAACATGAAAAACACATATATACTAATACTACTATTCACAATAATATTCAGCTCATGCAAAGCTCAAAATGCACCATTATATCGCGCAGACCCAGATTTACCAGAAGGTACGCATTACAAAGACGTCGATGGTGATCTTAGTGACTTTGTGGGCACATGGAAATGGCAAAATAATGACTCAATAGTCACTATTAAATTTGAAAAGTGGGAAGATGTTTATGATACTGACTATAATCAATATGAAGACTACCTAGTTGGAGCTTATAAATTTACAGTAAATGGAACAGTCATTGAAGATAATCTCTCACAACTAAATGATAATTCTATTTTTATATATGATCACTATTTGATTGGAAATACAATTTTACACAGAGGGCAATATCCTAAATGTGAGGATTGTACTGATGACCAACGCCAAGTATTTGTTTATTTTACTGATCCACTTTATGAGTATTTAAACTCTGCAATGGTATTAAGGCATAGGGTTGAAGATGGAATTGAAAAATGCAAGTTGTATTTTATTCTTTTAATTATACTGTCCAACCAAGTATGGATTCACCAATGGTAAATAGAATACCTTATGGAGATTATACATTTATAAAACAATAAATTTATAAAAGCTCCACTCAAAAAAGTGGAACTTTTATATTTTAACCCAAAGCCATTAAATATTTCTTAGGTGTTGTCCCATATTTCTTTTTAAATGCTGAAATGAAATGACTAGACGTGCTGTAACCCACTTTAAGTCCAACCTCGTTGACATTATGGTTTCCAGCTTCTAGAAGTTTACGAGCCACTTCCATTTTATAGTCAAATAAGAAACTAAACACAGAGTCTCCATAAATTTGCTTAAAGCCTTCTTTTAGTTTTTTTAGGCTGAGACCTATTTCTTCACTCAATTCTTGAAGTGTTGGTGGCTCTGCCATACGAGCAATCATAATATCTTTGGCTTTTCTAATTTTAATGACGTTAGTTTCATCTACTAAAAATGGACATTGTTCAATATCGGCATCCTCACTCCTATTAAAATACAAGCTCAACAACTCTAAAGCTTTACCTTTAAAATAAAGTGTTTTAATAGATGAGTTTAGATTATAATTGATAATTTGATTCAGTGCAATTGCCATAGATGGTGAGATTTTACCATCCTTGTAATATTTTTTGTCTTTATTGTCTTCACTTAAAAACGTGATATAATCTGCTTCTTGTGAAAAGAGTCCGTGAAATTTTTTAATCGATACTAATACAGAGACCAACCAAGATTTAGAATGTACTTCTAAATGAATTGGTAAATCTCTTTGCGGATTATAAAGTAATAATGAATTCTCCTCCTCAATTTTTAAACGATAATTACCATTATTAAAAATGAATTCACTTGACCCTTTAATACAATAGTGAAACTGAATAAAACTACTATCAATCTCACGTTCAACTATTTGTACATCGTTAGTTTCATTTTGATAAGTGAGCACGAAAAAACCTTCATCTAATTGTGTTTCTTTAAATGAACCTCTAGCGATATTTTTTGAGTCTGAAAAATTCATAATATTTTTATTCTTATTTAGATTCGTTCTAAACAAATACAGATTAAAGCCTTGATATGACTACAAAAATATGACATTTATCATGTTTTAGGAATAAATAACTATAAAAAACCACAAACGATACTTAAAGTTCTTCTAGCGTTGTTTTTTATCGATTGAGCTTTTTACTTTTGCTTTGGTAATTTCCAAATCAGGTATGGAGCACTACAATATGTCGAGAGGCACCACATTTTACGCAATTGGGCTAAGCTACAAAAAAGCTGATGCCGAAATTCGTGGTCATTTTAGTTTGGATGAAGATTCAAAACGCGCTGTTTTGAAACAAGCCAAACATAATGGTATTGAAAGTTTAATAGTGACATCTACTTGTAATAGAACCGAAATTTACGGTTTTGCAGAACACCCTTTTCAACTCATTCAATTATTGTGTGACAATACAAAAGGAACTGTTGAAGAATTTCAACGTGTCGCTTACGTTTACAAAAACAAAGATGCTATTTCTCACATGTTTCGTGTTGGATCTGGTTTAGATAGCCAAATTCTTGGAGATTTTGAAATTATTAGTCAGTTGAAAACAAGCGCAAGATTATCTAGAAAGCATCAATTATTCAATCCGTTTTTAGAACGTTTGGTTAATTCTGTAATTCAAGCCTCAAAACGTATTAAGACCGAAACTGATATTTCTTCTGGCGCAACTTCAGTATCATTTGCTTCTGTTCAATATATCATGAAGTCGATTGATAATGTTTCAGAAAAAAATATTTTACTCTTCGGAACAGGGAAAATTGGAAGAAATACCTGTGAAAATTTAGTAAAGCATACTAAAAACCCACACATTACTTTAATTAACCGAACTAAAGATAAAGCCGAAGCTGTTGCTGGTAAATTCAATTTACTGGTAAAAGATTATTCCCAACTTCAGGAAGAAATTAATACATCTGATATTTTAGTAGTTGCCACTGGTGCTCAAAACCCGACGGTAGATAAACATTGCATTCAAACGACGAAGCCTTTATTAATTTTGGACCTTTCCATTCCGAAGAACGTCAATGAAAACGTTTCAGAATTAAGCAACGTTACTTTAGTACATCTTGATGATTTAGCACAAATTACAGATGATACTTTAGAACGCAGAAAAGAACACATTCCTGTAGCCGAAGCAATTATTGAAGATATAAAAACCGAATTTAATGCTTGGTTAGCAACTCGAAAGTTTGCGCCAACAATGAAAGCATTAAAACATAAATTAACTGGTTTTGCAACTGCAGAATTAGATACGCAACGCAAAAAGATGAGTGATTTCAATGAAGCGCAAGCTGAAGTGATAAGCAATAAAATCATTCAAAAAATTACCAATCATTTTGCACATCATTTAAAAGGCGATGATGTTTCTACAGACGATAGCCTTGAACTCATTAAAAAAGTGTTTCAACTCGAAACAACCACAGACAATGTCTAAACTCATAAGAATAGGAACTCGTGATAGCGAATTAGCGTTATGGCAAGCCAAAATTGTACAAAGCCAACTCGAACATTTAGGACATAAAACCGTCTTAGTCCCTGTAAAATCTACAGGAGATATTGTATTAGACAAACCCATTTACGAGCTTGGGATTACTGGTGTTTTTACAAAAACATTAGATGTTGCGATGCTAAATGGTCACATTGACATTGCAGTACATTCCATGAAAGATGTGCCAACTGTATTGCCAGAAGGCATTGTACAAGCTGCTGTTATTAAACGCGGAAATGTTAGAGACTGCCTAGTATTTAATGACAACGAAGAGTTTTTATCACAACGCGAAGCAATTATCGCAACTGGTAGTTTGCGTCGTAGAGCACAATGGTTAAATCGTTACCCAACACATACTATGGTTGGATTGCGAGGTAATGTCAATTCTCGATTAGAAAAATTAGAAAATAGTGATTGGAATGGTGCCATATTCGCCGCAGCTGGTTTAGGTCGTTTAGATATAAAACCAGAAGAAAGTTTTAATTTAGAATGGATGATTCCTGCACCTGCACAAGGCGCAATTATGATGACTGCATTAGAAAATGATGAAGAAACACGAGCTATTTGTGCAGAAATTAATCACGAAGAAACAGAAATCGCAACATCAATAGAACGTAAATTCTTAAACCTTCTAGAAGGTGGATGCTCTGCTCCAATTGGTGCTTTAGCTTTTGTAAAAGAAGAAGAGGTTCACTTTCAAGGTGTATTATTAAGTCTTGATGGAACCAAGAAAATAGAAGTTCAGCGTACAGTTGCTTTAGGAGCACATCATGATTTGGCTCAATTTTGTGCAGATTATGTTATTGAACGTGGTGGAAATCGTTTAATGGATACGCTTAAAAAAGGAGATCAAAAAACAAATATCTACTCTACTAAAACACTAACAGAAGAACAAAAACATATGTTTTGTGATGCTGTGATTAGTGAGAGTTCAGATTTTATAAAAATTAGTTTGAATCGTATGACACCTACTGTTTTACGACCAATGCCAAAAAACGTGATTGTCACTAGCAAAAATGCTGTACAAGCGTTACTTACAAATTTTTCTTCGGAAGAATTAAAATTCGAGAACATCTATTGTGTTGGAGGTAAAACAAAGCGATTTGTAGAACGCAAAATAGGCAAAGTCAAACATACCGAAACTAGTGCAAAAGCTTTAGCACAATATCTCGTTAATTATATTGATGGCACCAATGTTACATACTTTTGCAGCGATTTAAGATTAGATGATTTACCAACAATATTAGCTGAGAATCATATAGATGTCAATGAAGTCGTTGCTTATGAAACAAAGTACGACTCGCAAACAATAGATGACACTGTAGAAGGCGTCATGTTTTATAGCCCATCAACTGTGCAGAGTTTCAAAAGAGAAAATGATGTTGAAGACAATATGATAGCATTTTGTATAGGAGAGACCACTGCAACAGAAGCTAAAAAACATTTTAAAGATGTTAGAGTTGCTAAAATGCCAACTGTTGAAAGTGTTGTGGCTTTGGTTAATGATTATTATGAAAAATAGCCTTTGGCTATTAGCTAAACTTATCTTACTTAAATTTATTGGCTGAAAAATAAAAAAAGTAACCAATAATAACTAGTAGTATGAGGAATTTTAAAACCTTGAAATTTGGAAGAACGCAATTGAGATTGTAAAGCAATTATATCCGTTAACTGATGTATTGCCTTCCGAAGAAAAATTCGGATTAAGAAGTTAAGTTACAAGAGCTTCAATTTCTATTCCATCTAATATTGCAGAAGGTTGCAGTAGAAATAGTGATATTGAATTTAAGTGCTTTCTTGAAATTGCTATTGGTTCTCTTTTTGAAGTAGAAACACAATTAATAATAGCACAAGAATTAGGATTTATTCCAGAAACTGAGTTAAAAACTATTTTTGAGCTTCTAAATAAAGAGGCTAAAATGATAAATAGTTTGATAAATAAAATTAAAAATAGCTAACTGTCTTTTGCTAAAGGCCAAAGGCAGACAGCTAATAGCCAATTATGATAAAAAACGATTTATTTCTAAGAGCATTAAAAGGAGAAACCGTTGAGCGTCCACCAGTTTGGATGATGCGTCAAGCAGGTCGTTACCTTCCTGAGTTTATGGAAATCAAAGCAAAATATGATTTCTTTACTCGTTGTCAAACTCCAGAATTAGCAAGTGAAATTACTGTGCAACCCATTCGTCGTTATGGTATGGATGCTGCGATTTTGTTTAGTGATATTTTGGTGATTCCGCAGGCAATGAATATTGAAGTACAAATGAAACCTAACTTTGGTCCTTATTTACCAAACCCAGTTCGTACTCAAAAAGACGTAGATAAAGTGATTGTTCCTGATGTGAAAGAATCATTAAATTATGTTTATCAAGCTATAAAAGCAACAAAGGAAAAATTGAATGACGAGATTCCGTTAATTGGTTTTGCAGGATCACCATGGACCATTTTATGTTATTGTGTGCAAGGTCAAGGTTCTAAAAACTTTGATAAAGCCAAAGAATTTTGTTTTACAAATCCTATGGCTGCACATCAATTATTGCAAAAAATTACAGATACTACGATTGCTTATTTAAAAGAAAAAGTGAAAGCTGGTTGTGATGCTGTTCAAGTTTTTGATTCTTGGGGAGGAATGTTGTCTCCTGTGGATTATCAAGAGTTTTCTTGGCAGTATATCCAACAAATTATTGACGCACTAAAGGATGATGCTCCTGTGATTGCTTTTGGTAAAGGGTGTTGGTTTGCATTGGATACGATGGCAAAATCTGGCGCTTCTGCTTTGGGTATTGACTGGACCTGTTCTGCCAAAAATGCACGTTATTTAACTGGAGGAAATATTACTTTACAAGGTAATTTTGATCCAACCCGATTATTTTCTCCTCCAAGTGAGATTAAGAAAATGGTGACGCAAATGATTAATGACTTCGGAAAAGATAAATATATAGTAAATTTAGGCCACGGAATTTTACCAAACATACCTTTAGAAAATGCAAAAGCATTTATTGATGCTGTAAAGGAATATAAAGCATAACCGTCTTAAAATTTAAAATATGATTAATAATATTTTAAAAGGAATTCAAGCATATACTGGAGCTTTAGCTTTAATATCAAAGTTGAAACTTTGGAAATATTTTTTAGTTCCAATCATTATTAGTGTTATTACTGCTGCAGTAATTGCACTTTCTGCTTACGGTTTATCAGATAATATTGGAAATTTCATCGCCAGAATTTGGCCTTGGGATTTTGGAAAAGACACCTTTACCTGGATTTCTACATTTATTGGAGCAATCGTAGTTATATCTATAGGTTTAATTCTTTACAAACACATCATTATGGCATTATCTGCGCCATTTATGAGTCCGGTTTCAGAAAAAATTGAATCATATTTAACAGGTGTTGAAAGACATAATCATAGAAAAACCTCTTTCAATGAACAATTGTGGAGAGGTATTAGAATTAATATTAGAAACTTAGCCAAAGAATTATTGATTACCATCCCTCTTTTGTTACTTAAATTTATACCAGTTGTCAATATATTTTCAACAATTTTATTGATTATGTTGCAAGCTTACTATGCTGGTTTTGGAAACATGGATTATACGCTCGAGCGTCATTTTAATTATCGAGACAGCGTTAAATTTATTAGAAAAAACCGAGGTATTGCCATTGGTAACGGACTTGTATTTATTTTGTTTCTAATTATTCCATTCATAGGTGTCATTTTAGTTCTACCAATGAGTGTTACTGCTGCAACTATAAAAACGGTAGAGTTATTACAAAAAGACAATCTGCTAAATAATACTAAACCTGTCGTCTAATGGTTGCTCAATTTGATGGTTTCGAAATTAATCCAATTCATGAAAGAGATGCGTGGAAAATTTGTGATTTAATGGTTGCAAATGCCGACCGTTTTAAACGCTATTTTCCTGGTACTTTAGCTGAAAATTTAAACCCTACATTATCACAACTTTTTGTTGAAAAAAAGGTGAAAGCGTTCAATGTTAAACAAGAATTTTTATTCACTCTAAAACATTCTGAAACTAGAGAACTTGCAGGACTTATTTATATTAAAGAAGTAGACTTAGAGAAAAAGCAAGGTGAGTTTGCATACTGTATAGGGTATACTTTTGAAGGACAAGGCATAACGTCAAAAGCCATTGAAAAACTGTCTCAGTATGCTTTTGAAACTTTAGGAATAGACACATTACAAATCATTGCGCATAAAAACAATATTCCAAGTAACAAAGTAGCTTTAAATAATGGCTTTGAATGGCAAAAAACTTTAGTGAACGAATTTACTCCTATAGGTGAAGCGCCTCTAGATATGGAGTTGTATGAATTATATAAACCATAAAAGTGAAAGATAAATTCTTCAAGTACATACACGAATTGCAAGACAGTATTGTTGCTGGATTAGAAGCTATTGATGGAAAAGCTAAATTTCAAGAAGATATTTGGAAACGTCCTGAAGGTGGAGGCGGAAGAACTCGCGTCATAGAAAATGGTAAAGTTTTTGAAAAAGGAGGTGTAAATATCTCAGGTGTTCATGGTAAATTACCAGACTCCATGCAAAAATACTTTGGTGTTGAAGATGCCGATTTTTTTGCCTGCGGATTAAGTTTAGTTTTACATCCTAAAAATCCAATGGTCCCTACTGTGCATGCAAATTGGCGCTATTTTGAAATGTATGATAAAGACGGAAATATCGTTGACCAATGGTTTGGAGGCGGACAAGACCTAACGCCTTACTATTTGTTTGAAGACGATGCAAAACACTTTCATAAAACTTGCAAATCAGCTTGCGATAAACATAATCCAGAATTCTATCCAAAATATAAAGCACGTTGCGATGAATATTTCTATAACACTCATAGAAATGAAGGTCGCGGAATTGGTGGTTTGTTTTTTGATTATTGCAAAGCTACTCCAGACATGAACATGCAAAACTGGTATGATTTTGTGACCGAAGTTGGTAATAGTTTCCTAGAAGCTTATGTACCAATTGTTGAAAAACGGAAAGATTTAGAGTATACGAAACCTCAACGCGATTGGCAAGAAATTCGTCGTGGTCGTTACGTAGAATTCAATTTGGTACATGACAAAGGAACTTTATTTGGATTGAAAACTAATGGACGAATAGAAAGTATTTTAATGAGTTTACCTCCTCATGTGCAATGGGTTTATGATCATCATCCTGAAGTTGGAAGTGAGGAAGAAAAATTGATTGAAGTATTACAAAATCCTAAAGATTGGGTTTGATATGAATTGTTACTGCGGAAACGATAAAACCTATACAGATTGTTGTGAAGTATTCCATTTAAATCAAGGAAAAACTAAAACAGCCGAACAACTTATGCGTTCTCGTTATAGCGCATTTGTTTTAGCTAATGGTGATTATTTAATGCAAACTCACCATCGTTCTACTAGGCCAATTTCAGAAAAAAAAGACATTGTAAAATGGACCAAATCTGTACAATGGATTAAATTAGAAATAATTGAAACCTCTAAAGGAATCGAAAAGGATAACAAAGGTACAGTAACCTTTATTGCTTATTTTTTTGAAAATGGAAAAGCTGATGTCATCCATGAAAAATCAGCTTTTGTAAAAGAAAACAACAAATGGTATTACTTAGGTTATGCCAAAAAATAAAAACTATGTATCCATTACGAAGAAACCGAAGATTAAGAACCAACGCATCTATAAGAAGCTTAGTTAGAGAAACCATCATTTCTCCCAACGATTTTCTTGTACCTTTATTTGTGGTTGAAGGCAAAGGGATTAAACAAGAAATTCCATCTATGCCTAATTATTTTAGGTTTAGTTTAGACTTGCTAGAAAACGAAGTAAAAGAACTTTGGAAACTAGGTTTAAAATCGGTTTTATTGTTTGTAAAAGTGCCAGATAATTTAAAAGACAACAAAGGAACTGAAGCTTTAAATCCCAACGGACTCATGCAACGCGCCATCAAAACAGTGAAGAATGTGTGTCCAGGAATGTTAGTCATGACAGATGTTGCGTTAGATCCTTACTCCTCTTTTGGACACGATGGAATTATCCAAAATGGAAAAATAATTAACGATGATACTGTAGATGTTTTAGCAGAAATGAGCCTGTCTCACGCTCAGGCTGGAGCAGATTTTGTTGCTCCAAGCGACATGATGGATGGTCGAATTCTCGCCATTAGAGAAGCTTTGGAAGATGACGGTTTTACAGATACTGGTATTATGAGTTATTCTGCAAAATACGCCTCTGCGTTTTATGGACCGTTTCGTGATGCATTAGACTCTGCTCCTGCAGATATTAAAGATGTTCCTAAGGATAAAAAATCATATCAAATGGATTACGCAAATCGTTTTGAAGCCATTAGAGAAACCGAAATGGATATTGATGAAGGTGCAGATATTGTCATGGTAAAACCAGGATTATGTTATTTAGATATTGTTCGTGAGATTAAAAACGAAGTTGATGTTCCTGTAGCTGTTTACCAAGTCTCTGGAGAATATGCAATGCTTAAAGCCGCTGCCGAAAAAGGTTGGTTAGATCATGATGCGGTTATGATGGAACAAATCACAGCTATTAAACGTGCTGGTGCAGATGTGATTGCGAGTTATTTTGCTAAGGATGTTGTGAAATTATTATCGTAAATTAGCCACAAATAAACCAAAACAAATCCATGGGATTACTTATATTTTACGGTGTCATATCTATCTTTTTTTCATTTTTATGTTCCATTTTAGAAGCAGTGCTTTTAAGTGTAACTCCAACATTTATCAATGTTAAAAAACAAGAAGGCAAACACTACGCAGACGACTTAGAAACATTAAAAAAAGATGTAGATAGACCACTAATTGCCATACTTACATTAAACACAATAGCTCATACAGTTGGTGCTATTTTAGTTGGTAAAGAAGCAGAAGGTCTCTACGGAAGTGAGGA
Source organism: Psychroserpens sp. AS72 (assembly GCF_038900375.1). NCBI lineage: Bacteria > Pseudomonadati > Bacteroidota > Flavobacteriia > Flavobacteriales > Flavobacteriaceae > Psychroserpens > Psychroserpens sp. AS72. The sequence goes on along the minus strand of NZ_JBBMRC010000001.1, from coordinate 15,825 downwards.
CGGTTATGGCGTATTTATCGTTTCGGCAGTCATGACTATTTTAATTTTAGTGGCTTCGGAAATCATCCCAAAAACAATTGGAGCAACCTACTGGAAAAGTTTAGCTAACTTCACAACAATGGCTTTAAAAGTTTTAATATTCCCTTTAAAATGGACTGGATTATTATGGCTCATGCAACTCACCACAAAATTAATAGGTGGTAAAGGTCATGGAAGCGTATTAAGTCGAGAAGGATTTTTAGTAATGGCAGACATGGCTCATGAAGAAGGCGTTTTTCATGAAAATGAAAGCAAAATGATCAAAAATTTATTGAATTTTAAAAAGGTACTTGCTAAAGACATCATGACTCCTAGAACAGTAATGAAATCTGAAGATCATAACACTACTGTTGCAGACTTTTTTAATAAAAATATGGATTTAAGGTTTTCTAGAATTCCTATTTATGTTGATAATCCTGATAATATTAAAGGGCTCGTTTTAAAAGATGAAATCTTTAAAGAAATGGCTTTAGATAATAGTAATAAGAAATTATCAGAACTGATAAGACCTATCATCGTTGTTGAGCGTAATTTGCCAATACCAGGTTTATTTGAACAGCTTGTAGAAAATAGAAACCATATGGCTTTAGTCGTTGATGAGTATGGCTCGGTGAGTGGAATAGTTACTATGGAAGATGTTATCGAAACACTTCTAGGCATGGAAATTATGGATGAAAGTGATAATGTATCAGACTTGCAACACATGGCTAGAAAAAGCTGGCAAGCAAGAGCAAAAAAATTAGGTATCATAGACGAGAACACTTCCGAAGAAACCAATTAAATAATGGAATCCTGTATCATCAAATCGCCTTTAGGTTATACCAAAATTATTGGTGATGATGATGGTATTTCTCAGGTTACTATTTTAAATTCCGAAGAAAAAGAAACCGATATAATTCCTACAGCATTAGAAGATTGCGTCATTCAACTCAGAGAATATTTTGAAGGTACTCGCACCACATTTGATTTAAAACTAAATGCGCAAGGCACAGATTTTCAAAATGTGATTTGGGAACTTCTTCAAGAAATCCCTTATGGTAAGACGATATCTTACTTACAATTATCAAAACGACTAGGTGATGTTAAAGCCATTAGAGCTGTTGCAAATGCGAACGGTAAAAACCCATTATGGATTATTGTACCTTGTCATCGTGTCATTGGAAGTGATGGTAAATTGACTGGTTATGCAGGTGGATTACACAGGAAAAAATGGCTCATTGAGCATGAAAATCCATATAAACAGCAATCTTTATTTTAAAAAAGTTAATACTTAAAATCATTCTGATTAATGAAATTCTTAAAAAAATTCTTCAAGTGGACGCTTATCTCAATTGCAGCATTAGTGCTTTTAATGTATGTTTTTGATTATGGTTATATATTAAGAGGTATTCGTGTGGTCTATTTTACTGGTCACAAAACTGCATTTATTGATGATTTCCCATATTTTGAAAGTGATACCATTAAAAAAGGAGATAATACAGATGCTTGGTCAAATCATAAAAACTACAATACCGTTGCTGCAACCTCAGCTTTAGAAAAGTCTAATCAAGATTGGGGAACTATTGCTTATGTCATTATTAAAAATGACAGTATCTGGTACGAAAAATATTACGACGGTTTTGATGAGCACTCTAAAACGAATTCGTTTTCTATGGCTAAAAGTTATGTGTCTGGTTTGCTAGGAAAAGCGATTATGGATGGTCATATCAAAAGTCTTGATCAACCTTTAAGTGATTTTTATCCTGAATACAGCTATGCAAAAACTACAGTTGGTGATTTAGCATCAATGGCATCTGGTTTAGATTGGGTTGAACATTATACGAGTCCGTTTTCTGTAACTGCTAGAGCTAATTATGATGATGATCTTGCTGAAACTATTTTAAACCAAAAAGTGGTTAAAACTCCAGGCGTTGCATATGAATATTTAAGTGGAAGCACACAGCTTTTAGGTATGGTTATAGAAAAAGCAACAGGTAAAACATTATCTAATTATTTGTCTGAAAGCTTCTGGAAACCATTAGGATCGTCAGACAATGCCTTGTGGCAATTAGACGATGAAGACCATAGATTAGCAAAAGCTTTTTGTTGTATTGGTAGTAATGCTAAAGATTTTGCGCGCTTTGGTAAGCTGTATAAAGACTTCGGAAAATGGAATGGGCAACAAATTCTCGATTCTTCATTTGTAGCAAAGTCTATTACACCTCGTTTTACAGCAAGTCCAGAATATGGTTACGGTTTTTGGCTTTATAATTATAAAGGAAAAGACTTTTTTATGATGCGTGGACACTTAGGACAATATGTAATTGTAGAACCAAATGACAATGTAATTATTGTAAGATTAGGACATCGAAAATCTCCAGATAATAATACACATATATTTAGTAACGATATTTCATTGTATATTGAAGAAGGTTATAAAATGTTAGGTCATTCTCTGAACTAAAAATTCCAATAAACTAAAAATCGATTAATCACAAAACAGAAAAGGCATGATAACAAAATTAAATATAGAAAATATTCTATTCTTAGACATTGAAACCGTACCAGAAACTGAGCATTTTTATGAGTTGGACGAGGTCAAACAAGAACTATGGGAAGCGAAATCAAAATATCAAAGACGTGATGATTTTACTGCTGAAGAATTTTATGATCGAGCAGGTATTTGGGCAGAATTTGGTAAGATTGTTTGTATTTCGGTTGGCTATTTTAAAATGGAAGGTGATCTAAGAAACTTTAGAGTGACTTCTTTTTATGGTGATGAAGTAAAGATATTGAAAGATTTCAAAAATATGTTAATCACACATTTTAGTTCTAACAAACATTTGCTTTGTGCTCATAATGGAAAGGAGTTTGATTTCCCATACATTGCTCGTCGTATGATTATTCATAATATAGAATTGCCCTATAAATTAAATCTCTTCGGAAAAAAGCCTTGGGAAGTACCACATCTAGACACCTTAGAACTCTGGAAATTTGGAGACTATAAAACCTATACATCACTTAAATTATTGACTAACGTTTTAGGCATCCCATCACCTAAAGATGATATTGATGGCAGCGAAGTTTATCGTGTGTATTACAAAGAAAAAGAAGTAGATCGTATTATTGTCTATTGTGAAAAAGATACAATTGCTGTGGCACAGATTTTCTTGAGATTACGAGGTGATGCGTTGTTGCATGACAATGAAATAAAACATGTATAAAAAAAAGTCCAGATTTAAAATCTGGACTTTTCATTTAATCTAATTCATAAGGTATTTATCCCTTAATAAATCGTTGTGTTTTAGTTTTCTCACCAATATTTAATTGCAAAATATAAACACCATCATCAAACTTAGATACATCAATCGTTGATGTATATCGTCCTTTCATTACCGTTTGACCTAACATGTTTTTAATTTCAAAGCTTTGTGCTTCATAACCAACCAAATCTATATTAAGTGTTTGTTTAACTGGGTTTGGATGTATATTAAAATATTGATTTTGATTATCAGAAATTGTTCCAGAATTAACACCAAAATTTGAACTTGAAGTCCCTAAACAGAAATTCGTAGTTTCTGAACTTGTAAACTGTGCTCCAGAAGCCAATGTTATTCCAGAATCTGAATTTGTTAAGGTATAAGAACCGTTTCCATAAGAACAGCAAATACCATCACCATAAACATCAGTAATTATAAAATCATAACAACCTGTATCTAAACAGCCAACGTTGATGTTTAATGTTGATCCATCTGCTTGAGAAGCGTAAGTTCCTCCAGAGGCTACAGTAGTACCAGATGCGTCTATTACACTCCAAGCTGTTTCTTCCGGATAGTTATCAAAAGTAATAGACAATGAAACGTTAGAACATCCACCAGATCCAACACCTGCAGTAAGATTAACTCCATCTACAGCCATATCACCTTGCCAAGTTGTTCCTGTAATTCCATTAAAACGTAATTGAATAGAACTACCAACATAAGCTCCTAAATCTACACTAGCTGATAACCAAGAGTTTCCTTGATTTCCAGACTTGCTCCAAACGCTTGTCCAAGAGGCTCCATTATTATCACTTAATTCTAATGCCAAACTTCCCATTGAAGTCGCACCATACATGTGGTACTTAAATTCGAATGTTGCTTGAGTAGAAGCACTCAAATCAAAACAAGGTGAATTTAAAATCGCTCTTTTAGTTGAATAATTAGGCGAAGAAGATTCCATATAAATATAATATGAACCTGAATCTGCACTAGAAGGACCTGTACTACCAGATGGTGTACTTCCACTTCTAGTTGCCCAATTAAAATCATCACCAGAACCTTGTGTCCAAGCTCCAAAAGTGTTTTCAAAACTTTCAGAATATGGGAATGAAGTAATTCCACCTGTACAATCACCAGTAGTAGGTTGAGTGACAATAATTGATCTCGTACGTTGTGTTGCCGAGTTTCCTGCCGCATCACTTACATTGTAATACCTTGTATATGTTCCAGCTGAATTAGTATTAACACTTCCTGTGATAACAATGCTCGATGTTAAATTACCATCAATATTATCGGTTGCAGTTGCACCTAATTCATTATACGTATCACCAACTTCTAAGTTTATTGTTGAAGCTCCATTTAATGTAATCACTGGTGCTGTCGTATCTGCTGGTTGCGTAACAACTATTGATCTTGTAAGTTGTGTTGCTGCATTCCCAGCTGCATCACTTACGTTGTAATACTTTGTATACGTTCCAGCGGTATTAGTATTAACCGTACCTGTAATAACGATGCTTGACGTTAAATTACCATCAATATTATCGGTTGCTGTTGCTCCTAATTCATTGTAAGTATCACCAACTTCTAAATTAATTGTTGAAGCTCCATTTAACGTAATAACTGGTGCTGTAGTATCTGGAGTTCCTCCTATTAAATTAACAGTGTAATCTTCAACTTCACCATAAGTGAATGATTGACAGGCTGTAGGTATAGCATTATAACTCATAGAAACACGCATTCTTGTATTTCCAGAATATGTTCCAGAAGGGATTGTAAAACTTCCACTAACAGGTGACGTTTGAGTAGCCGATTGAGACCAAACTTGTTCTCCTGAATCTGTAAAATCACCATCATGATTGTAATCAATCCAAACTGAATAACCTTCAGAATATGCAGTTCCTGTCCAAGTTGGAGTTACTGAAATTGTATAACTTTGACCTTGAGTTAAATTTGTTGAAATATTCGTGAAATCTGAATAGAACTGTGCTCCAGATGAATTATTAATGGTTCCTAATTGTACACGACTAATATATTCATCATTTACATTACTACTTGTTGATGTACAATAATTGAGCTGTACTTCTGTAGTTGTAAAGTTTACAGAACTAGAATAGGATGATGTTGAACCATCTGAACATTTACTTCTTACTTGTACTTGATATGATGTTTCCGAAGATAATCCAGATAACGATGTTGAAGTTCCTGACACTGCAGATGTAGTCCAAGTTGTTGTTCCAACTTGACGATATCTAAAATCGTATGATGCTCCAGTGACAGCATCCCAAGATACTGTTGCTGTTGAAGAACCAAATCCATCAATTGATAATCCTGTTGGAGTTGTTGCGCTACAAACTATTGGAGTACCAGATAATCCAGTAACAATTAAAGAATAATTTTGATTTCCGCCAGTTAATGACCCTTTATGCGTAATTGTAATTGTATAAGTTCCTGAAGCATTTGCTACGTCTACACGTTCGTATGGATCTTTAGAGTTATCACCTTTTCCATTTGTAGTGACTCCTGTTAATCTCCAAGGTGTATACGTTGTTCCACCTTTAGTAACTCTTATATCTAAATCGTTAACCAAAACAGACGAATTTGAATTGGCTGTTGTAGTTGCAGTACCTGCTCTATCTGTCCAAGAAATTGAAGCAAATAAATCATTTATACCATCAGAATCTACTGTGATTTGATATGTTTGCCCATTAGATAATGTTAATTCATCAATTTTAGATTCATTACCATCATTTGTAATAGCTTCTGCAGCACGTTTACTATTCATTAATCCCCAACCAAAAACAGCATCTGGACCACTAGAACCTGCATCATCTGCTGTATGAAGAGCTAATCCTTTTAAAGTAGCTGCCCTTAAATAACTTCCATTTACGTTATTAGCGTGTTGTTGTAACAATAATAATGAACCAGCCACATTTGGTGATGCCATTGATGTTCCTGTAATACTATTATAGGCTGTATTACTAGATTCATATGTTGAATAAACTGACGTTCCATTACCAGTGATATCTGGTTTAATTCTATAATCATCAGTTGGACCTTCACTACTACTACTGTTAATTGTCACACTAACTAGATTTCCGTTAGTATCAATATTTGCATCATTTGCATTGGCAACAACCATGTTGTTTTTTGCTGTTGCATGACCAGAAAGTTTATCATAGCTAGAGTTACCATCTAAAGGCGCACCATTAGCTGAATTATCTGAACCATCATTTCCTGCTGCAACAACCATTAAGTAATATGGAGCATTATACATAATTTCATCCCAATCTCTTGAATCTGTGATGTAACCACCAAAATAATAATCTGGTAATTGTGGCTGACCTGCTGAATTTCTAGCAGCATAACCATAAGAATGATTAGAGATTAACATCCCGTTTCCTGCAGCAGTAGTTGCCTCAGAGGTGTCATTGTTCCAATCGTAACCTACTGCGTCTGCTTGTGGTGCCATTCCTTTTGAGTTAGCAACTACTCCAGAAGCAATTATGGTCCCTGTGACATGAGCTGAATGATAGTGTAATGCTGTCGTTCCATCTCCAATTGAAAATCTATTATTTCCTCCTGGTCCATCATATTCTTGGTGTGTAGTTCTTGCCAATCCACCATCCCAAACATGAGCTATCATATTTTGTCCATCTAAATTTAAGCCTAATGAACCTCCAGAATTTAAATGATTAGCTCTGGTTGATTTTGCAGCTGCAACATTAAATGTTGTATAGTAAATTGGTTTCCCTTCTGGAGAAATTCTTTGAAGTTCCATATAAGAATCTTCAGTTTTAATGATGAGAGGCCAACCATTTAATAACGCTATCTGTATAGCTCTGTCTTTTTGTGCCTTAGATTGTTCATTAAGTTTTTTACTTAATTCTTGAATCGCTTGATTGTCATATCGACTCGTAATTTGTTCTTTTTGAAGATTGGTTTGTGAATATGATGTTAGAACAGACAACATTAATAAAATTACACAAATACCATTAAAATAGATTTTTTTCATACTAATTGATAAGTTTTTAGGTTTATTATTTTTAAAAATCCCTTGAAAGTATTAAAATAATATTAATATGAAAATTTTACTATAACGTTTTCGTCAAACAACATTCAATTAAATAATTACTACGGTTTTCCCACATCACTATTGAAGAAAACTACTACAATTACGAATTATAGGTGTGAAATTATTAATAGTTTAACGATTAAGATTTAATACTCTTTTTAAGCTATTTATAAAAGCTTTTAAGAAATGATGTAGAGGTTGAGTCTTAAAAACTATATGTAATATAAAAGCCACTAAAATTGTGGCTTTTATACTATTTAATTAAATTTTTGTATGCTTATGATTTATCATAAATCTACCAGATGTTTTTGATTAACAGCTACTTAACAACAATTTTCTCAGTCTTTTCCTGCATTCCGTTTTTCAAACTCACAATATAAACACCTTTAGAAACTGAAGATACATCAATTCGATTTAGCGTTTGAGAACCATTTAAAATCATTGTTTTTACTACACGACCTTGAATATCAAAAACTGTCAATGCTGTATCTTCAAAGAGTTGTCCTTTTACAAAAATTGTTTTCGGTTCTGTAGAGGTGAAAATCTCAATGTTATTAGAAAAATTTGTGTTTACACTCAACGTATTTTCAGCGAAACTCAAAAAGAAACGTCCTGTACCAGTGATATTTGTATTGGCTGTAAACACATAATCTGACGTATTTAATAATGTAAATGTATTGGTTAAGTTGTCTTCTAAATAGACCTCAACATTTTCAGGAAGTGTTGTTTCTGAAATACTAATTGTTGCTTGTTGTCCTTCGGAAATATGAACACCTAAAGGTATCGTCACATTGTTCAAGTTTGATGACCCAATTGATTGAATGCCATAATTTCGTCCAATATTATCTTCAACTAAATGTGAATACATCGAAAATGAAGGCGCACCTCCAAACAATCCTGAATCATAATTAGGGTCTAACCCTAAAGATGCATTTTCTGTAAAATAGAAATCTGTATCATACGAATTAGATGTATTATCTAGTTTTAATTTTAAATGCGAAATTGGTACGTTGTTACCTTGTCTTCCGAAGATAAAATCATCATCACTACCTGTAATTCGCATAGCTGATGTAAAATTAATTTGCGCTTGACTTGTAGCAGAAGCGATTAAAAATCCTTGACCAGGTGTTATTTTAGCATTTGGATTTGCATCTGAATAGGCTTGATTCCAAATCGTCCAGCCATTTGAATTATAACCATAAACACCAGAACGTTGTGAGTCTAGTTTAGCGTTATTTGCACTTAAAAAATCGGCTAAATAGATATAAGATGGATAAGGATTTCCTATTAAATTCCATTCTGGATTTGTTGGTCCAGAAATAACTACAGGAACACTCATATCTCTAGTATTTACCAATCCTGTAAATGTAAATGTACTCGCATCGGTAGATGCAGATCGATATCCTTTTCCTGCGTACATTGGAGCTATTTCAGTATTTGAATACAACACATAGGTGTCTGTAACTTTATCAAATGGACCAAATAAGAATGACGTGTTCGCTGTATTACTAATAATATTTGGATTTGCGGTTTGAAAAATATTAAATGGTTCTCCAAAAACTGGAGGCGCAATAAGATCGTTACCTCCTGAACTTGCTGTTGTGTTGACATGTCTTTTGTACTGCACATTTCCGACGACATTATTTGCAACAATCAAACTTGCGTATTCATTAGAATCGGACTCCAAAACTACATTATCTTTACTAATTAAATCACCATTTAACGTGAGGGATTGTGCTTTTTCAATAACCATACTTGCACCATCATACACTCTTATATTATTGAGTTGAATGTCTCCTGTAAGATTGTACGTCCCATCTAAAACTAAAGCATTATCTGCTCCTGTGGTTGGTGATGGATTGTAAGGCGTCCATGTATTATTTGTGTAAATTAAATCTCCAGAGCCTGTTATATTTACTGAGTAATCTTCTACTTCTCCATACGTAAATGAACCGCAAGGTCCAGGTGTTTCATTATATCTTAATGTAACTCGCATTCTTAAATTAGTTTCTGAAGCAGTTTGTGGAATTGTAAAACTTCCACTCACTGGAGTATCTTGACTAGGAGATGCTGTAAACACTTCTTCTCCTACATCTGTAAACTCACCATTATTATTATAGTCAATCCAAACACCATAACCTTCATTATAAAGTGTTCCTGTCCAAGTTGGAGTTATATTAATAGTGTATTGCGTTCCTTTTCTTAGCGTGGTTGAAATTGCTGTAAAATCAGAATAAAACGTTGGTCCTGTTGTGTTATCAATCGTATTTAATTGTACTCTACTAATATATTCATCGTTTGTGTTTGTACTTTCTGAAATACAATAATCTAAAACACTAGATAATGTCAAAATTGCTACTTCGTTACTATCTTCAGATTCGTTACCTGATGAATCTTTAGCCTTGACTTTAAAACTATAAATTGTATCACTAGTTAAACTAGTGATTTGATGAGTTGTTGTTGATACGTTTATTATGAAAACGTCATCTTGATAAATATCATATGAAATATTTCCAGAATTATCGGTTGAAGTTTCCCATTCTAAATCTACTGTTGTTTCGGTTATATTACTAGCCAAAAGATTTAAAGGTGTTGTAGGATTTTCGGTATCTGGTTCTAAAGTTGTAATGTTAACCAAATTACTTTGAGGTGAACTATTTCCTGCAGCATCTTTAGCAATGATATAAAAATCATAATTGGTTAAAGGAGTTAATCCTATAACTTGATAAGTAATCGTTGGTACTGTTGCGATAAGAATTCCATCTTGATATATTTCATATTCTGTAACACCAACATTATCTGTGGCAGCATCCCAATTTAAATCTACCGAATTACTTGTAATATTACTAGCGACCAAATTTGTTGGAGCAGTTGGTGCTTCACTATCTGGAATTACAACTTCTGTGAACGTTCCTGTAAATACACCTCTACCATAAGTAGAAGCTATCACTTGATTTGTTGTATCATCTCCACTTACATCCCAATAATCTAATGATGTTACACTCACATCACTCATACCATTATAAGCTTGTGACCATGAAGGACTGGTTACATTAAAATCTTGAGTTTGCCAAACTCCTAATTGCGTTGCAATTATAGCTTCATTTGGTACTAAAGGATTTTGAAGAAAATCTCTAACAGGTATATTTGGAAGATTTCCTTCTTTACTTACCCAATTTGCTCCAGCATCTGGTGAATACCAAACACTTGTTACTCCATAATTATGCATAGTCACAATTAGATCGTTAGCTGTTTCACCGAATCTTACTGAAGATACTGAACCTACAAAAGGTGTTGCAATTGCAGACCATGTAGCAGAAGAATTTGTGACATTCGTTAATCTATATAAGCTTCCATCTGCCGAACCAACATACCAAGTGTTTGTAGCAAAAGGTGATGCTCTAAACGCTGTTGGTTTAGCTGTTAAGCTATTGTTTGTGAACGTTCCGCTAGATGCATTATTTACGTTTATACTTCGTATTGAATAACTGGTTCCTGAAGAATTATTTGACAATAATCTATTAGCCTCATCATCATAACCCATTTGATTTACAAAATCTCCTGTAGCTTGACTACTAGCTAGAGTTGTAGCAGCTCCATCTATACGACCTTGACCATTCCAAGGTAAATCAAATCTATAAATTACATTATAGACATATGTTGCAATTGCATAATCGCCATCCTTATCTATAAATGTATAAAATCCATCTCCATCACTTAGTTCTTCGGAAGAATTAACTCCAGGAGCAGTATTTCCATCTCTAAATGCTTGCGTACCATTATCTTGAGCTCCTGCGGAAAATATTCCGTTTAAATCACCATTTCCATCAGGACCTATTCCAGCTTTTACAAATTGGGTAACGTTATAACCATTATTTCTTGCATTAATATTTCCGCCTGCATTATTGGAGTAATATATTCCTCCATCATTTCCATAAAGCATTCTAGTAGATGAGTTATTAGCAAAAGCAATAGAGTGTTGATCTGCATGAACTGATTGATACCCAAAACCTCCATACCAATGTGAAAGTTGCGTGTATGTTGAACCACCATTTGTGGTTTTAAATAAATCTATACCACCAACATAAAATATATCGTCATCTTCTGGATCTGCTTCAATAACTAAATCATAGAATGCTTGTCCTCTACAAAAATCATTTGCATCAATATCTGTATCTGCATCGTTTGGTAAACTCAAACTAGAAATACTTGTAAAGGCATTTGTAGTTTCATAGATATGTACAGGTGATGTTGAACCTTCAGTTAATGCATAAATTTTATTAGCATTAGTTGCCGAACATTCAAGTTCTACTCTATCAGAATCTGCAAGAGGAGATGCTGCAGCTTCTGTCCAAGTGCTTCCATTTGTAGAGCTAAAAACACGTCCTCCACCAATTGCACCAATTCCTGGTGTACTTATTGTTCCCATCCATAACTTATTATCAGCACCTATTTCAAAGTCATTAGGTATATAATAATAGTTATCTCCACTAAAATCATACTGCATATTTGTAGATTCAATTCGATTCCAATTTAATCCGTTATCAATTGAACGATATAACCCAGCAGATTGTAAACCTAACCAATTTGTAGGATTAGAAGAATCACCATAAAGATGTGCTCCTACACCAACAAATAATTCTGTAGACGTGCCATTATCCCATGCAATAATATCATTAACAAAATATAATCCTGATAAGAATAAATTAGCAGTACTAAAGTTTATATCTCCATTATCTGCAGGCGGAATGTTAATTGCATTCCATGTAGTACCACCATCTGTAGTTACATATACACCATTACCAACCACATCACCTGCTGTATATTGTTCTCCTGTTCCAACATACCAGGTATTAGAATCTCTTGGATCTACAGTAATAGAAGTTACAGATAAATTGCCTGGCACATTTTCTACTCTTGCCCAAGTTGATGCTGCACTGGTAATATTGGTGTTTTTCCAAAGTCCACCACTTACACCTCCAGCATACACTATATTGTTTGAAGCATCATTTGGATCAAACATTATAACCCGAGTTCTTCCACCTATATTATTTGGACCACGTTCTACCCAAGCATTATTGACATCACCAGGATTTCTTGATGAATTTCTTTGCTGAATGATTTGTTCTCTTAAAATCGTTAATTCACCATCATCCAACTTACCTGTTGTTGGGTTAATCGACAATTCCCATAGTTGCTCAAAATATCGGTTTGGAGGCAACCCGTTAAGCTTTCTCTTTTTCTTATCCCAAGTCAAGGTTTCTGTAAAAGGACTATTTACTAAATGATTTTTAAGTTGTAGTCTTTGTTGTTCTATTGTAGGCTCATTATTATTTGACTCATCATTTTTTACAATAAAAAATAATAACGTAATAATAATTAAGACAGTTGCAAGTGAAAATAATTTTTTAAACATTTCTAATAGGGATTTAATACAAACGAATCGTTTTAGAAACTATTCGAAGTGATATAGAGACGATTAAATTACTATCTTTTATTGAAATTTTATAGTTCTTAATAGCGAATTGGATTATCAGTAAAAGTGTGTAAGTTTAAACCTACAAATGGTAATAATTTAGCAATTTATATAACCTATTAGTAATATATTCTGAAGTAAGAATAAAGCAAAAAAAGAAGTCTGGATTTATTCCAGACTTCTTTTTATCAATTAATTAAATAGAATTAAAATTATTTGATCACAACTTTTTCAGTTATTTCTTGAGAACTATTTTTTAATGTTACCATATAAACAGCTGTATTAAGTGATGAGACATCAATACGATGATTCGTTTCACTTGCACTTAAAACCATTGTTTTAATTAATCTTCCTTGAAGATCAAAAATTGACAATTGTGTATCTTCAAATAACTGACCTTTTACAAATAATGCTTTGGGGTGCGTCGTCGTATATATATTCAAATCACTTAAGTCATTTGAACCTGTACTCAACGTTTCTTCTTCAAAACGAAGGAAATATCGTCCCATACTACTCAGGTTTTCACCTAGCGTAATTATATAATCACTATCATTTAAAAGCGTAAAGCTATTATTTACGGTATCTTCTAGATACACTTGAACATTCTCTGGCAAATCGCTTTCAGATATACTTACTGTTAATTGTTGTCCTTCGGAAATATGAATACCTAATGGAATAATTGCATTAGAAAGTGCATCATATCCAAGCGACTGTATAGCCATATCAAATCCAGAATGCTCTTCTAATAAATGTGAATAGATTGCGAAATTTGAAGGTGCTACATTTCCGTAGATGGCAGCATCGTAATTAAAATCCATTCCATTAGAAGCATTATCTGTAAAATAGAAATCTGTTTTATATGCTCCACCTTGTACACTCTCTAGTTGTAATTGTAAGTGATTAATTGTAGAGCTATTGTCAGTTCTTCCGAAGATAAAATCATCAACATTACCTGTACGTCTCATTGACGCAGTAAATTCTATTTGACCGTTATTTGTTGCAGAAGCAATTAAGAATCCTTGTCCAGGTGTAATTAACGTACCAGGATTAGCATCTGCATAGGCTTGATTCCAAATCGTCCAACTATTAGACGCATAACCATTGTAACCATATATTCCAGCTCTCAGTAGATCAAATTGAGCGCTATTGGTCGCTAAAAATTCGCTAAGATCCAAATATGCAGGATAAGGGTTTCCTATTAAATTCCATTCTGGATTTATTGGTCCATCATTAACAACTGGCACACTCAAATCGCCTATTTTAACTTGACCTGTAAAGGTAAATGTACCTGCATCTGTTGATGCTGCCCTGTAACCAATACCAGCTTCTAGTGGTGCAGTTTCTGTATCAGTATATAATAAATAAGAATCTATCGTCTTATCAAAAGGTCCAAATAAGAATAATGTATTTGCCGAATTACTTAAAATATTTGAATTTTCTGATCTAAAATCAATAAACGATTCTCCATAAACTGGTGGAGCAATTAAGTCATTACCACCAGTACTTGCTGTAGCATTGACATGCCTTTTATATTGTGCTGTACCGACAACAAAATTTTCAACAAACAGACTTGAGTACTCATTAGAATCTGATTCTAATATTACATTATTAGCTGTCTTTAAAATTCCGTTAACTGTCATAGCTTTTGCTTTCTCAACAACAATTCCAGCTCCAACACAAACACTCATATTATTAATTTGTATGTCATCTGTAACTGTATAAGTTCCATCTAATACAAATGCATTATCAGTATTTGTTGTAGGTGAGGGTGCATAAGGTGTCCATGCGCTATTTGTGTAAATTAGATCGTTAGACCCAACTATGACTAATGTATAATCTTCAACTTCTCCAAAATCAAATGCTTCACAAGGAGTTGAGGTTGCATTATATTTCATTGTAACACGCATTCTCGTTTTAGTCTCCATAGCATCTACAGGTATTGTAAAGTTTGCGGTTATTAATGCACTTTGCGTTGGTTCGACTGTTACCACTTGCTCTCCTGCATCAATAAAATCACCATCCTTATTAAAATCTATCCATACGACATAAGATTCATTGTATACTGTAGGGTTCCAAGTAGGTGTTATGGTAATTGTATGTGTAGTTCCCTTTCGTAAAACTGTTGAAATATTCGTAAAATCTGAATAATTTTGGGAACCAGATATATTATCAATATCTCCTAATTGCACACGACTAATATACTCTTCGTTAGAATTATTACTTTGAGAATCACAATAATCTGCAGGCTCAGATTCTAGAGTAACAAAGGTTAAAGTTGTTGAATATCCTGATGTTTCAGAAGCTGAACATTTACTAAGAACCTCAACCTCATATTGTGTAAATGGTGTAAGTACAGTTAATGCTTGCGAATTTGTTATTATATCTAAAATATCAATCCATGTTGGACTTCCAACCTCACGATATCTTATATCATATTCAAATGGTGATAAATCATCCCAAGTAATTGTTGCTGTAGTATCTGATATAGAAATCGCATCTAAACTTGTTGGAATTATTGGTTCTGTACCTTGATTTTCCCATGCACATGTTCCAGTATTAAACTGATAGTCATCCCAACAATTTGTTGCTGTTGGCTCTACTGGTTGTGTGCCTGAAACTTCCCATGAACATGTTCCAGTATTAAATGATATAGTTTCCCAACACTCTAATCCTGTTGGTTCTGCTGGTTCTGTACCTAAATTTTCCCAAGCACATATTCCAGTATTAAACTGATAATCATCCCAACAATTTGTTGCTGTTGGCTCTACTGGTTCTGTTCCTTGGTTTTCCCATGAACACGTTCCTGTATTAAACTGATAATTATCCCAACAATTTGTCGCTGTTGGCTCTACTGGTTCTGTACCTAGATTTTCCCAAGCACATGTTCCAGTATTAAACTGATAATCATCCCAACAGTTTGTTGCTGTTGGCTCTACTGGTTCTGTACCTAGATTTTCCCAAGCACATGTTCCAGTATTAAACTGATAATCATCCCAACA